>CAYMHU010000007.1:23998-81774 GCA_964390335.1 uncultured Granulosicoccaceae bacterium | reverse complement strand
CGATGCAACGATATCGCGTTTTCACCTTGCAGCGCTTGAACCATGACCGGACCTGAAGTCATGAACGCAACCAGATCATTGTAAAAAGGACGTTCCTTGTGCACAGCGTAAAATGCGCCAGCTTGCTCTTCAGTCAGGTGAATCATTTTTGCAGCAACTACCTGCAAACCTGCCTTTTCAAACATGGCGTAAATTTCGCCAATGACGTTCTTTGCGACAGCGTCTGGTTTGATAATTGACAGCGTAGTTTCAACGGCCATTTCGGGGGCTCCAATATTCGATTTAAGATAACCGCCCATTGTAGCCTGTTTCACCACCGGAGTGGCGTCAAATCGCGGCTTCTAGGCCAGTTTCACGGTTTCGAATGTGAGCGGCAATTGGGATGCGGTATCAAATTGCGCACCGGCCTCCACGCCCGCTTTGGCGATGTCTTTGGCCGATTTGTACTTGTCGTACACCGCATGCATCGCGCCCATGGCGTAACACGCACCGGACCCCGCCGCCCAGTAGCGCTCGTACTCGTAAACTTCGCGCAGTGCGTACAGGCCAAAAATGCCGTTTTTATTGATATAAACCGCATCAATCTGGCTGGTTTCGTACGGATCATCATCCGCATCCTTGCTGTTCAGGAAATATTTTTCTTTCAAAATAGGGTGCAACCTGAGCAGTGTATCGAATGTGGCATCCCGCGTAGAGAAGTCGGCATTGAGGTCTTTGTCATTGAATGCGCGTTCGGCAACCAGGGTGTGCGCCGCACTGCCCACAATGCCCATGTGCGTTTTGCCGAAAGTCTGAATTTTGGAGTGGTTTTTATCCAGCGTAGCATTGAGCCGAATATCGCCAAAAGTCGTTAACGTATCGGCGGCTATGCAAGCCGTACTGCCCTTGCGGGCCACAACAATAGTAGACAAAGCGATCGATTTCCGTTGGTTGAATTATGCAGCTAGTCTGCCACGCATCGCAGCTTTTCGCAGCCTAGTCATCGTCTTTTAACAGTGATAATTGATTAGCCGTGAGTTTAGCGTCCGGTGTTTGTTCCAGTTTCTCAATCACTTCGCGAAAGGCCGCTACGTCCTCGAAGGCCCTGTACACCGACGCGAACCGAATATAGCCAACCTGATCAAGCTGTTGCAGTTCTTCCATGACCCATCCTCCGATTTGCCGGGCGTCGATTTCGCGCTCACCCGCCACCAGGCAGCGATGTCTGACCCTGGCCACTGCTTCATCAATCAGCTCTACACTAACGGGACGTTTTTCCAGCGCTTTTAGAAAACCGGCCTGCAATTTGGCATCGGAAAAGGGCTCGTGGTTACCTCGCGATTTAACCACGCGCGGCAGGTTCAGCTCAGCGGATTCGTAGGTCGTGAAACGCTCTTCGCATTCAGTGCACTCTCGACGTCGTCTAACCTGATCGCTGTCGCCAACGAGTCGAGAATCGACGACTCGAGTGTCTATAGCCCCACAAAATGGGCATCGCATGGTGTTTCTCCAAGGGACTTCGTTAGTGTTGTACGCAAGTACAGCTGTTCTGGGGCCGACATAAGGCGTGTGATATTATCGCGCAAGATTCTTAAATCATCCAATAACTAGCTAAGTATACGAGGATTTTCAGTAATGACACAGCCAAAACGTATTGCCGTCACTGGTGCTGCTGGACAAATTTGCTATTCCATGCTGTTTCGAATTGCGGCGGGCGAAATTTATGGCCCCGATCAACCTGTTAGCCTGCACTTACTTGAAATAACCCCTGCTCTCGGATTGCTGGAAGCGGTGAAAATGGAATTGGATGATTGTGCATTTCCATTGCTGAATGATGTGGTCTGCACTGACGATCCTAAAGTGGCTTTAAACAAGGTTGACGCTGCGCTATTCGTTGGCGCCAAGCCTCGTGGCCCGGGTATGGAGCGTAGCGATTTAATTACCGACAACGGCAAAATCTTCAGCACCTTAGGCAAGGTACTCAATGAAGTCGGTAACCCTGATTGTAAAGTGTGTGTTGTGGGTAATCCGGCAAACACCAACGCCTACATATTAAAGGCCAATGCGCCAAACATGAATCCACGCAATATCACCGCGCTAACTCGACTCGATCATAACCGCGCAATTTCGCAGCTGGCTGCAAAAGCCGGTGCCCGCATTGCCGATATTCGCCAAATGGTGATATGGGGTAATCACTCCACCACTCAAGTACCGGACATCACTTACGCATCGATCAAAGACAAAGCAGCCAGTGACGTCGTGGATCAAACCTGGGCGCGTGAAGAATTTATTCCAACTGTTGCAAAACGCGGCGCGGCAGTTATCGATGCACGCGGCAGCTCAAGTGCCGCCTCAGCAGCCAACGGCGTAATTGATCACATGGCAAGCTGGGTGCAAGGAACACCATCCGATGATTGGGTCAGCATGGCTGTACCAAGTGATGGCAGCTATGGCATTGACGAAGGGTTAATCTACTCTTTCCCAGTGCAATGTAAAGACGGCGATTACACCATCATTAACGATTTAGACGTAGGTGACTTCATTAAAGAAAAAATGATGGCCAGCCAAACTGAGTTGCGTGAAGAGCGCGATACGGTTGCAAGCCTACTTTCAGCCTAGGCAATCGCAACATATCTACCTTTAATTAAAGTCCCTAACAGCCCTGCAGTCATTATCGAATATGACTGCAGCGCTTCGTTATATTTTCGTTTTATCTGCTTTTTAGCTTAGCGTGCGAGCCACTTTTTAAATCGCGGCACCATTAATAATAGGAACACAGCTAAGTAGACAAACGGTTCAAGCCGATCACCTTTTGCTAGCCAGATATAATGCAAACTCGCCGCAGCACCGGCAAGGTATACCCACTGATGCAGCGATTTCCAGCGCTTACCTAGCCTTTTCATCATGCCTTTCGTTGACGTTAGCGCTAACGGGATCATGATTAACAAGCCGACTGTACCGGCTGTTATGTAGGGTCGATCAAGGATATCGCTAATAATAATCGACATATCCAACTGATTATCGAGCACAAGGTAAGTTAGAAAATGCAGGCACACATAGAAAAACGCATACAAACCTATCATGCGCCGGTAACGAGTCGGCCACGGTCGTTTTAATAGTTGACGCAGTGGCGTCATGGCCAGACTCAGCAACAAAATTCGGAAGGCCCATTCGCCCGTGAAATCGGTGATGGCTTCTATAGGATTTTGGCCTAACTGTGCGGTGAACAACGCATACACCAGCCACAGAAACGGAGTCAGTAACAACACAAAAACCAGCGGCTTTATCATTGCAGCAGGGCTCATTCGATTTGCACTGGCTTTACGCGTCGTTGATGTATTTAAAGTTGCTGATTGCGTATTCATAACCCAATAGAGTCAAATTAGCTCTCTAGGTTTCGTGACAAACGGGTTATGTGCAGCACATCATACTGAAAATCAGAAGTACTTCGCTAAGTCCATATCAGCATATAACGGAGCAACTTCCTCAGCGTAACCATTAAGAAATTGAGTTTCTATTTTAGGGGAAAACAACGCCGCTAACCCACTTGTTTCACCGGCCAAACGACGCTCTTTAGCTTGGCTCCATCGCGGATGATTCACATCCGGATTAACGTTACTGTAGAAACCATATTCGTGTGGCGCCGACATATTCCAACTGGTTGGAGGTTGATTTTCCATAAAGCTAATTCGGACTATCGACTTAATACTCTTGTAGCCATACTTCCACGGTACAACCAATCGCAAAGGCGCACCATTCTGATTAGGAATCACGTTTCCATACATACCCATGACCATCATGGTTAACGGGTGCATCGCTTCATCGATTCTTAAACCTTCTCGATACGGCCAATCTAAAACCCGACTTTTCATGCCCGGTAAATCGTTATCAACGACCGTTTCGAAAGCCACATACTTCGCATTAGAGTTCGGTTTAAACCGTTTTAATAAATCTCCCAGTGCAAAGCCGTTCCATGGAATCACCATTGACCAGGCTTCAACACAGCGCATGCGGTAAATGCGCTCTTCAATTGCATGTGGCTTCAATATATCTTCTAGTGTGAACTTACCGGGTGCATCACATTCGCCATCCACAACCACACTCCACGGCTCGGTCACTAGTTTGTCGGCGTTCTTAAGCGGATCGCCTTTATCAGTCCCAAGCTCGTAAAAATTGTTGTAACTGGTGGCCGTTTCTTCAGACGTGATTTCATCTGTTGCGTTGAATGGGCCCTTTACAATAGGTTGTGGCAACGCTTTGGCATGTAACTCGCCCACAATACTACCCGTTAATCCGGCAGCAACAGACGCTTGTAGCAGCGCACGGCGGCGGCGAAATACGGTCTCGTTGGTTATTTCGTGGCTTTTTACACCGCCCATTTTCATCCAATCTTTCATGACCGCTCGCCCTGTTTAGTGAATCGCTTGTGTTACGACAGCAAATATTGCAAAAAATTCGCTGTTACTCGGTTATGCAAACCGCACACCGTATGGTGCCTGAAAAGTGAAAAATCACCAATAAAGAGTATATGCACAACATTTCAGGATTGCTCAGACGTCCAATTTGACCCTGATTTGACACTGACAGCAATTTAGGGCTCGGTTGGTCATGCTTTGGCCCGATTCCTGTTATTGACTCTGATAGTCGCGGAGCTGTTATCGCGTCGCTTAAACAAAGGTTAAGAACAATCTGTGGAAGTGTTATCCGGCAGTCAACCAGGGTCTGAACAACGCAGGCGCAAATACGATCACCAAACACCAAGGTACCGCGCCCTGCGCTGGTTTTTTACCGCTGGTGATATCGCGTTATTGCCGCACTCACCATTGGCACTGGCAGAAATTTTAACGGGCGCTAATGGTCGATTCGATTTGGTCGCGCAATCCGGTGTAACACAACCCAGCGAATCCTCAGCACCAATCCCCATCAACAGTACCCGAGATCAGCGAAGAAAACGCACCCTGCGTAGTCGCGCAAATTTACTAACCCAGCATCAACCTTCAGAGCTACCTGAAATCTGTAGACAAATTCAAGTTGATAATGCGTTAATCAAACAAGCTGGCGCACAACGCCTGTATCTGACCGCCGGCTTTCTTCGATGGAAAACAGCCGAAGCCAACGGCAATGAATTTCGCGCACCCATTTTATTTTATCCGGTCACACTCGTAAAAAAAACAAACGAGCACTCCGGTGACGCGGCGAACGATGACGACAGCAACAGTGCCAACGCACCCAATACGAACACGCATACGGAAGCATCCGATACTGAATACGAACTCCATCTTGATAGCAACGTACCCGATATCAATCTTGCGCTATACCAATGGTGCGCTGAAAAGGATTCTATCCAGTTACCCGAATTTGAATCGGATTTACCATTGCAGGATTTCTTCGCGCAAGTCGCGCAAACCGTTAGAGCCAAACAGGATATTGAACTCGAATTTGATGTCGCACTGGGCAACAGTGCTCCGCCATCAATTGAAAGCGATCATACAGTTAAGGCCATTACCCTGCCCGATTTACCGCAGAACTTTGATACCACCTTAGCTAAGGCTATTACCGACAATAAAAACCTGCAGCAACTGCATAGCGTGCTGAATTTACTCAAAGATTATTCCGCTATCAATCCAACAGTGTCGACTCTCAGCACTGGCGGGAGTGATGAAATATCCTTGCTACGCGAATACTCCACCCAACTCAGTGAACACGGATTGAGTCGAGTGGAGTTCCAACAGCTCTCAAACTTACCGGAGTTGATTTCTGGCTGGATCAACGAAGTAAACCGGGCGCTACAATCTGATTTGATCAGAACCATTATTCAGGATGAAATGATTGGTGCTCGTCATATCATTCGACTGGCTGGCGCTATTGAGTTGATCGACAAAGCGCCAAACTTAATTGAAAACTATAAACATGGCGACTTATGCTTCTCGGCTACCCCAGCATTGCTGCAGCGGGCCCGCCACCAAGCTGCGCTGATTGAAGACGAACTCAGCGCACTACAAGAAACATTCGATTTAGATAAAGTGCCTGCAAAAAAACAGTTGCTGAGTCTGATCGAAGAGTTGGGCGGCACGTTTGATCAAGGGCCAGACATCATCGATGCAGATTACTTTAGCGCCCGACGCCAATTCATGGAATTCAGTATCGAGAAGCCAACAAACTTGACCACTGAACACCGACAACTGCTGGGCAAGCTTGCCAAGGTATTGCGCTTTCGTGAGCTTTTCGTTAACAACGTGGAATACCGCTTGGCATTAGGTCCGGGATACAGAGGATTGCGCACCAACTGGGTTGAACTAACAAATGCGCTGGAATATGCGCAGGAAATTAGCGAAGTATTAGAATCTGAAAACATTGCAGCAGTCGTTTTACAGGAATGGCAGTCGTTCAAAACCACCTACATAAACGAATTGGAACTGTTGCAGCAAGCGGCAGAATCGTTGCGAAAATTGCTGGCCATCAGTGGTAGTGAATGGCAGAACGTGCCTGCAATCGAGCTATTGGGTCACGCTGAGTCACTACGAACCAGACTCATTAACTGGTCCAAGCAGTTCGGCGACATGAAACATGCTGCAACCAAAACACCTGCAATGGTGTTGGCACAGTTTTCAGGTAAATCGCAAGAGGATGTATTAACCGAAATTCATGTGGGCGCTACACAAGCAACTATTGAGCAGCATATCAGTTCGGGCAACACCAGTACTGCCACCGTTGTTGAAACTATAGAATGGTTACGGGCGGCCAGTCAGGAAGCTACCGATCAGCAGCTGGAAATTAATGCGATTGTTGAACATTTGAATATCGCCTGATAACAAATGAAAGCGCAGCCTGCGTTGATTCAACGTGCTGTTTAACCAAGCCATACGCGCGCATTTTCAAACATACGCAGCCACGGTCCGCTTTCGCCCCACGATGGTGGATGCCAGGAGTTATTCACCGTACGAAAAACCCGCTCGGGGTGCGGCATCATAATAGTGGCGCGCCCGTCGTCGCTGCATAATCCGGTTACACCGTGTATTGAGCCGTTCGGGTTTAGTGGATACTGCTCAGTGATATTGCCGCTATTATCGACATACGCCATGGTCACTTGTGCAGTGCTTAGCTGAGTATCGGAGTCAAACACGGCCCGCCCTTCACCATGTGCAACAGCAATCGGCAATCTTGAGCCGGCCATATCAGTAAAGAACAGCGATGGTGATTTAAAAATTTCTACCGTTGCCACGCGCGCTTCATACTGCTCACTGGTGTTGCGTAGAAACGCTGGCCACTGCTGTGCACCAGGGATAATGTCGCGCAAATAAGACAACATTTGACAGCCATTACACACACCCAAGGTGAACGTATCGGGCCGATCAAAGAAGGACTGAAACTCGGCCAATAACTTATCGCTGAACAAAATGGACTTTGCCCAACCACCACCTGCACCCAATACATCGCCGTAGGAAAAACCGCCGCAGGCTGCGAGTCCTTGCACATTGTTAAGCGAAAAGCGACCTGAATGCAGATCGGACATGTGCACATCGATTGCGTCGAAACCAGCTGTGTAAAATGCAGCTGCCATTTCCATGTGGCTGTTCACACCCTGCTCTCTGAGTATGGCCACACGCGGCCGCTTGCTCAGTAATGGCGCGGAAATTAAGGAGTGGTTTGGATCAAACGTTAGCGTTGGTGAGATCCCGGGATTGTCTGCTTCTGATATTAATTCAAGTTCTTGCCTTGCACACTCCGGGTTATCGCGTAGCGTTTGCATGTGATAACTGGTTTGCCACCATTTCACGCGTAAATCAACCACCGGTTGCGAATAAAGCAACTCGGTTCCGCGCCAGAACTCAAGATCGGGTGTGTCGCATAGCGAACCAATGGCATGTACGCAATCGCCCAGTCCAGCCATTTCAAAGCAAGCCAATACCTCTGCGTAATCAGATGTGCGTGTTTGAATAACCGCACCCAGCTCTTCATTAAATAATGTTGCAAGCGTGTCTTTCGGTAAGCTTTGCAGCTGGGCTTTAACACCAACGTTACCGGCAAACGCCATCTCGGCTAAGGTCACGAATAGGCCGCCATCGGACCGATCATGATAAGCAAGCAGCTTATTTTGCTCAATTAAGCTTTGCACGCTACTGTATAAACCGTGTAAATGCGCGCTGGAATCAACATCAGCTGCTTGATCACCCACTTGATTAAACACTTGCGCTAAACACGAACCGCCTAAACGATTCGCGCCCGCGCCCAAATCAATAAAAAACAAGTCGGTGTCGCCAGCATCGGTGCGCAATTGCGGCGTAACGGTTTTTCGCACATCCTTTACCGGTGCGAACGCGGTGACAACCAGTGACATAGGCGACGTAACGGTACGTTGCTCGCCGTTTTCCTGCCAGCCCGTTTTCATTGATAAGGAATCTTTTCCAACCGGTATGGCAATACCAAGCTCGGGAGCCAGTTCTAAACCAACTGCTTGCACTGCATCGTATAGGCCCGCATCTTCACCTGGGTGCCCAGCTGCTGCCATCCAGTTAGCGGATAACTTGATGTTGCTAATCTCACCTATGTTGGACGCGGCAATATTCGTTATCGCCTCACCCACAGCCAATCGAGCTGAGGCTGCCGGGTTAATCAGCGCAACCGGCGTACGTTCTCCCATGGCCATGGCTTCACCCGTATAGCCTTGATAATCCGCCGCTGTCACTGCAACATCTGCAACTGGCATTTGCCATGGGCCAACAAGCTGATCGCGAACTATTTGCCCCGTCACCGATCGATCACCAATAGTGATCAGAAAGTTCTTCGATGCAATACACGGCAGTTGCAGCAAGCGATTCGCCGCTTCCTCGACGCTGATGGATGCGGTATCTATGGGCGTTTTACAGAAGTCGCGGCGCTTGGCTTCAATGGATAACTTAGGTGGTTTACCCAGCAACACATCCATTGGCATATCAACCGGGTTATCGTTAAAGTGCTCATCAATAACCGTTAGCTGAGGCTCGCTTGTAGCGGTACCCACGACAGCGTACAAACACCGTTCGCGTTCGCACAGTGCTTCAAACGCTGATAAACGCACCTTATCCACTGCAAGTACATAACGTTCCTGCGCTTCATTACTCCAGATGGCTTTGGGCGACATCCCGGGTTCATCATTGGGTATGGCTCTTAAATCGAAGTGGCCGCCCATACCCGCATCGTTTACCAGCTCCGGCAATGCATTAGACAAACCGCCGGCACCGACATCATGCATAGAAAGAATGGGGCTTGCATCACCAAGCGCAATACACCGATCGATCACTTCCTGGCACCGACGCTGCATTTCCGGATTGCCGCGCTGTACCGATGCAAAATCGAGTTCAGCATCGCTTTGACCACTGGCAACAGAGGATGCTGCGCCACCCCCCAAGCCAATTTGCATAGCCGGACCACCAATCACAACAATGGCAGTGTCAGCAGGTACTGGCTTTTTATCGATATTGCCTTCGCGGATATTGCCCAAGCCGCCAGCCAACATAATAGGTTTATGGTACCCACGGACTTCAGTGGATTCGCCAAAATTGACTGATTGACAATAAGTACGGAAATATCCTCCCAAGTTAGGTCGGCCGAATTCGTTATTAAACGCCGCCGCACCAATTGGACCTTCCAACATAATATCGAGCGCACTGGCAATGCGATCGGGTTTGCCAACCGCCTCTTCCCAAGGTTGACCAAGCGACGGAATGTCCAAATTAGATACGCTGAAACCACACAAACCTGACTTGGGCTTTGACCCGTTACCGGTAGCGCCTTCGTCTCTTATTTCACCGCCGGAACCCGTGGCAGCACCCGGAAATGGAGATATAGCAGTAGGATGATTATGCGTTTCAACTTTTATTTGAATGTGGACCGGCTCAAGTTGATGTGCATACTGGTTATCTTCTTGGGGCAACCATCGTCTCGCTTCATAGCCTTGGATTACCGCCGCATTGTCGTGATACGCCGACAGCACCCCATCGGGTGACACAGCATGCGTGTGTCGTATCATGCCGAATAACGAGTGTTCTTGCTTCACGCCATCGATGTGCCAATTGGCGTTGAATATTTTGTGCCGACAATGTTCAGAATTGGCTTGTGCGAACATCATGAGTTCGGCATCTGACGGGTTGCGGTTCAGCTTTTGAAAATTGCTGACCAGGTAGTCGATTTCATCGGGCGACAATGCCAGTCCCAACTGCTGATTGGCATCGACTAAGGCTTGTTTGCCACCGGCCAAAATATCGATTCTTTGCAGCGCTTCCGGTTGCTGTTGCAGGAACACTGAGTCGGCTTCAGGCGTGGTCACTGACACCGACTCCGTCATGCGATCGTGCAACAACGCGAGTAAAGCGGTATCGTTCAGAGCATCGGCGCTCAAGCCCACAATACTGTAACGAATGGCTCGCTCTACCCTCGCGATGCCGCTGATGCCGCAATTGTGCGTAATGTCGGTGGCTTTAGACGACCACGGTGACACGGTACCCGTGCGCGGTAACACCCATATTGCGGGCGTGGAGGTGTCTACTTCTTGATCACTTAAATCAACGTCGAGCAACGAAGCAAGCCGTTCCCGTGTCAATTCATCGATCTGAGTTGGATCGATGTCAGTGCGGTCGATGTTGGACCGCAGATCAAGGAAATAATGATAGCGGCTATGGATATCCGAGACGGATGGATATAAGGCGCGCACTTGCTCCAGTAAACGGAGGCGACGGAAATCCGATTGCGCTTTCGCGCCGGTTAGGCAAAGCATTTTGGGTCTCTAGATAACGGCTGACAAACGCAGCTTTTCCAAAGCGCCCTATAATACTGGATTAGGTAGCCGGTGACAGAAAAATTGACCCAAAAAAACGCCGGCACCTTGCGAGTGCCAGCGTTCGTACAGCAATCGAGCAATTACCCGACTAAATGAACCACTTTCTTAAATATCGATAACCAAGTTGATGTTGGTAACGCTATCGCTAGATGAAGAAAGCGAGCCCAGCGTTGGGTTAGTGATATCGCTGTTGCCACGCGTGAAGTGAGCCACTTTCAGAGCCATCTTCTGAGACAGTTTGAACGCCACACCTAAACCGATTTCGGTAAACGTGTTATCACTACCGAAGTCTGCACGCATGTCTGCGTTGAAGGTAACGTTCTCGTTGATGCGGTTCAGGTAGTTCAGACCTAAATAGCCGATACCACCGTCAACGTCGTCGCCAAAAACAACTTCTGTGTTTTTATTACCTATACCCAGTTCACCCGAGAGAAAACCGAATTCGTTCGAGAAAAACTTATGACCAACACCAATGATTTGGCGAGAGCCTAGCTTGATGTTTGCAGGTTTGTCCTGTTCGTAATCCAGGATACCGAAGAAATACGTTTTTGGACGCCAGTAGTAACGTGGCTGATAGCCCACTGCAATGCGATCTGAGTTGTCGCCTTTAATGATTTCGCGTACCGGGAACCCTGCATCATCAAATTCCAGCTCACCAGCTTCATCTCGCTTTTGAACCAAAATGGCTGATGTGCCTTTGAACATAGTGCCGAACACAAGGTGTTCCCATAGGCCAGATGTTTTACCAAGACGAATAGACGCGTTAATGTTGCTGGCTTCAGAGTTACCTGACGCAGTGCTTGCACCTAAAGATGCTGTACCGCTCCAACCTTGCAACAGACTGCTACCATCTTGAGCGTTAACGTTGCCGACGGTGAGAGCACTAACCATCACAGCAGCACTAGCGTGCTTTAAAAAAGTTATGCGTTTCATGTTAATTATTTATACCGATGTTAGAACGAACAATAAGTATATACACTGCGTACAAATTAGCACCCTTAATTTGCGCTTGGCACAATTAGTCACAAGTTAGTCTGTGCTGCTGCAACAGTTATTTGCAAATCGACTTGTTTTTAAGAGATCTGACTTGATTATTGTGGTTGTTGGTAACGTTGTCGCGGCAGCTTATAAACTCTCTGTCATGAATCAAAACATTGTTTCATATCAGTTTTGACCTATGAAGGATAACGGTTTTAGTTTGGACATTACGGCTAACGCCTCAGCCAACGCATCCATTTGGTGCACGCAAACAGGTGGTTGTTCCACGGAATTACGGTATTAAACCGTGCGCGACATCAAATACACCACGTAATACATTGAATTTTCGCCCAACTGAACCCATAATGCTTAAAGGCGTTTTAAAACTTTCCCGGGGAAGACATGGTTTCGACGGGAGTGGCGAACCCTTAGGTGCATGCCGAGGCTCAGATTACCTCGTAAATCCAGCTGAAAACTTATAGTTGCCAACGATGACAACTACGCATTGGCTGCATAATTAGACTTTTAGTTTAGTTTTGTAGTTCTACCCCGAGTTCGTTTTGCCTGTGACTCGGACCGGGGGCAACAGCCGCAGGATCGCTAGAAGGGTCGCACTTACACCGGACAGCTAAATAAATAATGTGCTCGCTGCTCTTTATGGTGCTCGTCCTGCATTGAGTGGCTAAAGCTAATGACGAAACTAAGCATGTAGTACCGACGGCGGAGTGCTTTCGGACGGGGGTTCAATTCCCCCCTTCTCCACCAAACTAAAAGGCCTCGCTAATCGCGAGGCCTTTTTCGTTTAGGGGGAGGCGAACCCCGGGGTTTGACAAGCAACGCGGAGCGTTGCGCAGTACAGCCAGTCTCTTATTCAATACTCGCACTCAATAGCTTGCCAACTCTAACAACAGCACGGACTGTTGCTTCGTCAGGAACATATCCACCTTCATAAGCTGAACGATTACGTTTGTTATGTGCATCGGAAAGTACGCGAATTTGCGCAGAATCCAAATCGGTGGTGTGAGACAGGCACTGAAAAACCATGTATCTGTTTTTGGCTCGATAGCCATGCTTTCGCATAGCAGCAAGTGAAAACGCATAACATGCATCGTACGCCAACCCAAACTGCGAATAAATGGAAAGTCCTTGAAGCTCGGCATCCCTTAGCTTATTTGTGGCCGAATCAATCAGTGAGTCAATCTCATCTTCGTCAGCATCCTCAGCAACTAAATCCCCTGTTTTAATCAGGTTCATTAGATGCTCACGACTCATGTACAGAGCCCAAAATCTCGATAATTGGCCGCTGTAATACTTTCCATAAAAATCCTTTTTTTAACTTTCGCATCTTGTCGAACTCATCCTTTTTGTAAATCGTGGGGTTTACTGTTCGACCCAGCAGCTGTTCTACTGGTTGGAGTGCTTCATATATTTGCTCCAACTCCACAGAATCTGTAACAACAAATAAATCAACATCGCTACTGGACCGGTCTGTTGAGTTTGCAACTGATCCATATATAAACGCCAGCTGAATCTCCGGTTCCAGTATATCAAGTGCATTCTTAACTGGAATGCGAAGGCCAACCGTTTTCAACACGATACCCGTTAATTCATGGAAGAGTATCGAGTTTTCATCAGCTTGGTAATGTCGCTGGTTCCCCACACGCCAAGTTTTAACTAAACCACTGTTCGTGAGTTTTTCCAACTCCTTCTGAACTCCGCCTGTGCCTTTATTGGAGCGCTTGATAATCTCAGCCAAATGATAGCTTTGCTCCGGATGACCGAACAAAACACCAAGCACAGCTTGCTTGGTTGCAGTGAAGAGTGAGTCCGCTAAGGAGTGTTCGGTCATGATGACAACTCAAATAGGTTAATAATTGCACATATCATACCTTTTTTAGGTTTATACGTACCTATATTAGGTATAATTCTCCTCTTTTTCGTCGATATTATCGATATTTCCGAAAATTTTCCGCTTGCTCAAAAATCTCCTTATAGACTTCATCCCTCTCTACTGGCGGATACCCGTGTTCAGCGAGTTTAACGATTAGATCTGCTTTCAGCTCCGCTTTGATATCTTCACGATAATTCCAATCCGTATACTTAGCTTTGTCATCGACCAGTGTTTTAACTTCCTTGGCAAGCGCAATCAATTTTTCATGCGGGTACGTAAAATCGTACTTTACGGTGAGCGAAAGCAGAATGTCGTAAAACGCTTTTTCTTGCTCATCGATGCCGAGCGCATGGTAAGAACCTCGCTCGTCTGCCACTTCACGAACAAGATCAGTCATTTTGCCTGCCAACTCATCCAACAGGTCAGACACCATGACACTTTCTTCGTCTCGCTCATTGTATTGCGACACCAATGCTTGCATCTTCTTTGTGAATTCAACCCCTTTTGCTTTATTGGTTTTCTGAAACTCACTGATGGCTTTGGCAAGCAACTGTTGAAGCAGTTTGATCTTTGTGTTCGGCAACTTGATCTTGTCAATCTTAGCCAGATAATCATCACTGAATAAATCGATTTCACCGGCCGTATCCTCGCTTAGTTTAAAAATCTCTTCTACGCCATCTGACTCAATTGCTTCAGCAATCATGTCACGCACTCGCGCGTTCATTTGGTCAACGTCGGGTGCATTGCCTTTCGTGAGTTTGAATATCACTGACTTAATGGCGAAGTAGAAGTGGGCTCTGTCTCGCTCTTCCTGCGACAGCTCTTCGCTACCGGAGCAGATATCGTAAGCCGATTTTAAGCGTTTCACGATGCCCATGAAGCGCCGTTCATGCTTCTCAGACTGTTGTGCGAATTCAGCACCACGCTTCAAGCAGTTAAGTTGCTGTACGGGATCTCCGTTAAAGTAATCTGGATCATCGAATTGGTGGAACATTTTCGACAGCACATCAAGGTTGTCTCGGACAACAATGAGCGATCGCTCAATATCTTCGAAGTTGTCTTGATCACCCTTGGAATAGTGAGCCAGGGCCAGGTTCATTTGTTTCTTGATACCGATGTAGTCAACCACCAAGCCTTTGTTCTTGCCCTCGAATTTGCGGTTGACTCGAGATATGGTTTGAATAAGATTATGGCGCTGAATCGGCTTATCGATATAGATGGTATCGAGGAATGGCACATCGAAGCCGGTGAGCCACATGTCGACCACAACCGCTATACGAAAGTTGCTTTCAGCCTTCTTAAATTGGGTATCCAACTCCTTGCGATACTCAGCCGTGCCCAACATATCGTAAAGCGCTTCCTCATCATTTTGCCCGCGGGTCATTATGAGCTTGATGCGCTCCATGGGCTTTACTTCCTTGGCAGCCTTCTCGCTCAACCCATCTAGGCTTTCACCTTCTGCAACCTGTTTTACTTCAGCCCACTCTGGCCGCAACTCGACCACCTCTTTGTAAAAGTCCCATGCAATCTGTCGATTAGCACCCTAATTAGAATGCGGCTCTGGACGGTTGGAGACGGTCCGGAGGCAATCGCCCCCCCCCTTCTCCACCAAACTAAAAGGCCTCAATTCAATGAGGCCTTTCTTATTTTGGGGGGAGGCGAACCCCGGGGTTCGACAAGCAACGCGCCAGCGTTGCGCAGGACAGCAGCGCCTTTTGCTGCTGGTCGCGAAGCGATTTACGATCGGCCTTAGCCGATCGGAAACACTCCCTCCGACACTCTCGCGAACGCTTTAAAAGTGCAGCGGAAACTAGGGTTCAGTCGAATCGGAAAAGAACTCTTAGCAACGACGTCAACGATTACCCAACACCGGCAAGTCCACCTCCACCCGAGTTCCAGTAGACCCACCAAACTCACCTGAAGCGGTCGTGCTACTAATAATCCTAAGCTGCCCACCATGTGCTTCCACAATCAGTTTGGCTAAATGCAAACCCAACCCAAACCCGCCAGTGGACCGCGTACGCGAATCATCGGTACGGTAAAACGGCTCGGTTAGCTTTTCAATATGTTCTGGCGCAATACCCGGCCCGCTATCACACACAGCGATTAATACCGCATTACCCTGCTGCTGCAATGCCACTTTGACAGGACTAGTATTACCATTGTGAGTCAGCGCATTACTAATTAAATTGCGCAACAAAATCGTAATTCTGGTTTCATCTAGCTGCAAGGTTGGCAGCGTATCCGGAGACTCGACTACCACACCTTCAGCCTGCATTTCCGAGACTACGGACTCCACTAGTTGAATCAAGTCAACATTCGACAGTTCCAACACTGCATGACCAGACTTCATGCGCTCGCTTTCCAGAATATCGGTTATCAGATGCTCCATCTCTAACAGATTCTCTTCAAGCAATTCCCGCTGTCGCGGATTTTCTATTAGTTGAGTGGCCACTTTTGCGCGCGTTAACGGGGAACGCAGTTCATGACTGGCACCCAGTAGCAGTTGCCGTTTTGCATCCAGCATTTGCTCGATATCAGATGCCATCGTGTTGATGCTTGACGCAAGCTCACCAAGATCGTTATCGGCACGTACAGGGACCCGGTGATCAAGGTGCCCCTGCCCCATTAACTTAACACCTGCTTTGATATCCCCAACCGGGCGTAGCATGCGCCTGAGTAACAGAAAACAACCGCCAATAATAGTCAGTAAACACAGCAGTACCGGTACGATAAAGCGCTTTCTTTCCTGCTCGTTATGCCGGTGAGGCAATTCGTAATAAACCAGATAGTCGCCGACTGAACTTCGCAGTAGCGTGCGATTCTCATCGCCACTGAAAAATATTTCCCGCCGCAATTCTTCATTGTCGTTGGCAAAGCGACGATGCTTTCGACCTTTTCCAAAATACACGCCATCCAAATCAAGCTCTTCACCATTGGTTGAATAGTTGGTATCAGGACCGCTAATGTATATGTTGACTGGCAATCGCTGTGCTAAAGCTTGTGCGTTTTCAGCGCTGGGAGGGTTGCCGATTTCCTCACTGATAAAATCCAGATATTGTTCCAAATGAGGCCGAGCATTACTTTGCCATTGTCTGGCAAAGCCGTGCACAAAGGTTACAACCAATAAAATAATTAAGAGTGCACCAGCCGCAATAAACACAGCCAGCAAACGTGCCGATAAAGAACGCTTTAACTTACGCAGAAACGCTTTCATGATATCGGTTTCAAACTAAACATGTATTTAAACCTGCGTTAGCTAGTTGTTCGCTTTCCAACAAACGCATACCCTGCCCCATATACTGTTTTAATGGGCTCGGCGGGTTTAAGTTTGGAGCGTAATCGACTGACCAGAATATCTACCGATCGGCTAAACAATTCTGTTTCCGTGCCTTTTAGGTGATTAAGAATATCGTCGCGACTAAAATCCTGACCAGGTGCACGCGCCATCATAAGCAGCAATTGATATTCCATTGTTGTCAGCGTTACGGGCTTGTCTTTTACGAACACTTCACGCCGCTGCATATCAATAGTCATATCTTCAAATCGAAGGGACTCGTCATCGGAGCTGGCGGTGCTACCTTTGCGCTTTACTATTGTATTAAGCCGAGCAACAAGCTCACGTGGATCAAATGGCTTAGGCAGGTAATCATCTGCACCGATTTCCAGTCCAACGACTCTGTCGGTAACCTCGCCTCGGGCTGTGAGCATAATAACGGGGATTTCGCTTTGGGCGCGTATTTTACGGCATACCTCAAAGCCATCCATTTCGGGCAACATCACATCTAGTATCACCGCGTCGAAGTGACTGCTGGCGAGTTGCGCTAAACCTGCCGATGGAGACAGTTCTGAAGCTACATTGATATCGTAACGAGCGCAGTACTCCTGCAACAGCGGCGCAAGCTTTTCATCGTCGTCTATTAGCAGTACATCAATCACAGCATACTCACCGGTTTTAGTCAGCCCAATTAAATTGTAGAAGCTTAATGGCTAACGCGGGATAGTTGGATACTACCCCGCGCTTGTACTATTGGCAAAGGCTTAGTTACGCCACTTACCATAGCCTCGACGGCCGTGACGAGATTCCATAATTTCCAAGATTTCCTGCTTTTGCTCGGCATCCAGCGAATTCATGAAATTAGCCAGAGCCAATACCAACTCTGGTGCAACTTCATCAATTGCTGCCGTTTTGGCGTTAATCATTTCCAAAGCCTGAGCTGAGTCCATTGTTTCCGCAGTGATCATCGCTTTAATGTCATTCTGCGTGTTTTCAAACTGACCTTGCATTGTATCTTTAGCCACAAGCACTTGATCTTTTAATGCAGTCAGCGCTTGCTCTTGAGTTGGATCCAAATCTAAGCGATCAGAGATCATGCTCACAGCGAATTTGGCTTTGTGTTCGTGGTTATTAAAATGACGCTTGCCTGCAATGGCAGCACTGGTACCGACAATGCCGACAGCCATAACAATGGCGATGGTGATTTTAGATGAACGTTTCATACTGTACTCCTGCTGGTTTAAGTTAGTGTGCAGAAGTAGTATCGGTTAATGAGGCTGTATAACCATTTCACTACCGAATCAAGTTGTAACAGGGTGTAACGAGTATGCCAAATAGCACTATTCCGCGCTTTAATCTGAGTCTATTCCCAACTCTGTACGTTGTTTTTTAGTTAGCCCCTTGGCCACCAGCGCATGAGAGGAGCGTATCAATGCCAGCAACTCTTCATCGGCAAATTGAGCGGGGTCATACAGCTGAACCCACTTCATCCCGCGTGATGCCATATAGGGCGCTGGTCGGAAACCTGGTTGATCTTGCAATACATAAAAATCAGATTCAGACGTTTTGACCGTAAACGCGGGTTCGTTAATTTTCTCCCAACCACCAATCGCGAATACCTTGGTGCCCACTTTCCATACGCGCGCATCACCCCACTGAATCACCATACTGGTGCCTTTCAGAGAGGCACAATAAGTGTCGAATTCATCGTAGGTCATACCACCCTCCAACTCCGATCGAATAACACGTTAGATACAGAGGAGCAGTAAATCACAAACTATTCTGTTTAACAATGGATTCAATTGTCTGCACCAAACAAACCACGAAGATGCAATTGGCTATCGCAGCCACTGTGGCAGGCATGCTGTGTCTGAACGCCTTTCAATTATCTGTATCCAACTTATTATTCGAACGTACTCATACTTTGCCTACACCGCTTAACAACCAGCACATACAACTAACAAAAGTCATGATCAATCTGGAGTCCGACATTGTAAAAAACTTCGATGACATAACCAAACTCATTAATACAATTACCAACGCTCGCACGGCTACATGGGTTATTCCGAAACTTAGCGAGTTTGATGCAAAGCTTGAACTTTGGATAGTACACATCAACAGTTTGAGTTCAAGCGATCAAGCCGCGGTGACAATGCTTACAAAAGACTATATGGGTATGTTGGAACTTGTTATCGATAACGCTATGAAGATACCGGGAGTGGCTTCGGTGTTGGAGCCAAACGTCACGCCATTGATGCATAAATTATCCGTATTGATGCGGCTTCAATTAGATGTAGCTGCATAGCCTCAGATGAATAAAAAGCGCGCACAAAAAAGCCGCCCTGAGGCGGCTTTTCGATACAGCAATGTATTTGTGATTAGTCGATATGATCGTTACTGATCAAACCACGATAAATCAGTGCACCAATGATCGCACCGGCAATTGGCGCTGCCCAGAACACCCACAATTGTTCTACCGGCAAACTAACAGCACCTGAACCACCTTCACCGAACAAGTATGCGATAACCGCTTGTCCAGTAGATCGAGCTGGATTAACACTGGTGTTAGTGACCGGGATGCTAACTAAGTGAATCAGCACAAGACCAAGACCGATCGCTAGACCACCCATAGCTGGAGCCGCTTTTTTAGCCGTTGCTCCCATGATGATAATCAGGAATACCGCCGTTAATACGACTTCTGCAATGATTGCAGAAATCATTGTGTAACCGCCTGGTGAACCTTCAGCACCAAAACCATTAGTGGCAAATGTGCCCGCACCCGGCTTAATGGCGAAATCGCCGTTACCAGAGGCGATAACATAAATAGTGAATGCACCCAACAGACCTCCGATCACTTGAGCAATGATATATCCGGGAGCATAGGCCGCTGGAAAACGACCACCGAATGTTAAACCCAGAGTCACCGCAGGATTAAAATGACCACCAGACACGTGGCCCACCGCATACGCACCGGTTACAACAGTAAGACCGAAAGCCAGACTGACACCAACGAACCCTAAACCCAAGCTTGTTCCGTTACCCCCTGTTCCAAAATCTGCTGCCAAAACCGCAGCACCACAACCGCCCAGTACCAACCAGAACGTTCCAAAAACTTCAGCAAATAGTGCTCTTGCCATCATAATTAATCCTACCTATTTAGTTATTAAAAGCTAAATGAGATTCATTTATTTAACAACCACTGATATTACACAGGGTTAGCCACTTAAAAATGAATCGGCTAGCATCACAGTAAAAACAAACAACCCGAAGGCTTGTTTGCATCGACGAGAGTATTACAGGTTGATAATCCAACATGTGTATCGAATTGTGAAAACCAGCTTTTCGCAACCCGTTCTACAACATTGTTTTACGATTGAATTCAATACAGTTGATGTTGACGCTATTTTGCCGTATGACTACTGATATAGACAGCCAACCAAACGTTTAACACTATCGTCAGACACTTAAGCAATAACGTCATTTAAGCAATAACGTCATTCATCACAATGAACAACACCGATTTGATTAGAAGTGCCGAATTTTCAGATTGCGGACAATACCGATATCGATTAACCAGAACATGGTCGAATAGACGTGTAGGCAAAAATAAAACGGTTGCGTTTATCGGATTGAACCCCTCTTTGGCAAATGCAGAGTTTGATGACCCAACAATAAAACGTTGTATCGCTTTTGCAGTATCGTGGGAATTCAAACGTTTGATTATGATCAATCTGTTTGCCTATATTTCAACAAACCCCAATCGGTTACTCGACACGATGGACCCTGTGGGTCCGGAAAACGATGACTTTATCGAAGCCACCTGTACGGAATCGGCGAAGCTTATTGCCTGCTGGGGCAATCATGGCATTCTTGGAAATCGCTCAAATGAAGTCTGTCAGAAATTCTCGCGCCGCCTGTATTGTATCCGCGCCAATAAATCTGGCGAGCCCGCCCATCCACTGTATCTGCCAGCCACATTAAGCCCCTATCGCTATCGCAGGACAGTTGGATAAATAAGGATTGAGGCGCAATTAACAACAATTAAGGCTCCCCCAAACCAATAAACAGGTGCAATCCCACCAATGGAGGAGTATGATCTGCCGTGCAACATGGTTCCACTACGGATTAAACGGGAACGAAGTGAAATGCTTCGGCTGCCCCCGCAACTGTATGTGACGACAAGCTTCAACATACCACTGGTGAACAGTGTCCAGAGTACTTCGACACCTGCCGGGAAGGTGAAGCTTTTGAGCTTTAGCCCACGTCATAAGCCAGGAGACCTGCCATGAAGTGCAGTTTTAACCACCAAACGGGGTTGTTTGGCTGGCACATCTCTATGTTTCGCATGTGTCCATGATGGTTGAGGCACGTCAGTAAGGTGTCCCGCCCCGTTCGGCCGATAAACGCTTTTAACGGGTATGTGCGGGTTGCGCTACTTTATTATTCAATTTGGTTTTCGTGTACGCCGACTGGGTTTACTATCTAGTGCTGCCCTGTGTTTAAGCACTATCGTGCAGGCTGAAGATACGCTGAAGACCATCACCGTAACCGACGACCCAATTCCAGAAACCGGTGAAGTACAACATGAAGAGTACACTGGCTCGCATAAGCGCATCACGAAAAATGCGCTGGAGCGTCAAGACGTCAATTTAGGCGACATTCTGGCTCAGGAGTCCGGCGTACAATTCAGACAAGTCGGCGGCGTTGGAACGCTCACCACGGTGACCATGCGCGGAGGAAGCAGTCGCCAAACGGGCGTGTATTTAGATGGCATTCTGATTAACAGTGGTGGTAACGCCACTGTCGATTTATCTTTGTTCGAAATTCTTAACCTTGAAAATGTTGATATCTATCGGGGCGCGTCTCCGCTGCAGTTGTCTGCTGGCAGCATCGGTGGTGCCATTAATATGCGAACGCTTTCCGGCAAAAAACAACAATCAGGGTCATCAGTTGTACTCGGTGGAGGAAGCTTTAATACCAGGCGAGTCCAGTTTGCTGGTAGCACATCTTATAAACGCTGGGATGTCGTAGCAGCAGCAAGCCGAGTGCACAGCGATAATAATTTTAGTTTTATTAACAACAATGGCACACCACTTAATCCAAATGATGATAAACGCGAACTTCGCAATAACGCTGCTGCGTCACAAGTCAGTGCATTAGCACGTACCGGGTACCAATGGAACAGCAAAACTCGCAGCGATATCATGCTGCAAACCAGCGCCCGACAACTAGGCATTCCCGAATGGCTCAACAACAAGAACAATGAGGCTTCTTACGATACAGAATCTTATGAGCTACAGCTAAATAACCGATTCGATGGAATCGGCAACTGGAATTCAACATTGAGTTTCTTTCAGCATAGTCAAGACAATCATTATCTGGATATTAGAAGTCAAGTTGGACTGGGTGCACAGGACGCTAAAACCGATTCGCTAACTCAGGGTGTTAAAACCTACTGGGAACATATTGGGGATTCAGGCACATTCGGGCTATCGACGTCAGTTCGCAACGAGACGTTTAATTCAATAGACACCATCGCACCAAATCAAGATTATGAAGTAGAACGAGTCACCGTGCTTGGCAACTTGCAATTCGCTGGCTTTTTCATGGATGACAAACTGCTATTAACACCAACAATTAATTTTCAATACTCAGATGAAGACTACACGGGCAGCAAAGCCAGGCCGGACACAGCTCGTAACAACTCAAACATTGGACCGCAACTGGGGTTGCGCTACTCACTGAATAACACAACACAACTAAGAGCAAACGTTGGGCGATATTACCGACAACCTGCGTTCTCAGAGCTATTTGGCGGTAGTGGGTTAATACTAGGCAATAGCAACCTGAAACCTGAATATGGTTTGAACGCCGATATTGGGTTTTCGTATAAACCATCTGATAAACACAGTGTTGACGTTACCGTGTTTACTAACAACAGCGATGATCTCATTGTGTTGGCATTCGACTCCAGAGGCATTGGGCGAAGCGTTAATACCGGTAAAACAAATGTGACGGGCATTGAGATCAGCAACACCGCTGTTATAAATCGGTATCTATCGGCGAGAGTCAATGCTACTTATCAGCGCAGCTACAATTACTCGCCCACACCAGCGCTTAATAAAAAACAATTGCCGGGTGAATCTGCGTTATCGGTTCACGCCTCCGTGCAATACAAAAAAGCAAATAAGCGTTTTTGGCTAGAAACCAATGGCAAGAGCGACTTTTATTATGATCAGGCCAACTTATTACCCGGGAAAAATCATTGGCTATTTAATGCAGGTGCCGACTGGCAATATCAAACCACTAGATTCAGCTTTACTGTAAACAACATTGGCAATGACAATGTTCAAGACTTCAACGGCTTTCCAAGACCTGGACGGGCGTTTTACTTTTCGATGACGCACAAGTTTTAACCGGACTCAATGTGTAATTTATCGACTCACTCAAACTTAACGACGAAATAACTTATGAAGAATAGTAACAGTCAACCACGTATAAAGCCAATATCCATGGCTTTTCTTATGACGGGCATATTAACGATAACAGCGTGCAGCTCTGATTCGGATTCAGATGATCCGAACGCTATACCAGTGTGCACCGCAGACTTTGTAACACCTGATCAGTCTGCAAACGCAGGCGCCCAGAATGGTACAAACCAATTGGCTTTCACAGCGGTCGGTTCTTTCCCATCAGGGCAAATTGAGCGAATATCGATTACAGATGGCTACAACATTGACCAAAGCTACCCTGCGACCGGGTCCGATATAGTCGTTGAAACTGACGGCGATGCCATCTATCAGATTGGTCGATTCCAAATTGACTCCATTACCCGATACAATATCAACGACCCATCCATTGTTGATTATCAGTACTCTGTTAACGGAACAGAAACTGGCGCCAACCCGTACGATATTGCGTTCGTTACTGAAAACAAAGCTTACCTACTGCGGTATGGTAGCCCCAAGATGTGGATCATAAACCCAGACAGTGCCGACGAGTCGGACTTCGTGGCCTGCGAAATCGACTTATCCGCGTACGATCCAGATTTAACCGACACTGATTTATCACCCAACCCCGAATCAGCCGTTATTGTTGATGATAAATTGTTTGTTTTAATGCAGCGCCTAAGCGTTTTCAATCCTATTGAGCAAAGTTATGTTGCTGTTTTCGATATCAGCACCAACGAAGAAATTGATACTGGCAAAGGACAAGCAGAAAATCTGAACGGCATTCCATTGAATGTTCTCAATGCAACGGGTATTACTTATAATGAAACCACAGACCAAATCTACGTGACTGGCCGAGGCAATATTTTTCAACAAGCCAATGAGCTTCCGGGCGATCCGTATCAAGGCGGACTGCTTGCCATCGATCCAACAACGTACGATGTGACTCAATTGCTGGACGACGGTGATGAAACAAACAATCAGGGTTTTATCGAAAAAAGTTTGATTATTGATGATACAACCGGGTATGTATCTTTGTATGAGGGTTATGACCCTATGACTTTCGTTCCAATCAATGCCATGTATGAATTTAATCCATCAACTGGTGTTGTGGGCAATCAAGTAGCGGCATTAGCAGGAGAAGATATTTCAGCGCTGACTTTGGGCAGCGATGGTAATGTTTGGTTCGGTATTCGCGGCACTACACCAGGGTTTAGATTACTTAATCCTCAAGATAACTCCTTTGTACGGGATGTTGCCACAACGTTGAATCCGATTAACGTCGTGTTTCTGAATACACCGTAGCCTGCAACAATAGTTAGGGACATAGCAGCACTGAAGGCTGTGAATCCACAGCCTTCAGTGCCTTGTGCTCAATGAAACGAATTCTCGGGATTGTGTGCAACAAATTGGTTTAGATTACGCGACCCGTATTCTCTAAATATTTAGGCAGACTTGTCTTCCGCACCAGATAGCAACATCGTGAATTCTTCAGCCATCATCGGTTTACTGCAATAGTAACCCTGATATTCTTCGCATTTAAACGCTCTGATATGAGCTAATTGATGATGTGTTTCAATACCCTCGGCTACCACCGACAAGCCCAGGTCATGTGCCAGTGAAATAACCGCCTTTACAATTGGCATTACATCGTTTGCTGATTTAATCTCTTTTATAAACGATCGATCTATCTTGAGCTGATCCAACGGGAAACGCTGTAAATAGCTCAGCGAAGAATAGCCAGTTCCAAAATCATCAATGGAGATTTGCACACCTAACTCCTTTAGTTGCTGCAGTTTGACGATATTGGATTCCGCGTTCTCCATGATCATGTTTTCAGTAAGCTCTACAATCAACGCTTCTGCAGGCAAGTTGAAATCATCCAATGATTTTTTAACTGTGCTTATAAAATCTAACTCGTGTAATTGTCTAATCGATACATTGACTGCGATTTTGAAGTCTTCGTAGTTGGAGTCACGCCACTCACGTGCCATACGGCACGACTCACGCAACACCCACTCGCCAATAGACACTATCATGCCAGTATCTTCAGCCAACGGTATAAAGTTCACTGGTGAGATCAATCCAAATTCAGGGTGCATCCAACGTACTAACGCCTCTGCTCCCACTATGGTGTTGTTAGCTACATTAACCTTAGGCTGATATACCAGAAATACTTCACCATTCTCCACGGCAGTTCGCATACCGTTTTCCATGGCCATTAGTTCGCGAGCCTTTTCATCCATTTGCTCTGCGTAAAATGCATAGTGCGTATCGCGTCGCTCCTTTGCATGCATCATTGCTGTCTCAGCATCGTTTAGCAGTGTTTCAACACTAATAGTGTTGGCCGTCAGTGTCGACACACCGATACTTACATTTAGGTAGATGTCTTGATCGACTATGAGAAACGGCTTCTCCATTTCAGTAACGAACGTATCAAGCAAGGCTGACAACTGTAGGCGTTTATCATCCAACTTCTTGGTTTGTATCAGTACGGCAAATCGATCACCGCCTACCCTTGCAAGAATGTTTGACCGCGTGGAATCAAAGCTCGCGGAACTAACATCATCAACAAACACATCCTTAAAACAGGCCTTGAGTCTTTCACTGAATGCCCACAGGACTTCATCACCTCGAGCCGGCCCAAGAGAGTCATTAATGGTTTTGAATCGGTTGATATTGAACAGTATTAACGTTGAATGCTCACCTGTAGCTGTTGCGTGTTCCAATTCACTACGAATTTTACGGGTGAACAAGGAGCGATTAGGCAAATCGGTCAGTTGATCAAAATTGAGTAAACGTTGCTGATACGCACGCGAAGACAATGTGTTGCGCATTCTAAGTGCAAGTTCGCTAGCGTCAACAGGCTTTAATAGAAAATCTGTTGCTCCGAGCTGTAATACCCGCAGCTTGGTGTCGGCATCGTCCGATGACGTGAGTACAATTACCGGCAGATTTTTCAGTTCATCATCAATCCGTAATTCGCGCAAAATGTCAAAACCGGATACCATAGGCATAACAAGGTCAAGTAACAGAACATCCGGTAACTCTGCGCGAATGGCTTCCATGGCTTGTAATGAGTCACTGATAGACACAAAACGGCTGTAGCCTTCCGTTTCCAGATGGACCTGCAACACCTCCATGTTCAACGGCTCATCGTCGACCATCATGATTTTCGCGTTACTCAAAAGCTGAGTTGTGCAAGGAATCGTCTCGTCGATCAAATCTTGTGTGCTGGCTTCAGTCACTCGTTATATTTATCCGCTAACAGCTCGTATAGCCACAAACCGTCAAGCCGTTTTATCCAAAGGTGGCAATAGTTGCCAACCCGCTTTTATACGCCCAAAATACTCAACGATTTCAACCAATTTCAGATGAATTTGATCAAAGTCTTGCTCTGCCGCAAGTTGTTCCAGCGACGCACCCAGCTTGGTAAATTGATCGAAACCAACATTACTGCCTGATCCTTTCATCCAGTGCGCCAATAGTTTCAGCTCATCTGCATTTCCCGCTTCAACAGCCGCGTGCATGGAAACCAGTTGCTCATCGAGACGAGGTATGAACCTTCCTACCAGCTCTCTAAATCGCGGATTTTCCATTGGTAGGCGACTGAAAACCGGATCGATATCGTTGCTTACACCTTTAATATCGACAGGCAGTGGATTAGCATCGGGAGTTTTGGCGATTTTCGTGACTGGGCGCGTAGATTCTGGAAATTTCGCATTTGATCCCACCACACCAGATGATTGATCATCCGTACCGAACCGGACTCGGCTCCTGATGTTTGCTATGTTATTGAGGATATCGTCACATTCTTGGGCGTTATGCGATTTGGCCGCATTTTCCAATGCTCGAGCAGGATCTTTAAATTCTGCAAACCCGACTGTACCACCAGACCCCTTCAACCAATGAGCCTGCTTGGACAAAGATAAGAACTTCTGCTTTGCCAAATCAGAACGCATTGCGACCAACTGCTCGTCCAATCGAACAACAAACTGTTTCGCGATGGGCAGAAATTTTGGGTTGCTTTCAGCCAGCTCACTGTACACTGGCGATGTTTCGTGAAACTCTGCACCGTGCATATGCAACTCAGGCTCTAACTCAGATTCAGATTCACTACCCTGTGTTACGATTGTCTGCTCTGCACTCGGCTCTTCTGCGACACCACCTAACAGTTCAGCCAACAGCTCAGTTAGTTTGTCCAAATTAATTGGTTTCGTCATGTAATGCGAGAATCCGGCGTCCAAAACGCGTTGTTCAAACCCTTTCATCGCATTTGCCGTTAAGGCCACAATCGGTTTCTGAAATTGAAGTTCGCGCATCTTAGCCACAGCCTGATAACCGTCCATGACCGGCATTTGAATATCCATCAACACAATATCGTAGTTGTTCTCACTGACCGCATTGACACCTTCTAACCCGTTGCTTGCTGTATCTATGCGGATGCCAAGATCGGATAACACAATAGATAGCAGATCACGATTCTCAGGTCCATCATCGACAACCAGCGCACAGCAATCTGGAAAACGCCAATTGGTCTGTGCAATCGTTGAAACCTGATCGAAGCGTGCGCGAACCTGCTCTGGTGATAACAGCTCTATGTTAGTTATATCACCGACAGGTAAAGTGATCATGAACTGACTACCCTCACCTTCTGTACTGGTGACTACAATATCGCCCTGCATCGCAATGGCTAACTTGCGACTGATGGACAGACCTAAGCCGGTGCCGCCAAAACGCCTGGTAATGGATGCATCAGCTTGTGTAAACGCATCAAAAATAGTGGCAAGTTGCGCTTCCGACATTCCAATCCCAGAGTCAATCACTTTAATTAATAAACGCGGATCAGTCTTGCAGTCTTTATATTCAATATTGACTGAGACTGCACCTTCTTCGGTGAACTTAATCGCGTTACCAACGAGATTAGTGATTATCTGTCGTAAACGGGACGGATCGCTGTAAATAAACTCTGGCAGCGGTGAATCTATATTGATACTCAAGCCAACGTCTTTTTCATCGGCTTTCACTTTTAAAACCTTGTTAACATCGAACGCAATCGACGCTGCATCACAGAGTATAGACTCCACTTCCATTGCGCCTGATTCTACTTTCGACAAATCCAGCACATCATTAATCAATTCAAGCAAATGGGTACCGCTATTTGAAATAGTATTGAGATGCCGCATGCGCTCATGCTCAGAGGTGTTCTCACCGCTTCGCTTCAGTACTTCAGTAAATCCTAAAATTGCCGTCATGGGAGTACGTATCTCATGACTCATGTTGCTTAAGAATGCGGTTTTCGCATGATTTGCTGCTTCCGCTTTTTCCATAGATTGACGCAACAACATTTCTTTTTCTTCTAGCAGCGTCACATCATCCATGCTGACCAGTACACCGCCTACTTTTTGGTTCCCACCCATAACCGGAGAACAATTAACAATGAACTTCCGTTGCTCTCCATTTTTGTCTTTATAAGTGACCATATCCATACGCGTAGGCTCACCTGATTCAAAAGCCAACTGCCAAGGATAAACTGGTGCGTCATCATCTTCATGCACCCAAGGTAAAGCATTCACGTTGGTACCGACTAATTCGTCTGCGTCTTTTCCGTTTAATTCTGCAAAGGCAGAGTTCGCTAAGACCAGATTGCCACGTTTATCTAAAACCAACAATGATTCTGCAATAGTATCCAGAGCAGAACGCACGCGTGCAGGCACCGCTGAAGACGGGTTTAGTTCCTTTAGCATTTTGCCCAAATAAAAATAAAAGAGTGGCAAGCTGACCATGCCAATAAAGATCATCAAACTCAGCGGCGATCGCCGAATTTTATCCAACCATAATGATGAATCCTGGGCACCAAATTGAAAATGTAACTGTCCCCACAGCGAGTCGTTGCGAATTAACGGTACGCTAACGATATCGCCACCAACCAAGGACGTGCCATCAAGATCAGATTGCTTCTCTAAAGGTTGCGACTCACCGTCAGCACTATCACCCTCAGTACCAAACAGACGGCGACTATTGTCAGATTTTCGTTGCAGCTCCACCGCTGTTAAATCAGCGTTTCTTTCAATGATAAAGTTTAAAGTACCACTAATACCGGCGAAGTCACCGCGTTTTATCAATACAGAACTTGTCGATGCGATAGCTTCTGCTAACGCTATGCGGCCTTCGAGCACGGCACCGTCCCGATCAGGCACAAATCCAAGAAAAACTGCAAGCAATACAATACTGGAAAGTAAGGAAGACAATCCGAACGCGATATGAAATCGCGGCGAAAAAGATGGCAACCAATTGTATATCGCTTTTAGTTTTGCAAACATAACCTTTCGCTAATATCCCTGACTATGTCAAAACTAACCGTTGATATCTAAGCAATCACTAACAGACTCAGGAAGCCGAAATACTGACTTGGCATCGCACACCGCTTGGTATAGTCATATCAGGATTATCAAGCTCCAGTCGTATACCGTATGTCGCGCTTGCAGCATCTGATACCGCATCGATACGACGCACAACTGCATTAAGCGTTGAATTTTCGAATCCGGGAGCAAACAACGTTACCTCACCCAACATACCCGACTCAACCTTGCCAAGATGCTCCAACGGTACGATAACTTCAACATGCAAGGGATCCAGCTGAGCAATCTCATATACGGGTTCGCTGTCTACATACTCACCTGCTGATTTAAAACGCTCCACAACCGTGCCGTGGATAGGCGAAATAATTGATCGCCGCTCAAGCGCTGCTCGTTCTCGCGCTACACGTAAATCAGCTAGCCGTTTATTTTCTATCTCCTGCCGTACCTGTAGCTTGGCTATTTCTGTTTCGGTGTTTACCTGATCCATTGCTTGATTGGAAATCGAAGATGTTTTAACCAGTCGAGCGTTCCTCTCACGGGTTCTTTCCCCAAAAGCCGCCGAAGCACGACGTAGCTCAACACCCGTTGCATGCCGGGCAACTTCTTCAGCTAACGCAAGCGAAGCCCGCTCCACACTGGATTCAAGTCGAGCCATGACGTCACCTGCACTCACAAAATCGGTTTTGTCGAATGAAGTGTGTGCGAGTTGTCCAGGTACCGCGGACCCAAGCATGACCACCTCGCTTGGTTCAACAACGCAATCCAAGTTTGGTAAGATTGCGCGTTCCGCAAATAAAGGCGTTGTGGTAACCATTCCACACACAACCATATAAGCGCACAGCCCAGCCAGCACCGGTTTTTTTTCACGTGCCGGAATAACAGCGTTCTGATTACTGATTTTATTATTGCGTAGTCTCATCGGTGTCGTGTTAAACCGTCAGTTGTTTAAGTAGCAATTGTCGCGTTGATCGCCACCATCGCTTACCAAGCGACTCAGGCTTATGCTGTAACGTCACATAGGCTCGTCCTCCTACCCCAGCGATGTCGATATCAGAGGGCAAGTCGATCTCTATGTGGAACACGTTTTCCAGCGTTTTTAGTTCTTCGTTATCCTGCGATGCAACTGCTATGCCGCTGCGGCCATCGTATGCTAGCGCGGGGCTAGGTAAGCTATTCGACGCGGCGGGGGTCTGACGCGTCAAGTTAGCGACGAGCACCGAACCGAATGCGTCAGAAAGTCTAACTCGGGTATTAACCACTCCATCCTGCATACGCTCGATACTGCGTTGAGGTAAAACCGCTTTAACCAGCACCTCGCGTTTGTTAACGACATAGGCCAACAATTCGCCTTGTTTAACGTGCTTACCAATCAACGCGCCGCTTTTTTCTACGCCGAATATGCCATCGGTGGTTGCCGCTACGTTCAACGCAGCAGATTGCGCCTTCAAATCATTAAGCTCAGCATCCAGCATTTGTAAATCGCTGAGCATCACTTTCGCAGCCGTTGAGTCTGTGCTACGCAATGCTGTGTATTGAACCCGCGCTGCTGCTTGTTGCGCCTTAACCACCTCGATTTTTGTGGCTAACTCGGGAGAACGTAATTGCATGACCAGTTGGCCTGCTGAAACGCGATCACCCACTTGCACGAGTATCGCGTCTATTACCCCATCATTTGACGCAAATAACTGAGCCTGCTGTGGTACCCATACAATACCTTCAGCACGGGTAGATGACGGTAAAGGCAATAAGCCAACAGTGATCAGCGCAACCGTGAACAGCCCAACACAAACTGATGCAGCCCTGCTACGCACGCCATCTAACTCCGCTGCGCTACGCAGATACTGAACCAAGCCAGTCATCGGTTTGATGAGTAACTGATATAGCGCGTACAAAGCCAAACCTACGCCCAAAGCCAAGAAATGCGATGCCAAAAATAAGGCAATAACCATGGTTATAAAGCACCGGTACATTGCCGATAAAACACCGTAAGCAATAAGCCAGCGGCGTTCGTGGTGAGCAAAACTCGGTGAGCGAGCCTGACCCACCCGAAACAGATACCGTCGAGCCAAATAGCGACAATACGCAAAAGAGCGACTGGCCAGATTCGGAATATCAAGCCAATCCTGTAGCATGTAATAACCGTCGAATTTCAATAAGGGATTGGCATTAAACAATAAGGTGGATAAAGAACCCATGACAAACAATGCGAACGCCAAGTTTCGTATTACGCCAGGCTCGACAGTTAAGAACACACACAACGCCAGTGAAGCGACAACGCACTCGGCCAACATACCAGCGGCACTGACCAGTATGCGTTGAGACTTCTTAGAAAACATCCAAGCATCAGATGCATCTATGTACGGAATGGGCATCAATACCAAAAACGTAATACCCATTTCATGGACAGCCCCACCCCAGCGCTTAATTAACGCTGCGTGCGCGAATTCATGCAGTGCTTTTAACGCTGGGTACATCACCACATAAAGCCACCAATGCGTGGGGCTTTGCGCGGTGCGTATAAATTCTTCTTTTATGGAATCAAAATTAACAATGCTAGCAACGATACCCACCACAATTACAGCCAAAGCAGCATATAAGGCGTGCCGGCAAAACAGCCATCGCAGACGCTGAACAACACCGGCTAGCCAAACATCCGGGTTATGCAGTGGAACTTTAACTGCCAAGGGGTTTTTAATACTTTGAAATCGGCGAGCTTTTTTTTGACGACAATAGTGCTGGAATAACATTTCCGCATCACCATCTGATTGTAGCGAAACCACACCTGTGGTACACAGAGACGCAATCCAGGAGATCAGCTCTTCGGGTGAGGAATTGCCTGCATCGTTGGTTGCCAGTAAATCTTCTAATGTCGTGTTACCGTTTATGCGAGCAAACAAGCCCGCACCATGCGAATTTAATCGCAAGTTTGTACCACTCGCTCGGTTCCTGACGATAGTCCATTGTTCATTACGAATTTCGCGAACATCAACACTGATGCCGGGTAACACAATTGGCTTACAGTGCTTTATCTGTTCCCAAAGTGCATTCTCACCGTTCACAGCAAGCCCAATTTCCATGCGTAATATTGAACCAGCTCAACCATTTTATGGGTGTAAACCCACAGCAACGATCTCTCTCCAATAAGCACTTTACCGACACCTTGCATTCCGGGCCGGAGTTTGTTCGCACCACCATCTATTGCAGCTGTTATCTGGAAAGCGCTGCGGCCTTGCTCGGAAACGGCAACCGGCATGACCGCCTCCAACTCGGCTTTAAAACTACTGCCAGGCAATGAAGCCATGCGTAAGTCCGCCATCTGACCGGGCTGTATATAACTCACATCATGCTCATCAACCTCAAGAATTAATCGATATTGCTCGGTGGACGCCAGTTCAAACAACACATCACCAAGCCCGACAGGTGCACCCAACGCCTGTGTCCAATCCCCGGTCAGTAGTACGCCATTAAAAGGTGCTCGAATTTCGCTGCGACGTAGTTTTTGCTGAACAAGATTCAGTTCAGCATCGATACGCTGAGCATCAGCACGAAGCCGACTCAACTCAATTCGATCATGGACTGCTAAGGCTTTTGCATAAGCTTGATCGTTTTTGGTTTTTTCGCTAAGCCACTTGTCCGCGCTTAACGATAGCTCGCGCGTGTCCAATGTAGCGAGCAAGGCGCCCTCTTCAACAAAATCGCCTGCTCTTGCATGGGCAGATAAAATAAAGCCATCTTCCGGTGCAACCAACACTTGACGATCAGCAGCATCTATAAATGCCGTGGTTGATACGCGATGCTTAACGGGAAGCACGCATAGTAAGGCTAAAGCCGCAACACTTGAAACCCACAAAATTCGTTTTGCAGACCACTGACCAATACGATTCCAACTAACGAAACCTTGCCTTATGGCGCGCATGAATTTTTGAGTCGTTGACGACTGGGTTTGATACTGAGTCTGCAGCAATACCCCCGGAGCTTCCACCATAGCCATAATCGTTTGTAGCTGGGTGGGCACAAAGTGCTGCGCTTTGCCTCGCTCTAATACAATAACGAACTGATCAATTGGTGTTTTGGCAAAACAGAAAGACATTATCGAATGTTGACCATGCTCCTTGTGGAAATGCTCGTGTGCAGGTAAGTCAGGCGCATTCTCGGGCTGTGGACACAACACCGCTTGCGCATCAACAGTTTCACGCATCAACGCCAGTAAAGAACGCGCAAGATCGCGACGCTTATCAATACTGGCCTGACCAGACATCGCCAGTAGTTCCAACTTTCCATTATCACAATGAGCCAGCGACACCCGGGCGCAACCACACAATCTGACTAACGAATTGACTAAGGTGAACGCAAGAGCCGTCGAATCACCATGCTGTGACAATGCGGACAACATACTTAAAGACAACTGACTCGCCGGGCTGGTTGTGGGTTCTGCGGGCTTAGAAGAATCAACTGATGTGGCCTGGTCGTCCAACTCAAATCGCTGACTCGCCCATTGAATCAAGTGTATCGCCGTTTTACGTTGCGCCTCGTTTAGTTCATTCCCAACGACAACAAGTCTGTAGGCATCTTTGTGTTTACCCAGCGTCAGGTGTATGCACAGCATGCTGTGCTGTTTAGCCATGCTTTGCGTTTGGGTATTTTGATGAACATAAGCCGGATGCTGATGACTACGGCAAGAATCAACAACAGCACTGATCGCAGTGCTGAGCTGGGCAGTTTCCGGACAGCTGCCGCAGAGCACTGCATCATGTGAATTGCAGTCGAATAGAAACAAGCTGTGTGAGCCGGGCAACATCTCTTGCAGCCAGGTCAAATTATTTCTAGCCCAGGAACTCGTATACCGAGCGTGTGGTTCCGAACGTTCTTTGCACCCTATCTGTAACGGTGTAGCCTGCATCGGATATTTCGGCCTACAAAGCCTGTTACCTACCAAGAAATGATTACTCTAATGTGCAACTAATGCGCCAGAATAATTCCGTAAGACGCCAATTTGACGGTATATTGGAACATTCTCGGAACCCAACCCTAGAAGGTGAAACATTGTCCGAACTGCTTGGATTATTAGTGGAAATAGTTGGTGCGGAGCACGTATTAACCGGCGATGATGTGCGGAATCGCGCAACCCATTTCTGGGATGCATCTCCCTTAACAGCTAAAGCACTGGTAAAGCCACTAAATACCGCACAAGTGAGCGCCGTGATGAAGGTTTGCCACGATGCAGGTCAAGCGGTCGTCACCCACGGCGGCAAAACGGGCTTGGCTGACGGTGAAAAAAGCACAGCAGACGACATCATATTGTCGCTGGAACGCATGTGCAACATCGAATCGATTGACCCGGTGGGTAAGACCATCACAGTACAAGCAGGTTGCGTTTTGCAATCTGTGCAAGACAAAGCGCAATCAGCGGGTCTTTTATACGGGCTCGACTTAGGAGCCAGGGGTTCATGCACAATTGGTGGAACCATTGCTACCAACGCTGGAGGATTATCCGTATTGCGCTACGGCATGACGCGAGAACAGGTGTTGGGTATCGAAGCCGTGTTGGCAGATGGCACCATATTAAGCTCAATGAATGCCATGATGAAAAACAATGCTGGCTATGATCTCAAGCAACTGTTTATTGGTAGTGAGGGCACACTTGGCGTGATTACCCGCGCCGTACTACGACTACGGCCAAACACGGCGTCGGTCAACACAGCACTGCTTGCGTTTGAAAACTTTGACCAAGTAACCGACACATTAAAATACATGTCGCAACAGTTTAACGAGAATTTAAACGCATTCGAGGTTCTGTGGAACGAGTATTACTCGCTGGTGACAAACGAGCAGATTCAAGGAGCAGCAAAAGCGGCTTTATCAAGCAACTATGCTTTGTATGTTGTTATGGAAACGCGCGGCGCAAATCCCGAGCAAGATGAAAGTCAGTTTATGCTGGCGCTGGAATCGGCTATGAATAGCGGGTTAATTGTGGATGCAATGGTGCCTCAATCAGAACAAGATAGAGCCGATGTCTGGCAAATACGTGAGAATGTGGATATTGTTTTAAAGCACCAACCCGCGTTTATCTACGATATTAGTTTGCCAATAGCGTCCATGCAATCGTATCTGGATGATGTAGAAAACAAGCTTAAGGAACAGTGGCCAGATGCAACCATGTATGCTTACGGGCATTTAGCAGACAGTAACTTACACGTAACGGTTGCACCCTTCCCGCAAAACTATGCGTCTGAATCGGCCGCAACAACCACTGCCATCGCTGCCTTTTCTGAAACTGAGCAACGATGCTATGAAACCAGTAACAAAATTGTATTTGAGCCACTAACAGCCCTTGGGGGTTCAGTATCGGCGGAGCACGGCATCGGGCTACTTAAAAAACCTTACTTACACTACTCGCGAACACCCGAAGAAATTGCAACCATGCAACTATTAAAAAACGCATTAGATGCCAAACACATCCTAAATCCCGGCAAGATTGTTAACTAGCTAAAACAACTATGTTCGAGGTTATTAATCTTGTTACACCACTGTTCACCATCATATTTTTGGGTTATGTCAGTGGTAAGTTAATCAAACTTCCGGTTGAAGGCCTGGTTTGGTTAAGTTTTTTTGTTATCTATATTGCTTTACCCGCGCTGTTTTTCCAATTATTGGCAAAAACGCCGGTCGCTGAGTTCAACAACGTTTCATTTCTGGTAATGACCACACTGGCCACTTTTTGCGTGTTCATCGTGTGTTTTTTCATCGGCCGTGTGATCAATAAGAGCAACACACGTGAAGCAACAGTGCAAGGTTTTGCCGGAGCCTACGGCAACATTGGCTATATGGGCCCACCACTCGCGATTGCCGCATTTGGTCCAGAAGCAGGCGTACCGGTTGCGCTGATTTTCTGCCTGGACAACGCCATGCACTTCACTCTGGCGCCATCGCTAATGGCACTTGGGGACGAAAAACGCGTCGCGTTCTTACCCATGTGTTTTACTATCATCAAAAAGATATTCACCCACCCATTTATTTTGGCAACCATTGCTGGCATGTGTGCAGCCTTCCTGCGTTACGAGCCTCGCGGTGCCATTGATACGCTGCTCAATACCCTGTCGGCAGCGGCTGCCCCTGCAGCGCTGTTTGCGTTAGGCGTTACTGCCGCACTCAGACCAATTAAACGGATCCCGATGGAACTAAGCTACCTTATCCCAATCAAGCTCATCGTACATCCAGTACTGATGTACTTCATGGTGAGTTGGATACCGGGCATCACTGATGTGTGGGTCTATGCGGCAGTCTTGTTAGCATCATTGCCTTCGGCAACCAATGTGTTTGTTATTGCACAGCAATACGGCGTGTGGGAGGAAAGAGCATCCAGTGCTGTCGCTATCTCGACGTTATTGTCTATAGCGAGTGTCACACTCTATTTATACTTGGCCAAAAACGCCCTGATTTAATCAAGCCTGTGTCGATAGCACTCTTGCATGTAACTTTTTTGATACTGGAATTTGAATGATGGAGCCAAACACACACACTAATCCCATAACCAGTAACTGAGATTCGAACCCAACGTTATTATCCAGCAACCAACCTGTTAGCCCCGGCCCAACTGCAGAAGAAAATACCATTCCTGCGAATACGATAGATCGAATGGCTCCTAAATGACGCGTGCCGTAAATTTCCGACCACAGCGCACCAAAAATAGCGCCGTACAACCCGTAGCCGATACCCGTTAAAAACATGAACAACAACAAGGCACCCGGATGTTTAGCATAAGCCAATACAACACACCCCACCGCCAAGGGCGCGAGTATAGCTGGCAACATGCGATGAGCAGAAAAGCGATCTACCAGCTGACCGGTATACAGAGTCATGCAGACGGTTGTAATAGACATAACCGTAAAGCCCAGAACCATCACCATGGACTCCCAGTGCTTAATTTCAAGCAAATGGACTTGATGAAACCACACGGATGTTCCGATAAAACTCGGCGCTAAAATGCCGATGGTGGCTGCCCAAAACCAAATGTCCCGTACGGCTTCTGCTCGCGTCCATTGTCGGCCAATTTCCAGGTTTTCAGACGATTCAGCACCGGACGGCTGTCGATCGCGTTGGAAACAGGTTAGTGTGATCGGCAACGCTACCAGCAACAACGTGAGCGCTGCCCCCCACCAAATGAGCCGCCAATCCACCAAACCCAGCGCCATAACGATTATGAACGGCAAAACGCCCTCACCTAATTGATGACCCGTATGTGTGATGGATATGGCTCGACCACGCTCTGCTACATACCATCGTCCCATTGCCGTCATCGCTACATGAGTCATCATGCCTTGCCCGGCAAGCCGTAACATAAAGATAGAGAACAGTAACGCTGGCAAGGTCTGGGCACTGGCCAGGCTGATACAGGCCACTGCGAGCGATAGAATCACAGCTGTCGTTACGTTACGTACCGAATGAAAATCAACCACTTTTCCTATAAAAACCAACGTGATAGCGCTAGCTAACGTGCCCAACATATAGACTGAGCCAAATTGTCCATGACTTAGATCAAATTCTGTACGCAATTGACTGGCAAACAGAGCGATAAAGAATGTTTGGCCAAAACTAGAGAAAAAAGTCAGATTTAGACCACCGAGTAACCAACGGGCATTTCGAGCTACAAATGTTCGGAAGTTCACAATGCACTAAATCCGGCTGAATAGTGGGAGTTCTGCTATACAACAGAAGTAATTTTCGCGTTATAATACGGGGCTGCAGCGTTTATTATACGACCAACAAGCAAGCGATCACTATGCTGCCCAGCAAATAGAACAATACAAGCTTTTGACTATGATCGATCAAACAATAGTTCAAGCCACAACTTAGATCAAAAACAAGATCAACTTATAAGATCAAAACATAAACACCGATACAAGACTAAATAAACCTTATTCAGTCTAGTTTCGTATTAAGACAATATACTGCTTTAAAACCCAATTAGTTAAGAGACATAATACGTGAGTCAAACCGATACCGATCAACAACTAAGAATTTGGAAAGACCTGGCCATTAGCAAACAAATGCTGATGAATGAGGCCGCTACAGCATTAAAACTCAAGGACGATTTCACTGCTGATGAATTAAAATCAGCGTTAGACCATGCAATCAAGCGAGCCAAAGACGCTGATATCGACATGGCTAAAACCCGAGGCCAAGCAGAAACTCGCATTGCTGACATGGAGCAAACGGTTAAGAAAACCGAGAAGGCGCGTAAAGATGCAGACGCTGAGCGCGATGAAGCAATCAAACTAAAACAGCAAGCCGAACAGCAGCTAGCAAACGGTCGACGCGACAATGCCGAAGCACTTAAAAAGGCAAAACGCGATGTTGAAGAAAAACAAAAAGAACTGAAAGCGATCAACACCAAGCTGGCTGACACACCCGAAAATATCGTTAAAAAACTCAAAGCACTCAAAAAGCAGAAGTTAGATGAGAATAACGCTCGCAAAACTGCTGAAGATGCAAACCGAGTTTTAAAGAAAGAAAACAAAGCGCAAAAAGAAGAGCTCGAGTCTTTAAATTCTTTGGTAGAAAACAGTACCCAATTATTAGAGGGCTACCGCGCACTGCATGCATGGTGTGAAACGGCAAGTAAAAAATTGGGTGATGCAGATATCAGCATCGACGACCTACCAGAAATGGATGCCGCTGTGCTTGCTCAAATAGAAGGTTTCGTTGAAGAGCCAGAGCAACTTGAAGCAGCCACTGCCTAAATCATTACTCTTTAGTGCATGCACCCTGCTGCTTGTAGGGTGCATACTTTCTCCAGCACCACACTCCCACAAAATTAGTTTTAACAACCCGCCAACGGTGGGTGATGACTTGCCTCAACAACGCGAATTTGTGGTTTGCGAATCTAAGCAGGCTGCCATCTACACCGCATCACTCGGATTCGTGCATGTGAAGTGCGCTGCCCTGCAAGGGCTCAACTATGCAAAGGCAACGATAATCGCACGCGAGCTTATCGATCTGGACGAAGGCCCCGCGTGGCTGGTTGTCGTTAGCGTCGATGACAAACCATTTTGGCTACCTATTCCGTGGCACGACTGGATCTGACCGATTCGTCCAATCGGCTCTGACTCTTGTCACAATTAGTTTTAAGCATTGCCTGCATGTTTTCAATTCTGGTCTATCCTCAGTAGACGACTTTGTACGACATCGAGGATAATTAGATGACACATCCACAGCCAGCCCTGAGAACACTATTAACTATCGCCCTAGTCAGCGCGTTGAGTGCTTGTGGAAAAGGCCCTGAAACTGTTACTGAAGGCGCTCAGGCACTCAGCGACGCAGCCGGCAAACTCACTGAGGACGCAGACGCTAACAGCGCGCTGGCAGCAGTCATCGGGGCCAGCGAAATCCCGTATCCGGTTTATCCGAACGGTACAAAATACCGCGTGGGTGGCGAGAACGGATTAAAAATAGTGGTGTTCCAGACTGAAGACTCATTCGAAAAGGTTGATGAGTTCTATCACGCAATAGGTGAAAACGAATCCATGGTACGAGAAATGGCTATGTCCGACTATGTGAAATACAGTCCGGGAGCGGAATCAAGCGACCCATGGGCGACGCATATCCCCGGCATTGTGATTCATGAATTTGAAAATGAAGACTCCAGAAAGGCAGTTGGGGCGAGCGCGGCTGCAAAAACCAATATTATTATGTCGTTTTAGAAATCAACCGTTCCACCAGGCTACAAATACGGGTCGCGTATAAACGGGGCCTAAATCAATTCCGGCACCTCTTCTTCAACAGCTTGAGCGGGTCTGTCTTGCTCGACTTCGGCCAGTAACTCGTTCAGCGGTAGATTGACAGCTTTAGTGACCTTACGTAGTAAAGCTATTGACATGTTCCCCTGCCCGGCTTCGAGTTGCGCAAGATATCTCTCCGACACACCAGAAACCTCAGCCAGACGTTTACGCGACATTCGTTCGGCGGTACGGTGAACTCGTATTCTTTGGCCGACTAATGTCAAAAACTCATCTGTTGACAGTGAATCTAACGTATTAACATCTGATTGAGCATCGGGCCGAAAGAAGTTGTCCGCCATAACTGTATCCAGAACCTTTCAAGTCTATTCAAAGCGATAAATTATCACTTGTGAACATTAGGATAAATATTTCTGGCTGATAATTTACAGTTTAAATGGAACTAAAACAAATTTATCTCGAAAGACAAAACCATTAGTGAATAGATTGGTCATGGTTAAGCTTGAAATAGCAGATTAGGGTTATTCGATCACAATAAGTAATAAAATAATCGGATTCAATCTGACCAAGCAGTGCCGAATTGGTTAGTGTTTGAACATATAATTTATGTTTCGATCTTCAATCAAGCCTGAACGAGCTATTCATTCAATAGCTTTTTTGCACGTTGCAGCGCAACGTTGTCAGACTCGGAAGAGCTTGCATCAATTGCCAGCGCAGCGTTTTTTCTTCGCGCGGATTTACGGCTCAAACTATACGCATACCAAAGTGCGCCTATCAGTAACACAAATGGTCCAATCCATAATGCATAGGTAGTGGACTTGAATGGCGGTCGGTACAGCACAAAATCACCGTAGCTTTTTACCAGGTACGCTGAAATCTCTTCGCCTGACTCACCGGCTATAACGCGCTCATAAATCTCACGCCGTAAATCATCGGCAATCCCTGCACCGGAATCGGCTAAGTTCTGATTTTGGCACTTCAAGCATCGATGATCTTTTGTGAGCTGCAAATACAATGCAGCTTGCTCATCCGACTGAAATGCCAGCATCGGTTCAGCCGCCTCTGCCACGGATAAAATCAACACATTACTTAATGCGGCAAACAGCAGCGTTATGATCGACGACGGTAGTTTCATAATGAGGCACTCTCGAGCTCAGCGATTAATGGCAGTATCTCATCTCGCATTGCTTCAGGGCTAATTTGACCAATCACTTTATGCCGTACATACCCTTGCTTATCGATAACAAACGTTTCAGGTACTGCATACACACCCCAATCAATACCCGTTCGCCCCTCGTTATCGGCAACAATAACGGTGTAAGGATCGCCAAAGCGTTTCAACCATGCAGTAGCGTCTGCTGGATCGTCCTTATAATTTAAACCAATTAGCGGTACACGATTTTGTTCTGCTAATTGGATAAACAATGGATGCTCATACACGCACTCCCTGCACCAGCTTGCCCATACATTCAAAATCCAAACTTCGCCAAGTAAATCACTGGAATCAAATTCTGTCGCTGAGCCCAAGGTAGTGCCGCGAATTTCGGGCGCTAGTTTACCAACGTATGGCGAAGGTACCTCTTGGGGATTAAGGCTTAGCCCTTTATACAAAAAGGCAACCAATGCGGCGAAAATTAATAGTGGGATAAATTTGGACACAATAATGAATCCGTCAACTTACCCGGTCGTGCCGGCAGTATTAGCAGCTGCTGGCGCAACCGATTTACGTTCGCGCGACCTTTTAGCCATTCGGTAACGCGCATCGAATGCGGCAATCGTGCCTCCTAGGGCCATGATCAAGGTTCCAAACCAAATCCAGCGTATATAAGGCTTAATCTGCAATCGAACCGCCCACGCATCGCCTTCGAGTCCCTCGCCCAAGGCAATAAATATATCCCTGGTAAAGCCTGCATCGATTCCGGCTTCGGTCATGGTGTCGCGGCGAACATCGTATATGCGTTTTTCCGCCACCACCGTTGAAACCGCACCTGATTCAGAGGTTGTGGTGAATACGCCTTGCATTGCCGCATAGTTTGGACCACGTATTTGCTCAGCACCTGTAAAGGTAACGCTGTAGCCACCCAAATCATGAGAATCACCCGGGCTCATACGCACCGTTTCTTCAACTGCATAGATTGAGGTTAACGCCACACCAACTGTAAATATCGCTATACCAATATGCGCTAGGGTCATACCCAGAAACGCAGCTGGCGTGTGCATCACTGCAACAAGGCGATTTCGCTTGTTTCTGATTCGATACAACAATCCGTAAATACTGGTGGCAACAACCCAAAAGCACAATGCTAACGCCGCCATTGCTGAAAATTTGAAATCAGAAAACTGGGTAGTTGCTAGAGCGCCAATAACAAGGCTGGCAACGAACAAGGTAATAAACAAGTTTCGTTTAGCGTCAAGGCGATCGCGCTTCCAGTTCAACATGGCACCCACACCCACCAGTAAAATCATAGGCAGCATTAACGGTACAAAAACCACGTTAAAGTACTGAGCACCGACTGAAATTTTGCCCAAGCCTAAAGCATCCAAAAACATTGGATATAAGGTGCCAAACAACACTGCGGCACAGGCAACAACCAACAGCACATTATTTATCAACAATGCAGATTCGCGCGATACTAATTCATAGCTGGTAGTGCTTTTCAGCTTATGAGAACGAAACGCGAATAGCGACAATGAACCACCAACCACTAACGCAAGGAATAACAAAATAAACTGACCACGTTCAGGATCGGTTGCAAAGGCATGCACCGATGTTAAAACACCAGAGCGCACTAAAAATGTACCGAGTAAACTCAAACTGAACGCAAGCACCGCGAGTAACACAGTCCACGCTTTAAACACACCACGTTTTTCAGATGCAGCGAGTGAGTGTATTAGAGCGGTGCCCACCAGCCATGGCATAAACGACGCGTTCTCAACCGGGTCCCAGAACCACCAGCCGCCCCATCCGAGTTCGTAGTAGGCCCAGAAACTGCCTAATGAGATACCAATGGTTAGAAACACCCATGCAATGTTGGTCCATGGGCGCATCCACCGTAGCGTTGCAGCATCCAATTGACCACCAATCAATGCAGCCACCGCAAATGCAAACGCAACTGAAAATCCAACGTACCCCATGTACAACATAGGCGGATGTATGGCCATGCCAGGATCTTGTAACAAGGGGTTCAACGACGCGCCATCGGCCGGTATTGGGAACAAACGTTCAAACGGATTTGACGTAAGCAACACAAACAATAAAAACCCGATGCTGATCAATCCCAACACGGATAACACGCGAGCCAATAGTACCAGTGGCAAATGCGAACTAAACAGCGCTACGGCACCAACCCATAGAGCCAATATTAACACCCAAAATAATATAGAACCTTCGTGTCCACCCCATACGCCGGATATTTTGTACATCAATGGCAGTCCGGAGTTGGACGTGTTCGCGACATACAACACGCTGAAGTCGTTAGAAATAAAGGACCATGTTAAACAGGCATAAGACAACGCACAGAAGAACATCATCATAAATGCGGTTGGTCGGGCGGTTGCCATCCAAGTGGATTTATTTAAAAAACTTCCGGCCAGTGGCACCACGCCCAATACGATGGACAAGCTCAGCGCAACAACTAAGGAGAAAAGTCCAAGTTCTGGGATCATGGTTGCACCAATGTACTCGCGCCATAGTTGGCACTGGTTCCGGGCATCTTACCCGCTTTTTCTAAGGCTTCTGCGACTTCGGGCGGCATGTAGTTTTCATCGTGCTTCGCGAGCACCTCTGACGCCTCGAACACGCCATCCTGGTTTAACTGGCCCATTGCAACAATTCCCTGCCCTTCGCGAAACAAGTCGGGAAGAATGCCAGTAAAACTGACCGCAACAGTGTTCGCGTGGTCAGTCAGTTCAAACTTGATATCCAGATTATCGTCGCGACGTTGCACACTGTTATCGACCACCATGCCACCAACTCTGAACGGCTTGCCAGGTTGAACAGCACCCGCGGCAATATCACTTGGTGATCGAAACAACGTGATGCTCTCCTGAAACGCTTTCAAACCAAACGTGACCGCAATACCAACACCACACAGCATGAGTCCGACTAATATCAAGCGTTGTTTTCTTTTGGGTGTCATCACTTAACCCTGTTTGTCCGCTGCACTCTGTTGTGCCTGCTTGTTTTGTGCCTGTTTAGCGCGATGACGTCGAACCGTCTCATGCACGACGTTTTTGTATTCGCGTCTGGAAAAATACACATTGGCCAGTATAACCAATGCGGATAACGCAAAAGACGGCCATACATACATGGCGTAGCCACCCATGTGAAAAAAAGACTCTAGGTCAGACACGGTTTTCCTCGATCAATTTTGCAACCCACGACGCTCTGGACTCTCGATTCAGAATGCCGGATTTCACACGCACCAACAAAATATAGAAATACAACAACTGCGATCCGAGCACCATCAGCAACAACGGCTTTAGCATACTGATATGCATTGACGGCTTATCCAGCTTCGTGATGGTCGCTGGCTGATGCAAGGTGTTCCACCATTCCACCGAGTAATGAATAATAGGGATATTGATAACGCCGACCACGGCCAAAACAGCTGCGGCTCTGGCTGCCGATTGTGGATGCTCAATGGCGTGTCGCAACGCGATATAGCCTAAGTACAAAAACAACAGCAATAACTCCGACGTTAAGCGCGCATCCCAAATCCACCAAGTACCCCACATGGGTTTACCCCAAAGCGACCCGGTGAATAATGCAATAAGTGTGAACGATGCGCCGATAGGCGCAGATGCTTGGGCAACGATATCTGCAAGCTTCATACGCCAAATCAGAAAAATCGCGCTAGAAACAGCCATCACGACGTACACAAACATGGACATCCAGGCCGCGGGTACGTGCGCATAAATGATGCGATAGCTCTCACCTTGCTCGTAGTCCGCTGGTGCTACGACCAGTCCCAAATACAAACCGACCAGCATGACCAATAGGCACGCAATGCCCACCCACGGGCTGAGCACACGGGCAAGGCGGAACACAAATGGCGACGAACCAAAATAATGGATCCACTTAAACAAGCAGGCAATCTCTCGCTAAATTCTTAATATTATAGGAAATCCCATTGGGCGTGCTCGTTAGACAGTGCATTCGCAACCTAGTTGCTTCCGGACACACCAATTCGTAATGCAGCGGCAGCCGTAAAGGGCGCTAACGCCAAGCCAAGTACCGCCAGTGCTGCCAACAAAAATAACTGGCCATTCGCAGGCAAATCAGTCGCGGCTGCGGCAACCGCTGAACTCCCGAAAATGAGTACTGGTACCGTTAGCGGCAGTACAAGTAAAGACAACAAAACACCCGCCTGGTTCAATCCAACAGTCAGCGCGGCACCAATTGCGCCAAGCAGACTCATGGTTAACGTACCCAGAAACAAACTGAGCATTAACTCCGGCAATGCTGATGTGGGTAGGTTTATTAACATTGCTAAAAGCGGGGATATTATGAGTAACGGAACGCCACTGAGTAACCAATGAGATAGAACTTTACCCAACACAATTATTGATAAAGACTGCTCGCTTAAAACGAGTTGTTCCAGCGTGCCATCGACATAATCGGATGCAAATAATGAATCCAGCGACAATAACACTGCGAGCAAAGCGCTGACCCACAGCACACCAGGCGCAATTAAGGACAGTGTGTTAGGACTCGGCCCCACACCCAGTGGAAATAAGGTCACTACAATGACAAAAAACAATAACGGATTTAACCACTGCCCTGGTTTTCGGATGGCTATTGACAGCTCTCTTTTACAAACACAAAACAACAGGCGAACAATACCAACCGGTTCGTTTATTACTTGCTGGGGGATCGTGCTCATATTAAGTTAGCTCGAATCTTCTAACCGATAACGGCCCGGCATTGAAATTGGTGTGCGACGTCAATACAACTGCACCGCCTTTTTCTACATGCATGGCAACCCGGTTTTCGACCCATTGCAACCCAGCTGTATCCAGTGCAGTCAGCGGCTCATCGAGCACCCACAAGGTCGCAGGTTCAAGGATAAGTCGCGCGAGCGACACCCGCCGTTGTTGTCCCGCCGACAAATTCTTACACGGGATGTTAGCTTTATCCTGCAACGCCAATTCTGTTAGCGCAGCCAGTATATTTTGCCGAACGTCTTCTGAATTTTTAACACCCGCAAGTTCACTAAAAAATAGTAAGTTCTCAATTGGTGTCAGGCTACTTTTGATGCCGCTTTTGTGGCCCAGATATAACAACTCTGCATGAAACTGATCCCGCGCACGGGTTATCGTTTCACCACGCCACAGCACTTCGCCGTCATCCGCGATACCGATGCCACATAGAATTCTTAACAGTGTTGTTTTGCCACTGCCATTAGCACCCAGCACTTGAACAATATCACCGGAATCGATGCTTAAATTCACCTCATGCAGTAATAGATTATCTCCGCGCCACACGGATATGTTTTCAGCTTCGAGTAAGCTAGTCATTGAGTAAACTAGTCATAAAGGAATAAAGCTACCGCTGCGCCATGGGCATAAACTCACCTGAACTATACACACCGTACATATCGCCTTGTTGCACGCTGAGCTCAGCTAACTCATAAAAAACGGCTCGGGATATCAGCGCATGCAAACGATCACGTACCAAGACATACGGTGATGGCTCACCATTGGTTTGCTGATACTTTACGTAAATCGGATGCTCCTTATCCGCAACAACCTGCTCCCCGGTGTTAGTTGTAAAAATGAGTACTTGCTCCGGACCAGCGCCGCGTGTTTCCAATAGCACAGCAGTGAACGGCGCATCCTCAACCACAATCCGCAGTTTCTCGTGTGGAGTGACCAAATAGGTGTTTTCGTCATCATCAACCCGGAGTACGGTGGAGAATAAGGTCACCATGCGTTTCCGCTGTATCAGGCTTCCATTGTAGAACCAATCGCCATTACGTGCGATGCGAATATCGATATCGCGAACGTTATCCGGCTCCCACAAATGCACGGGTGGTAACTTTTTTGCGCTCAACAGCTCCTGTAGATCATCCAAGCTGCCTGATACATTGTTGCTCATGCGGACCAACTCCCTACTGGGCAAGTTCAGGGATATCTTTGAAAAACGCCAGCGCTTCTGGATTAGCCAGCGCCTCGACATTATCCACCGAATCTCCATGAACCACTTTGCGTACAGCCAGCTCCACAATTTTTCCGCTGCGTGTGCGCGGGATATCGGCCACCTGTACGATGCGCTCGGGCACATGACGAGGAGTTGTATTGTGACGAATATGTTTTTTAAGCCGGTCAATTAACTTGTCATTTAAGACTTGCTTATCGCGTAGCCGGACAAACAACACCACCCTGACATCGCCTTCCCATTGTTGCGCAATTACAAGCGATTCAACGATTTCATCGAACTGCTCAACCTGTCTGTATATTTCGGCTGTGCCTATACGTACGCCACCCGGGTTCAACACCGCATCGGAGCGCCCGTAAATGATCATTCCGGCTTGCTCAGTCACACTGATGTAATCTCCATGGCACCATACGTTATCAAACCGGTCGAAGTAAGCATCATGGTATCGACTGCCATCTGGATCATTGTAGAAGCCAACCGGCATACACGGAAAAGGTTTTACACACACTAGCTCGCCTTTCTCGCCAATCGGTAGCGGCTCGCCGTTATCGGAATATGCTTGAACATCTAAACCCAAGCCAATGCACTGCAATTCCCCACGATACACAGGCAAGGCCGGGTTGCCTAGCGCGAAACATGACACTATGTCGGTACCACCTGACATGGAAGATAAACAAACATCAGATTTGATTTTGTCATATACATAATCAAAACTTTCTGGTACCAATGGCGAACCCGTAGACAATACGCTTTTAAGCTCAGTTAGATTATGGGTATTGACAGGTTCAATGCCTGCTTTATTACACGCATCAATAAATTTGGCCGACGTGCCAAGATAGTGCATGCCGGATTCCTGTGCGAAGTTAAAGATAACATTGCCGTCTGGGTAAAACGGAGAACCATCATAAAGCAGTAAGGTGGCTTGGGTTGCCAATCCCGTTACCAACCAATTCCACATCATCCAACCGCACGTAGTGAAAAAGAACAGCTTTTCATCTCGTTGTAAACCAACATGAAATTGATGCTCTTTAACATGCTGTAGCAAGGTGCCACCGGCACCATGAACTATGCATTTAGGTTTACCGGTTGTACCGGAGCTAAACATGATAAACAACGGGTGATCAAAAGGCAGTGCAACGAATTCCGGCGTGTTGTTGCCATCATCGTGGCACAAGTCATGGAAACTCTTTGCAATCGTTTTGGCGGGCCCGGTCAACTGCCCTTGCTGCACATAGTCAATGATTGCAACCATTTCCACGCTGGGCAATTGGGGTATCAGTTCGCTCACTAACGCCAACGAATCATGCACTTTGCCATTGTAGTGATACCCATCAGCGGTTATCAGCACCTTTGGTTCAATTTGACCAAAACGATCCAGTACCCCATTAATACCGAAGTCGGGCGAACACGATGACCACACTGCACCAATACTGGATGCTGCGAGCATCGCAATAATAGCCTGCGGCATGTTAGGGACAAAACCAGCCACCTTATCGCCTACTGTGACACCAGCAGATTTAAATGCTCTGGCCAATGATGCGACCTGAGCATTTAATTGTGCGTAACTTACAGTTTGTTCTTGGCCGTTTTCCGGGCGAAATATAATCGCTACAGCATCATCACGACGACGCAGTAAATTTTGCGCATAGTTCAGCCGCGCATCCGGGAACCATTTAGCACCCGGCATTGCAGCCGGATTTTCCAACACGGTGTCTCCACGATGCTCACTGATGATATCGGTGAATGTCCAGACACTGGCCCAAAATGATTCTGGGTTTTTAATAGACCAGGCATGCAACTCAGTATAACTTTGTAGGTTTTCTCCAAAGTCAATATTCACTTGCTGACGAAAACGCTCAACCGGTGTTTGCGCAATTTGGTTTGCTGACGGTTGCCATAATATTTTATTCATGATGTTTCCGATCCAGATCGGGATCAAAATCATTCACCGGCCGTGGGTTGCTGTTCTCATCTAGTGCAACAAACGTAAACAAGCCTTCGGTGACCTTGACTGAATTCTCTAGTCGACGCCGTCTAACCCAGGTTTCTACCAGGACCGTTATGGACGTGGTACCAACAGAATGCGTAGCGCAGTAACACGATACTTCATCACCAACATACACAGGTAAATGGAATTGCATGCCCGTAACTGCCACTGTGGCTACACGCCCTTGAGCAACGAAGTAGGCATGACTACCACCTGCCAAATCCATTTGCGATAGAATCCATCCGCCAAAAATATCGCCCGCCGGGTTTGTATCGGCCGGCATAGCCGTCGTACGCATCGATGGCGTTGTGTTGTCCTTATCTATTACGATTTTCGATTGTTCACTCATTGCGGCCAGTGTGTCGTTTGCGATTGTTTGCGTCGATGAATCAAAGCGATTGGTATATGCGAATAAACAGATGATAACAAGACTAGGGGCAAGTTGGCCTGTCCCAACCGGGGTTTTCAGACGCAAAAGCAACAGCGACCTCTTCTAGCAACGAACGAGCAAGAGAACTCGTGGGTTCGATATACTCACTGCGCTGCTGCCAATCGGTACCATTCCATTGCTGGATATACACCGAGCCACCTTCATGATCAGAGCAAGACCCGATAATTTCGCTTGTTAAACCGGACAAACCCAACTCAGACAATTTAGCGTTATCTATTCGAACATTTTCTAATCCGTATCGCATGTCGGTACGTCGTATCTGTCCATCGCCGGTTTTTGCTTGAGCAATTTTTATCGCTTCAGACAAAATAACCGCGCTTAGCACACCGCGGTTATAGTAAACACTACCCACAAGATCGCGCGATGACACGCGGCTGATTCCTGCATCAACGACGTTTTTAAGTATTTGTTGAATAACCGGAAAGCGCTGACCCATTGCCACGTAATTAACAGTTAAATAGCCGTTTGCTTTTTTGCCCAAGGTCGCGAAATTAGCATGTGAACTCAACACGGCATTACCCACTATACGATCTTTAGGAAACCGAATATTGACGGCATGCTTTATCGCCACGGTGCTCATTAAACCGTTATCCCAAATAATAATCCAGTCCGGCTGACCTTTACGGATATGAAACCACTGTAAAGACTGATCATGTAAATCTTGTTCTCGAGTCGGGTATTGGGCAATCTCAAATTCAAAAGCTGCCGAAAAAGCTTCAAGCAGTGATAAAGGCTCATTGCCAAACCGGGTATCAGGAAACAGAAAGCCGATTGTTTGTCCACGCAACTCGGTAACCGAGTTTATGTATCCCAATATTGCACTCAGCTGTGACCATGGAGTGGTTGGGTATACAAACGTCCATGGAAAATGCTGACCCCGCGCCGACACCGATAATCCTTGCCCTGCAGTCAAAAACGGGATTTTATCTGTATTGGCATTAACGGTTAAGGTGTGTAACTCAGCTAATGATGAGGTGCTTATAGCTAATGCGTCGTGCGTGCGGGCTGATTCATAACAGCGACGAATCGCAGTGTTTTTTCCAGCCGTTTCGCATTCCTGCAGATCAATGCGAGCACCACCGATGCCATCATCTCGCTGGTTGAGTAAATATAGGTAGTCCGCAAACCCGTCGGCAAACAACGAACCATTTTGCGCATTAGACCCCGTGCGCTCAGTTAGTGAAAATAATGATAGTGTGGTTTGCGCGTACAACTGACTTGAATACGCGACTAAAAACGCCACACAAAACAGGTAGCGTTTTAGCATGTTAACGTTTGCGAATAGTCGGTTGTTAACCCGCATTTAATATAGATTGCTTGCCTTGCATATAGGGTTGCAACGCGCTGGGTACCAACACTGAACCATCCTGCTGCTGATAGTTCTCCAATACAGCTACCAGCGTTCGCCCAACCGCCAAACCAGACCCATTCAAGGTATGCAGAAGTTCTGTTTTACGGGTGTCCGGGTTTCGGTACCGCGCTTGCATACGCCTGGCTTGAAAATCAGTACAATTACTAACGGATGAAATTTCACGATAAGTGTTCTGCGCTGGCAACCACACTTCTAGGTCGAACGTTTTTGCAGCGGAAAATCCAATATCGCCACCACACAACGCTACGACTCTATAGGGCAGTTCAAGTTTCTGTAAGATGGCTTCCGCATGCGACGTCATGTCTTCAAGCGCTTGCCATGAATCATGTGGCTTGACGATTTGCACCATTTCCACTTTTTCAAACTGATGCTGTCGAATCAGACCTCTTGTATCTCGACCATAGGAACCAGCTTCAGATCGAAAACACATGCTGTGACAGGTATAACGCATCGGAAGCTGGTCTGCATCGACTATGGTGTCGCGCACTGTATTGGTTACCGGCACTTCAGATGTCGGGATTAAATAATATTCATTATCGGCGCGTAGCTTGAACAGGTCTTCTTCAAACTTAGGCAATTGGCCTGTACCTGTTAAGGTGTCGCTATTGACAATCGCAGGCACATTAATCTCGGTATAACCATGCTCAAGCGTGTGCGTATCGATCATCAGCTGAACTAACGCCCGGTGCATTTGTGCCACCTCGCCTCGCATCACCGCGAATCTAGAACCGGTTAGCTTGGTCGCGGTTTCAAAATCCAGTCCTGCCGCTCGTGCTCCGATATCGACATGGTCCAGCGGCTCAAAATTGAATTCGCGCGGCGTTCCAACCTTGCGTATTTCTAAATTATCGTTTTCATCTTTGCCAGCAGGTACAGACTCATGGACTAAGTTGGGCAAGCTGTGCATTAAATCCAACAACGATTCCTGAACCTCACTCAGTTCAGTTTCTGCGGCTTTCAATTCGTCTCCGAGTTTCGCAACTTCATCCAGCAATGGCTGCGCATCCTCCCCTTTTGCTTTGGCCTGACCAATGGCTTTGGAGCGTAAATTCCGGCTTGCCTGCAATTCCTCGCATCGCTGTTGGACAACTTTACGCTTGGCCTCTAATTCTTCGAATTGGGCCTCGTCGATGACAAGGTTACGAACTTGCTGTCTTTCAGCGACGAAACTCAGGTCATTGCGTAAGAGTTTTTGATCGAGCATGGGAATCGCTTTTTTTAATGTTAATGAGAAGCTACTAGAATAGCCGAAGTCGGTGCAGGATACACAGGTCTACGCCAAGGAGCGCGCCAATAACCAGCCCACTGTAACTGCCAGCAGGCAGCCAACTAAGTTGGTGAAGATATTGATCGCCGCCAGCGATGTCTGGCCAGATTCCGCCAAGCGCAGCGACTCAACCGAAAAGGCGGAAAATGTGGTGAATCCGCCCAACAATCCCGTGCTGAGAAACAGCACGGCATTGGCCGACAACGAACCACGCGTCATTAGCCATGCGCTAAGCGCACCCGCAGTAAAGCAACCTAACAGGTTGACCGTCAGAGTGGCCCACGGAAACCGGTCTGGCTGCGAGCCGATCGCCACGCCCACTAGAAAACGTGCGCTGGCGCCAATTGCTCCACCAGCAGCTACACTTAGAAGATTCACCATGGAAGTCATCGGCATTGAGATTGCATTTGTCTTTCGTGGACTCTATCGCAAAACGGCTGAACGTATGAAAACAACCATAACCCAAGTAATCGCCTGCAGTATATTGCTAATTGGAAGTGCATCAGTACAGGCCGAAAAGCTGTATCGGTGGATTGAACCAGACGGCTCCATTACCTTTTCACCCAATCCACCACCCGCTGGCGTCGATTATAAAACAGTCAATTCAGCCACAGGTGAAAACACTCAGCGACCAAAACAGCAAAACGCGGTAACGGCCAGTTCAGCAGCGCCTGCGCAAACCCCAGCAGTACCAGCACAGCCGGTGACTATTTCTAAGCTTAACTACGCTCCAGAAACCAGCTCTGCGCCTGCGCGCCGCGTGCAAACACCGAAACCAGCGGTTGCCGCTGCAACAGCTGTCAATCCAGCCGCTCAAGACGCTGCTAAAAAACAACGACAATGCCAGGATTTAGGAAAACGAGTGGTTTCACTTGAGCGTCGCTTACGCTCCTTGCTAACGCCTGAAGATATGGATAACACCGTGTTAGCGATGGCTCGGTATCAAAAGAGTTTTGATCGTTTCTGCGTTAAATAAGCGGCTTTACCCGTATTAATCAAACGCCAGCATGGATTCGGCTGGCTCTGCAGATTCAGCCGTAGGGTCTTCAAACCCATGTCCCTGCCGTAGACAGTAGCTCGTCCATTTATTTAAAAAACGATTCAATCGATACCCGTCAGTTAAATCCCGGGTTCGTCGCAACTCCAACTTTCGCGAAGGTATTAAGCCGCTCATGACTTCGCACGTGCGTGCATCGTGATACAGCCTGATAGTGAGGTTGGGTTCCCGCCTGCTGCGCAGACTATCGGAAAATAAATAGGTCAATTTGAACGTGGTCGTGTAACGATTATGTTCGATTGCACTGAGTTCTAGAGGCAATACGCCTTCAGGTTCAGATAAGTACACCGAGTTCTGATAATGGCGCAAGCCCGGAGCTAATAACCGCATCAGGATATAATTCTGCTCGTACAAATCCATCAATGATGAGAACCGATCAGTTGTTTTTGGTCGAAGCAGAGTTGTGTTGTACATAGTTATATTGACTAGCCGTACCCTAAGCCCAGCCCCTATTATGGTATCCAGCGCCCAACAGTACAATGCCTGTATTTTACAAATGCGACCCTGATCGGCAGGCTTATTGCCTTGAAGATCGCCTTTTTGACACTATGTTTAACTGCGCCATTAGCGATATCAGCGTCGATCCGCAACTAGCGGTGATCAATGTGCGATAATGGCAGCGTTTACTACAGATTTATACAGAGATTTAATGGCTAAAGAAGAACCAATCGAAATGGAAGGCACCGTCATAGACACCCTTCCGAACACCATGTTCCGGGTAGAACTGGAAAATGGACACGTGGTCACTGCCCACATTTCGGGCAAAATGCGCAAACATTACATCCGCATCTTAACGGGCGATAAAGTGACTGTGCAAATGACGCCTTACGATTTATCTAAAGGCAGAATTACGTACCGATCAAGATAGGGCTTACGGGCTCCCTCGCTCAAGAACAATAACAGAATCATCCGAGAAAAATACGAGCACTAAAAAAGGCAGGCCCGCTACAACGGACCGGCCTTTGTTTTATGCGGCCGCGGTATTCGTGGAATACCGATGCTGAACTTCGCTGACTATACGGTCGCTTCTTTACTTTCCCGGCTTTCAAATTCAAACGCTATCTCGCCTTTCTCATCCAGAATAACGCGTACTTTGCCACCTTTGCTCAACACACCGAACAGTATCTCATCGGCCAATGGCTTCTTGATACTTTCGCTGATAAGTCTCGCCATTGGTCTTGCACCCATTTTCGGATCGAACCCATGCTCGGCAAGCCAAGTTTTAGCTTCGTAATTGAAGTCGATAGATACGTTTTTCTCTTCCAGTTGAGACTCGAGTTCAATGATGAACTTATCAACAACATTCAGAATAATATCTTTGTCGAGCGGCTTAAACTGAATAATGGAATCCAAACGGTTTCTAAATTCAGGCGTAAACATTTTGTTTACCGCTTCTGCACCATCTAAGGAATGATCTTGTACTGTAAAACCCATAGTGGTTCTGGACAATGATTCCGCACCAGCATTGGTTGTTAATACCAGAATGACATTTCGGAAGTCTGCTTTACGGCCATTGTTATCAGTTAATGTACCGTGATCCATAACCTGTAGCAGTAAATTAAACACATCTGGATGCGCTTTTTCGATTTCATCAAGCAACACAACGCAGTGTGGGTTCTGCACAACGGCATCCGTTAACAGCCCGCCTTGGTCAAAACCGACATAGCCTGGAGGTGCACCTATGAGTCTTGAAACAGTGTGGCTTTCCATGTACTCGGACATGTCAAACCGCACAAGTTCGATACCCATAATCTTTGCCAGTTGCTTAGTGACCTCTGTTTTACCAACGCCGGTGGGACCTGCAAACATAAAGCTGCCGATGGGTTTGTCTTGAGCACCTAAACCAGAGCGCGACATCTTGATGGCAGCGGCAAGCGTTTCGATTGCATCGTCCTGACCGAACACCAACATTTTAAGATCACGCGATAAGGTACGCAGTTTGTCCATATCTGTTGACGACACGCTCTTTTCAGGAATCCGGGCAATCTTCGCGATGATGGATTCGATGTCTTTAACATTAATAGACTTCTTGCCTTTTGAGGTGGCACCTTTTACACGATGGTTGGCACCCGCTTCATCAATAACGTCAATGGCTTTATCGGGTAGGAAACGATCATTAATGTAACGACCCGATAGCTCAGCTGCGGTGCGCAAGGCTTTTTGAGAATATTTAACTTCATGAAAGTCTTCGTAGCGCGATTTAAGTCCCTTCAGAATTTCATAAGTCTGTTCGACTGTAGGTTCTACCACATCAATTTTTTGGAATCGACGGGATAATGCTCGGTCTTTTTCAAAGATGCCACGATACTCTTGGTATGTTGTGGACCCAATGCATTTCAGTTCGCCCGACGCCAACATTGGCTTGATCAGGTTCGACGCATCCATCACGCCACCCGATGCTGCTCCCGCACCAATGATGGTGTGGATTTCGTCGATAAATAGAATTGCGCCCTCTTCCTTTTTCAGTTGGGTCAGGATACTTTTCAGGCGTTTTTCAAAATCACCGCGGTATTTGGTCCCAGCAACTAGAGCACCTAAATCTAGGGAGTAAATGACACTGTCGATGAGTACGTCCGGCACTTCACCATCAACGATTTTCTTCGCAAGACCTTCTGCAATGGCGGTTTTACCAACGCCTGCTTCACCCACCAACAAAGGATTGTTTTTACGACGACGACACAGCACCTGTGACGCACGCTCGATTTCGAAATCTCGACCAATTAATGGATCAATTTCTCCGGATTGCGCTTTAACGTTCAGATTAGTTGCATACTTATCGAGTGGCTTAGCATCCGATTCGCCCTCTTCGCCGCCGTATTCATTTGCAGCATCTTCTGCATCTTCAGGCTCTTCCTGAGAATTTTTCGCAATTCCGTGCGAGATATAGTTAACGACGTCAAGACGAGTAATATTTTGTTTGTTCAGCAAGTAAACGGTTTGGGAATCTTGCTCACCAAAAATAGCCACCAGCACATTCGCACCAGTCACTTCTTTTTTACCTGAACTTTGAACGTGGAAGACTGCACGCTGCAATACACGCTGGAACCCTAAAGTAGGCTGAGTTTCTCGCGTGTCGTTCTCATCTAGTAACGGTGTGTTCTCTTCTACGAATGAATCAAGTTCATCTCGCAGCGTGTCCAGATCGCCACCACATGCACGTAGCACTTGGGCAGCCGTAGGATTATCGATGAGTGCGAGCAGCAAGTGCTCGACAGTCATAAATTCAAACCGTCTAGCTCGCGCCTCTTTGAAAGCATTGTTTAACGTAAATTCTAGCTCTTTGCTTAGCATTATCTATGTGACCGCAGTTGTTTCAAAAATTGCGTCAGCTACTAATTACCAACGCGATTAAGCTTCTTCCATTTCGCACATTAATGGGTGTTTGCCTTCACGAGAAAACTGATTGACCAAAGCCACTTTGGTTTCAGCGATCTCTCGGGTGTAAACACCGCAAACACCTTTACCCTTTTGATGAACATGTAGCATGATGACATGTGCTTGTTCCCAATCGAGATTGAAAAACACTTGCAACACCTCTACCACAAATTCCATGGGGGTATAGTCATCGTTAATTAAAACGACCTTAAACAATGGTGGTTTGGCCAGTTTTGGTCGTGCTCGTTCAACAACCAAGCCGCCATCGTTTTTACGTTCTTCTTGACTCATATAGTCACTTTCCGGAAAAATCACATTGCGTCATTGCTAGCTCCATTTTACTGTTCTGAGCCGCCGGCGCAATGTGATTTGACACGTCTATCAACCGCAAAATTCGTACCCTTCCCTGAATTCTGGGGATTCTTTCAACTATTTAAATACTGGCCCAATATGGGTAATTTTCTGCACCGATATAAGGCAGATAACCGCCGAGCGCCATTATGCCGCCTTAACTGACAACCTAATGACACATCCTTGACCCAGCTTGCCAACTAACGCTGTATTAAAGTGTAGACTGCGCATCAAATGCGGTTCGAAAAAATTACGACAACGCCACGCAA
>CAYMHU010000007.1:0-23898 GCA_964390335.1 uncultured Granulosicoccaceae bacterium | reverse complement strand
CCACATAAACAGAAAACCCTTGCCTTTGTAGTACCCAGCCAGAAAAGCACCAGCGGCCATGGCTAGATAAGCTCCGCGCGAGAATGTGCTTATTAACACTTTGGCTGCAATCAAGAAATACGGAGCCAGCAACCAGGCTTTGACATCTTTTATATACACAACAAAAAAAGCGATTAACGGCATCAAGCTGTATGCAACGAATCCTCCGAATTGGTTCGACTGCTGATGCGGCCCGCCAATTCGACTTTTCTCGATAGTCGAGTTACCCATTTTACTCAACATTTCCGGTACCGAGTACAACACCAATACGATCGCACCTATGCACATATAGATGATGAGTCGCTTTGCCTGTTCAATGGAACGGATACAACTCAGGGCTATAAAATAAAATATAAATTGTTCTACCCAACCCTTGTAGGTCATAATTTCGCTATGCATTAAATACGAGTACCCGTCGGGTTCCCGCATAATCGTCAGTGCCGAAAGGCACGTTAAGATGGCAAAGAGCAGTACAGCGGTGGTGCCGCTTGGCCACAGCGTTACTACTTTTCTGTCACCCAATACGGCTAGCGCCGTTGCAAACATGCCCAGAGCGATCAGCATATTCGTACCGTTTATACCGGGTGCAATGGGAATAACATAGGTTGTTGAAAACGGTAGGTATAAAATAAAGCACGCGATAATAAGTTCGGTGCCACGAAACGCACTAAGAAAAACCCATAAACCCATCAATGCCGCAAGTCCATACAACACAGGTTTGGGCCACGGCCCTGAAATCGCAACGCCTAATCCAAGCAATGCCGGAAAAATCAGAAACAGCACAACCGGTTTCAGCCCATCCCATGATGGCCAACCGTGCACCATAGAGGCACGTAATGCAGTCTTACGCTCGCGTGCTCGAGAGCCGCGCCTGCTTGTAGGCCCGCGGCGAGTTCTTCTGGAACCTAACAGACCACGCCTGGCATCCGCATAGTCGTCAATGCCCATCGGATTATCGTGCTTTGATACGTCGGTAGAGGCCATGATATAACCGGTTGCCCAGTGCTCGTTTCACGAGCAACTTCGCGTTCTGTTTTCCTTGTTGCACAACATAATAGATTGGGTCTGCGCTGACAATGCTTGAAAATTCTTTTAGTGATGTGCCGCGACGTATTGCTACCCGTTTCAATGGCCGGATTGCCGTTAAGTCACTGTGTTTCAAGATGCCCACTTCGGACCCAAAAAGCTGCGCGTAACCTTGTTTACGTGATAGCGCCAATGTACTGCTTTTGTATCGGCCACCGGGGTAAGAGATTGATTTTACGTCGACGCCGCACTGCTCGCTCAACTGCGCTTTACTGTGCGCCAGTTCACACTCAGCATCGGCATCAGACAAGTCATCGAAGAATAAATGAGTCTTGCCATGCGACCCAATCACCATTCCCGCAGCAGCCATTTTTTGTAAATGATGCGCATGACAGAAGTGGGGCCTGTGACCAACAAAGTCGCTGGTGATAAATAAGTACGCACACATACCGCGCTCGGCAAGTAACGGCATTGCAATATCGAAGTTGCTAATGTGGCCGTCGTCAAAGGTTATTACCACGTCCGGCTGCGTTGCTGAACTGGCATCGAGCAACCCCACTTTTTTATCGCGTAAAAAATCCAGTTGCTGAATAAAATCCTGTTCCGAGACCGCATAGGGTAAATCTTCAGCATCGATTCGGCTGGTATCGTCGCCTTTGTATAGGGCGTGGTACATCAGCACAGCAGTCATTGCGTTCTCCAACGCACGTTTGCGCTACCCGTAATAAAACGATACGCACCTACAACAGCGGCCGCATTTAGTTGAATGAACACACTGATAAAGTTAAGCGCTTTGTTATTGAACATTTTCAAACCAGCCATGTTGGCGATACCCAAGCCATAAAATAGCAATTGCGCAACAAACATAGTTTGCAAGAATACTCCCTGCCCCAACATGGACGACAAGAAAGCCACTATCATTGCGTAGGGCACTAACAAGCGAAAAACTTTGTGCGATATAAATTGCAAAAAAACCGGGTTTTTCCGCGGACTGAATAGCCATGGAAAACGTTTGAATGATTGAAAGTTTCCCGCCAACGTGCGCACTTTCCGTTTGTACTCCCCACTCACGTTCTGCTCAGCTTTATCAAATACTCGTGCATCCGGCTCGAGCACAGTACGTTGTCCCGATGCTAATATCGATACCGGCGTATTGAAATCATCTAACAGCACGTCAGCATCATGCGGTGCATACGCAGAGGCCCGAATAGCATATAAGGCGCCGGTTGCGCCAGTGGTGGAAAATAACTTACTTTCATTGGTACGGATCCACTTTTCGTAACGCCAATACAACCCCACATTTTCTGACTCCATGCCGTCACTGTTGGCAAGGATCAATTCACCACTAACGGCACCAATACCGGGTTGTTGCAGACGTTCAACCAGTACCTTAACAGCATTATTGGACACCAATTGACGGGCATCCATAAAGACAAGTATCTCCCCGGTCGCAAGCGATATGGCCCGATTTAGCGCTGAAGGCTTACCTGCTGGTGGTTCATAGTGCGTGTATTCAAGATTTGGGATAGCAGAGCGGGCATTTGAAAGAATATTGACAGTGTCGTCGGTTGAGCCATCGGAAGCAACAATGATCTGTAATTTCCCCACTGGGTAGTCCTGCGTTGCTATGCATTCCAGTTTAGCCTGCAAGTATTGTTGCTCATTATGTACCGCCATAATTACGCTGACGGTTGGATACTCGTCAAGCGCTGCGCGCTTCGGGATGGTTTTACCCGAGGCTCTGATATGCAACACAACTGGAAAAATCAGAAATGTGTAAACACTGAAAAATATCGAAAGAAGAAAAAGAGCTAACACAGGAATGCCAATAAACTAAGCAGCGTTTTGATCTATGGCGACTGCATTGAATGGTTCGTATAAATCCGATAGACCGCAAAACTCCATTCCCTCATCCTTACACCAGGATAACCCTTCCAGCATTTCGTCAATAAACCGTTTTACATCTTCAGGCGATTGGCAATACGGTGATGCTGCTTCTATGATTTCCATTGAATGAAACATCATATTAATGTTAAGTACAGGTCTGTCACTAAACTTGCGCATGTGATAGCGAACAATTTTTTTCATCATTGACGCGTTAGCAAAGTGAGGTCTAAACCACGCAGGAAAACGTCGTAACGTACGTGGCATTATTGTGACTGGCGCTTCCAATATCCGGCCATTGCTGTATTCACCGGCAGTAGCCAGCGCAGATTTAGATGGAAAATAGGGTTGCATCGGTGCTTTTCGAAAGTCTACTTCAGCGTTGGGCTCATTCCACTTTATCAATGGCGTAACGCTGGTATCTACCTTATAACCCAGCTTTTCCAAACTATTGACCGAATGAGCATTTGCGCCATAACGACCTGCTCTGAAGCTCGTCGGGCTATACCCAAACTTTTCTTTAAACAGTTTAGTCAGGTTGTCCAGTTTCTGAAACTCGATATCTGGCGGGTAAGAACATTGAAAATCCGGACTATCGATACCCGCATAATCATGAAACTTTTTTTGCGGCTCTATAAATGCCGCATGCAAATGTGTGCCAAACTCATAATTCCCATTTAGCGCACGGAGTGTATTAACAGACTCTTCATCCTCCATGACCTCTACTGTTAGTAAATAAGTAGGCACAGCGCCTATGGAGTCAAATGCTGGTTGCAACCGGTTAGGAACACCTTCGTTAATTGAATCGTACGTAATGGGATTGGCACGTACCCAATTGATATCATGATCGCATTCGGTGTCGATCGATATCGTTACGAGGACCTTCTCAATCTTACTCGGCACTGTAAACCTCAATTAACTGATTCACAACAGATTCCATCGCATAGTGTTCATCAATAACGGCACGACCATTCAGGCCCATAGCGGTAACTACATCTTGATGCTGAATACACTTAACTAATAGCTCTGCCAGAGCGTTGTGATCTCCCGCTTCAAATAAGTGACCAGTGACATCTTCCTCTACCAGATCCCTATTTCCACCGATATCAGTGGCTAACACCGGGCGACCCGCATGCATCGCTTCCAACACAGAGTTAGGCAAACCTTCAGCGAATGATGGTTGCACATAGATGTCCAGTTGTTTATAAAAACCGGATACATCAGCGACAAGGCCAAGAAACTCGATATCTTGAGTAATACCCAATCGTTCCGCTTGCGCCTTTAGCTCGCTTTCTGCACTTCCTGACCCTGCGATCAACAGTTTCATAGGTTCATCGGCGAGCACGGCTTTGCATTGAGCAAACGCATCGAACAGCACGTGCACGCCTTTTACGTCTCGCAAGCGTCCACAGTATCCGATTGTATACACATCGTTTTCAGGAGCCGGTGCTGGCGCTTCGCTAACATCAATCCCATTGGGTATTAATGAAATCTGATCTGGCCGAAACCCAGTCGCGATCAGCTTTTCTTCTGTTTCAACGCTGATGGTTTGCACATGGTCAACGTTGCGCATGGCAAATAGCAACAAAGCATTAAGCGGATTAAACCGTTTACGTGGATCTAAAATACCGCCCTCAAATTCGAAAAAGCCTGAAATTTTCGTGACGATCGGTATTTTAACTAATGGACGCAACATACCCGCAGTAGCTGTCAGCAAGCGAGTTATGTGGATATGCATGTAATCGTAGTTTTTTCGATTACGAATAAGAAACAGCGAGAAGCTCAACAATAAATACACTGTGCCCAGCAACTTTATATGTGGGTAGACAATCCGGGTAAGCTTGAACCCATCTACCGTATCGGACGCTGCTGTACCTGGATCAACTTGCGGAGCAACAAAATCGACGTACACACCCGCATCACGTAATCCATTTGCTAACTTTAACGCTTGAGATTCGGCTCCACCAAGGTTTGGAAAACGACTGTCGATAACAAACAGCACGCGCAAACCCCGCGCCTCTGCTGACACATCGTCTGATGACAAGTGGTTAACAGACGCTACGGTCATTGAAGTAGAGAGCGAAGTTCTATAGCGACGTCCTTGTCTGCTCTGCTGGGTGGCGCCCAACGAATACCGACTTTCACGCGGTTTTCCACTATTTCGAAGTCTTCAAGCAGATTAGTCTCCTCAGAAGTTCGTTGCCCATCGCCATATGAAGCAAAGTAACCGAGATCGAAAATAAAGCTACGACTCAAACGCTTTTCTAATTCAATTGAGCCCACTACCGACTGACTATTGTCATCGCGGTTAATGTATTCTCGCGCAATATAGTTTGCACCAGTAGAGATTCGAAATCCACTGGTAATAACCTGCGATAAATAAAATTGTCCGTACAAGTTATTTCTATCTTCGGAGTCGCCGTTCGATGTTGCGCCGGTATTGTCTGCTAGTAATCTAAAATCTGATTGACCCACGCCAACGCTTGCATTAAATGTGGTTAGACCGGTATTAAAGTTATACCCCGCGTCAATACGCGTCTCATCGAAGAAGCCATCGCCTGTGGCATCCACACCTGTACCGTTTTCTATGAGCGTATCAATCTCGTTCAGTGTTTGATCACGCAGATCTCGACGAAAACTCAGATTAATACTTTTCTCTTCTGACAGTGCTCGATCATAACGAAAGCGGGCATTAACACCGTTCAATGCTTCAGTTTCGGTATCGTATCTCGTTCCACCTAATGACGCGAAATACTCATTCTGACCACGATTTCTTCGCCAGAAACCACCTAGACTCAAACGATTAAAATCGCCTTCCAAGTCAGTTGACGGGTGGTCCGTGTATATATTGCCGAACGACACACCGTAGGTATTTGCCGTACTGGTGTCGTATTCATAGCTGGCTGTGGTGTTGTACAACGACTCCAGAACTGTACCTTCCTCACTCTGGTTTACATAACGAAACTGCGCATTCGCTCGGCTAACAGAATCGATTTCATACTCAAAACGAGGGCCGGTTACAAATACATTACGGCGAGCTTGTTCTTCGTCGTTGATTGTTTGCAATCCGTTGTCGGCCCGAACACCACCTAAAATATCGCCGATATACCAAGTAAAGGCTCTAGGGGTGATGGAGATTTCAGCTGCACCCAGAAACTGACTTACAGCAGTAAATTCGTCATCGGGATCATCTACGCGACGCTGCGAAGATAGTTCTCCAGCAAACGCCCCTCGTACTTTGGTGCCTTGCTGCTCGCCGTACACACCAAAGGTTATGTTCGCTATTTGGCCCTCTTCTTCGAAACCGCTTTCTGCGCCTAATACATTATCGGTCGCGTCGAACCTAGCTGAGCTTTCAAAACCCATTTCAAGCGCCAACACTAAAGGTGACAACCCGAAAAGCACTATTGCACTAATAATTCTCTTTTGCTGCACGTAAATTTCAACTCTTAAAAGGCGGACTCACAGACGCGATAAGGCTACCGCAATGACGGCCTAACTAATGAGGGCTATTCGGCATAATTGTTTAGCCGGGTTGATTGTTGATCACAACTCCAGCAAGACGTGTCTCATCGATTTCATCAACGATGCTGTCTAATACACCGGGGGATACACCACCATAAGGAACAACTAACACCGTGTAATCGCATATATCTGAGAGAATCCGTGCATCAGCGGATGTTGTCATTGCAGGTCCATCGACGACCACGTAACGATTATCATAGCGCTCTTTGATATCAATCATTAGCTGTTTGTAGCGAGCCGATGTAAAATGCTCGGCACTGATTTCATTATGTTGACCAATTGGAATAACTCGCATTCGAGGCACACCACTTGGGCTAACGATGTGCTCTACACCCAGCTCAGGGTGTTCTAGGTATTCCATAAGACCATGGGATTTTTCACGACCAATTAGCTTCAATAAACGATGAATGACAGGGTCGTGTAAATTAGCATCAACTAGCAGTGACGATTTTGCTTGATCAAAAGCGATAGTAGCAGCCAGATTCAGCGCGACAAAACTGCCCCCACCCTGTGGTAGCACGGAGCTAACCAACACTGAAAAATTGCCTTCTTGCAAGGAATACAACTTCGTTCTTAGCTGACGCATTGCATCGACTAGCGCGCGATCTTTAGAACGCGGGTGCACAATACCCAGAAGCTCCAACTGGCGATCACTAAACAGTTTAGCTTCTTCCATGTTGCTTAAGTCAGCACGGGCCTTATCAGCCAGACTGACCGACTCATTTGCTACTTGGAGGCTAGTTTTAGGTTGCTCTTTGGGATTAACAGGTACCATCGAGCGATTCATGCTTTTACGTTCGCGTCGTTCCCGCTTTCCTTGTTGCTGCTGCACAATAGACTTAACGTTCGCAATTTTTGCTCTATCGGTCATTACACAGCTCCCGTGGAGTTTAAGGCAATTGTGTATTTTACAATTGCTACTACTACGTAAAGCGCTACAACCAAGACGACCACACCAATAGCGGTACCGGGTCGACTAAAAAACGGTTGCTTCTCGTTTTTAGTGCTCATGTTTGGAACGGTTGTTAGTAGCGGAAGTTCCAACAAATCGGTTACAGCAGAAGCAGTTCGGATTCGAGGATCTAATTTCAGGAACAGGATTAGAAAGAAAATCGGTACTAGGAGACCCAACAACAAACCCGCCGCCGCTATATGCATAAATCGAAGCCCAGTAGGCAGCACGGGATAATTGGCGGGCTGCTGAATGCTAAATAGTACACCCTGTTGTTCGGCACTTAACTGCATTGATAACCTGGCACTTTCTTGGCTGGTGATAAGCTCTTCGTAGATCTTTTTATTGATTTCGTAATCTCGTGTTAGTTCAGTCAGCTCGCGCTCAACTTTGCCTGACACAGAAGATCGTTTGATTTCATCGTCTAATAAGCTGTTCAGCTGTGAAGCCCGCGATCTCCATGATTCAGCCTCCGAAGCAACACTGGCTAGTTCGCTGCGCATTGTTTGATACGCAAGGCTATCGCTCGCGATAAAGCCCGCGCCCGCTATCTGTGAATTGGTATCGTCCCTGTTTGAAGCCGCAAGCACTTCACTGATTTGCTGTTTCAAACGAACAATATCCGGATAATCATCGGTATAAGATAAACGCAACGTATCAATTTGGGCTTGCAACTGATTGACTCTCTGGCGAGTGCGGTTCGCGCGGAATTCACGGGCCATCGACGATGATTCATTGGCTATTTGACGCTCAAGTGAACGGCGTCGCTGATCAAATTCGGCAAACTTCAGGTTTGCCTCTTCTATATCCCGACGCAATTCGATAATACGCGTGTTCACGTTGCCCTCTGTGTTTGGCGCAACACCCGGGTATTTGAGTCGGAAAGCTTCAAGACGCGCTTCAGCGTCTTCCAGTTTAGATCGGAAAGCGTCAACTTGCCCTACAACGAAATCAAAAGCGTCTGAGGTTTCTTGGCTCGATGTGGCCATCGATTTCTTCAAAAACAGATCAGCAAACAAGCTGGCCGTTTCATAAGCAAGTTTTGCGTTGGTATTTTCTACAACAATATCCAGCAGCTGATTGTCTATGTTGATAATTTCAGTGTCTTGAACAATTTCTTCTTTGATTCGCGCTCTGGCAATGGCAGACATACCCGGTTTTACATAGCCAAGATCATCAACGATCCGGTCCATAATCTCAGAACTGAATAGGGTTTCACGCGCCACTTTGGCCTGATTAACTTCAATAGCAGTAGCAACACCGGCCACTTCCTGCACAGCATTCTTGTTGTCTACCCGAAGTTGTACGACGGAGGTGTATTTCTTTTGCCAAAGTGCGGCAACAATCAAAAACAAGATTGCTATGCCTGCAAATATGGCAAGCAGGGTTCCACGCCTTGCTACAGCTTCTCGCGAAAGCAGTGGAGCCCACTCGTCTAAAGTAATGTTACTCATCAAATCTGCCTAAATTCCATTTGTTATTATTTTCTTAGAACCGTCGTTCAGGAATTGTAATTACATCTCCAGGATACAATCGGTAGTTTGTATCCAGCACACCGTCTTTCAAAATACTATCCAAATAAACTGGATACACCTTCGTTTCACCTTCGACTGATCGGTACAGCTTTGCATTCTCAGGCGCCGCGAACTCATTCACCCCTCCGGCTTCAAGCACTAAGTCTAAGACGGTCATACCATCGCGATGCGAAATTGATTTAGGGTCTGCAACCCCACCGACGACTCGAACGCGGTTTTGGAATTCCGCGCTGTTCAGCTCTTCTACAATAATGGATACTTTAGGGGTCAGAATGAATTGCAGTAATTTGCTCTCGGTATCTGCGGCGATCTCGCTAGGCGTGCGCTTACCTGCCAGCACGTCACCAACCAGAGGGACGGATATATAGCCGTCAGGTCTGACCGGAACTCTGACCGACAAATCAGGATTTTTCCAAACACTGACACTGACAACATCACCTGGGCCTAGCCGGTATTCCGGATTACTGCCCGGAGCCAACTCAGGTGGACGATCTTCTTCTGGCAGAACTCCGCCGGAAGAGACACATCCAACAGCCACAAAGGCAAGCAGCACAACAAGGTAACGCAAATAACTCATTCTCGTAATATTCTCTATTAAATAACTTATGTGCCTGAGCACAAATAGTGTTTATAGTGCTTCACACAACATCGCGGTTTTCAAACCCGAATTGGCGCCCTAAGTCGCTCAGCTGGCTGATCGTCAAACCTGCCAAACTAGCGGCCAATACGGCACAATAATTACCCAAATTGGGCAATATCGGCTACTGGTGCATGTTCACACACGCGCCAGTGCATTATATTGGGATGTGACTAAAAACTGCTCTGGACAGCGCAGATTCCACAAATATACACAACCCAGTTATAGTAACTGAACCTCAAGGATTTGAAGGTTAAACGAATGTAAGCTCTCAATTTGAGAGTTGGAGACCATAGTGAGTACGCAATTTCAGCGAGATTATGAACTTCTAGAACTGGATCGCATTTCAGACTGGAAGACTGCTCGCGCCAACTATCGTCGTTTAGTGAATGTTTGGCATCCTGATCGGTACACAGATAGACCTGCTGAGCGCGAACATGCGCAGAAAATTTTTATTGAATTAACTAAGTCTTTCAATAATTTGCGCAACTTTCATCGTGAAAAGAATCGCTTGCCCTACCAAATTGATGCGATTAACACCTCCAAACCAGATGAGCTACGCCCAGAACAGCGCGTCGACTCAAATGTGATGCAATCGAGTGTTCTGGAGCAGCGACAATCGTCGGACATTCACAACACCGTGCATCGCGCTAAACGTACGTCGTTACTGATTCCAACGCTACTCACCATCGCTTGCGGCATAGGTGTTTTTGTCTACATGGACATGAGCGCTAAGAATCGAGCAGCAGAGGAAGCCACCCGTGTTCTCAATACCGCAACCCCGAGTGAATTTTTGCAAGATTCAGGGAAGATCGGCGCGCAAAATCAACGCAAAAGTATGGTGCTGGGAAATGGTTCGAAATTAATTGGCAACTAGATAGTCCCGTTGTTCACCGCTAGCGGCTCGCTACCCGTTAAGATTAATCCTATTGAATAAGTGCTTTGCAGGTGCCTACTGCTATCTTGCACCCTTCCCAAATAGAACAACTTCAGCTGTTTGGCATAGGATCAACATGTCCAAAAAGATGGTGTGGTTTTTAATATAGAACAGATCGAATTCCTGTTTTTGCACTGAATCGGCATGCGAAGCACCATAGGGATAGCACACCTGTGCCCAACCGGTAATGCCGGGCTTAACTGCATGGCGCTCTCTGTAGTAGGGAATACTTTCAGACAATTCCGACACGAACTGTGGTCGCTCTGGACGCGGGCCAACAAAACTCATGTCTCCCCGCAACACATTGAGTATTTGGGGTAACTCATCGATACGAGTTTGACGCATAAAGTTTCCCACCTTAGTCACGCGAGAATCATTTTTAGTTGCCCATTGCGCAACGCCATCTTTTTCAGCGTTAACAGACATACTGCGAAACTTAAGCACCTCAAACGGCAAACCAAGATGCCCCACTCTTGTTTGTCCATAAAATACCGGCGCACTGAACCCATCTTCGATTTTGATGGCTAACATAGCGAGTAGCATAAACGGCCATGTAATGGCGAGTATTAACAGACTCGCGAAAATATCAAACAACCTTTTGGATACATCACGTAAAGCACCACCATCAAAGCCGTCTGAATATATAAGCCAGTCTGGCCTGAGAATATCCAACGGCAACTTACCCTGTTCGCGTTCGAAAAAACCCAACAAATCGATGACATCGATGCCGTATAGTTTGCAATCCAGCAAGTCTTGCAATGGCAGACCATTGCGACGTTCATCAGCCGCCACAACAATTTCATCGACCGCATTGGCAGTACAAAACTCTAATAACGATTGTCCATTAAGGCTGGTTAGTACCGATTCGTCTACGTCAACCGAATGATCTGTTTCCAGCGGTAGGAATCCCACTATTTTAAAGCCACGCCGATCAACTTTTCGCCGTAACCGTCGCCTGATTGAGCCTGCCTTTTCACCCGCGCCGAGCACTAACACCCGTAATTTCAGAATGTCTCGATCTACATAATAGAAAAACATAGGGCGAATTGTGCCGACCATGAAAAAGGCCAGAACAAGTGCCAAGCCGAATACACCGCGTCCCAAGTACAAGCTAGGTATCAAGTAGTACAACAATGCCAGCGCCACCGCGCCACACATAAAGCCAATGATGGAACGTAAGAAAACACCGAGAATACCGCCGCGAAAACGACTTTGATATAACCCCATCGCCATCATAGTGACCGGCATGATTAGCCCGAACAACAATGAACTAACAACAGGAGATTCGATACTCTCGATTTCAGATAAGCGCTGACCATCAAATCGTACGTACACAGCGATGAATACCGCTGCGACACAGACGCAAAATTCAATGAGCGCAAGCAGGAGGAACGGAACCCTCAAATGCATTTTAAAGAACTTAAAGGTTCCCACTTATGTACCCATAAACAGATTCATACAACAATTAAAATTAGCGGTGCGACACAGAAAAACTGTAATTAAATTCAATAGTTACGAACAAATGCCGTTACCCGTTATGCAATAGGGATGGTTTGAATGTCAAATACGGAACAACAACAAACTGATCTGTGTCTCAAAACTCTGGAAATAAAATCCGGAAGCTCGTGGATTGACATCGAAAAACAGTATCGTGTGCTTGTTCAAATCTGGCATCCAGATCGATATTCCGGCGAAGATAACACGTACGCACAAGATCGTTTTATCGAAATAAATTCCGCATTCAACAAGCTACGCGATAACTATCGTAAAACCGGCAAGACTCCCCTTTCCTCAGTAGCAAAACCAATTCCAAATAAAAGCGCAAGTGGTTCTCACGTATTAACGGGTGCGCAGTTTAGCTCGAATTCAACATCAACAGTGGCGAATAGAAATCACATTTTGAAAGTTGCCGCACTATTCGTCGGACTTACGCTGTTGGTCACTCTTTTTTGGGTGCTTGACAAGCAGCTAGCTGAAAACAATCGTGAACGAGCACTGATTTTAAAAACCACCGATTCATCAGCAACCAACTCCACTAAAATAAATACCAGTCATACAAATGACGCAGCAGCTAACAAGTTTAAACTGACCAGCGCTGAAAATTCAGAATAACGCTTTCGACATAACGTAAGCGCTAATCGATTCATCGTGTTCGCGAATGAAGAAGGTGTCACACAATCGTTCAACAACCACGTATTTTCACAGTCCTGTTAACGGCCGAACACTGTCTAATCGATATATTCGCGTATAATTCTTCATATCAAATCGAATTATTTGCTTCCTAAACCTGTCGGGTATCCATGTTTAAAATTGCTCCAAACGATCGAATAGCTGTTATTGGTCTCGGGTATGTCGGATTGCCTTTGGCAGTAGAATTCGGAAAAGCTTCTCCCACCATCGGATTTGACATAAATGAAGCACGCGTTGCAGAACTAAGCAATCAACATGATCGCACGCTTGAGGTCTCTACTGAGGAGCTATCCGCCAGTAAGCAGCTCGAGTTTACAAGCAAGCTCTCCGACTTAGAAAATTGTAAAGTGTTTATTGTTACGGTACCGACGCCAATAAACAAACACAAGCAACCCGATCTAACCCCGCTGATAAAAGCCAGTGAATCTATTGGCTCAATACTGAAACCCGGTTCGGTTGTAATCTACGAGTCCACGGTTTATCCAGGCGCTACCGAAGAAATTTGCGTACCGATTCTGGAAGCGCAATCAGGATTAGTGTTTAACAAAGATTTCTACGCTGGATACAGCCCCGAGAGAATTAACCCTGGCGATAAAGAACACCGGGTTAGTACAATTATGAAAGTCACGGCAGGCTCGACTCCCGAGGTCGCCACCGAAGTCGACAAACTGTACAAGCGTATAGTTACCGCCGGCACGCACCTAGCCAGCAGCATCAAAGTTGCAGAAGCAGCTAAAGTAATTGAGAACACGCAACGTGATTTGAACATCGCGTTAATCAACGAACTGGCCATAATATTTGACAAGCTAGGTATCGATACTTTGGAAGTGTTAGAGGCTGCGGGCACTAAGTGGAATTTTTTACCCTTTCGTCCTGGCTTGGTTGGCGGGCATTGTATTAGCGTTGACCCGTACTACCTGACTCATAAAGCTCAGGAAATTGGCTATCACCCACAGGTCATTTTATCTGGCCGACAGATAAACGATGGAATGGGTGAATACGTAGCTAGTCAAGTTATTAAGATGCTACTGCGTAAAAAGGTGCATGTGGTTGGTGCGAATATTCTGGTGCTAGGTTTAGCATTTAAGGAGAATTGTCCTGACCTACGAAATACTCGCGTGGTTGATATTATTCATGAATTACAACGTTATCATGCAAATGTTGAGGTGTACGACCCTTGGGTTGATGCCGAAGAAGCGATGCACGAATATCAGATTAAAACAGCGTCGCAACTAGAACCCGGACGATACGACGCCATCATATTAGCCGTGGGTCACAACGAGTTTATCGAGATGGGCAGCGATGAAATCAGATCCTACGGTACAAAGGACACCGTGCTCTATGACATAAAAAGCGCACTTCCCATAGACAGCGTCGATGCTAGGCTTTAGGGCGATAAAAAAATCAACCAACATAATCAATTTCGAAGTAGCTAACAGATTCTAGGCACAGTAATTTATGAAAGTTCTTATAACCGGCACCGCAGGATTCATCGGCTCGACATTGGCATTACAATTATTGTCTAGAGGTGATGAAGTTATCGGCATTGACAACGTCAATGACTACTACGATGTCAACTTGAAATTAGCACGGCTAGAACGAGTTAAAGCCCATTCCGGTTTCACCGAAGTGCGAGGCAATATCGAAGATCGCGCGTTAATGGAAGAGACCTTTAAAAAACACAAGCCGCAACGGGTTGTGAATTTGGCTGCGCAAGCTGGTGTGCGATATTCGCTTGAAAACCCCTACGCCTACATTGACGCCAATGTGCTGGGTTATATGAATATTTTGGAGAACTGTCGATATCACGATGTAGAACACTTGGTGTATGCGTCAACCAGCTCGGTATACGGCTCGCACACCAATATGCCATTTTCCGTACATGAGTCAGTTGATCATCCGGTTAGTCTGTATGCTGCAACCAAAAAATCAAACGAATTAATGGCGCACACTTACAGCCATTTATTTAATATTCCAACAACCGGCCTTCGCTTCTTCACAGTATATGGACCTTGGGGTCGACCCGACATGGCCTTGTTCCTGTTCACAAAGAATATTCTGGCAGGCAAACCAATCAATGTATTTAACTACGGTAAACACAAACGCGACTTCACTTATGTTGACGATATTGTTGAAGGTGTGATTCGTACGCTGGACAAGGTTGCCACACCGAACCCGGACTGGGATAGCAATAACCCAGATCCTGCAACCAGTAGCGCACCGTTTCGCGTGTACAACATTGGCAACAACAAGCCGGTTGATTTAGAACACTATATCCATGTGCTGGAGAAATGTTTAGGCAAGAAGGCAGAGCAAAATCTAATGCCTTTGCAAGCAGGCGATGTGCCTGACACTTACGCAGATGTATCCGATTTAGTCACCGATGTGGACTACAAGCCTGATACCAGTGTTGAAGATGGCATCGCGAACTTTGTTAAGTGGTACCGCGATTATTATCAGGTATAGATGACGACTATATTTTTCCGCGCAATTTATAAACCTGCATTGCTATAAACTCGTGCATTAGTTTATCGAATTTATCCAATGCGCTCAGCTGCGGCATCCAAGCTATCTTGTGTACCCGGGATGCCGCAATTCTATCGCTCGCCACCGGACACACATTAACACCGAGTTTTTTAAACACCGCTTCAGCACGTTTCATGTGCAGCGCTGATGTAACCAGATTAATCGTTTCCGGCATTTCCTTTTGATACAGAATATCGCGCACTTTGGCGCCGTTTTCAGCTGTGTTCATGGAACCACCTTCGATAATCAGTCTTGATTCGTCCACACCCGCCGCTGTTAAGAATTCAGCCATAACAGCCGCTTCGGAAATTGACCGAATGCCACCACCAGCCAAAATAACGCGTTGCTTAGGAAAGGCATTGACAAGCTTTAATCCGCGGGCCGTTCTGGCAAAGGTAGATTGCTTCATGAATTCAAGAGATTCCGCACTGTCTACTCCTGCGCGTAAACCTGCCCCCAAAATCACAATCGGATTATCAACCAGACAATTCGGCGCATCACTGTATTGCGACTCGTAATGCACCACCATTGGATTGACTATTCTGGGCGCACTGACCATCAGAAAGCACGCAATCCAAAACAACGACATCAACAGCCGCACAAACCCAAATTTTCGGCGCAGCAACATAAAAATGCAAACTAAGGACAGCAGAAACAATAACGCTAACGGGTCCAGAAACCAGGCACGAAAAAGCCCCATTGGAGTATCAACCTTGTGTAAATCGTAAATCGGATAAAAGCTAAACCGGCGATCGATTCAATATTGCTAACTTTAGACCCTTTTCAAAGCAATAATTAATCCCATCAATTCTTAATGATTGTTATCATAGCCATAGTTTGAGTAAATAATGCAATCTTGAGAGTCACAATGGCGACCAAAGATACCAATAGTCTGAATCAGTTACGGCAGCTTCGCGCTTTCTGCGAGGCTGCACAGACTGGCAGCTTCTCCAAGGCTGCCGAAAGATTAAAACTGAGTCAGCCTTCTGTTTCCTTGCAAATTCAGTCTTTAGAGAAAGACTTGGACGCATTGCTGTTCGAGCGCTCAGGTCCCAAAATCCGCCTGACACCTGCAGGCGACTTACTACTGGATTTGGCTCGGCCGTTGGTGGATGGTATTACGCGACTTTCCGACACCTTTTCTGCGCGCTTGGGGCAAGTACATGCAGGCCCATTGGATATTGCATCGGGCGAATCCACCCTGCTCTACATTCTGCCCGATATCATTCATGCGTTCTCCACCGAGTTTCCGCAAATTGATTTAAAGCTTCACAATGTAACCGGTCAAGACGGTATGGCGTTATTGCGTGCTGATGAAGTCGACTTCGCGGTAGGTTCGATGATCGATGTACCTGACGACATGGTGTATCACCCTATCTATGATTACAAACCGGCGCTCATCATGCATAAAGGGCACCCGCTGGAAGAAAAAACCGATATAACACTTGAAGACATCAGCCCTTATGGCCTCATTCTGCCACCGCGACATTTAAGTACGTGGAACGTTATTGATCTTGTGTTTCAACAGCACGGCTTACCCTATAACGTGGTCATGGAAGTGGGTGGCTGGGAAGTCATAAAACGCTACGTTGAGTCCGGTACCGGCATCAGCATTGTTACCAGCATTTGCTTAAGAGGATTTGAAAACCTAACGGTTCGCCCAATGGATCAGTACTTCCCTACGCGAAGTTATGGTGTTGTTGTGCGCCGAGGTAAATTTTTATCACCGCAAGCCAAGCGTTTTCTTGAATTAATGGATGGCAACTTTTTCGCAAAACAAACGATCGCGCCAACCAGTCGCAAAAAGCTCGACAACAACGAAGCGCTGATCACTCATTTGTAATATGCCGAGTTCTCCCAACAACACGCATGTCATTGTGGGCATGTCGGGCGGTGTGGATTCGTCCGTTGCAGCATGGCGACTGGTGAATCAGGGCTATCAAGTGTCTGGCATCTTTATGCAAAACTGGGAAGATGACGACGAGCACTGTACCGCAAGACAAGATTATCGCGATGCTAAGGGAGTAGCCGATTTACTGGGCATACCGCTGACTACCGTCAACTTTGCTGATGAGTATTGGGAACGCGTATTCGCGCATTTTTTAAAGGAATACAGTGCGGGTCGAACGCCTAACCCGGATATCTTATGTAATAAAGAAATCAAATTCAGCGCATTCCTTGACCATGCGCATGCGCATGGCGCTGATGCTATTGCTACCGGTCATTATGCTCAGGTGGGCCGCAATGGCGAACATGTGCAGTTATTGCGTGGAGCCGATATCAACAAAGATCAAAGCTACTTTTTGTATACCTTGAACCAGAAACAAGTCGGGGCAACCCTATTTCCCGTCGGCGATCTGGATAAAACGGTGCTGCGTCAGATGGCGCTCGACGCTGGTATTCATGTACATAACAAAAAAGACAGCACCGGGATATGTTTTATCGGAGAGCGTAAATTCAATACTTTTTTAGCCGAATACCTGCCTGCACAGCCAGGTGAAATCAGGACGGACGCTGGTGATAAAGTTGGCGAACACAATGGACTGATGTTCTACACATTGGGTCAGCGACAGGGCTTAGGCATTGGCGGATTGCAAGCAGCGAATGATGAACCTTGGTATGTACTGGACAAGCAACTCAGTACGAATACCCTGATAGTGGGTCAAGGCCATGATCACCCTATGTTATTCAGAAGCACATTGGATTCTCACGATATGCACTGGGTACATGGTGCGCCGCCGGCGCAACGCTTTGATTGCACCGCAAAAGTACGCTATCGACAACAAGATCAACAGGTCTCCATCTGTGTTAATGCGGATGGCTGTGTATCTGCAGAATTTGCAGAGCCCGTACGTGCTATTACGCCGGGGCAGTCAATGGTGCTTTACCAAGGCGATGTTTGCCTCGGCGGCGGAGTGATCAGTGATTTCAACGCAGAAAGTTTTGCTCAAGAAAAGTTCGATAAGGCTAGCAGCACAGCAATACCACCCTATAATTAATTATGGCTACAATAAAAACCCCAGAAAACCAGACTTTGGCTTTGGCTGGCATCTTTCAATCCGTGCATCTATGCAAAAGTCTTGCGACCTCTGGAACCTGTGATCAAGACGAACTGCGTGGCACCTTGCGTTCAATCCTGACTCTTAACAGTGAGCGTGTTATCGATGCTTATGGCGGCAACACGCGAACCATAAAACGCGGCTTGCGTTGTTTACGCGACCAATTTGCCGGGAATACGGAAACGCGGGATATGGACATCGCACGTTACTCCTTGTCTCTGATTCAGCTGGGTACTAACGTGCAAAATGACGATCGTACTGTAGAGCAGTTACGCATTGGCATCAGCCAGATGCAATCAGAAGACGGCGATTTAGCCGACCCGGAGCTGATAGAAAATCTCGCCAATTTATACAGAAGCAGTATTAGTAACCTAACGCCGCGCATTATGATCAGTGGCGATCCAGGCTTTTTGAATGACGCTGAGATCGCTGCCACTATCAGAGCTGCATTGCTCGGTGGTATCAGATCTGTGGTGTTGTGGCGACAATGCGGTGGAACCCGTCTTAAACTAATTATGCAGCGCGCGCAGCATGCGCGCTTAGCTGATGGGTATTTATTAAATTAACACCCCTAACCTTGCAAAAAGACGACTTGTCAGCCCCAGACACGGGCTGGCAAGCCTCCTCCAGATTTAGCTTATGCCGATACCTGAATAGCTACCGGTATATCCTTGAATTTCACTTTCGAAGAATCAGCCGATTCCTGAAATTCTTCTATCTCATTGAAGTTCAGATAGCGATAAATTTCACCGCTCATGGAATCGAGGTTTTTCATGTAGCCCATGTATTCCTCAACGGTTGGCATACGTCCCAACAACGCTGCAATTGCCGCAAGCTCCGCAGAACTTAAATACACATTAGCATCTTTACCCAAGCGATTAGGGAAATTTCGTGTAGAGGTTGAGACAACCGTAGCGCCCGGTTTTACTCGCGCCTGATTACCCATGCATAAAGAACATCCCGGCACTTCGAGTCGTGCACCAGCGGCACCGAAGATATTGTAATAGCCCTCTTCTTTGAGCTGATGCTCATCCATTCGGGTTGGTGGTGCAATCCATAATACGGTATCAACATACTCACCTGCTTCTTGGATGAGTTTACCCGCTGCACGGTAGTGTCCAATGTTGGTCATGCATGAACCGATAAATACCTCATCGATTTCCACTTTGCCGATTTCAGACAGCGTTTTAACATCGTCTGGATCGTTCGGACAGGCCAGCAGCGGCTCTTTGATTTCATTAAGATCAATCTCGATGGTTTCAAAGTACTCAGCATTGGCATCAGCTTCCAGCAGTGTTGGGTTTTCCAACCACTCTTCCATTTTTCTGGCACGGCGCTCCAATGTACGCGCATCATCATAGCCTTGATCAATCATCCAACGTAATAAGGTCACGTTTGATGTGATGTATTCTTTAAGTTGATCGATTTCCAGTGCAATCGTACAACCACCTGCGGAACGTTCTGCGGTTGCATCGGCCAGCTCAAACGCTTGCTCCAATTTCAATCCCTTCAAGCCTTCAATTTCTACAACCCGGCCAGAGAAGACATTCTTCTTGCCTTTCTTTTCAACAGTCAGTAACCCGCGCTGGATTGCCGCATAGGGAATGGCATTCACAAGATCACGTAGCGTAATACCCGGTTGCATTTCACCGGTAAATTTCACCAGTACAGATTCTGGCATGTTAAGAGGCATAACGCCCGTGGCCGCGGCGAACGCAACCAAGCCCGAACCTGCCGGAAACGAGATACCCATCGGGAAACGGGTATGTGAATCGCCACCTGTTCCAACTGTGTCTGGTAGCAGCATCCGGTTTAACCACGAGTGAATGATGCCATCGCCCGGGCGCAGAGATACCCCACCGCGTGTAGTCATGAAGTCTGGCAAGGTGTGATGCGTGCCGACATCAATGGGCTTAGGATATGCGGCAGTGTGACAGAACGATTGCATGACTAAGTCTGCAGAGAACCCAAGGCAGGCTAAATCTTTTAGTTCGTCGCGCGTCATCGGGCCAGTTGTATCTTGCGACCCCACTGTAGTCATAATGGGCTCAACGTATTGGTCTGGTCGTACACCCTCTACACCACAGGCTTTGCCTACGATTTTTTGTGCCAAGGTGAATCCTGCATTACTTTCATCGCTTGCGATAGGACGTTGGAACACTTCATTAACTGGACGACCCAGTGCTTCACACGCACGATCTGACAGACCACGACCAATGATCAGCGGAATACGCCCGTTAGCACGGACTTCATCAAGCAGCACATTGGTGCTGAGTTCAAATTCAGAAATAACTTCGTCTGAATCGTGCTTGGTGACTTTGCCTTCATACGGGTAGATATCGATAACATCACCCATGTTCATATTGCTGACGTCACATTCAATGGGTAACGCACCTGAATCTTCCATGGTGTTAAAGAAAATGGGCGCTATTTTTGTACCTAGAACAACACCACCTTCACGCTTATTAGGCACGTGAGGAATATCTTCACCGGTTAACCACAACACGGTGTTAGTGGCAGACTTACGCGATGAGCCTGTGCCAACCACATCACCCACATACGCAACAAGGTGGCCCTTGTCTTTTAGCGCTTCAATCTCTGCAACGGGATTATCTGAAATGCCTTCACGTGGGAATTTATGGAACGCTTTCGCATGTAAAGGAATGTCTGGTCGAGACCACGCATCTTCAGCAGGAGATAAATCATCAGTATTGGTTTCGCCAGGCACCTTAAACACGGTGACCGTGATTTTCTCTGGCACTGCGGGGCGCGACGTAAACCATTCAGCGTCAGCCCAAGATTCCATAATCTGTTTGGCGTATTCATTACCGTTGTCGGCTTTTTCTTTTACATCATGAAACGCTTCGAACATCAGTAATGTATGCGATAAGGCCTTAGTGGCTGCGGGTGCAAGCTCGTCGTTATCAAGAAATTCAATAAGCGACACAATGTTGTAACCACCCATCATGGTACCGAGTAATTCTGTTGCTTGGACTTTATCGATCAGTGGGGAGCTCGCATTCCCTTTTGCAACGTCGGTTAAGAACGCGGCTTTCACGTAGGCCGCTTCGTCTACACCTGGCGGCACTCGGTTAGTCAGTAGGTCCAGAATAAAATCCTCTTCACCTTTGGGTGGAGACTTGAGCAGTTCGACAAGCTGGGCAGTTTGTTCTGCATTCAACGGTTGTGGAACTACCCCGAGCTCTTCCCGCTCTTTTACATGTTGTCGGTATGCGTCAAGCATTCTAGTTTCCTCTGTATCAGGCCCTGTGTATCCAAGGGCGGTGTTAATGTTTAACTAACTAATTTTATCAAGTTCGGTGCCGAAAGCGTGTACTGCGGCACACATATAACCGTGTTTCTTATGAAACTGCTGCATTTTCGCCCTGAAAGACGTTCGCTTTAAGCTGTTCCAGTTGATCCCGGTAACGTGCCGCATCTTCAAATTCAAGATTGCGAGCCGCCTCGTACATCTGTTTTTCGATTTGCACCATTTTTTTGCTGGCCTGCTCAGGACTCAACTGACTGTAGTCGTCGGAGGCCGATTTTTGTGTTGCGCGACCTTTGCGCTTCGTATTACCACGCCCCGGAGCTTCACCTGCTTCCATCACGTCCTGTATCGATTTCTCAATTCCTTTTGGCGTAATTCCGTGCTCGGTATTAAAACTTGTTTGAACACGTCGACGGCGTTCGGTTTCATCGATAGCGCGTTGCATCGACCCCGTTACCGTATCGGCATACAAAATGGCTTTGCCGTGCAGATTGCGCGCAGCACGACCAATGGTTTGTATTAGCGAGCGATCGGATCGCAAAAAACCTTCTTTATCTGCATCGAGTATGGCCACTAACGACACTTCCGGCATGTCTAACCCTTCGCGTAATAAATTAATACCGACCACAACATCGAATACGCCTAATCGAAGATCACGAATAATTTCGCTGCGTTCAACGGTGTCGACATCAGAATGTAAATACCGCACCTTTACATCGTGATCAGATAGATAGTCGGTTAGGTCTTCCGACATGCGCTTGGTTAACGTGGTGATCAGCACGCGCTCGTTCTTGGCAACGCGAATAGAAATTTCTGACAGCACATCATCAACTTGGGTTGTGACCGGACGAATTTCAATGCTCGGGTCTACCAAACCTGTTGGTCGAACCACCTGCTCCACTACTTGATCGGCATGCGCTTCTTCATATTGACCCGGTGTGGCCGACACAAAAATGGTTTGTGGTGACAAGAGCTCAAATTCTTCAAATTTTAGTGGCCGATTATCCAATGCAGACGGTAAGCGGAACCCAAAATTCACCAGGTTCTCCTTGCGCGAGCGATCTCCTTTGTACATTGCGCCTAACTGCGGCACTGTAACATGGCTCTCATCAATGACCAGTAAGCTGCCTTGTGGCAAATAATCAAAAAGGCACGGCGGCGGCTCACCTGGGCCGCGTCCCGATAGATACCGCGAATAATTTTCAATGCCCGAGCAGTAACCCAGCTCATTGATCATTTCCATATCGAATTGTGTACGTTGTTGTAATCGCTGTGCCTCAACCAACTTACTGGCATCGTTTAATTCTTCTAAGCGATCTCGTAGTTCAATCTTGATTTCGTCAACGGCGGCTAATAGTCGCTCGCGTGGCGTCACGTAGTGCGTTTTCGGGTAAATGGTTAAGCGCGGCACTTTTCGCGACACTTCACCCGTCAGTGGATCGAAAAAGCTCAAGGCCTCGATTTCATCATCAAAGAGTTCGACACGGATAGCATCGCGATCGGAGTCCGCAGGATAAATATCGATTATTTCACCGCGCACTCGGTAAGTTCCGCGGCGCAGCTCAACATCGTTACGCTCGTACTGCAACTCGGCCAGACGCCGTAGCAGTTTGCGTTGATCGATAATTTCGCCACGCGACAGGTGCAACACCATTTGATGATATTGCTGTGGATCACCCAAACCATAAATGGCTGACACTGTGGCGACAATGATGACATCCTTACGTTCGAATAAGGCCTTGGTTGCCGATAAGCGCATTTGCTCAATGTGCTCATTCACGGATGAGTCTTTCTCAATGTACAAATCGCTGGCGGGCACATAGGCCTCAGGCTGGTAGTAGTCGTAATACGACACAAAATACTCAACTGCGTTATTTGGAAAAAATGTTTTGAATTCGCCGTACAACTGAGCAGCCAACGTTTTGTTCGGCGCGAGCACAATAGCCGGTCGCTGCTGCTGCTGGATAACATTAGCGATAGTGAAGGTTTTCCCGGAGCCTGTAACCCCCAGCAATGTTTGAAACGCCAAACCGTCGTTGATTCCGGAGCACAGCCCCTCGATTGCTGCGGGCTGCTGCCCTGACGGCTCGAAGTTGGTCTGGAGATCAAATACTTTGGACATATTGACCGTGGATTTCCTCTGAGTCGATTATTGTACGCTAGTGATGGCATTTTTCCTGCAAAAACACGCTCTGAGGCGTTGACCAGACGCGTCAGTCGCACTACACTTGACGGCTTAGTTCCCTGGTAGCTCAGTTGGTAGAGCAAATGACTGTTAATCATTGGGTCGGTGGTTCGAGCCCGCCCCAGGGAGCCA
>CAYMHU010000006.1:137154-154467 GCA_964390335.1 uncultured Granulosicoccaceae bacterium | reverse complement strand
AAAACCCAGCGTGATCCAAACTGCATTGAAAATTTTGGTCATTGTTGATTGTTATTAGCGTGTTAGGTCGGCGTGGGACTTGGTGGGGTTGAACGGGTCTGAGAGTATGGTATTGACAATACAACAGTGAGCCTGGCGCAAGTTGATCACATAGAGAAGACGCATGTAAACGTCAGACATCTTGAGGTACCTCTACGGTCTTGGTGGTTCGATTGACATATCTGTTTGGTAGGAATTTGGTCACCTTCAGCCGTTGACCTGAGCCTAACAGGAGCAAAATCAAGGCGACTCCGATGATGGGCATATGGCCGATAAATTCAACCATCGCCGCTTCGTTGTTGCCCTGGACCAGGAACAATACGTTTGTCGCAAACAAAACGCAGGAAAAAACGAAGACGTTCAAACGTGTTGTGGTGCCAAGCACAAGTATTACACCAAACACCACCTCCATCACACCAGCAGATAAAACGAACAGACGGTCGGTAAAGAACTCAATTCCCAGTTGCTGCATGAAGTTCCATTGAAAAAGCGCCAGGAAACTCTCTGACATCATCGCACCGACGAGCTTTTCTGCAACACCCAGCACAATCAGGGAGATGCCGGTCAGGATACGCAGAATATCGACGGAATAGGGTTTAAACCGCTCGCGCATCGCTTGTGAGGGTAGATTGTTGATCAGGAGGTAGATCGCGATGGCCACCATAATCAGATATTCCCCCGCAGCCACAAACCCGAATTTGATCGCAAGCCCTATATGCAAGAGCAGCATCAATATGGCGACGTGGTGAATAAGCTTATTAGCGATCAGCAGAATCCCGATGATCGCCTGAGCAAACAACAAAAATGTACCAAATGAACCGAATGCTTTTAAATGCGGCGCAACAATATTGCCCTCATAGGCAGTTAATAACATCGACATGCCGGTGAAGACTCTTAAGATTTCGATAAAATCATGGCGGGTTTTGGTGTCGACGATCCGCACATTGGGCAGTCGCATATCCAACAACACAGAGCAACCGACTATTGCTATTGCAATAACTATCCAGACAATGACCTCGATGTCTGTGAGGCCGTAGGGTTCGAAGTTTTCAACCGTAGCAGTGCTGTCGACAAACCAGCGCACATGAGCGCTGGTGCCAGCTGACCAGAGCATGACTGCAAAACAAGCGAAAATACAGAGTAGTGGTACGAGCGTGGGCAGGGTGTAACGTTGTTTCATACCACGCCATCGTCTTGCAAGGGCAGTATTGCTGAGCGATCTTTATCGGTACCGCATGAGGCTAAGCTAGCCACAAGCAATGTCGGGTTTTCTTCACGAGACGCAAACACGATCGCGGGAGTGGCTAGTGCGTTGCTCGAGTCAGGTTTCTTGTGCAATGATATCGGGTACATAAGATCAACTCCCCGGAGGCGTTAGGAGGTAAAAGTATAAACGCTATTGTTCACAGCCGGTTTTTTTTCGGTATTCCGGAAACTAATTCGCGCCGACTAGTGGATATTTCGCGTCTCGGCCCAATCCTTTCTATGAAGCCCAATTTCCGACACCCGGACGGCAGTTTAAAAGCAGTGGTAGAAACCAGTAGTGATTAAAACTGCTCCAGTAGTGCACTTAACTGGGGCAGTTCTGTAATTTTTTGGGGTAGTCACTGAATACGCCATGCACCCCTATGTCGAAAAGCGCGTTTGCCTGGCTCACATCATTGACCGTAAAGCAATAAAGGCCCAGGCCCGAACTGGTAATTGCAGCTGCCTGTTCCGCTGTGAGCAGACTCGCAGCAACATGTAGATTACTGCATTGCAGCAGTTGAACTTGATCGTGCCAGGTTTCCGGTACTGCGCATACAATTAAGGCGCGTGCGGCACCTGGTAATTCATTTTGAGTGATTTTCAGTGATTCGCGACTAAAGCTGGATAACACTAGTGGCAAATCGCCCGGCCAGCTATCACGAAGCACTTCGCAAACCGCCTTCGCTGTTGGTTCTTCCAAACCCGGTGTGGGTTTGATTTCCAGATTCAATCCCATGTTGAGCTTGGTGAGCAGTGTAATGCAGGCGCTTAAGCGAGGCAGGGGCTCGTTCTCGTAGCCGGCTTTACCCGAAGACGCAAACAGTGCATCCAATTGCTGCGCACTGTGTGCGTACAGATAATCGGTGCCGTTTGTGCAGCGATCAAGTGTGTCGTCGTGATGAATGAACGGTATGCCGTCAGCGCTAATAGAAGCGTCGAGCTCCACGCATTGTGCACCGTGTTCAGCTGCGAGCTTTATCGCAGCTAGTGTATTCTCAGGTGCGGTACCTGATGCGCCTCTGTGCGCGATTACGGGTGCTAGCGGGGCGTGTTCAAGCATAATTGTTTGCTGTGTAATGAAATTTTTGAGTGTATTGCTATCGATTGGCGACTGTGTTGGTATCAAGATTGAGTCGATAGCGATCAGTTTCGTAGTGCGCTGTCCTTATAATGAATTGCTTGCGCAGCTCTTCGTATTCATGATACTCGTTGGTATACATCCGCGAACAAAATGCACTTGGCTCATTTACCCTGCAGTCGTGTCGACGCAGCGCATTGTATGTCAGTTTCTTAACGTTTATTTGTGCGGGGTTTACTTCTACATGCGAGCAGCTTTGCAAAGTCGAAGCAAGCAATAACAGTGTCAGTAAAAAAACGAATTTGAAGAGCATGTTTTTATATCCGAGTGAACAAAGCGTAACCGATCAGTAACTGTTCGGGCCGAGGAGTATAGGAGGCGAAAATGTCGTTTGCAGAGTGGATTTGCAGCTTTTTTATGATTTTTCTTGAGCGCACTGTTTATTGCGCATAGTGAGGATTTTACATGGCGCTGATGTCGCATAAGTAGCGCCAAGAATAGTTATTGCAGTCAAATCGTTGTCCCCCGGTTGTCGTGGCATGATTAACTCTTGATACACTATGTGCTTCGCGTTCATTGTGTGTATGCAGCTATGTCGTTGCCAAGTTATAACAAAGTTCCTATCGGCCCCGAGCTCTTGGCACAACTGACATCAGTTGCTGAACTGGCTGCGGACGCAGCTGCCGCGCAAACCCTGCCTAAATTCCGGCAGATAATCGATGTTGAAAATAAAGCCCGACCAGGCGAATTCGATCCTGTGACAGAAGCGGACAAAGCTGCAGAACGCGTCATTAAGCAAACGGTACTCAGCCATTTCCCCGATCACGGTTTTTTTGGCGAAGAAGGCGCGCAACATATTAATACCGATCAGCCACTGTGGGTTGTTGATCCCATTGATGGCACACGCGCATTTATAACTGGTATGCCGCTGTGGGGAACCTTGATTGCGGTATACGATGGTGAAGATGTTGCGTTGGGTATGCTCGATCAGCCCTTTCTGAAGGAGCGCTACATCGGTACCCCAAGCGGTACTGCATTGCATACCCCGGGCGGTGTACGGCAATTGCAAACCCGAAATACGGTTTTGCTGGAGCAGGCCATTGCGCAAACCACGACGCCTGATATGTTTAAACAACAGAAACAGCGCTACGCATTTGAAGCTGTGAATAGTCAAGTATCAATGATGCGTTACGGTGGCGATTGCTACAGCTATGCGCTTTTGGCTATGGGCTTTGTCGATATTGTGATTGAAGCCGATATGCAGCCTTACGATATTCAGGCGCTGATTCCTATTGTGCAAGGTGCTGGTGGCATTGTTAGCAACTGGCAAGGCGAATCCGTGGTTGCCGGTGGAACCGTATTGGCTTGCGCCACAAAAGAGCTGCATCAATCGGTATTGGATCTAATAAATTGAAACAGCCAACATAGAGCTTAACAATACCTCGCTTAACGAATTGTTAAGCGAAATCCATCATCAACAGTGCCGCCGTAACCGTCATCTGCAGTTATAACAATAATCCAACTGCCGCGATTACCGCTATTGGATGTGCCAGTAATAACGCCATTGGCGGAAAGTCGTGTACCTGGCGGTAGGCTGCGTGCAGTAAACGTTAGTTCATCTCCGTCAACATCGTTGAAAAACACAGATATGTCATAACGAAAATTCCCGCTCACGGTTTTGTTGGCTATGTCAGTGACTCCGGGGAATCGATTGTCAAATCGCTGTGACTCGATGATTAATTCGAACTCGGTATTCACCGTATTTATGTTGTCCGATACAGAAACCTTTACAAGGTACTCGCCCACATCAGATTCCGTTGCAGTGCCTTGGAGAATTCCGTTGCTGGTTATCTCAAGATTTCCGGATTCCGGTAAAGAGTCTTGGTTCACGGTAAAGCTTAAGTTATCGTTTTCAGGATCGAAAAAGTAGTTGTTGATATCCAATAACTCGAATGGTTGAAAGTCATTTGCCAAGTCAATGTTTATCTGCGGCAAATTGCTGATTAACGTTGGTGCGTCATTCGCTTCCATTAGCCGAATATTCACTGTGGCTGTACTAATATGCGTACCGTCAGTTACTTTATAAACGAATGAATCACTAATCGAATTATTGACTGATAGCGGAGTTTGCTCAGATGGCATATATAAAAAACTACCGTCCGAGTACAACTGGAATTCACTGGCATATTGCGGTGCAACTGCGGGTGTCGGGTCTACTCGCAATGGCTCATTTCGAACATCGTTATCGTCACTGTCATTGCGCAGCAGATTTGAATCCGTACTAAAAATCATTAAGGCCTGTGGTTCGATAACCACGTAATCATCTTGTACGGCTGTAGGTGCTTCATTGATGGCAACCGCGCACATTGTTTGTGTTCTTTCTATGTAGGCGCCATCGGCATTATTGGCCGATAGTTTGTAGGTTAACGCGGCAGGTCTTTGTAAGTCTGGAACAGTGACATTGAATCGTGTAACACCATCAGAAAACGATTCTTCGAGTTCAAATGCACAACTATCATTATCGCCGCATGCATCACCGACAGAGCTGCTTGCAATATCAGTCCTGAAACCGTTGAAATTAACACAGCTTTCAATGTTGCCCTCAGCGTCCAGTAGCTCCCATTGCCAATCAGTGACAAAACTGTCCGGTCCGGCCATCACAATTGTTCGTTGGGTTTTTTCGCTCACGGCAAATGAATCACCGTCTTCGACTATAGCAAGTGTTGCACTACTGAGTGCTTGCGAGCCACCTGGCTGTTTGCCGGTGGAATCGACCCAACCGCAAGCGCTGAGCAACAGTATGGAACCGAGGGCACTGACCCTGAAAAGCGTTGAAGTGTTCACTGGATTGTTGACCTTTATCGTTTTTGTTTTTAGTCAACGACTAGCTTAATCGATCAGAAATTAGAGTCCATGCAATAGCGCACAAATTTGCAGAGTGTGAAGCACCGTATATTCTGCGCCGACCATTACCGGTTTTGGGGTACTGCTGGTTGTGCTGTGGACAAAAAACCATCAGAATCTGCGTATTGATACTTTTTTTGTGAGCACAATCAAGCTTGCTCACTTTGCCAAGTTTGTGAACGTATTATGGAAATCAGACGTGATTCTCATTCCGGATAACGTGCTGATAAATTTTGAGTAAAACGACCAATAGGCTATGAGTACCGAAGCAATATCAGATGACCCGCCTGAAGCCGGTTTGGCGTGGATAACCTTACTGCTATCGTCAGGTTTGTTGGGTGCGCTGTTCGTCTGGTCTCTACAGAACCCCTCGGTACTTTTGCCGGCGTTGCCGACAGTTGAACGCTCCGATCGACAACCGGAGGGGCAACCGAATGAGCGATCGGATGTGCAATCAGCTTCGCGCGTGAGCGCAGAAGTGAATGTGGCATCAGATATTGAGCAACTGAATATTGAGCAACCGGATGTTGAAAACAGCGAGTTATTGTTATCGCCAAGCACTGAAGCCAAGGCTGCGATGAATCCGACTACTCCAGAAACGCAACAATCAATCGGGGATACCAATTTGGCAGCCGCGGTTCTGCCGGAAAGTGATGCATCGGTGAGCACCCCGTTGGAAAGATTGAAACGTCAGGAACTTGCCACTTTGCCGGGGTTGGCTGGGCGGGTTCGGTTTAACCCCGAACAGACGGAGCCGCTGGAGGGCTCTGATGAGTTGTTGAATAGAATGTTTGAGTTACTGTTTTTGTATATCGATTCAGAAGTGGTGGTCAAAATTTCCAGCGCTGATTTTGAAGACGACGTGCAAAATCTCGAGCTCAGCAAAACGCGAGCTCAATCCTTGGTGGCTTATCTAGTTGATCGGGGCTTGGATGAAAAACGCTTTGACATTGTGCCGCTTGGCAGGGAGCAGTTGCCGCTAGGTGGTCATCGAGTAAACGTGTATGCAAAGGATATATAAGGAGGTGCTCTACAATGATTGAGTCGGTTTCCTCACAATTATTGGTGGTACTAGCGCTCGCAACGGTGCTTGGCGTACTGGTGGGCAGCTCAATTATGCGTATAATTCAGGTGCGCGATCAGAATCGTGACCTTATTGCGCATCGCAAGAAAATGAAAGAAATGGAAGATCAGCACAATTTGCTTCGATCTGAAAATCTGAACATCCGACAAGCGCTGGATGTGGAAAAGAAAATAACCAGCGATGTCAAACAAGAGAAGGCTACATTGGCAGCCCAGCATGAAGCATTGCAATTGCATGCGCGGTTACAGGCACAGCGGGTACAAACGCTGACCAGTGAAGTTAACGTTGCTGAAGAGAACTATATAATCCTGCAAAGTGAATATGCAAACTACAAAGCCAATAAATTGCGGGAAGTACGCATGTTGAAAGTCACCTCTGACGAGTGGATGGATAACAAAGAGTTACCTGTGCTAAGTAAACGTGTCATGCAGCAAAACAACGATCTGTCGCGCAACCCGAACAGGCAGCGTTCATACAATGAATCATCTAACACAAATCTGTCTCAACCCATTATTGCCAGTGAGCTGGATATCCCGTCACTTGCAGAGTCAGAGCTTCCCGATTCAGTAGAAGATTTAGAGTTTGAACTGTTTGAGAATGACGAGCCAAAATAGGCGTGGGCAAAGCGCACGATAAGCCGATGTGGCATCAGCTGTTTAAGCTGGATGCCAATAAGCCGCAAAGCTTACAGGCGCAGCTGCGTGAGTCACTGGTTAAAGCTATCCTCGATAACCGTATACCGGTTGATGTACCGCTACCATCATCTCGCGAGTTGTCACGTCAACTCAGCGTTGCCAGAAACACAGTCGTACTTGCCTATCAACACTTAATAGATGAAAATTATTTAATAGCGCGTGAGCGACGAGGGTATTTCGTTAACCCTGATATTCTTGGCGGTCGGGTTGAAACACCACGGCCGGATACCGAGCAAGCATCGGGCGCCCCTGAGTTCGCTGATGGGCCCGAAACCACTGTTGATGTGTTATCCCAACGCAGTATTGCGTACCCCCCCGATTGGCAAAGTTATCCGTATCCGTTTATTTATGGTCAGGTGGATTCGTCTTTGTTTCCGGTTAACGATTGGCGTGAAGCATGCCGATTATCGTTAAGAGTAGGTGCGATAAGTCAATGGACAAAAGACAGGGTTGATCACGACGATGAATTATTGATTGAACAAATCCATACCCGTGTTCTGCCGCGTCGCGGTGTGTGGGCCAGTCGCGATGAGATTCTCATCACCAGCGGAGCTCAAAACGCATTGTTTTTAATTGCCAATTTGTTGTTGGATAAAAACGCCAGTTATGGCATGGAAGACCCATGCTATGTGGATGCCCGAACTATATTTGGTTTGTTTGGTGGTACTCGGATTAATTTTCCGGTGGGTGATTATGGCGTGGTCACCGATGATCGTTTGTCTGATTGCAAGTTAATGTATGTAACCCCTAGTCATCAGTGCCCCACCACAACCACCATGCCGCTGGAAGCGCGCAAAGCATTGTTAGAGGCAGCTAACGATCAAGATGTGGTCATAGTAGAGGACGACTATGAAAGCGAACTCAATTTCACATCCGAGCCCACACCCGCATTAAAAAGCTTGGATAAAAAACACCGCGTTATTTACGTTGGTAGCTTGTCTAAAACCTTGGCCCCGGGCCTGCGAGTCGGGTTCATGGTGGGTCCCCCTGGGTTCATACGCAAAGCACGCGCGCTGCGCCGGTTAATGTATCGCCATCCGCCCACCAATAATCAACGTACCGTTGGACATTTTCTCGCGTTGGGGCATCATGATTCCGCGTTATTGCGCATGTCCCAAGCCTTCAAACGTCGACGCGAAGTGATGGATCAGGCTTTGGCAACCCACGCGCCACTATCAGCTGTCGCGCCGACATTCGGCGGTTCGTCATTTTGGGTTCGCTTGCCCGAGCATGTGGTCGCCCAGGATTTGGAAAAACGTGCCGCCAAAGAGGGTGTCGTTATCAATGCGGGTGACAACTATTTTGCCGATCGCGATGGCCCCAAAAACTATTGTCGATTGGGCTTTTCATCGATAACCGAAGATAAAATTGAGGCTGGGATTGCAAAATTGGCAGCCCTCATCCCGTAATCGAGGTTACTATGGCTCAACTTGCGGGCACCGGCAGTCGTTAATGACTTGGCTGGCACAGCGGACGCGAAACCGCTGGTACTACATAATTATGAGCCGGATGCTTACCGTACACGTAAAATAGCTGATACTCAGCTGTCAGGCATGCATTTCTAAGCGGGTGCATTGCGCCCGCTCTTACTTTCTATTGGAGATTAATATGGCTCGTATGACGCCAAGCGAAGCGTTTGTAGAAACGCTCGTCGCGAATAATGTAACCGATATTTTTGGCATCATGGGCTCTGCCTTTATGGATGCAATGGATATTTTCGCACCAGCGGGTATTCGGCTTATTCCGGTTGTGCACGAACAAGGTGCAGCCCATATGGCTGATGGTTACTCCCGCGCCACCGGGCGTCACGGTGTGGTTATTGGTCAGAATGGTCCGGGTATCAGTAACTGTGTGACTGCGGTCGCGGCGGCCTATTGGGCGCACAGCCCGGTTGTTATGATCACACCAGAAACCGGCACCATGGGCATGGGGCTTGGTGGTTTCCAGGAAGCTAACCAACTGCCAATGTTCCAGGAATTCGTTAAGTATCAAGGGCACGTCAATAACCCTAACCGTATGGCTGAGTACACTGCTCGCTGTTTTGACCGTGCGATCTCTGAAATCGGGCCCACTCAATTAAACATTCCGCGTGACTACTTCTACGGCGACATCGACGTAGACATTCCAGCGCCCATGCGTCTTGATCGTGGACCTGGCGGTGAGAAAGTATTGGCAGAAGCTGTTGAGCTACTATCTACCGCTAAATTTCCGGTTATTTTGTCCGGTGGTGGTGTAGTAATGGCTGACGCTGTTGATGAGTGTGTGGCCTTTGCTGAAAGACTGGGCGCTCCTGTAGTCAACAGTTATCTGCACAACGATTCATTCCCTGCCAGTCACCCGCTTTGGTGTGGACCTTTAGGGTACCAAGGTTCTAAAGCGGCAATGAAATTAATTTCGCAAGCCGACGTGGTTGTGGCTTTGGGTTCTCGATTAGGTCCCTTTGGTACCTTGCCTCAGCACGGTATGGATTACTGGCCAAAAGATGCCAAGATCATTCAAATCGATGCCGATCATAAAATGCTTGGCTTGGTTAAGAAAATTTCTGTTGGCATCTGCGCAGATGCCGGTGCATGTGCAAATCGCTTAACCAGCATGTTGGGTGAAAAAACGCTTGCTTGTGATGCAACTAAAGCAGAGCGCGCAAATGATATTGCGTCAGTCAAAGCAGATTGGGAAGCAGAGCTTGATGCCTGGAAACATGAAACTGACGATTTCAGCCAAGACATGATTGCAGAAGCAGAATCTGAAGATGGCAATTGGTTAGCGCCTCGCCAGGTTTTACGTGAACTGGAAAAGGCGATGCCTGCTGACGTCATGGTCTCAACGGATATCGGCAATATTAATTCTGTTGCTAATAGCTACTTACGATTCGATCGTCCACGTAGTTTCTTTGCACCAATGAGTTTTGGTAACTGCGGGTATGCATTGCCAACCATGATCGGAGCTAAATGTGCTGCGCCGGAACGCCCTGCGGTTGCCTATGCTGGTGATGGTGCCTGGGCAATGAGCATGACAGAAGTCATGACCTCAGTTCGACACAACATTCCTGTTACTTCCGTGGTATTCCACAACCGTCAATGGGGTGCTGAAAAGAAAAATCAGGTGGACTTTTATGGTCGTCGATTTGTTGCTGGTGAACTTGAAAACGAAAGCTTTGCGGGCATCGCACGTGCAATGGGTGCTGAAGGGGTTACTGTTGACCAGATGGACGATGTTGGCTCAGCGCTGAAGAGTGCAATTGACGCTCAGATGAATGATGGAAAATCCACGGTTATTGAAGTGATGTGTAATCGCGAACTGGGCGACCCGTTCCGTAAAGACGCACTATCAAAGCCTGTTCGTCATTTGGCCAAATATAAAGACTACGTGTAGTCCGACAATTTGTCTCAGCCTGCGCAGGCAGGCGATACGTACTGCAAGCGCTGGTGGTAACATCAGCGTTTTGCGTTTCTGCGTACCGAAATTGTTGAGGAGCATGTCAAATGGCTACAGTCGCTTTTATAGGTTTAGGGGTCATGGGTTATCCAATGGCCGGGTATCTTGCTAAGGGTGGTCATACGGTGCGTGTTTACAATCGTACGTCGGCCAAAGCGCATGCTTGGGTCAAAGAATATGGCGGCAGCGCGCACGATACGCCGGCTCAATGCGCCGAGTCTGCAGACATTGTTTTCGCGTGCGTCGGCAATGACGACGATTTACGTGAAGTCACGATTGGCGACACTGGTGCATTCAATGGTATGGGCAAGGGCACTATTTTTTGCGACCACACCACAGCCTCTGCAAAAGTCGCTCGCGAGTTGTTTCAGATTGCAGCTGATAAAGGCATTGCCTTCTTAGATGCACCAGTATCGGGTGGTCAAGCGGGTGCTGAGAATGGTGCGCTCACCGTCATGGTTGGCGGAGAACAAGCAACGTTCGATAAGTGCGAACCTGTCATCGATCTGTTCAGTAAGTCGGTTCGATTAATGGGCGATAGTGGATCGGGTCAGCTAACAAAAATGGTTAATCAAATTTGTATTGCTGGATTGGTTCAGGGCTTAGCTGAAGGTATTCACTTTGCAGAAGCAGCTGGTTTGGATGGGCGTTTGGTTATCGATGTGATTTCAAAAGGTGCAGCACAATCCTGGCAAATGGAAAATCGCTACGAGACCATGCTTGATCGCAAGTTTGACTATGGGTTTGCAGTAGATTGGATGCGCAAAGATTTAGGTATTGTGCTGGACGAAGCATCAAGAAATAAAACCAGCTTACCGGTAACGGCTTTGGTTGATCAGTTTTATTCGGATGTGCAGTCCCTAGGCGGTGGACGTTGGGATACCAGCAGCCTGTTAGCAAGACTGCCAGATCGACGGAACAACTCCTGATTACTCTCGGTAAAAGTTCATCGGCGCACTTGGCGTCGATGAATTGTCTCTATGTAAAAATTTGTCATACCCTTCTATGTCAATCCGTCAATGTTTCGTCGTATCAACATGTTAATGTTGATTGTTATTGAAATATAATCTAATTCGCTGGACAATTGTTCCAGTCTTTTCTAATCATTACTTAGAATTCTTCGGGAGTCTGTCTTTGAACAAATCAATCATAGCGTTGTCGTGCGCACTAGGAAGTGTCTTCGCACTGAGTGTCGCCAGCGCCCAGGAAACGGATGCAACTGAAACGCTGCCTGATGCAAAACCGGGCGAGTGTTATGCAAAGGTCATCACCCCAGCCAAATTTGCCACACGGTCTGAGGATGTCGTTGTTCAAGACGCATCAGAGCGCATTGAAACGGTACCAGCTCGATACGAGACTGTCGATCAAACATTTGTGGTAAAAGAATCCAGTCGTTCGTTGAGTGTCTCGCCAGCAACATACGCCGAGGAATTTGAGAAAGTTGAGATACGACCAGCCGAAACCAGCTGGGTGGTGTCAGGATCAGGCAAGAATGCCATGCCAGCAAGCCCGGGTGCATTAGAAGGTATCTCGCGCTCTGGCGTTAATCTGTCTTCGGTGACTGCAGGCTCGTGCTTTCGTGAGTACTTTGCAGAACCCGAGTACAGAGTTGATACTCAACAAGTATTGGTTAAAGAAGCCAGCGAAAAAGTGACCATCAATGCGGCTGTATACGAAACAGTCGAAGAGCGCGTTGTTGTTAAAGAAGCGTCAAGTCGTATCGTTGATGTCCCCGCAACGTATCGTTCAGAGACAGAGTCAGTTCTGGTTGAGCCGGCACGCAGTGTTTGGAAAAAAGGTCGTGGTCCAATAGAGCGTATTGATAACACCACTGGTGAAATCATGTGTTTGGTTGAAGTACCAGCACGATACGAAACCATTACTAAAACTGTATTGGAAACGCCAGCAACCACGAAGAAAGTGGATGTACCGGCAATTTATAAAACCATTAAAGTACAGCGCTTAGTGTCCCCGGCAACTGAGAGTCGTGAAGTCCTACCTGCTGAATTCGAATCGGTTAGCGTCAGAACTAAAATTGCGGACGCAGGATTTTTCTGGCTCAAGAAAGGCGAGACCGCTAATAGCGACGCCCAATACAGCGGACGCGAAGTGTGCTTGGTTGGTCGTGATGCTGAATACACAACTATTAAAAGGCAAGTTGTTAAATCTGCGCCAACTGTTATCGCAACAGAAGTTCCAGCAGAATACTCCACCGTTAAAATCCAACGACTGGTTTCACCTGCAACGGAAAACAGAACCGCTGTGCCCGCTCGTACCAAAACAGTTACACGTCAGGTTCAAATCGAACCTTCAAAATTGGAGTGGCGTCGTATTCTGTGTGAAACTAACATGACGCCAAAATTAGTCGCATCAATTCAGCGTGCCCTAAAACGCGAAGGTTACGACCCAGGCCCAATTGATGGCGTTGTCGGTCGCGATACCCTGGACGCGATAGAAGCATTCCAGTTAAAAGAAAATCTTGATCGGGGTGGTTTAACGTATCAAACCCTGAAGGCGCTGAAAGTACAGTCTTAATCTAATGTTAATTTAGCGTTCTATTTAAGCTGCCCGGCTATTGTTAAACATAGTCGGGCAGCAGCAGTTCCCGCCAATTTATATCAATCGATTTCCACACCTGTATTACCTCATTGGTATCTGGCGTCCAGAACCAGGCAACAAGACTCACAAACAACACTATTGCGCTGGCGGCGGGTCGTTCAGTATCGAGCACCTTGAGTGCCGTTCCAAAAGAGCGCTTGATGCGTGCACCGGAAAAATCAACGCTGTACAGCTCATCCAGAATCAGATGGATAAGGCTCCCGGCAGCAACAAATCCTGCCAACAACCAGCTGTCAACAGAACTTAGTAGTAGTAGTTGGTAGCCGGTAACAGCGGACAAAAAGGCGAACATCAAGGTTGCTGCTAACGAATGCAGTGCGCCCCGATGTACGGTGAATTGATGGAATAGGGCCCAGCATGGGTACCGGATACACACAAAAATAGCGATAGCAATGAGCCATAATTCGGCTGCCGAGAAATCGTGCAATCGGGCAAAGAGCCAACTGAGCGCAGCAACGGCGCCGATAATTGAAAACAGAATTTTGCTTGGCACGGATTCTTTTAGATCGATGTCCGGCAAGATGCCGCCGATTGTGCCGCCAGCGGTCAGTAGCAGTGCGGTGGAGACCGGAAGGTCTAGTAGCTTGGTGAATATGGTTGCGCCAAGACTGGCAGCTGCAGCCGCACTCAGTACGTGTGTGTTAAAGTCAGCCATGTAGCAATCCAAAGTAAAGTCGGATTGTAGCTTCAATTGATAACACGAGGATGCACTGTGCTGGTAACTTTTAAAACAACTGCGTATGCCGATATTGTGATGTTCGCGGATGCGGCGCAGAGCCTGTTAAAGTTAATGGGACAAAGCGGCAACGTGCCCGGCGCTATTATGGGTGAAGACGTTGCGGATGCACTGGATCAACTTCAGAACAATTTGAAAAACCACTCTGAACCAGAGCAACCCGAAGCCAATGCAGGATTGGACGCTGATGAAGAATCCAATCGGGTTGCATTAGCAACCAGAGCCGTGCCGCTTATTGAGTTGCTGGAAGCGGCCAAGGCTGCCACTGCTAATGTCATGTGGGACGAGTAAATTCCGCTGGTATGAACTAGGCGAACCCTACTACTCAAATATTAACTACGCAAAAACCCCAGATCTTTTTGGGCAAAGTTCGCAAGGTCTGGCAGGGCGTTTGAAATGGCTGATTCCTCTACGCCGGTCCATCTTGCAAGCGTTGCAGCATACTGATTCACCGAAATTTTAGGGATGATGCGACCAGCGAAGCTGCCATCATCATCACCTGCATCATCATCGTTACCACTCGAGGCGAGGTTTGGCATTTCACCGAATATGCGCCCACCTTCAACAGAGTCTCCGAACACAAAGTTATGACCACCCCAGCCATGGTCGGTGCCATTCCCGTTACTGGTTAACGTTCGCCCGAAGTCGGATGCGGTGAAGCTTAGTACCGAATCTGATTTATTGATATCGTCAATGGTTGCCTGGAATGCGGTCACCGCTTCGTTCAACTCTTGATACTGCAACGGCAAACGAATGTTTTGATCTGAATGCGTATCCCAACCGCCCATCTGAACAAAGAATATTTGCTGTTGCATGCCAAGCTCTTCGCGAGCTGCAATAATTTTTGCAACCAGATGCAGTTGGGATGCAAGTTTGTTTGCACCGTTGTATTCCATTTGATTCAACGGATTATCGCGAATCGCTGTGTGCAATGATTTAGTGGCTGAAGTGGCTCTTTCTACAGAGTCGGAAACCACGTTAAGCATGCGCGAATTTCGTGCAGCCTGACCTTGTGCAATAAGGTTCTCTAGGGTTTGGCCAACTTCATCAATGCGATCACCGGGTATCCACTCGGACCAGCCTTCGTAGCCATACATGCGCTCAATGGCAACACCTGCATTTAAACTGATGTAGTTGTTTTTCGCCGAGCTTAACCAATCGGTGTTACCCGCAATAGAGAACGTGGGTGCAATGGGGATATTGCCATTGCAGTTGGCCGCGTGATCACCAATAGCGCCGCCCCAACCAAACGATGCGCTGCCACTAACGATACCAGCACCGGTTTGCCATAATTTTTGTTGCGTGTTGTGAGCAAATAATGATTCTGGAATGCTGTTTGTAGCGAGGTAATCCGACTTGGTGGTGGGCCTGATAAGCGTGCCTGTATTTGCTACCACGGCTAATCGGTTTTGGTTGTATAAGTCGGCAAAGCCCGGTAATAAGCTGTTAAAACCGAATGCACCTTGCGCGCTATCATTGACGTTGATTAAATCGCTGCCATCAACCGCTAACTGCCCCCGGGTAGCTCGGTACACATCGTATTCGCTGCTGCCGGGTACAAACATGTTGAATGAGTCTGCACCACCTGCCATGAATATACACACCAGCGATTTTCCATTATTGCATGCCGCGTGTGCGGTGTTTCCCGACAACATCGAGACACCGCCTGCCAGCGGTAAAGCGGCCAGTTGCTGTAGTAGTCTTCGTCGGTTGCGGTTTACTGAGCTACGCATAGTTTAATTCCAGAAATTGCGTGTTAGTTTTATTCTAATTTTTGTACTGAATATACTTAGTACTGAATGTTGAATGCCGGTGATACCATAATCATAAACAGGGTATCTTGCGCCCGCGCAAAGCGTCCATAATCATTGTTGTTTAATCTCAACATATGGATGCGTAATTGTTCGCGCATTGAGTCCGGCATTGTGCCGGCAAAAAACATCAGGTTATACCAGTCGAGTAAATCGTTCGGATTAGCAGATAAGTCTGCTAGCGGTTCCAAATTGGTAATCGTGACTGCGGGGTTGTCATCGGTTAAATCGGCGCGGTTATGAAAGCGATAAACCAGATGATGATAATTGTTGTGTGTTGCCGCAATATACGCTTCCGACATATTCTGCATTTCAGGTGAAATCAGTGAATCGCCCGGCGCTAAAGGATTATCCGGCAGATAAAAATTAAACACCGACTTCGAGCGCATAACGGCTTGGCCGCCCATTTCATCGAGGGCATCCAGCGTGAAGTCAGCTGTATTATGCACACCATTGGCTTCCGGACCGGTGTAGGCCTCTAGCGCACGCCAGTAGTGCGCGAGCTTGATATTGGGTTCACGGATTTTTCCAAAATTTGGATTAACGTTAATACCTTGCTGGGCTTCAACATCAAGCAATATGGCTTTTACCACTGCGCCTAAATTCCCGCGCTCCCCATTGCCATTGTTGTTAAACACTTGCGCCACGCGCTCTACATATTCAGGTGAGGGGTTACTGGTTGTTAAGCGCTGAATGAGTTGCTTACTGATAAACGGACCAACATTGGGGTGTAAGAATATGTTGTCTAACGCGGCCTTCATGTCATCTTGTACGCTAAGCCCGGCTGGAATCACTTGGCCATTAAGCAACGTTTTAGCACCATAGTCATGATAATTACCGTCAGGCACCATGCGACCCACAAAGGCTTCATCGGTTAGCGCGGTGTCGCCCCAGTAGCGTGATACTGGAAATTCCCAGCCTGTAAACACACGTGCGAATTCTTCAACTGTGTTTTGCGAGTACGTTGGCTGCGGGTTACCCGGGTTAATGATTTCGCCTCGGTTATTGAGGTTGAACAGGCCTATCGAAAAAAGCTGTAACACTTCGCGTGCATAGTTTTCATCGGGACGGATTTTTTCCGCAGCGTTTGCTTTTTCGTTTCGAACCATACTCAAGTACACACCCATAACCGGGTGCAAAGTCACATCTTCTAGTAAGTTGCGATAGTTACCGAATGCGTTACGCGACAGCATATCGTAGTAGTCAGACATGCCGTACTGCGCGTTACCGAGGGTATAGTCGAGATCGGACACTACAAAAATTTGGCTAAGTGCAAACGCAACACGTTGTCGCAACTGATCCGGTTCATCGGTAACGTTGTTCCACCAAGGGGTGTGTCTTGGAACCCGGTTACTGCCATTACTGTTTGCGCGTGTGTAGGGCTGAGTAAGCGAAACGGGTAAATTCATTTGCGCATCTATCCACGCAGACTTAGATGCGAACGCCCTAAATTCGTCAATGGATTTTTGGCTGGGTCCGAAGGTGGCTTGCATCAAAAAGCGGGCTGCATCGATATCCTGAGGATCCAAGTTAGCGGCCGCATTAAACGTGTTTGCGTCGCCGGTACCGGTGTCGGTATTGTCGCCCGTCTGCCCACCAGTATTGTTACCGGTGGTGTTGCCCGGGTTATCGCCACCGCCATTGTTGTCGTTGTTGCCGCCATT
>CAYMHU010000006.1:91613-137054 GCA_964390335.1 uncultured Granulosicoccaceae bacterium | reverse complement strand
TTGCCGCCATTGTTGCCGGTGGTTGCGCCGGTAGTGGTCCCGGTATTGCCGCCCGCGTTAGAATCGCCGACGGTGGTGTTGCCAGTATTGCCACCACTGGTATTGCCCGCATCGCCAACACGCACACCGCTATCACCACATGCTGCCAATAACATGCTGAGCGTTACTGCTATTAAAATATTCTTCATAGGTTGTATCTTACTTTCTGGCTGACGCTATTTTGGCGAGAGGGTGGAATAATGGCGTTAATTTAACAAATCGTATTGAATGAAATATTGCTGAATCACCCATTCCCATCGTTTTTTGGTTTCGGTTGCTGTTCAGGGGGTAAAAGTTGCGGCATGCGTCTCATCTTGAATCAGCCGATTACTTGCATGCCTTAGAAATCAACGATTTTCAGGTTGTGGGGTGCACGCAACCAGGGTGCGGCAAATCACACTCTGACTATCTTCACTGAGCCAATAACTGCTAGTCTTACGGCATGAGTATGCAGAAAACCTCAGTTTGTCCGCACGACTGCCCAAGTGCTTGTTCATTGGACGTTGAAGTGCTCGATGAACACACCATTGGACGTGTGCGTGGTACCAAAACACACAGCTATACCGCAGGCATTATTTGCTCGAAAGTGTCGCGCTACGCAGAACGTATTCATCACCCCGATCGCTTAACCCATCCATTGAAACGGGTTGGTCGGCGTGGTATCGGACTGTCGGAGTACCAGCAAATTAGCTGGGCTGAAGCGTTGGATACCATTACCAACAAATTTCAATCCATCATTAGTGAACATGGTGCGGAAGCCATCTGGCCATACCACTACGCAGGTACTATGGGACTAGTGCAACGTGATGGGTTAGAACGGTTACGTCATTGCCTCGGTACCTCTCGTATCCAAACCACTTTTTGTGTTGCATTATCGGATGCAGGTTGGATGGCAGGCACTGGCTCCAAGCAGGGCAGTGACGCTCGCAATATGCATAAAAGTGATCTGGTGGTTATCTGGGGTGGTAATCCAGTTAGTACGCAAGTGAATGTCATGCATCATCTAACGCAGGCTCGCAGAGAATCGGGTGCAAGGTTTGTTGTGATTGATCCCTACCGCACTAAAACAGCAGAAAAAGCCGATCTACATTTAATGCTGAAGCCGGGCACCGATGCCGCATTAGCTTGCGCCGTAATGCATGTGTTGTTAAGTGAAGGACTCGCCGATCGAGATTATCTGATGCGCTACACCGATTTTAACGAGCAAACCGAAGCGCACTTTGCTACGCGTACACCAGCATGGGCGGCAAGCATTACCGGCCTCAGTGAACAAGACATCATTCAGTTTGCCCGTATGTATGGAAGTACAAAACGCAGTTTTCTGCGTATCGGCTATGGCTTTACTCGATCGCGAAATGGCGCTGTGAATATGCATGCCGTGTCGTGCTTACCAGCAATGACAGGCGCGTGGATTAACGATGCAGGCGGCGCTTTGCACAGCATGCATGGCATTTTTAATATCGATAAAACGCTGATCTGCGCTATGGATGTACCACATTCGCATACCCGCGTTCTGGATCAATCCCGAATCGGACCTATCTTGTGTGGGAGCGAAAGGGATTTACAAAATGGCCCGCCGGTAAAAGCCTTGTTTATTCAAAATACCAACCCAGCGGTGGTAGCCCCTGATACCAATACAGTTCTAACAGGTCTGGCACGCGACGACTTATTCACAGTGGTGCACGAACAGTTCATGACCGATACTGCTCGCTGGGGCGATATCGTGCTGCCGGCCACAATGTTTTTAGAGCACGATGACATCTACGCCGCTGGTGCGCATACCCACATGCAAATTGGCCCTAAGTTGATCGAAGCGCCTGGTGAATGCCGTAGCAACCACGAAGTACTACAAGCTTTGTTTGAGCGGTTTGGGTTGTCCCATCCAGCAAATGATCTGACAGCAAGAGAGTTAATTGCAGCCACGCTGCGGGCTTCTGGTTATCCTGATATAGAAGAGGTTATTGAAGCGGGCGGTGTGGACCGTGGAACCAACGAGGAAGTACTGAATTTTCACGATGGCTTTGCAACTCCCGATAAACGATTTCATTTTGCACCTGACTGGTCATCGGTAGGTCCGTATTCAAAGGGAATGCCGTCCATGCCTGATTTTTGGGATGTGATTGATAGCGCGAACGAGCAACATCCTTTTAGGTTAGTGACGGCGCCAGCTCGACAGTTTTTGAATACCAGCTTTACCGAGACCCCCACCTCGGTGCGCATGGAAAAGCAGCCATTTGTATTGATTCATCCTGATGATATGCAGGCATTGGGTTTGGCCAGTGGAGCACTGCTTACACTGGGAAATGAGCTTGGTGAGGTAACCGTGGAATCTAAAGTATTCGATGGTGTACAACCTGGAACAGTGGTGGTAGAGAGCTTGTGGCCTAATCACCGGTTTATTAATGGTGTGGGTATTAATTCCTTGATTAGCGCGGAACCGGGTAAGCCCAACGGTGGTGCAGTTTTTCACGATACGGCAATATGGGTCAAACCAGCCGCAGAGCCAGTGGTGGTAAACTCTCACTAACAGCAAACTGTTGGATGTCGTATTAGCATGAATGACGTACATTTAAGATTGTTATTGCTAGTGCTTGTTTTTGCGTACGCTACCTTGTATAGCAATATGGGTTAAGTGGACACCCTTGGGGAAACTTATAGCGGGCAGGCCGATGCGGTCTGGGCTGGTTAAGAATAGTTGGTGCTGCCGCTCAGAAGCCTTAACTGTTAATGCTCCGACTAACTCGGAACACGTGTCCGTCGGGGTGGCGAATATGCATCTCCCGAACTCCCCACGGCATGTCGGTAGGTTTCCACGTTATTTCGATATTGTGCTTTTTACACTGCTCATAAGCTGCGTCAACATCATCAATCCACAGTGACATCCAGACACCTTTATCCGCTTGTTCATCACCTGCTGAGCCAAAGGTAGTAGCGTTTGTGCCTTTGCCGCGACCGCCTTGACCATCTTCACACAGAAAAATTTGTACTTCCCCCGAACACACACCACCAAAACCGACAGGGTCGCCCCATTCAAGACTGATTTCCCAACCTAGTTTTTTAAACCACTCGAATGATTCTTGAATATTGGATACGTTTAATACGGGGTTGACGGCTTGTGCTTTCATAGTTGGTTTACCGCCTATCTAACTGTTGCTGGTATGTTGAATCATTTTTTTGACATCGTCCAGTTCGTGTTTTAGCTTGGACACGGTCTCGCGTAGGCTAGCCAGTTCCTCCCGTAGCAGTTCTACTTCATCAGTGTTTGCGCTGTTGAGTTCTGGCGCTGATGCCTGTGTATGAACTGTTGTTGCCGGGATGGGCTCTGCAGCTTCGGATTGTGGAGCTGTTGAAGACGCAACAGGTGATTTGGCAACCGTGGGCATGCCGCTGAACAAATGGCCAATGCGTTCACCGCGTTGCCCCGGTTGCACTCCCAAACGTATGGCGAATGGGACATCACGCTCGCACAGTCTATCAACACAATGTTCCAATTCCTGTTTATCGCTGAATTCGCACATGCGTTGTGTCCGGGTATTAAGTTCGCTGAGGGTTTGCGGCCCTCTCAACATCATGACGCTTAATACAGCCTGTTGTTTTTTGCCCAGACCCAAACTATCCATAAAGCGTTGAGAGAATTTCTCTGCGCGCGAGCCAAACTCGCGCCGAACAAAATGCTTATCCTCAAGCTCTTGCAATGCGCGTCTGATTTCGCCTTGATGATAACTGGTCACAGGGTCGCGACTTGATTTCTGATTGCACGCTGTAATGATGCTGTTAACCGTTAGCGGATAAGCGTCGGGTGTGGTCAGTTCTTTTTCCATCAATGCGCCGAGAACGCGTAGCTCAATGGCTAATAGTTGAGGAGGACGGTCTTTTTTTTCTGAATTTGATTCTAGGCCATCGTGCATGATTAGGATCTGTACCTGTGATTCAATTGGCTTTAGGCATTTGCTGTATTGACTATAGTTCAATTCTTCGCGCCTTTGTATAAAGAACAGGGAAGTGTATTTCGTGGGAAAGGTTGATTCCATAAGCTAATTTTCAGCGTAACTGAAAAATAGCTTATGGGTAGTGTCATCATTTTCGTATTACTTGGGTAGGACTAGGCTACGGTTACAGGTCTTGCGGAATTTTGAAACTTGAGTTTGTCATTTATTTTCTGCTACAGCGAAAGCGAAAATCGACTCTACACATGTAGATTGGTTTAGCGAGAATTGGGCACAAACAGCACTCCAAGATATTTTTATGAAGCATATAATTCGTTTGCTATCAATATTTCTGATTTTTTCGTTTCAATATTTGGTAGCATGGAGAGCCCCTTGACTGAATGGTACTTAGCCAAGTTACTCAAACAAAGCATGTGTTCATGAATGTAAGATTGGTTGAAATAGAATCGAGAAAATCGGCTGACGTACCCAGAAACATGCACCTATTTGAAGTTGAATCCAAATACCGTAACGGAATCGGATTTGTGGTCAACACGAGTCTGTAGACTATAGTCAATCAACTTTTTCATTGACCGGCTGGGCGCTTAGCTGACAACCCTAAAACCCGCAGAATGATTCTATGCCCTAATTAGGTTATGTTTGTTTCGTGCTTGGAGCCGCCTTTGGTTAGGATTGAGATTTGGGTGCTTTAAATGCAAAATGGAAGACGTCTATCGGCCGAGGTTGTGTGAAAACTCTCAACCCATTATCCTGAAGCATACACCTAAAACAAGGTGTTTTAATGCCTCGGTTCATAGAAGAAGATAGCAGAACTCAATCGACTCTGTTTCCTGAACGTCTCGAAGACTATATCGCCGACGATAACCCGATACGCGTTGTCGATGCGTTTGTTAATGGGCTTGATCTAAGAGGCTTAAAATTCAAACGTGTAGATCCCATGAAGACTGGTCGACCAGGCTACCGACCAGCGACGTTACTCAAGCTATATATGTACGGCTACCTGAACCGGATTCAGTCAAGCAGGCGCTTAGAACAAGAAACGCACCGCAACGTTGAGCTTATGTGGCTTCTTGGTCGCATACAACCTGACTTTCAAACCATCGCTGACTTTCGCAAAGATAACGGCAAAGCGATTCAGCAGAGCTGCCGTGAGTTTGTTGAGATAGGTCGGAAGTTGGATATGTTTTCCAAGTCACTTGTTGCCATCGACGGCAGTAAGTTCAAAGCAGTGAACTCCAAGCAAAGAAATGACTCGCAAGGCAGCATGAAGCGACGCATAGCAAGAACAGAGAAGCACATCGCTGACTATCTGGCAGCGCTGGATGCCAAAGACAATGATGAACCAGGCTCAGATGATCGGAGCGAACCAGAACTAAAAGAGAAGCTTGCTGAGCTGCAGCAACATTTAAAAGAACTTAAACAACGAGAAAAAGAAGTCAAAGCCCCATCCAGACAAGCAACTATCAGAAACCGATCCTGACTCAAGGCTAATGAAGCAAAGTACCGTAGGGTCTCTAGTTGGCTATAACGTTCAAACAGCTGTAGACACAGAGCATAAGCTCATCATCGCGCATGAAGTAACCAACTCACCCATTGATCGCGGGCAGTTGTTGCCACTAGCCCGACTTGCAAAGGATGCTTTGAACGTAGATGAACTGATCATATTTGCTGATCGAGGTTATTACAAAAGTACTGATATAAAAGCATGCGTCGATGAGCGCATGACCACGCTGATTCCCAAGAGCTTAACCTCGAACAACGGTGCCAAGGGTTTGTTTCCCCGCTCTGCTTTCAAGTACGATCATGAAGCTGATGAATACCGTTGTCCTGCAGATCAAGTCATGACTTACCGCGGCACTAGTACCGACAAAGATCGAGAGATCAGAAAGTACACCGTGTCGTCCACAATCTGTCGCGAGTGTAAATTAAAATCGCAATGCACAACCGGCGTTAGTCGCAAGATGACGCGATGGGAGCACGAAGATGTTCTTGAGGAGATGCAAATAAAGTTAGACGAAACGCCTGATGCAATGACAACCAGAGCTCAAACTGTTGAACACCCCTTTGGAACGCTTAAACTCTGGATGGGCGCTCGGCATTTTTTGATGAAGTGTTTAGGGAATGTTAGAACAGAAATGAGCTTGCATGGATTGGCCTATAATTTAAAAAGGATGATGACGATTTTTGGCGTACCGGCATTAATTGAGATGGTCAGTTAATCTCATGCACTTATTGAGTTAAAACAAGTGCTTCTGAAAAGCATTCTAAGCGGCAAAAAGTGTACAGAGACACCGTGTGTTATTAACAAGAGCACAAACAACGACTTCGTACACAGGTCGACAATCGCATCTGATTGATTTAACAAGTATTAAAAATAAGCTATTCTCTTTTCACACGGCCTCGGCCAAAAGCCGCCGTTGCCGATACGCTGAGAAACGTCGGTTATGACCTTTCCTTTCGCTGACTTATTCAGAATGTTGTCTTGAAATTCCAGCCTCCATGCCTTACAATAAAAGAAAATGTAAGGAGTTTGGCATGGCAGAAGCAGCATTGACAAGTAAAGGTCAAATCACAATTCCGGTAGAAATCCGACGACAGATGAATCTTGGTCCACAGGACCGGGTTGTGTTCACGCTGCTTCCGAATGGCACGACTGTTATGCGTGCAAAGAATCGGTCAATTTCTTCATTGGCAGGTTCCGTTAAATCTAAACAGAAGCGAGTACCACTCAAAGATATGAAGATGCGCTGAAATGCCTTCGCTGGACACTAATGTGATCGTTCGTTACCTGGTTGCTGATGATAAAGTCCAGTTCGAGATTGCGAAAACGTACATCGATGATGCGACACAGGACGATCCACTTTTTATTCCCCTTTCAGTTGCCGTAGAGTTGGAATGGGTGCTGCGCACTGTTTATGAGCTTGAGAAGCTGCCGTTGATCACGATCTTTAATCAGCTTCTGGAGTCCCGAGAAATTGAATTTCAAGATGAGCCAAGTGTTGAAGTCAGTCTGAGCTTATACTCGGATAGCAGTGCGGACTTTGCCGACTGTCTTCATAGTGCATCTGCTTATGCATACGATCGAGCGCCACTTGTAACATTTGACCGAAAAGCTGCTCGATTACCAGAGTCAGTTTTACTGGAGAAGTCATAGAAAATTCTGGATTCGGCCAAGAGCCGCCATAGTGTTTATTCTTCCAATGCGAAAAAGAGACAGAATTCCTCTGCGGATAAGATTGTCCGCAGAGGCAAGTTTTTAAAAACTAAACGTTGATACAGGTCTTAACCAATCTGAGCGCCATCATCACGTCTTATGGCGATGACAGCAGAGCGAGGCACCGCATCGCCAGCTTCAGGCCAATGACTGTTACCGCGTTCTCCTGGATGTTGCACACCAACAAACATCGTACGTTTATCTGCACTCCAGGTTAGGCCGGTAATTTCGCACTCGTTAGGCCCAACCAGAAAGCGGCGTATCTCACCTGTGATCGGATCACCCACCAGCATTTGGTTATTACCATGGCCGGCAAATCCTTCTTCATTGGAGTAGTTGCCATCGGTTTGAATCCACAGTAAACCGTTGGAATCGAACTTTAGGCCATCGGGTGAATTGAACATGTTGGCCTCGTTTATATTTGCCGAACCTGCGTTTAAGTCTGCGTGCACGGTTGGGTTGCCAGCCAATGCATACAGATCCCAAGCAAAACCGTTATTGGTATGATCGCCACCGTTTGGACGCCAGCGAACAATTTGGCCGTACAGATTTTTTTCTCGTGGATTAGGTCCGCCGACAGGTGTTAAATCGCCACCTGCATTGGGCTTTACGCCACGGTTCTTATTGTTGGTTAATGCACAATAAACTTCCGGCGCTTTTGGATTTGCTGCAACCCATTCCGGACGGTCCATGGTAGTTGCGCCAACAGCTGAGGCAGCGATGCGAGTGTGGATACACACTTCCGCCATGGATGCCATGCCTGTTGTTTCGGGAGACAGCTCTAGCCATTCGCCGGCACCGGTATCATAAAATTTAGCGACGTATAATTTGCCATCTTCTAACAGGGAATCGGTTTCCGAACCCGGTGCATAGAACCCATTGGACACATAGCGATATAAAAATTCGCCCCGTTCATCATCGCCCATATACACAACAATGCGTCCGTCTTTGTTAACAACGACTTCGGCGTTCTCGTGCTTAAAGCGGCCTAAGGCACTGCGTTTCTTGGGTTTTGAGTTTGGATCTCGCGGATCGAGCTCTACAACATAGCCTGCTCGATTAGGTTCGTTGGGATTTAACGCTACATCAAATCGATCATCCACTTTCGACCAGCCGTAACCCCAGTCTTTTGCTGAGACTCCGTACCGTTTGAGTTCTGCAGAGACTTTGTGCTTTTCATCGGTGGTAGCGAAATAGCCATTGAAGTTTTCTTCGCACGCAAGGTAGGTTCCCCACGGAGTAGAGCCGTTACCGCAGTTATTCCAGGTGCCCCAAACTTTTGTACCGCTTGGGTCGGCGCTTGTTTTAACCAAGTCGTGCCCGGCGGCAGGCCCGGTTAGCTCCATCTCTGTGTCTGGTGTGACGCGGCGGTTATAAGGGCTGTCTTTAACGATGGACCATTGATCACCTTGTTGTTCAATTTCTACAACCGTAAGCCCGTGAGCCATTTTACCTTTGATGATATCGTCATCAGTTTCGGATTTTCCTTCGGCGCGATTACCCCAGATAATTTTTCTATTAGTGTATTCGTTATTGGCTACCAACAAGTGTTTGTGACCGTGTGCATACACTTCCATGCCATCGATGTTATCGCCAAATGCAGTCAGTTGACTGTCGGCGGTGCCTCGAGTGCCGTGATCGAATTCTGGCGCGTTTGACCACAGTGGGTCACCCCAGCGTACCAGCACCTCAGCATTAAAACCTTGCGGGACGGTGATGTCGTCGAGCGTGTTGGCACTGACTGCATCGAATGCGAATCGATCTGGTGCAGCCATAGATTCATTGCTGAATAGCGTGGCACTGCTGCCCAGTGCAGCTACGCTGCCATACGCGAAAACGCCTTTTAGTAAGTCGCGCCGTGACATGGCAACTTCGAGTATCCGGTCGAAATCGTTTTCGGCGGGTTTGGGGTTGATTTGCTCGTCGTAATCGTCGAACGATAGGGTGTCGTCGTGCTGCATAGTTAAACTCCTGATGTGGGTTTTAAATATTCTGCACTAATCCTAAAGCCCAATTATGACGGCTGGGTTACATGGTAAGTTTTAGCCTTTTGTGGCGCCTAATGTTAAGCCTGCAATAAAATGCTTTTGCATAATAAAAAACATAATGACAGGAGGTACTGCCGCCAAAAGCGAAGCTGCTGAAACCAGATGCCACTGTTGAACAAACTCGCCATTCAAGGTGCGCACACCCACGGTGATAGGTAAGCTCGAATCCTCTTGAATCAGGACCGTGGCCCAAAAGAAATCATTCCAGATAAACGTAAAAATCAACACGCAAAGGGCCGCTATTGCAGGTTTTACCAGTGGCAGCACCAAGTGCCAGAAAATCTGGAACTCACCCACACCTTCCAGCCGTGCCGACTCGATTATCTCGAACGGTAATGCCTTCATAAAGTTGCGCATAAAAAGAGTACAAAAACCGGTTTGGAAAGCAGCATGGAACATGACCAGGCCGGGCACAGTATTGATGATCTCCAAACGCACTGATATATCAACAACAGGCAGCATCAATATCTGAAAGGGTACAAAGTTGCCTGCAACAAAAAGAAAAAATAACGGCAACGCCCAGCGAAATTTGTAGATAGCCAATGCATAGCCCGTCAGGCACGCCAAGCCCACTGACAACACCATCGTCGGTAGTGCTATGAGAAGTGTATTGGTCAGGTATTTTAACGCATCGGTCTTGGCGAAGACTTCGCCGTAGTTTTGAAAAAACTGAAACGAACTAGGAATTCCAAACACATTACCCTGGGCGATATCTGACGCTGGTCTGATGGATGTCATAAATATGGCCAACAGAGGCAACAACCATAAAAACAAAGCGATAGGCAGTGCCAGTTTATAGGCCAGCTGAAAACCGGTTGAATAGTTTGTTATGGGTTTTGGAAACATGGTTTAGCTCCCTTTCTCATCTTGATACATGCGCCATAAGAAGTAGCTGATGTATACCAACATGATTAAGAAAAGAACTGTTGCGATTGCCGAGCCGTATCCGTATCGACCCACTCCCTCACCAACTGCTTGATCGTACATATAATAAGCCAACACATTACTTGACCCATAAGGGCCGCCTTTTGTCATCGTCGCCACCATATCAAACGAGCGCAACGCGCCAATAACCGTCACCACTACAGCGATGAACGTGGCAGGTTTTAATTGAGGCAGTACAACATGCCACAGCATTTTCCAACCTTTGGCTCCGTCAAGCTGGCCTGCTTCAATTTGATCAGAAGACACATTGTTAAGACCCGTTAAGTACAGAATCATGCAGTAGGCGATTTGCGGCCAAAGGCCGGCTGCGATAATGCCATACGTTGCATAGTCTTCGTCACCGAGTATCTGCGGAGGGTCTACTGAGCACACACGGGTAAGATTACCCATGATGTTTTCTTTGGTTTCGCAAAAAAACCAGCTCCATATCTCGCTTAAGAGACCGAACTCAGGGTTGTAGGCCCAAGCGAAAATTAAACCCACCACGACTTGTGAAATAACAAATGGAAAAAAGAACAGCGACTTGTATATACGTATGCCACCCACTGCCTGGTTGAGGAACAGTGCTAGAAACAAACCAATTGGCACAGCCAGCATAAACAACACTAGCCACAAAATATTGTTTTTCAGCGAAGTATAGAAGTTAGGGTCGTCCAGCAATACTCGATAGTTATGAAAGCCAACCCATTTACCGGTCCAATCACCGTTTATATCGTAGAGGCCATCCCATTGTGTAAACGAATACGAAATTGACTGAAAGATGGGAACGATAACGTAGACCAGGAAAAAGGCCAGACCAACAGCAAGGAACAACCAGGGGGCTATAGCGATCTTGTTACGCTTGTAGTAAGACAAACCCGTGATAAGAAAAAATAACGCCGCAATCGCCGCGATTAAAAAACCCATACGGATAAAAAACGTTGGCACCCGCGCATGAATTGGTCGGGAATATCCCAGCGCTTCTTGTACCGTCGCCGTATCGATAACAAATAATAAAGCCACTGCGCATACTGCAAAAACTGACGCCGCGATACCTACCTGCTTTGCCGATGTGGAAAATCGATCTTTGGGGTTAATAGCAGTGGTTGCCATTACGCTCTCCGATACCGCAACTGGGAAACATACGAACTACTGAAGGGGGGTAGCAACAAACAAAAAAACAAAGCCGGCAACAATCGCTGCCGGCCTTGTTGCTGATACTAATATACTTCTGCTTGAACCTTATCGAGGCCTTCTAGAATTTCATCCAAGGCTGACGGATTAAGCATGAACTTTTGGAAGCCTTCCATTCCGGCTTTAGCCATCGCCGCTGGCGCATCTCTGTCGTAGAACTGAGCAAGACCTGCTGCTGTTGACAATGTCTCCATGCCTTCAACGATGAACTTGTCATCGGTGTTGATTTCGGCAGCAGCGTTTGGTGGCAATTGACCAATCGACTTATTCCATTCACCTTGAATTTCAGGTGTTGCAATAAACGCTAGGAACTTTTTGGCGTTCTCAACGTTCTTGGCTTTAGCTGGGATAAAAAACGCATCCGCTGGTGCTTCTTCTGCACGTGGTAGGCCTGGCGTGATTTCAGGGAACTGGAAGAAATCAATTTGATCTTCAGTTAGACCTGCTTCTTTGTACTGACCTACAGAGAAGTTACCCATTACATACATGGCAGCATCGCCTTTTTGGAACGGCGAGATTGCAGCCTGCCAATCCATTGTTGCGTGAGTGCTAACGAAAGAACAACGATCAAGCATAACTTCCCAGTTAGCGAACGTTTCGCGGATGCGAGGGTCGGTGTATTTGATCTTACCAGCGGTCAGATCGTTATGTACGTCATAGCCGTTAGTTCGCAAGTTCAGATAATCGAACACACCAGCCGCTGTCCACAAGTACTGTGTACCGATGGTAAATGGTGTAACACCTGCCTCTTTCAAAGCATCGCAGTTAGTCAGTAGCTCGTCCCAAGTAGCTGGTTCAGTCAGACCTAATTTGTCATAGATGTCTTTACGGTAATACACGCCCCATTGGTAGTAAGAGTAGGGAACGCCCCACTGCTTGCCATCACGAGTCATGGTTGGTTTGATAGCTTCGAAATTCTTTGACAGGTTTGGATCTGACGCCCAAAGGTCAGAGATATCCATAAACAGGCCTGCATCAACAAATGGGCCCATTCGATTACCTGGATACCAGGTAATAACGTCAGGTGCATCATTCTGCAGTGCGTTACGGATTGTGCCTTTGTGAGCTTCACGATCACCATTATTTGCGGTGACTTTGATATCTGGGTTCGCAGCTTCGAACGCCGCAACTGCTGCTTCGTAAGCGGCTTTTTTATCCGGGTTAAGATCATCGAAAGTGATGATTAATTCGTTGGCTAGAACAGACCCTGTAAACAGGCTGCCCAACGCTGCACTAAGTGCTAGTTTGGTCAAGCGTAAAGACATAGTGTTTCGTCCTCCTTTGGACGGTAATATTACTGAGATAGTTTTTTCTTCGTAAACAACAACGAGTATCGTAGCTTATCGCTTGTCTTGGCGGCAAGGCTTGCTCGTGACAATCTGGTCTGCTCGAGTCATAGTCGTTCTGCGATGACAGGATAACGATATCTGGGACGTATTTGAAGACAAAATGTACCTTTCCGTAACGAATCCCGTCAAATTCATCACAAACTTCAACCGCGGTACCAGCTTGAAACTGTAGTTAGATCCACGCGCACAATTCGGCAGGATTAAGCTTATTTGTGCCGAGTACGAATCCATCTGCAGACTTGTAACCAAAATTAGCTAATATTTCGTCATTGACTGTAATTTGTTCCGGTCCGTAATTAAATGCCAAGGTTAAGTCACCACAGCGTTGAATGCGTAAGCCTGCGCCTAGATCCTGATTTGGTATACCAGCTTCGGATAGTCGAGCGCTCAACAGTTGGATTAAATCTTCTTGCCTCGGGCAGGCATTAAAATAGTGCACGTTTTGTTGTTGATAATGAAACCCCCAGCCGTCCGCGCATTGCTCGTGAGCATCAAACTCAGCCTCAACGCGTTCTCGCCAATCGATTAACACGGTGTGGTTGTTTGTTTGAATTTGCGTTGCTGGTGGCAGTGATTCAACCCGGGTAATTTTTATATTGATGAGTGCTTGTAACGCACCCGGAGGCAGTTCGGCGGGGATTGAGCATTCAGTCGTTTTAGAGCCTGTGCGCGGAAAAAGAATAATGGGTACATCAAGTTGCTGCAGCGTATTGGTTAATGTGGCGTTCGATATCGTTGCATTTGGAACACAAACCAGTTTGTATTGATCGAGCGCAGCTTCGCTGGGAACAATATCTACCGTAACGCCAAGCTGTCGTAGTGCTGAATACACGCGTTGCGTGAATATTAAGGGGTCGTAGTTCATGCCATCGGGCTGTTGAATACGCGCCGCTTGATCGCCGGCGTAATCAAACACGAGCGCGACCGGTGCCGGTGTCATCATCGTGTTAACCCGTTCGAGTTGTTCAAGATCTTTGGCCAAGATTCTGACTTCGCGTGCCGCATCGTCTTCGTCACCGTTTGGTAAACACAGAGCAGTGTGCATTTGCTCCTGTGCATACGGTACTTGCTTCCAGCGAAAATAGCTGACTACTTCCGCGCCATGCGCAAATGCTTCCCAGCCCCATAAGCGCACCATGCCTGGCAGTGGTGCCGGGTTGTAAGGAGCCCAGTTCACAGGACCGGGCTGTTGCTCCATCAGCCAGAGTCGGCCAGTACCACAGGCTCGATACAGTTCATGATGGAACGCAGAGGAGTCGGGGTGACCTGTGCGCAAAAAGTGTGTTTGATCTTCAGCGTTGACGCCATCGCGGGTCAGGAAACCTAACGGGTAGTTATCCCAACTGGCTACGTCTAAATCTTTTGCAACATCGAAATGGTCGAACTCAACAAAGTTGCCCATAAAGTTATGCACGATATCGCGCCCCGGAGACAACTTGCGCAAAATATCGCATTGCAATTGATTGAATCGTTTGACTTGATTCGATGAAAATCGCCAGTAGGCCAGTCGATGCGCGGGGTTGGTTTCGGTAACCGCTAACACAGGTGCGCCAATTTGGTTGAAGTGTTGGTACTCCATACTCCAAAACACATTGCCCCATGCTTCGTTTAATGCATCAATGGTTTTGTAGGTTTGTTCGCACCATTGTTGAAACGCGCTAATTGCCGCATCAGAATAACTGATGGTGGTGCTGTGGCAGCCGTATTCATTATCCGTTTGCCAGGCAACCACGGCGGGATGCTCACCGTAGAGCTCGGCCATTTTGGTCACGATACGACTGCATTCCTGTTTATACGGTTCGGATGAAAAACAGTAGTGGCGCCGAGAGCCAAAATCACGGGTGTGGCCGTCTTCGCCCACTGCCAGCATGTGGGGGTTATTGCGAATAAGCCACGCGGGTGGCGTGGCGGTTGGTGTGCCAAGGATAACTTGCAGTCCCGCATCGTGCAGCGTGTCGATAGCGCGGGTAAACCAATCGAAGTCGTAGTGATCTTGTTCGGGTTCGAAGCGACACCATGCGAATTCACCAATGCGAACAATTTTGATACCCACATCTTTCATGTGTTTGGCATCGTTAACCCAATTGGACTCAGGCCAGTGTTCCGGGTAATAACAGACGCCGATTTTCATGATTGCCGCATAGTTGTGATACTGCGTAGTTGCGCAGCTGCGTGTTCGGGCTGCATCGGATTAACAATATTATTACTGCCAGATTCAAACCCAGCCAGGTATTTTAGCTTTTCTGAGTCTCGCAATGGCGGATGAAATGCTATATGAAAACACCAGTGCTGGTTATCCGCATTGTTGTCGCATGGCGCGTTGTGTAACAGCGTAATGTTGGGTGCCGAGCGTTGAAACAATGTATCGTAACGTTGAACTTGACGCTGATAGCATAAGGCGAGTTCTTCGATTTCTGCATCGCTTGCTTGCGCAACCGAATTTAGTTTCCGGTGCGGTACTATCCAGGTTTCGTATGAGAACCGTGCTGCGAACGGCACTATTACAGACCAATACTCATTTTTTTCTACTATTAGTTCGCGCTGCAATTGAGGATCATTCAGCATGTTTTGCAGCATACTGTGACCATCGTTAGCTGCGGCGTATTGTGCTTGAGAGGTTCGCATACGTTGAGCAGTTTCGGTAACAAAACTGCTGGCGTAGATTTGTCCGTGCGGATGCAAATTGGATACACCTATTTCAGTACCTTTGTTTTCGAATATTAAAACCTGCTCAATATTGGGGTCGCCGCTGAGTGTGTTGTATTCGTGTTGCCAAAGCTTTGCAACTGCAATCATTTTGTCGGCGCTGAGTGAAGCCAAAGTGTCGTTGTGGTTTTCTGACCACGCAAGTACCCGACATTGACCTTGGGCAGAAGCGACTGTACGCAGTGGGTCGTCGCTGTGCGAAATTTGTGGGGCATTGGGAGATAGGGTGGCGAAGTCATTATCGAATGCGAAAACACCTTTATAATCGGGGTTTTTATTGCCCGATGCACGAGTCACTCGCGGGCACAAATAGCAGTCAGGATCATGCTCGGGTAATGCTGTCGTGGTGTTTTTTTGTATTGCACCAGACCAAGGTCGTTGCGCTGAGTTTGCAGCGATGATGACCCATTGTTGCAACAACGGGTGCCAACGTCGTTGCCAATTCGCTGAAGCTTCGCTTGTCATAGTGTCAGTTGCCTCACACCATTGCCGGGTTTTATTGCATAAAAATCGGCGGTGAGTCCGGTTGTGTTCTGATATTCATGACCAACCAGCTCTATAAATTGTTGAGTTGCCTGCTGCTTAATCAAGTTAACGGTACAGCCCCCAAAACCTGCGCCAGTTAATCGCGCACCCGCAACGCCGTCTTGCTTGCGAGCAATCGCGACCAAGCTGTCTAGTGGTTCGCTTGAAACATGGTATAGATCGCGTAGGGAGTTGTGGGATTCATTCATGAGTTTCCCGAAAGCGGCGATGTCTCCCTGCTTAAGCACGTGTACGGCCGAGTTTACCCTGGCGTTCTCACCGCACACATGCTGCGCTCGTAACAATGCAAGATTATCGTTTTCGAACAAGTGCATGTGTGACTGCAGTTGTTCGATACGCAATTCACCGAGCGACTTAACAGGCAGAGCTTGTTGCACAATACTGAGTGCTTGTGCGCATTGCGCTACACGCTCGTTGTATGCGGAGCCGTCTAATTCCCTGCGTTGATTGGTATTGGCCAGCACAATATTGTATTCGCCTAAATTGAGGGGTACTTGTTGATAATCCAGCGATTCGCAGTTTAAGAACATGGCGTGATTTTGTTGCGCCATAGTGACGGCAAATTGATCCATGATCCCGCATTGCATGCCGACAAATTCGTTCTCAGCAGCCATGGATATTTTTACAAGCTCAATCAACGGTAGCTGGCAATCAAACAACTCATTAATGGCAAATGCGGTTACAACTTCAATAGATGCTGACGAGCTTAAGCCCGCGCCATTCGGCACATTGCCCGAAAACACGCAATTAATGCCACTAATTTCAAACCCTTTTTGTCGGAACTGATCAATGACCCCGAGCGGATAGTTGATCCAGTTTTTACCGTGTGTATGAGCAATTTGTTCAATACTTAAATCGGCGGTGTAGTCGAAGTTAGTGGATTCGAACCTGAATCGTTGGTCAGGGGTTTTTTGAATGAGTAACCTTGTGCCTGTATCGATACCACAAGGCAACACCACGCCGCCGGTATAGTCTGTGTGATCGCCAATTAAATTGACCCGGCCCGGACTAAAAAAATGAAAGCAGTCTTTGGTAGAGCCAAAGCGTTGGTTAAAACGTGCCAGCAAGTCCTGTTCGTCAAACCCTGTGACATCGGAAGTCATTTACGTTGTTATCTCTCTACAATGAATGAGTATGGCTGCCTGCGGAGGTAATACCGGTAATGGGATGCCAATGCTATGCAGTAGTTCGCCGGTGGTGGTAACAGGCTCGGTACACCAATCGGGCAACGTGCGATTAAACACTTTGATGTCGTCTGAGTTGGTGCTGACCAAACTGACTGCGTAGTGCTTGGTTGCATCGAGACCGCGCAGGCGTTGCATACCTGGTCGCGTGTGATTAAGGCTATCTATCAGCACGATGCTGTACAGCGCTTCCTGTTTATTCGCTCGTACCTGACCGTTAGCAATCAGGTTTTCATGGTTTGTAGGCAGTTGCCAATACGTCGCTTCGCTTAGCCAGTTTCGATGTGTTTTGTACAGTGTGGTGTAATGATTAAGGGTGGCTATGTCGGCTTTATCGAGCTTGCGGGCGTCCAACTCAAAGCCAAACTGACCTTGCAAAGCTAGGACTGATCGTGTGTGTAGATTCGTACCGCGACCCGTTAAATGTGCATGCTCGTGACCAACGTGTGCACCCATGATTTCGTTTGGAAAGAATCGTAGGAAACCTTGCTGTATCGACGCGCGTGCAATCGGATCGATATTATCGGAAGCCCAGATACGACCAGTCTGTTTCAACACCGCGAGGTCACAGCGCGCGCCACCGGATGCGCAACTTTCAATTTCGAGCGCAGGGCAGGCTTCCATTATTCTTGCCATCAATGCGTAAACAGCAGGTGGTTGTTTGGAAGCTTTGTAGTGCGTACCGTCACCAGCCAAAACCAAATCCCGATTCATATCCCATTTGATGTAATCGATTTCATACTCTTTGACTAACGCGGTAATGTGTTCAAACAAGTAGTTGCTAACATCATCTCGCGCTACATCCAGCACCAATTGATTGCGGGCCAGTGGTGTATCGATATGATTAAAGTGCAACGCCCATTCGGGATGATTGCGATACAAATTACTGTTGGGATTCACCATTTCGGGTTCAAACCATAATCCGAATTGCATGTTGTGTTGCCTGATATGGGTTACCAACGGATTTAAGCCGTTTGGAAACACTTTGGTATCGACAGTCCAGTCACCTAATCCGGCTGTATCGTCACGCCGATTGATAAACCACCCGTCGTCCAACACAAATCGCTCGGCACCGATGCTGGCTGCAGCGTCTACAAGTGAACACAAGTTTTCATCTTGTAAGTCGAAATACATCGCCTCCCAGCTGTTGGCGTGCACGGGTCTGGGTTTTCGTGTCCATGCAGGCAATATGGCTTCACGCGCGAATTGATGGAAGCGTTGAGAACAGGCATTAAGACCTTGAGCACGCGCAAAGTGCACGGTTGGGCAATGCAAGGTTTCACCAGGCGCAAGCACTTCTTCGCCCGGATTTAACAGCATACCTACCTGACAATAGGCATCCCCATCGTGCAGTCGTTCAATCTTAAAACTGTAGTTGCCACTCCATGCCATATGCACAAACAACGCATCGCCGGAGTCTTCGTTGAGATTCTGTTCGCAGCAGATAAGGCTAGGGTTATGTTCGTGACCCGTGCGTCCATGCTGATTGCTGATGTCGATGCGGCCGGGACCGATTCGGCGCTTGTACGACTGGTTCTCTTGGCCCCAACGGCCGTGTTGTGAAATGCAGTGTGAGTAATGACTTGGCAGTGGCAGAGTTGCACTGGCCAGCCAATTAACTGAGTAGTCAGTGTTACCTAAGTTCAGTAATCGAGTGCTTATACTGGCGACATCGCTGTTTGCATGTAACGAGATGGTGATGGTCAGTTCAAGCTCGGCATTATCATCGGTTAAGGTCAGGGTGAGTTCATTTTCATTTATCTGCGCAGCGGTTGCCTCAAACTTGTGTGCGGCGTGCTGATTTTGCCGATGCCCGATTAATCCCGGAGAGCCCATGTAGCCCGAGGAAAGCTGCGGAAATAAACCGGTAATAGCACGCTCGTCTATGGCGGCAAAACTATGCGCGGCATTACTGAGATTACCCAGCATGTTAGCTGTGATGCCAGAAGCCAGTTTTTCCCCAAACCAGGCCAGCTGTGGAATCGAGGATTGTGTGGCGATTAGCAGGCTGGATGCGTTGCCATCAAGACGTAACAGGGCGGGCAAGTTAGGCATCGAGCGCGGGAACCTTTAAAATGCAGATGTTAATTGCACTTATTTGAATAGGGTGAAACAATAAGGCAATGGGGAAAAGTATAAAAGCCCTGCGCAATTACTGTCAACACACTTACAATTGCATACCAAATAATGATCTGCTGATAATCAGGCACCGATTACCAACACTAATAGAAGAATCGATCAGATGGCAAATGTAGAGTTTAAGAAAGCGGTTAAACGTTTTGGCAATGTCGCCGTCATCCACGGTATCGACCTCAAGCTCGATAGTGGAGAATTTATCGTTTTTGTCGGACCTTCCGGGTGCGGAAAATCCACCTTGCTACGCATGATTGCAGGCTTGGAGGAATTAAGCGAAGGCGAAGTGCATATCAAAGACAGAGATGTTACCGATGTAGCCGCAGTTGATCGTGGCATCGCTATGGTATTTCAATCTTATGCTTTGTATCCCCATATGACGGTTGCCGAGAACATGGGTTTCGGTTTGCGTATGAATGGCGTTGACAAGCAAGTCATCAACGATAAAGTCATGCAGGCAGCCAAAACGCTGCAACTTGAGAATCTACTCGATCGTAAACCTCGCAGCATGTCCGGTGGACAACGACAACGGGTTGCCATAGGTCGCGCCATCGTCCGCGATCCAGACGTGTTCTTATTCGATGAGCCTTTATCCAATCTGGATGCCGAGCTACGTGTAGAGATGCGACTGCAAATTGCACGTTTGCATAAACAGCTTGGTGCCACCATGATTTATGTTACTCACGATCAAGTAGAAGCCATGACAATGGCAGATAAAATTGTTGTGCTACGCGATGGTCTAGTTGAGCAAGTGGGTTCACCGTTAGAGCTTTATCATCATCCTGACAACTTATTTGTTGCAGGCTTTATTGGCTCACCAAGAATGAATTTTGTAGAAACAACCTTGGTGGAAGCAAACAGTAACAATGCAGTCATTGATGTCAACGGTACTTCAGTTTCCATACCGGTTAATGCCGCGCACGGTACTGTCGGTAGCAAAGTGACTCTGGGTATGCGCCCAGAAGAGCTTGGTAATGATGTAGGTGATTTCTCGCTACCACTGCAGGTTGATGTAGCCGAGCGGCTCGGTGGCAGCACTTATTTATACGGACAATGTGCTGGAATTGATAACTTTGTGGTACAGCGTGCCGGGCTCGATGCAACGCAAAGCGGCGACAATGTGCAAATTAATGTATTAACAGAGAATTGTTATTTGTTTGATGATGCCGGTGTGGCATTTAAACGATTAACAGCTGCTGGTAAGCAGAGCGTGGCCTAACTGCAATTCAGCATCCAACCGCACAATTAGTGACGTATTTAGTTGCGTATTAAGTCAGATATGCGTAATAAGCGATTTATCGTACGCAACACTTAAATGCGAAATACTGTTGTATTCCAACAAGCGAGTTCGTTCCGGGTGATACCTGAATGTGGTTAACGATGCATTGCGTGTGTGCCACATTGCATCCAGAGCTCGATCAAAAGTCAGGTTCATTGCATGCATCAGCACCGATGCAATAACGCCGGCAGACGTAAAAAACACGATGGGTGTATCGCTTGCGTTGCTAGTTGCTTCGCTTGAAGTGAATTGCCTGGCTTGGTGTTGAATTGCATCCCAGCCGCGTTCTGAAAATTCTTGCCAGGTCATCGTGCCGTCTAGCTCGGAATGTTTGGCGTTACGCCAGTTATGCATAATATTGGCGTACTGTTCAAAGCTTAGCGCTTGAGCTCCCACACTACTCACACCGTTTGCGAATAAAGCATCTATTTTGTTGTGATCGTATTCATCCAGATCGGCAAGTGTATTTGTGTTCAGGTTTAAATTAGCTTTATTAAGCGCCAGTTCAGCTGTGTGTTGTTGACGTTGTAATGTACCGCTGAAAGCTGCTACCGGCTTGAATTGATCTGCGTGCCAGTGTGCGCCCAATAACGCAGCCTGTTTTTGCCCGACGTCCGAAAGCTGATCGTAGTTTTCAGTGCCGGCAGATGCCTGTCCGTGTCTGACTAGGACGATAAGTGTCATTTTGTTGCTCCGAAGCCTATCCGCGATAAGAATATCGTGCGATGAAGTTCACAGTGATCGCTGCCATCTTGTGACCGATTGTTCAGCCAAACCAATTTTGAGCCAAGTTAGGCTGATTTCTACCGATACCAACGTTGGACTTCAAATTTAAGATGTATGGATAGATTTTAAACACAATGAGCGCGCTGCCAAAACATTCTGACATTAATTCCAGTAACAATAGTAGGGCTGCGTTGTCCAGCCAGTGCATGAAGCGCATTCTACTGGTTGATTCTCAAGCACATATATTACGGGTCATGAAGCTGTCGTTGGACCGCAACGGATACGAGGTTGATACCGCGTTGAACGGTGAGGTTGCGCTGGAGAAAATGCGAGAAACGCACTACGATGTTTTGATTGCAGATAAGGAACTTAGCAGTATGACGGGCGAGCAACTGTTTGCGACGGTGTCTGCCCATTTCAGCCGGGATATCTATCTGGATGTGCCGAAAATGTTTTTAATCACCTCCGAAAATATGCCTGCAATGCCTGACGCTGATTTAAATCGCGCCGATTTTGAAAGTCTGGAAAAACCGGTTAGTTTGCGATACCTTGTCGCGCGTTTAAACGAATTGTTTGGGGCGTATGAAACTGAGTCCCCGGTCGCGTTAAGCGTTTAGTAATCATTTCTGCTCTACCACGGTTGTTTAACCACACTGGTAATGATGTGGGCAATTAAACTCACCAGCAGCGCACTCAGCAGTGCCGCAATTAATGCATCAAACAACTGATCGTTTGTTATAACAATATCAAACGCATCTCTTACAACTAACCCTGCGAATGCTGACACCGCACCGATAATGGCGGCAACCGGGTAGGCTAACCAGCTTTTCTTAAAAAAGTAATTGACTGCCAGGCCGATTGAGCCGCCAAAAAGTGCAATAATAAGTGGAGCTAGTAACCGCATGTGTTGTCTAATGCCTCATTCCGAGAGTCGAGCTACCACTATAACGAAAACACCGCACCCAATGAACCAATCTGCGTCAGAAGATTTACCAACTAACGCCATTTTAAAAGGGGTAGGGCTGGCATTGTGCGCGTTTGCGATGTTTTCCTTGCACGATGCATTAATCAAAAGCATTTCTGGTATACCGGTATTTCAGGTTGTGTTTTTCGTTGTGCTGTTTAGCTTTGTTCCGTTTGTGTTCATGCTCGCATTGAGCACCGAGGAGCGCACGCTAAGGCCAAATCTGCCGGGCTTAATTGCGTTGCGTTGCCTTTTTACCGTAGGTGCCCTGATGTGCGTGTTTTACGCGTTTGGCAGTTTACCCATGGCGCAAGTGTATTCCTTGCTGTTTTCAACGCCAGTCCTCATTACATTGTTATCCATTCCAATTCTGGGTGAACGAGTCAAGTTTGTTCGGTGGATTGCTATTCTTTTGGGTTTGTCTGGCATCTTAGTAGTACTACAACCCACCGACGTTGAATTCTCTTTAGGGCATGTGGCAGCGCTTGCCGCCGCCTTTTTCAGTGCATGCACCTCAGTGGTAACCCGGAAAATCGGTTCGCGCGAGCATAGCGTGACGTTAATCCTATATCCCATGCTGGCTAATGTGGTTGTTAGTGGGCTTCTGCTCTTGTTTTACTATCAACCCATGCCAGGCGATGTGCTGTTAAAAATGTGCGGTATTGGCATGCTGAGCGTGCTAGCTCAGTGGTTGATGATAAATGCTTACCGCCGATGCGAAGCGCAGTACATTGCGCCCATGCAATACAGTCAAATGCTGTGGGCTATTTTGTACGGAACGCTAATTTTCAATGAACCAGCTAATAGTCATGTTTTCCTGGGGGCAGGTATTATTGTGATCTCAGGGTTGTTGTTTATTTGGCGTGAGTTGATGGTTTCGGTCAGTAAGCCGGTGCTGCGAACCCGTAACTTCCGGATGTCGGGTGGACCGCAAGCCATTCCAAACGAGGCCGACCCCGATGCTCGACACCGGCAGCCTGGCTCGGGTTCGCAGCAAAAGACTGACTCAACAGAGAAACTGCCATGAGTCTCGACCTGGATTTTTTGTCAGAGGAGGTCATAAAGGCTGCCAGCATGCCTATGCCTTTCGGCAAATTTGAAGGCACACGGCTCATTGATTTGCCGGAACCTTACGTGGTGTGGTTCAAGCAGCAAGGTTTCCCCAAAGGCCGCTTAGGGGAGCGACTGGCGTTAATTTACGAAATTAAGGCCAATGGGCTGGAAAAACTGATTCGTCCTCTGTTGAGCGAACCCGAGGAATAACTCTATCAACGGCCTTGACCCCAGCGCATTTGCTGGTTAGTCTTAGGGCATATGATCACTCTCGCCACACTTCTTTTGCTTACCAACCCGGCCCCTGCTATGGGAGTCGGGAGTTCGTTGCTAGCCTAAGCCCCGAAATCGGGTAAGTCATTTAGAAAACACCAGTTTTTAACACAAAAAAGTACACCGCAGAGCTATAAGTGTAAGGCTCGGGAATCGCAAAACTGGTATAGCGAGATCAGTATGTCTCTAACCCAACAACTACATTCTCCGTTTGCTATTAACAGGGCCTTTGTTATCAGCATGGCTTCTAGTATTCCAAGCGTCATTACTAATAGCCTTAACAGGACCAGTAATTCAGCAGTGTTTTGGCAAATCTGTGCGCTCACGCGACTTATCAGGCTGCCGGGCGTTCGCGCGCGTTCCGGTATACAGCCTAGCGGGCAATCAAAGCCCGGCGCATCACATTCGCATCAATCCAAACACTGATAAGTCGTACATTATTATGAAAATTGACCCTACTACAAAGTATCCTGCCTACCGGCCTGTTGATTTGCCTGATCGACAATGGCCGTCTAAAGTGATTACAACGCCGCCCATCTGGTGCAGTGTTGATTTACGCGATGGCAACCAGGCGCTAATCGAGCCAATGGGAACAGAGCGTAAAATGCGCCTGTTTAAATTGCTTCTGGCTATAGGTTTTAAAGAAATTGAAGTTGGTTTTCCGGCTGCATCACAAACCGATTTTGATTTTGTTCGCGCGCTAATAGATCAAAATTTAATACCAGAGGGCGTTACGCTGCAGGTATTGACCCAGGCGCGTCGTGAACTGATTGAGCGAACATTTGAAGCGGTTGCCGGTGCGCCAAGCGTTATTCTGCATTTATACAATTCAACATCAACCTTGCAACGACGCGTTGTGTTTAATGAAGATAAAGACGGCATTAAAAAGATTGCGGTTGATGGTGCAAAAATTGTGGCTGAGTGTGCCGCTAAGTACCCGGACACTCAATGGCAGTTTCAATATTCTCCCGAGAGTTTCACTGGTACCGAGCTCGACTACGCTGTAGAGGTGTGCGACGCAGTCAATGAAGTCTGGCAGCCAACACCTCAAAATAAAACCATCCTGAACTTACCTGCCACGGTGGAAATGTCTACACCGAATATCCATGCCGATCAAATTGAATGGTTTTGTCGTCATGTTGCTAATCGTGATTGCATAACCGTTAGTTTGCATCCGCATAACGATCGTGGCTGCGCTGTTGCTGCAACAGAGCTTGCATTAATGGCAGGTGGTGACCGAGTTGAAGGTACGTTATTCGGAAATGGCGAACGTACAGGTAACGTAGACATTGTTACCTTGGCATTGAATATGTTTACGCAGGGTGTGCAGCCTAATCTTGATTTCTCCGATATCTACGATGTTATGCGAACGGTTGAGTACTGCAACCAACTGCCGGTACACCCTCGTCATCCATATGCTGGTGAACTGGTGTTTACTGCGTTTTCAGGTTCACATCAGGATGCGATTAAAAAAGGATTTGCCGCAATGCGCGCCAGTAATTCATTGGCTTGGGAGGTTCCGTACTTACCCATAGACCCTGCGGATCTAGGCCGAACTTACGAAGCTGTTATACGAGTCAACAGTCAATCAGGTAAAGGTGGTGTTGCGTTTATCATGGAGCGTGATCACGGATTGGAGCTACCGCGTCGGCTACAAATTGAATTTAGTAAAGTCGTGCAGCAAATAAGTGAAACGACAGGTAAAGAGGTTGATTCAGCCGCCATCAAAGAAGCGTTTCAACATACGTTTTTAGATGCAACGGAGCCGCTACGCTTTGTTAAACACACCAGCACTGCTGATGAAAATGATGATTCGATACGCTATCTAGAGGCCGATATCGTGTATGCCGGTAAGGAAATGCAAATATCAGGGCAAGGTAACGGTCCGGTCGACGCATTTGTGCAAGCGCTTAGCCACACGTTTGGCGTGGATTTTCGCGTTGTTGATTATCATCAGCATGCAACAGGTGCGGGTGCAGATGCACTAAGTGCTTGTTACTTTGAAATTCAGGCCGGCAAGGGTGAAACCCGATATGGCGCCGCATTACATAGCAATATTGTATCGGCATCGCTCATCGCGGTATGCAGTGCGTTTAACCGGTCAGTAACTGATAACTTACTGGCACCAACAACGTAAAACTTTTTTCGCAACATAACTTGTCAACATAGATCGTTAAACCAATGACTGAAAAATTCGACAAAGACGCACTGGATTATCATCGGTACCCGATTCCAGGAAAACTGGAAATCAGTGCGACTAAGAACATGGTCAACCAGCGCGATTTGTCATTGGCCTACTCACCGGGTGTTGCGGCTGCGTGTCGTGCAATAGCTGATGATCCTATGCAGTCAGCCGAGCTCACTGCTCGTGCAAATCTTGTTGCAGTAATCACTAACGGAACAGCTGTGCTGGGTTTGGGATCCATTGGCGCAATGGCTTCCAAACCTGTTATGGAAGGTAAAGCAGTTCTGTTTAAGAAGTTTGCCAATGTAGATGTGTTCGACATTGAGCTGGACACCACCGACGTTGATCGATTTGTTGATGCAGTGGCGCTAATGGAGCCAACCTTTGGCGGAATAAACCTTGAAGACATCAAAGCACCTGAGTGTTTTGAGATTGAGCGCAGGCTACGTGAGCGCATGAACATTCCAGTTTTTCATGATGATCAACATGGAACAGCTATTGTGGTAGCGGCGGCTATTCGCAACGGTTTGCGTCTTGTTCAGAAAGAGCTAAGTGATGTGAAGATAGTGGTCTCAGGCGCTGGAGCGGCAGCTTTGGCGTGTTTGAATCTGCTGGTTTTTATGGGGTTGAAAAAAGAGAACATCACCGTTTGTGATATCAATGGCGTTATACATGCTGATCGTGAAGAACCTGTAGATCAGTATCAAGCGATTTACGCACGGAAAACAGATGCCAGGGTTTTAGACGACGTTATAGATAATGCTGATGTTTTTCTTGGGTTGTCAGCACCCAATGTTCTATCGGGCGCGCAAGTGGCGCGTATGGCTTCTAATCCGTTTATTCTTGCTCTCGCTAACCCGGACCCCGAAATCAATCCTGAAGAAGTGTACAAAGTACGTGATGATGCGGTCATAGCCACAGGTCGGTCCGACTTCCCGAATCAAGTAAACAATGTGCTGTGTTTCCCGTTTTTATTTCGAGGGGCCCTCGATGTTGGTGCAACAGAAATTAATGAACATATGCAGGCGGCCTGCGTAGAAGCAATTGCCAACATCGCTACCAAGGAAGCATCCGACGTTGTATCGGCTGCCTATGGCGGACAACCTTTTCGATTTGGTCGCGAGTATTTAATACCCAAACCATTCGACCCCAGGTTGATGACTGAAATTCCACCCGCTGTGGCGAAAGCGGCCATGGACAGTGGCGTTGCAGCCAGACCCATAAAAGACTTCGACTCTTATAATCATAAATTGAATGAATTTGTATTCCGCTCAGGTTTGGTTATGAAGCCTGTGTTTGAGCAAGCTCAGGCGAATTTGCAAAAGGTCGTGCTCGCCGAGGGTGAATCTCAGCGAGTGTTGAATGCAGTTCAAATTTTGGTGGATGATGCGATCTGTCGACCGTTGTTAATAGGGCGACATGAAGTCATTGAAGACAATATTGCAAAACTCGGTTTGCGCTTAAAAATTGGTGAAGGCTTTGATGTTCTGGATCCTGTCAACAATGCTAATTTCGATAAACATGTGGATACCTATCATCGCATTATGGAGCGCTCTGGTGTATCGCCGGAGTATGCGTCAAACGTTATTCGCACTCGGGCTACTGCGCTAGGCGCTGTTTTGGTAAGAAATTTCGAAGCCGATGCTATGGTCTGTGGAACGCAAGGCGCGTATGCCAGACACATACGGTATTTGTGCGACATCATTGGTATACGTGATGACGTAACCGATATTTCAGCGTTGATATTGATGATCCTAAATACCGGTACGCTGTTTTTGACAGACACTCATGTAACGGTGAACCCGGATGCCGAGCAGATTGCGGAAACGGCTGGCATGGCGGTTAAGATTGTGCAGCGATTCGGAATGGTGCCAAAAATTGCATTGTTGTCGCATTCTAATTTTGGTAGCCGCAATAACGAAACCGCAGTTAAAATGCGTGAAGCTCGAGAAATTATCAGAAGTAAATACCCGAACTTGGCCGTAGAGGGTGAAATGCATGCAGATGCGGCCTTATCCGAAGCGACACGCGCTCGTATTTTCCCGAATGCCGCATTTGATGGCAGCGCAAACTTACTCATGATGCCAAATCTGGATGCCGCTAATATCACTTATAATATGGTTAAAACCGTTAGTGATGGCTTGCCGGTTGGTCCAATTCTGATGGGGCTGCGCAGACCCGCACACGTGGTAACAGAATCAACCACGGTGCGTGGTATCGTTAATCTATGTGCTATAGCCGCAGTGGATGCCATTGATTTTAAAACAGATGAGCCAACTCAATAATAAAATTCCGCCACCCATTATTGCGTTGTGTATTGCCGTTCTTATTTGGCTAGTAGCACGTTCTTCCTTTGCTTTACCATTAACATTGCCAGGTATTCGAGCCGCTGGTATTGCGTTAATCGTTGTTGGGGTATCGATCGATCTGATATCCGTGCTGGCGTTCTTTCGGGCCAGAACCACAGTCAATCCACTAAACCCAAACGCATCATCTTATATAGTACGCTCGGGTTTATACCGTGTATCTCGCAACCCTATGTATCTTGGAATGCTGATCAGCTTAAGTGGATGGGCGCTATGGGTTAATTCGATTACCGCGTTTTTATTATTGCCGCTGTTTGTGTTTTATATTACCCGATTTCAAATCGTGCCGGAAGAACGCATTTTATTAGAAAAATTTGGAGAAGATTTCGCGCAGTATATGCGTGAGGTCAGGCGCTGGCTGTAGCATTTGTATCGTTGGTTCTGCATAGGTGTAGAATCAATAAATAACTTTGCAGCGCTGCTAATGCGGTGCATACATGCCAAAGCCAATGGGTTCCCATTGAAAAGCTATCACACAGAGGAAGGTCGATCGCTCTGATCAGTAACCCCATTCCGAAAAAACTGAATACAGCCCACAGTTTCCGGTTGTATTGTGGATTAACTACCGCCATGCACAGTAGCAATAAGAGGGTTGGCACATAGACCAGGCTACCTGCCAGAAATTGTGGCGCCGTGGATGCAACCGCTGTGAAGCAGGACCACACCGATGCAATGGCAACGATGATAGGCCAGCTCAGTTTGAATCCCTTTTGCAGCAGGCTAATAAGGGCAAGCAATATGAATAGCCCAATGGGTATTAGGTCGAATGCATGCGTTGTATGCGTAGGTTTAAAATGAAACGCTGCGCTACCCATGCCAATTAACATGATTAATGTGCTCAAGCTAAGCAGCACTAGCCTTGACTTTGTTTGCAGTTTTGCCCAGTCGCGAAATAACAAAGCGGCGCAGACAGCTGCGCACACGATAAAAATCAGGTTACTCGCCGCATTAAACGGCTCCATACCCATCGTTATTCTCTCGCAGTACGGCACTATCATATTCATGAATCAATCAGAGTTGACATGGATGCTCCCAAAGTTTAATCATACTGCTAAAATTACCTACCCGAACTGGAAGCGTATGTATGGAAGTCGAATTATTTCTAAATAAGCTGGAAACAACCCCGGAGCTAATAGAATTTCCGGATGTTATCGCGCTTATTAACAATCTGTACGAGTATGTACCAACCAGCTTTCGAAATCACAATTTAAACAGTGAAGCCGGGCAGAACACTGGGTCGTGTAAAATATTCGCATTTGCACGATTGCATGATTTAACGGAAGAGCAAACCTTGGTGTGCTTTGGTGCTTATTATCGGGCAGATGTATTGCGTAATCCCGATGGCAATAGCCACCCGAATATTCGCCAGTTTATGGAAACCGGCTGGCAAGGCATAGAATTCGATGGCGTACCCTTACGGGCTAAATAATATGCTGAACCAGCCCAGCAATCAAACCAATCAAACCACCGAACACGCCTCCCCAAACGACTAACCAACCCAAATGCTTGCGAATCATTTGCTGCATAATGTCGCGAACCATTTCCGGTGTCAGTTCATCCAGTCTGGCGCGTAATATGGTGTCCATACGATTCATAAACTGATCGCTACTGGCCACTTTGCTGAGTTGTTCGTTGACCAAGGATTGAAATCGTGGCGAGTCGGCCGCGTCGTGCAGGTATTTTTCCATACGCCTTTTAAACGGTTCTCGCATGCCATCTAATGCCGATTCTCCACCAACCATACCCAGCATAGGGCCAAATGAAGATTCCATGACTGTTGCAACGAGTTGATCGTATGCCGCATCCAGATCGATGCCTTTGACTAGCGGTGCAAGATCAATGTCCAGATTTTCCGACGGGTCCGACAGCACTTTTTCTACGCGCTCACGATTAAACAAATGTTCGTGCACCATGCGCAAAATACCGGATTTGAACTGTTCGAAATGCAGCACGATAACGCCAGAGCCATACAACCCCGGTACTCGTTCAAACAGCATATGCACAGCCAGCCAGTTGGTCAGCGCACCGGACAAAGCGAATAGGCCGGTGCTGAGCAGCACCGCTCGTACTGGGTCAGAAAACAGGAAACTGCAAGCAATAATGACGATGGCAATAATGTTCGGTAGTACGTTCTTGTTCATGTTTTCCTGGTGTCCGTTCTTGTGTCGAGTCTGAAGGGCAATCAGAGCGGCAGTGTAACGGTGAAATTGTCAGATAACGCAATATATGATGAAACTAAAGACTTTCAAATTGTTAATTTTAACCTTTATTTATTAATGGTTTAGCTAAGTTTGGCGGTATCGGCGTGAAACCTGCTTTGTAGGCGGTTAATACCCGCTACTCACGAATCGCCATGTCTTTTTTCCATCGATGTGACTTTCTCATTGGCTGCTTGTTCATGTTGAGCGCAAGCTCAGTCGCTGCCAATCAAGCACCCACGCTCGAACCTTTGTCTGATGTGACTGTTACAGTTGGTGAAGCAATTAATTTGCGCGTCGAGCCCAGCGATCCGGAAGGTGTTGTACCCGGCTTACGCTTAGTGAACTACCCGGATGGTGCAATGTTCTCTGATAACGGAGATGGCACTCGGACATTCTTTTGGGTACCCGATGAGCGGCATGTTGGCGTGCGCAACGTGACTTTTGAAGCAGTCGATGCGCTTGATGAAAGTTTAGTGACTCGACGCACCATCGCGTTGACAGTACAAGCAGGAGCCGCCGCTAATGGTAATTTGCCTCCCAGATTTGAATCGTTAATAGATCGTGCCATTAACCTGAGAGACACGTTTAACTTCCGCGTAGTACCGTTTGACCCTGAAGGCGTTGTGCCAGCAATGAGAGTTGAAAACTTGCCGCAAGGTGCAAGCTTTGAAGACAACCGCGACGGTACAAGACAATTCAGATGGACACCGACTGACGCGAATGTGGGAGAAAATATACTCACATTCACCGTATACGAAGACGCTGATCCCGATAACCGCACGTCTCAGTCGATCAAACTTACCGTCAACGGCCATACTAATGAAATTGGTTCGCCACCTCCCGTGCCGGTTGATGGTGATGCTCCACAGTTTATTGGTTTAGCAGACCAATTTGTTTTTTTAGGCGAAACGCTTGAATTAATTGTGCGGGCACGCGCTGATCACGGAGCTGTTCCGGGGCTGGCTATAGATCGTTTGCCAACAAATTCCTCGTTTCGAGATAATGGAGATGGTACTCGCACATTTCGTTGGTATCCGTATCCGGTTAATATCGGCGATACATGGATAACGTTCATCTCGATAGATGCCTATGATCCAACATTGCGCACGCAACAAACCATCAAAATTACCGTTGAACGCGACCCGAACAATCCGGTTAACTTTCCGCCTGTGATCAATGGTATTCGTAACCCGACTATCCGTGTGGGGGATACCTTAAATCAGATCGTGCAACCGGTTGACCCTGACTTTACCGTGCCAAATTTATCTGCATTGAATCAACCAGCTGATGCGAACTTTGTAGACAATGGCGACGGTACACGCGATTTTCGCTGGCCAACTGATCAGAGTGATCTTGGTGATCATACGTTTTATTTTCGGGCTACTGACAGCGAAGACAGTTCATTGCAATTTGAAAGTTCATTTACAGTCACCGTTGTCGAGCCAGAGAGTCTTAACCGCAGCGGTGAACGATTGCGGGATTTGGCAGATCAGCGAGGATTCTTGATTGGCTTTGCTGCCATGCTGAATTCAAGCAAGTTGGCAGACAACGAACTGTATCGCCAAATTGCGGCCGATGAATTTAATATGATTACCCCGGAGAACTCTCACAAAATGGGATGGATCCAACCGCAACGTGGCTTTTTCGATTGGGAAGATGCGGACGATTTAGCGAACTTCGCCAGTGAAAAAGGCATGGTGCTGCATGGTCATCCTCTGGTTTGGTATACGCAGTTACCGGGCTGGGTGCAGAATCTGGACCCGTCTGAAGCGCAAACAGTCATGCAGGATCACATCAATGCTTTGGCTGGCCGTTATCGTGGTCAGGTGAAGGTGTGGGATGTTGTTAACGAAGCCATAAACGATGTCGATGGCCAGTTAAGACAATCGATTTGGTACAAGGGCATGGGTAAAAACTATATACGCATTGCTTTTGAAACCGCGCGCGCGGCTGATCCTGATGCCGTGTTGGTATACAACGACTACGATGTGGCTTGGTTTAACACTAAATCAGATGCCATGTATAACTTACTCAAGAAAGAGTTGGAACGCGGCACACCAATAGATGCTGTTGGGTTCCAAATGCACTTACGATCTGATTTTACCGATTTTGGCGGCATGCGCGATAATCTTCAGCGATTCGCAGATTTGGGATTAGATATTTACATTACCGAGTTTGACGTGACTATGTCTCGCCCCGACGAAGAACAAGTGCAGGCAGAAATCTATCGACGCACTTTGGAGGTTTGTCTTGCTCAGCCAAAATGCAAAGCTATGCAGAGTTGGGGTTATACCGATCGATACTCATGGCGCTCCAGTAATACGCCGCTGTTATTAAACGATAAGTACATTGCCAAGCCAGCTTATTACGCGTGGCAGGATACGCTAAAGTACTTCAATCAATAAATTATTCACTCGATACGGAGCTGATCGGTAGTCGGGTTTTAGCCTGTTTGCCGCTCACTTCGCGCACGAGGGTTGGTGCTAGATACCCGGGCAGGGATGCAATAAGTTCAGAAGCTAGCTGTTGCGCTTTTGCATCACTGACTGAGAAGTGCGCCGTGCCGCTTACCGGATCGGTAGCGTGTAAGTAGTAAGGCAGCAGTCCTGCATCGAAAAGTGCATAGCTGAGTTCGGTTAGCGTTTGGATGTCATCGTTGATGGATTTCAATAGCACAGTTTGATTAAGCAAAGTAACCGCGCTTGTTATCAATGGTAGAACACAGTGTTTAAAGTGTTCGTCAATTTCGTTTGGATGGTTTATGTGCATGACCATTGTAATCTTGCACCGAGCGGTACTGAGCCGTGTGCATAAAGCTGCTGTTAGCCGTTGAGGCACAACGACTGGAAAACGCGTGTGGATTCTAATCAGTTTCACATGCGCAATGCTTTCGATATTGTCTAGTAGTTCGCTTAGCATACGATCGTTTAACAGCAGCGGCTCGCCGCCGCTCAAGATCACTTCTTTTATCGAACTATCCTGAGCAATATAATTTAGTGCTGCTTGCCAATTCTTTGGATTAAGTCGGTTATCCGCATACGGAAAGTGTCGTCTAAAACAGTATCGACAATTAATCGGGCAGCTTACCGCGGCAGTGAGTAATACTCGACCCGTGTATTTATGAATCAATCCGGGGCATGGATTGTATTCTTGTTCGTTCAAGGGGTCGTTGGTAAAACCCACTTGCGGTAGCAATTCCTTTTTTGTTGGTAGGATCTGTCTAAGCAGAGGGTCGTTTATATCGCCTTTTTTCATGCGCTTAATAAACGGCATGGGCACGCGTAACTTGAAATCGCTGTTGGCGACGATGTTCGATAAGGTTAGGGTATCCAGGTCTAGCAGTGTTGCCAGCGTCTGGATGTCCTCTACCGTGTGCTTGCTAGCTGCTTGCCAGTCCCACGATAAAGATGCGTGCAACTGATTTTCATCAGTTATGGCAGGTTTTACTTTAGGTGGGTGTAAGGTGTCTGTTTGACGCATGCCAGTTTGCTAAAGGTTAACTTAACTTTTCTTACGTCTTCTGGACGTGCGCGTACCGCGTCCACTGGCGGAACCACCGGCCACACTTAAGTCGCCGTCCAACTGTGCGCGCGCGCCTTGAGTTACTTCGCCCAATATTGAGTTGATCTCGTCGAGGGTGGGTGAACTTGCTGGTGCCCATTGATCCAACGCAGCACGCATGGCTTTAAGGTGCACCGGTGAAGTGCCGCAACAACCGCCGATAATTTTAGCGCCGGCGTTGGCTGCCATCGTTGCATATTGAGCCATGAGTTCGGGTGTACCGTTGTATACGATTTCGCCGTCTATGTATTCAGGTATCCCGCAATTGGCTTTGGCCACCAGCGCCGCTGGGGTAGGAAGTTGATCGTTGGCCGTTTTTAAATTCTTGATTGCTGCAACCACTTCACTGGCGCCAATACCGCAGTTAGTGCCAATTGCGGTAATAGGCGTGTTTAAGCTTACGCTGATTTGGATGGTGTCGGCCGCCGTGAGCCCCATCATTGTGCGACCGTTGGTGTCGATGCTGACGGTATACACAATCGGCAACCCGACTTGCGCAGCAGCTTGTACCGCGGCTGTTATTTCTTCTGCCGATGAAATGGTTTCTATCCACAACACATCGGCGCCACCGGCTTTAAGTGCCATTGCTTGTTCGTAAAAAGCCGCTTGTGCTTGTTCAATGGACACAGGGCCATTGGGCTCCAATATTTCGCCAGTGGGACCCATTGAACCCGCAACCAACACCGTTTTCGATGCGGTACTCGCGCATTCGCACGCAATCTGTGCAGCGCGTTGATTTAATTCGGCAACCCTGTGGCCTGCGTTATGTAGTGCTAACCGGTAGTGCGTGCCACCAAAACTGTTGGTAAGAATGATATCGGAACCGGCATCGACGAATGATTGGTGCAGTTTGGTGATGCGATCAGGGTGATCTATATTCCATAGCTCTGGTGCGTCACCAGTTTGTAAACCCATACCAAACAGGTTTGTACCGGTAGCACCATCGGCCAACAGGACTCCGCGTGATGCGAGTAGCTTGGATAACTTATTTGTCATTTCTACAGGCCGACAGGTTGTGGTCAGGTTAAGCGTGGCCTCCCATTATACGGGTTGCAGACTAAACTCATTGTGTAATCTCTACTTAACTTCGCGCAAAAGTCGCTGATACGGCGATAATTGGTTTAACATGCGGCGCAGTACTCATATCTCGGAAAATTGAATGGCTTTTGGATTAGGGCGACAAATTCAACCAAACAAGATCGATTCTATTCCCGTGCCTGGATCGGTGGGTAGTATGGGTTTGGTGGCCTGTCCCGGTGTTCGGGTTAACGAGTTGTCCGGTGTTGGCCGTAAACACTTGCTGGCGGATATGGAAGCGCTTAAAGAGTGGGGAGCGAATGGCGTTGTATCGTTTATCGAGCCACATGAGTTCAAGCTGAACAAGGTGCAGGATATACCCACATTGTTACAGGATGCTGGCATATGGTGGCTGCACCTGCCGATAGTCGATATGGAAATCCCTGATCAGGATTTTGAAGACCAGTGGGCGGTGGATGGTGAGCGCATTCGGCATGCGCTACGTATCGGTGAACGCGTTGCGTTTCATTGTTATGCGGGTCTTGGGCGTACTGGAATGATTGCAGCCCGGATTTTGGTGGAAATGGGTGTCGATAATGAAGCTGCAATTAAAGCCGTTCGGGTCAGCAATCGGCGCAGAATCCAGACGAAACGTCAGGCGGAATTTGTACGCAGAATCCTGCCATTATAGGGTTTAATTCAACGCCCACTCGCGTGCTTAAGGCGCTCGATACTACTTAACAGTCGCGGCGCGATACCCACAACAGCCGCACCTGGTGCACACTAAAACTCAAGTTTTCGATGGGGTCACCATGGCAGATGAACCAAAACGCAGGCGGCGTAGTAGCCGAGGCGATAAAAGGCGTGAACGTTCCGGTGCAACGCAGCATACAGCGCCGTATATTTCTCGAAAAATTCCACCTTACGAAGTGCTTGGCGAAGAAGGCCTGTCGCTTATAGAAGCCAATGCCGAAACCATCCTGAATGAAATCGGGATTGAGTTTCGCGATGACCCTGAAGCGTTACAAATGTGGCGTGACGCGGGTTGTGATGTTGAAGGTGAACGCGTGCGATTTCCTCGCGGCTTGTGTCGCAAGCTAGTCACAGACTCTGCACCGGCCTCTTTTGTACAGCATGCTCGTAATCCGAAAAACAACGTGGTTATCGGTGGCGACAATGTTGTGTTGGTTCCTGCCTATGGTCCGCCGTTTGTCAGCGATCTGGATAAAGGTCGTCGCTACGCTACCATCGAAGATTTTCAAAATTTTGTAAAGCTAGCGTATTTAAGCCCGAATTTGCATCACTCCGGCGGCACTGTTTGTGAACCTGTTGATCTGCCGGTTAACAAACGGCATTTCGATATGGTGTATGCGCATATGCGTTACAGCGATAAGCCGTTTATGGGTTCAGTAACTGCACCAGAACGTGCACAAGACACCGTTGAGATGTGCAAAATTTTGTTTGGCGATAATTTCTATGATCCCGACACCGGTGTAGAGAGAACCGTGGTTATCAATTTGATTAATGCCAATTCGCCAATGACTTTCGACGAAACCATGTTGGGTGCTGCCAAAGTATATGCTCGCGCTAATCAGGCAACTGTGGTTTCACCGTTTATTTTAGCGGGTGCAATGTCGCCGGTAACCGTTGCCGGTACAGCAGCGCAAATTCTGGCGGAAGCATTGGCAGGCATGGCATTCGTGCAGTTGGTACGCCCTGGTGCACCGGTTGTATTTGGCACATTTGCCAGCTCTATATCCATGCAATCCGGCGCCCCCACATTTGGCACGCCGGAACCCTCGTTAGTTATGTACATTGCCGCTGCGCTTGCACGTCGGTTGGGCGTGCCGTTCAGAAGTGGCGGTGGATTGTGTGCATCGAAAGTACCGGATGCTCAAGCAGCTTATGAGTCTGCGAATACCTTGCAAACGGCAGCGCTGGCAGGGGTTAACTTCATGCTGCATACCGCAGGGTGGCTAGAAGGTGGTTTGGTTATGAGTTATGAGAAATTCATGATGGATGCTGATCAGGCAGGCGGTCTTGCGCGCCTGTTATCCGGGGTCGATCTGAGCGACGCCGGTCAAGCACTTGACGCACTGAAAGAGGTTGGACCGGGTCAGCACTTTTTGGGTTGTGCGCACACCCAGGCTAATTTCGAGACTGCATTTTATCGATCGACCATGGCCGATAACAACAGCTTCGAGCAATGGGAATCTGAGGGCTCCAAGGATGCGGCACAGCGCGCAAATGAGCAATGGAAAGCAGCGCTGGAGGGGTACCAGGCGCCAGAAATTGATGCTTCTGTTGATCAAGCGCTGTTACAATACATTGCCGAGAGAAAGGCCGCATTTCCGGATGCCAATTATTAGATAATCGCTCGGTTAGTGAGGGTACTTTGCCTGGTACCTGTGGTCATGTTTGAGAGTGTGCCCCCATGATTGGTAACGCTGGTTCTACAGCGCACATTGGTTTTTACCTTGTGCCCAATTTTTCGTTAATCGCATTTTCCAGTGCGATCGAACCCTTGCGTATGGCGAATCAGCTATCCGGCAAGGAGTTATACCACTGGACTTTGATTAGTTCGGATGGACAGCCTGTATTAAGTAGTAACGGACTCAGCTTTAATGTGGAGCTGTCTGCTGACAACCGCGAACGGTTCGAGGCGGTTTTTGTGTGTTCCGGACTTAACGTGCATCAGTTAAACGATGAGCCCGGCTTAACATTTTTAAAAAAATTCGAGAAAACCGATACGGTAATCGGAGCAATCTGTACGGGTACTTACTTACTGGCTAAGGCCGAGTTATTAAACGATCACCGTTGTACCATTCATTGGGAAAATTTGGCCAGTACACGTGAGCAGTTTCCGCAACTCATCATTTCGCCAGAGCTATTTGAAATAGACAATAACCGCTATACCTGTGCAGGCGGCACAGCTCCCATGGACATGATGTTGTCGGAGATTCGGCGACAACATGGCGTTGATTTGGCTTCGCGAATCTCAGAGCAATTTATGTGCGAACGCATTCGCGATCAGAATGATCGTCAGCGAGTGCCTTTAACGCAGCGTATCGGTGCAAGCCAACCAAAATTGGCAGAAGCCGTATCGTTAATGGAAGCTAATATCGAAGAGCCTATGACGCTCGATGAATTATCACATCATGTGGGTTTGTCGCGTCGACAACTCGAACGTTTGTTTCAGCGGTATTTACAGTGTGTACCTACGCGCTACTATCTTGAACTGCGACTCGAGCGAGCCCGACAACTATTGCTGCAAACCAGTATGCCGATAGTCGATATCGCGTTAGCTTGTGGGTTTATATCCGCACCGCATTTTTCAAAGTGCTATCGTGATACGTTTTCAATACCACCGCGGGACGAGCGTCGTCGAGCAGCGGGCTTGCTACAAGACTCAAACGTAACAAGAGCAAACCGAACTTAATTTAATCAAAGCCTAAAAGTACGCAAGCTTAAGCAGCGCGATTTCGTAAAATATCAATCCGGCATACATGCCCACCATGGCTGCCAGAATTGAGCGTGCACGAATATAACCAAATACGAGTAAATTGCCGGTAGCCACCAGTATCAACGCCGGCACCGCGGTGAGTACCATTTTCACACCAACGAATGCAAACAGACTGTGTCCTAATAACCAGTTCATAAACGGATTAACTTCACTGCCGCCGGCCGCAATCAGGGATAACGTAAACACGGAATCCATGATGGACAGAAACATCAATCCGAGCGCCATAAACCCAATGCCGCTATCAAATTTATCCAGTATTGCGAAGCGTCGATCACTTGATCGGCGACCCGAGAATCGACGTGGAGACGTCAAGCACGAATACAAAGTTGCAATGGAATACGATCGCCTTTCTTCGGAAAAGCGTCGATTAACCCCATCCCATTTCTCAGGTGGGGTGGGTTTACGCAGCTTACCGAGGCTGTCGAACTGCGGATTGGCATGTGAGCTTGAATTCATAAGTTTTTACACCTCTATCAATCGCTATCCTATCCTACCTACGAGTGCCTGACGTTGCCGATTTTGACAGATTTGCAAGATTGTTAACCAGTCGTGTGGACTGTACACGGTTGTTATTTTCAAGCTTTGCGGGCGCTAATAAAACGTGACAAACGTGGCAACTTTATGTGTGGGTTCGCCATAATTTTGCTAGCCTTAGAGGAGTCTTACTATTAACTGGATTAACTCATGATCAAAGCACTGAAGGGCTCGTCCCCAATCGTACTGGCAGGACGTATGTTGGTAGCCGCTATCGTGGTTTTCGCAAGCTATAATCCAAGCGGAAAATCAGTGTTTCATTGGGTCAAGGGGCATTTGGGCGACGGTTTCCCTGATGCGTGGGTATTGCTGGGTGCGATTGTGGCCATACTGATAAACGTGGTGCTGTTGATTGCCGCGTGGAATGCCTTGGGCAAGCTCGGTACTTTCATCCTGCTGGTGCTGTTCGCGGCGTTGGTGTACTTGTCGTTGCAGGAAAACTGGGTGCAATCGAGTAACCTGACATCCTTGCAATGGCTGGGTTTAATACTCTACAGCGCCTTTTTGGGCATAGGACTATCCGGGGCCATACTGTGGCGACGTGCAACGGGACAGGTTGTAACCGAAAATTTGGATGACGGGCAATAGCCGGTCTTTGAAAGCGGGCAGGTAGTCAGAAACCGTCAACTAGGTTACGCTGGCTGCCTTCTTGACCCGTTGTAGTCGATCTACCACTATCGTGTTCTCATTGTGTGTCGTGGTATGACAACCCATCCAGCCATCACCGCGTTCGGGTTGTATGCGGCTTGTTAGTTTTTCTTCGTAATCGGTTGTGCTCAGCTTGGTAATAACTGAGAAGTTAGTACCGTAGCCGTATCGTACCGCGCCGTATTGGCTAGGACGCAAAAGTTTACCGTGTTGTTCAAATAAGGGACCTGCCATACGCGCTCTGTCTACACCGGTGAGCACGGGGTTTAGCGGGTGCGCCTGCCACTCTCCGTTTAGCACGTCGTTGGTATAGAACAACAACAATTCATCGCGTTCGCCCATGGTTGGGTGTAGCACGCCATTAGTGAACATCCACCACAAGCCATCGTGAAAATGTAAGGTTGTATCGGCCGCGTTGATATTCGTGAGTAGGGATTTAACTTTGCTCCATTTATCTGGAAAATGAGTTGCCTTATATAAGTTTACCGAGCGACTGGACGCGGTTTCGGGAATCATATAATGCTGCTTATCGTGTTCAAACAAATAGGGATACGATAAATGATGTGGTTCTTGCAGTGCACTGACAGGTGGCTGTTCAAATCCGTTTTGCGTCAGTACTGCAGTGGAAATAATGCCAACATTCTCATCAAGGTCCATGTCTTCAAAAAACACATGGCATTGGCCGTTGTGCATGATGGTGTGTGGGTCGGCCCAAATTCTGTTGGGTGGCGGGGTGAGCGTAATAAAGTCATTAACGGCTAAATCATTGGCTTTTTTATTCTTTCCGTTATCAGTACTACCATCCGTGAATAAAAAACCAAGTTGCCATTGTTCTGAGCTGGTTTTGTTGTGGACCCGCTGTTTGTTTTGAGCAATTAATAAATTAATAGCATAAAACAAGTACGCTGGATTGGATAGGGGTTTGTAGTCGCATCGCTCACTAAACGCATTTGCTGCAAACAGTGCATGGTCGATTTGCTGTTGCTCATACTCGTACGGCTTGTGTCCGTTGGCGATCCAGTTTAGGCGCGATAATATCAGGCCGGGCAAAGAGCCAAATACCTGATTTTTGATATCGGAACCTGAAAACGTTTGCGTTGCCAGCGAGTGAGAAGCTATGCGGCGTAAGTTTGCGTTGTCTCCGCAGTTATTTAAATCTGCTTGAGCGTCGATAAGCTCGAAAATATGTATCCACAGTAAGTCGCTACGTTTTAGTAATGCTTTTTCCGCTACACCGATTAGTTGGTCGTGCCTGATTACCCAGACGCCTGTTGTTGCTTTCGGTGCGTTGTTTGTTGGTAAGTTTGGATCGCCCAAGTGCAACACGATATCGCATTGAGTTGGATTAACTCCGATCAACGCCCGATACCGCTCCGGTAGTACTTTAGGTGTTAAAGAATCAAACTTATATCGCGGACGATCAACGATTCCATAAACTATTTTGTTGGCCAGTTTGCGCAGCAGGGGTTTAGCTGCGTTCGTTGGCGAGTCGGTATGTGTGTCTTTATGAGTATTGGATACCACATCCGAAGCTTGTTGTATGACGATACCCGTCAGTTGCGCACAATTGTGGTGATCGATCTGATCGAGGATATTAAGCACCCAGCTGCATGGTTTATCGTGTTGAATGACAACGGTGACGTTAACGGATTTCACGGTAATAGAAGGTGCTGTAGTTTAGAACGTTTATCCAGCCTATTATGCCTAAAACGTCAATTTGCTGCTAATGCACCTAGCTTTGTCCAGGGCTTGCAGAGCGCCGGGCGCGGCGTCGGGCGTTGCGGCCACGTTGTACACCACTGGCATTGCTTGCGCTAACGGTGGGCTCCGGCAGGTTCACAATTTTGGCTAGCTCAGTAAATGTAACGGTTTTATGAGGAAAGGCCATAGCGTCAACAAAATGTTCCTGAAATTTTGGTTCAACCGCTGTTTCAATCTTTTCCACGCCTCTAACAATCGACTCTATGTTGGCGCGAGAATCTTGATCCAATAGTGCAATGCGTGCACCGGTACCAGCTGCATTACCAGCGGATGCAACGTTATCCAGCAAGCAATCAGGAATTAAACCCAGAATCATGGCGTATTTAACATCAATGTGGCTGCCGAAAGCGCCAGCGAGTCTTATTCTGTCAACGCTGTTAATACCCAGATGGTCCATTAGCAGCCGAACCCCGGCATATAACGCAGCTTTTGCTAATTGAATTTGACGCACATCGTTTTGTGTAATTTTGATGGTGACATCACCGTCGTAAAGTAAATAGGAAAACGTTCTGCCGTCGGCGATAATGCGATCACTTTTACTGGCCAGCTCGCCTTGCACTACGCCGTCGGTGTCGATAATACCGGCTAAGAACATTTCGGCAACCACTTCAATAATGCCTGAACCACAGATACCCGTTACCGGTAAGGATTCCAGGCTCTCCTTAAATTCGTGTTGATCGGACCAGTGATCATTGCCGATAATGCTGAACTTGGGTTCAAGTGTGGTTGGGTCGATGCGCACCCGTTCAATTGCACCAGGGGCTGCGCGTTGTCCGCCACTGATTTGTGCGCCTTCAAACGCTGGCCCAGTCGGGCTGGAGCAGGCCAACAAGCGTTTTGAATTGCCTAATACGATTTCTGCGTTGGTACCAACATCAACCAACAAGGTTATGTCATCAAGTTTGTCCGGTCGCTCGCACAAAATAACACCTGCTGTATCAGCGCCAACGTGCCCTGCTATGCAAGGCAGAAAATAAGCTTGTGCTTTAGGATGCGCGTTGATGCCCATAGAGCAGGCATCAACATACAGTGCTTCATCGGTTGTTAGCGCGAAAGGTGCTCCACCTAACTCGACAGGATCGATGCCCAACAGTAGATGGTGCATCACGGGATTAGCCACAAACGTGATGTCTAAAATATCGCTGGGTTGTATGTCGGCTTCGCCCGCGACATCGATCAGTAGTTGATTGATAGCATCGCGAACAGCGGTAGTCATCTCCGCATCGCCACCCGGGTTCATCATAACGTAGGAAACCCGGCTCATGAGATCTTCACCAAACCGTATTTGCGGATTCATTGCGCCGCTGCTGGCCAGCACTTTCCCGGTTGCAAGATCACACAAATGCGCAGCGATGGTAGTGGAACCGACGTCGATGGCCACACCACAAACTTGTTCTTTATAGCCGGGCCAAACTGCCAGGATGCGGCCATCGTTATGCACGGCTGCTGTCACTTGCCAGTTTTCTTCGCGAAGTGTTTTTTGTAATGAGTGCAGTAAGTCTAAATCGGTTCGAAGGTTTTCAAGTTGCCATTCGTCTTTTAAAGCTTGTTTTAGTCGACGCAAATCACCTGATGGGTCGTGCATATCGGGTTGCTGCACATCAACTACGTGCAAACTGATGGCTGGATTTATTGTGATGTTGGCATGATCAGCTTCTTTCCTGATGACTTGCCGGTGGACCTGGCTATCCGGTGGCACATCGACAACGATATCGCCGAGCACGTTTGCCTGACAACCTAAGCGTCTAGCATCTATGAACTCGCCATTGATGCGTTGATACCGTGCTTCCACTTTGGTGGAGCCGCTGATATGCGAAGCTTTCGATACTATGTTGTGCTTAGGAAACTCGCCTTCGGGACATTGAACCTGACACCGACCGCATAATCCTCTACCGCCACAAATTGAATCCAGATCAACGCCCAAGGTGCGGGCTGCCGATAGGATAGAAGTGCCAATTGGGAAATGGCCACGCTTTCCGCTCGGGGTAAAGACGACCAGTGCTTGTTCGGTAGAGTCAGACGTCATGAGCTTAACTTGTTTTGCGGCGTCGTTTCGTAACGCGACGACCACGTGCAGCGGCATCGCCTTCAGCCGGCGCTTCGCGATATTTTTTAATCCAGTTTAAGCAGTCTGCATCGTTGCCCATCAATACATCGCCAGCCATCACAGAGCGCATAACTTCTTCATGAATGGGGTTGGTAATGGCGGAGGTCATACCGGCGCTCATTGCCATGCTAAGGAACGCTCCATTAATGCCGTTGCGTTGTGGCAGGCCAAAACTGATGTTGGATGCACCGCAGGTGGTATTGCATTTAAGTTCGGTTCGTATCCTACCCAGAATATCGAAAACCTGACGACCGGCATAGCGCATTGCTCCGATGGGCATAACCAATGGGTCAACAACAATGTCAGATGCAGGGATACCATAGTCACTTGCGCGTTCTACGATTTTCTTAGCAACATCAAAGCGCACGTTCGGATCTTCAGAGATGCCGGTTTCATCGTTAGAAATTGCGACAACCGCAGCGCCGTATTTAGCCACTAGCGGTAAAACGCGCTCAAGGTTCTCTTCTTCGCCAGTAACGGAGTTAACCAAGGCTTTGCCTTGGTACACACCTAAACCAGCCTCTAAAGCTTCGATGATGGAAGAATCGATAGAGATGGGTACATCTGTGATTGATTGTACTAATTGAATGGCTTGCGCGAGTAGGGCAGGTTCGTCTGCTAAAGGTATGCCCGCATTGACATCAAGCATTTGTGCACCGGCGGCAACCTGCGCCAACGCGTCCGCTTCCACACGACTAAAGTCACCGGCTTTCATTTCTTCTGCCAGAATTTTGCGCCCGGTAGGATTGATGCGCTCGCCAATAATGGTAAACGGGACATCATCACCGATAATGTGTTCGCGAGTAGCAGAACTTACGACTGTATTGGTCATGGTATTTTCGCCGGTTAGTCTTTACTAATGATTAATGGGTTTATATAACTTGGGGTGCCAGGTAGTTCGGCCTTCAAGTGCGTTAGATCGTTCAACAATATCGGGTACATTGTGCTCCTGCCGGTACGCCATTATGTGTACACCATGTACGCCTTCAATCTCCTTTATTTGTTGAATCATATCGATACACAAATTAACGCCTTCTGCTTTTTGGTCGTCCGCACCACTGAGTCGTTTTATAACGGAGTCTGGGATATGAACACCGGGTACATTGCTACGGATCCATTCCGCAGCGCGTGCCGACGCCAGCGGGCCAACGCCTACAATCATAAACACTTTTTCGTGCAGACCCATGTCTCGGATGCGGCTCATGTATTGGTGTAAGCGATCTATGTCGTAGCAATATTGTGTTTGGATAAACTGAGCGCCAGCGGCTACTTTTTTGGCAAGCCTTTGAGGTCTCCAGTCGAACGGTTGTACGAACGGGTTTGCTGCAGCACCCAAAAATACTTTTGGTGAGTAATCCAGTTTTCGCCCACTTTGGAAGGTGCTGTCATCGCGCATAGTTTTGGCAATAGTCAATAAGGACATACAATCCAAGTCGAACACCGGTTTTGCCAAAGGGTGATCGCCGGCTTGTACGCCATCGCCCGATAAGCACAACATGTTGCAAATACCCATGGCAGCACCACCAAGAATGTCACCTTGAATGGCAATGCGATTTTTATCACGACATGAAATTTGTTGTATGAGTGCGTACCCGCGTTGAGTCAGCAAGGCGCATACAGCCATGCTGCTCATGTGACAGTTCGCGCCGCTGCCGTCAGTCGCATTAATGGCATCAACATAGCCATCGAAAATTTCAGCGCGCTCATACACAGCAAAGGGGTCTGCAGAGTCAGGTGGTGCTAATTCTGATGTCACCACGAACTGACCATCACGCAACAAACGTTCAAGCCTGCCAGGCGAACTGTGCCCTTCGCGCATAGGTAAGCTTTGGCCCGGTACGGGTTCGTCTTGATAAATCATAGGGAGGCATCCGAGGCGCGCGTATCAGTATTCTGGGCTCGTATGTTTCGCACCTCTCGAAGCCACGATGAGCTGCCTTTTAACCGGTGATCAACAGC
>CAYMHU010000006.1:90298-91513 GCA_964390335.1 uncultured Granulosicoccaceae bacterium | reverse complement strand
GCTTTTACAACCGCTTCTAGATAGTCGTCTGTAAAGGCCGCCTCTAGTTCTGCTGCTGCTTTGGTGGCTTCGGCCTGTAGGTCGTCACCGCATTGCTCGCGTACGCGTTTCCAATCTTCCATATACGCATCACTGGTACCTTTGCCAGCGCGCATCGCCGCTCGGTCTATACCTTCTTGGAAGCGACTGCTGAGCGCAACTTTGGCGGTTTTTCGCCCGGCTTTTGCAGTCACTTGAGAGGGGATGTCCCGCCAATAAATTTTTATTAGTTCAGCCATATCATTTCCAAACCTTGTTTTGGGTAGCTACTGTCAATAGCGTCATTGCACTCATCATCGATTGACTTAGCAATGCGTGTGTGTCATTCACTTTGCGCTTGCTTGTATCGGCACAATGTTTATCATGTTCATTGCTTCGCTAAACGGTTCTAAGCCCGTGTAGTGAACCTCAAGCGGTAAGTTTATAGCTGCGGCCGCTTGTTGTGCCTGAGCTAATCGTTCTGGATTCTCAGTTTGCGCAAGATACAACATGCGAGTGTAATTGCCGAAGTACATGTCGCGAAGTTCAGGGTGTTTGTTGATGCCTAATTCTTCAAGTATTAATCGATCAAAGTGCCACGCTAAATAGTCGGTTAAGAAGAATGTACCCAGTTCGTCTTCGGCCAGTGTTTCAAAGCGCTCTAGTCCTGCAAAAAAGGCATAGCAATGTGCGCCCGGTAGTCGATCAATTTTTAGTTGTGGAGAGTTGTGTCGATCGATAACGGTATCAAGATGCCCGCCAGTGCCACAATCGCCATAGCCAATTAAAATAGAGTCAACGTTATCCCGGTGTTCGATAATTAATTGCTCGACACCGGGGGCTATTTTGTCTGGCGTATTGTGCCAGTGTGCAGGCAGGCATTGGACTTCAATATGCGACCACTGATTAGCTTCGAGTACCGCAACCAATTCATGAGCCAGGGCACCGCAAGCGATAAGCAGAGTGCGACTCATCACTGATTGGAGCGTTAGCTCGCAGCCCTGCGTTCGGTGATCAGTGCTTTTGCGGTTTCAACAGCAACGGCCGCATCTCGACAGTATGCGTCAGCGCCGATAGCATCGCCAAACTCTTCGTTCAGTGGCGCACCGCCAACCAATACAATGAAGTCGTCTCGCATGCCTTGTTCTTTTAAGGTGTCGATAACGACTTTCATGTAAGGCATGGTGGTGGTGAGCA
>CAYMHU010000006.1:73668-90198 GCA_964390335.1 uncultured Granulosicoccaceae bacterium | reverse complement strand
TTAGCGGCCATTAACACTTCGGGTACGAATAAGATTCCGTCGCGGAAGTCGATGCCGACAATACGCATACCTTCAACCAGCGCATCGTTAAGCACTTTATCTGCGGACCAGTTTCGTTCCAACAGAATGTTAGTGCCTTCTTCTATTTCTTCCTTGAGACCGTTGTAGAGGTCATCGTGCATTTGCTCAACCAACTCTTCATCGTTGAGTTCGGACAGAATGATGTCTTCTTCGTCGTCGTAATTGTCGTCATCAGCCATTTAAATATGCCTCGGTTCAAGCCAACAATTTCACCGATGTTGGCGGTGTTGACTCATTGTCCAAATGTTAGCGACACTTGGGATAAGCGGGTAAAGGAATTTGGCACCAACACGACTTTTTTACAGCGAAAAGCGACACATACAGGCAGTTACTAGGAAAAGCGCGCAGCAAAAGTAGACCACCACCCAAACTGGCTGTGAATCACTTCAAAACTGGGGCAGACCCACTCACTTACCAGTGAAATGGGGTTTGCGCTTATTCAGGAAAGCATCCACGCCTTCCTGATAGTCGCTTGTTTGGCAAGCCGCCTGCTGGAAATCGCGCTCCATGTCGAGCTGTTCGTCCAGCGTTTTGGTGCTGCTCATGTGCAGTAATTGTTTGGTGAATGCGATGCCTGTCGTGGGTAAATTAGCGAGCTTGTGTGCCAGCGCCAATGTTTCATCTTCGAGTGCATCATCGTCTACGGCTTTCCAGATCATGCCCCATTCTTGAGCGGTTTTCGCGTCAATAGGTTCGGCCGTTAACATCAGCCCCATTGCTCTGGGTAAACCGATCAGCCGCGGCAACGACCATGTGCCACCCGCATCGGGCACGAGACTTAAATTTACGAACGGTTGGATAAACTTCGCGCTATTCGCGGCGATGACTATATCGCAGGCTAATGCCAGATTCGCGGCTGCACCAGCAGCGACCCCGTTGACACTGGCTATGACGGGTAGATTTAAACCTTTTAGATATCGAACCACAACGTTGTAATCGCGATCGACCACCTGACCCAAGTCGACACCTTCGAGCCCTTCGAGATCTTGGCCCGCACTGAATGCGCGGCCGGCGCCTGTAATGACAACACAACGAATACTGTTGGAGGTTTGAATTTTCTGAATAGCCGATTGTAGTTGGGCGGCCATAGCTTCATTAAAGCTATTTAGTTTTTCAGGGCGATTCAGTGTTATCCACGCAACGCCCGATTCTTCATTGAACAGAATTGAGTTTTCATCGCTCATCTTAGCTGCCTAGTTAAGTTAGTTGCCTAGTTTAGATTGTTTGGTTTGGCTGAGCGAAACAGGCTTGCCACTAAAACTAAAACGAATGAGCCCATTAGCGCCCGTAACAGATAGTCGGGAGTGGTCACATCGATGACTTGTGCCTGTCCAAGTATAACCGGGAAGAATGCACCAAGAGATGCTCCAATAACGCCCAACAGAATATTGATGACGAAAACAGAGCGCTTACCCCTGAGAAACACGGCGGCAATACCACCGAACACGATGCCGATAAGTAGCATTAATATTAAATTGGCGATTGGCAGTGGCAACGGTGTCTCCTAATCAATAAACTGAGTTAAACAGTAAAGTCGAACAACTTATCGTACCAAATATGCGTATTGCACATGCTTGCAGAATAAGTGAGCTAGACGATAAGGATATAGCATATTTTTATTGACCGGCCGCCAGTGGTCGATCGCTTCGTAACAACTTGTGAACTTCGTTGACCGCTAGCGACAGCATGGCGAAGTCTACGCCGCCGCTAGCCTTCATATCCGTAATGAGATCTTGGTATTTGGTTACCGCCACTGCGTTGGCACGTGACCAATTGGCCACCAGAGCCGGAGCAGGTAGTGCGCTAACTGTTTCGGTATCAGCCGTTTGAGCAGATGTGATGACTTCTGCTGTCAGGTGGCGCTGCTGGTAGTGCAAGTCGCTGCGCAATTCTGACTTTGACAAGGTATGCCAGTGACTGATGACTTGTAGATCGCTGATTTGTTCGCGCACCCACTGTAATTCGAGATGTGCGCCCAATTCAAAGTACACGCCGGCAACAAGATCGACGGGTAAATCAGCAGACAATGCTATTTCGACGATATCCAAAGATGAGGACAGGGGCACCACCTGTGATACAGCGGTTGCGGTGTCGATAGGTACATCAGCATTGACGAAGTAATCGATACGTTGATCGAGTGTGCTCTTATTGGCTGCAGCAAGGCATTCAGGAAATGATTTGATAAGTTCACTGATGGCCGGCTTGAACTGCGTAACCAGTTGATCAATCGATTGAGACCCACGTCGGGATCGCAATAACCAGTGTGTGGAGCGTTCAACTAAGCCGCGCACCAGAATGTGCATTTGGTTTTGCACATCTGCACTCGTTTGGTTATCCAGTGATTCTATGGCTTGCCATAGTGTCGGCAGCTGAAAAATACTGCGTACCGCAACAAAGGCTTGAGCCACTTCGTGCGCTTGTGCGCCCAATTCTTGTTGCATACGAAACGCATACGTTGGTCCTAAACGGTTGACCAGCTCGTTAGTAACGATCGTTGAAATTATTTCTGCGCTGAGTCTGTGCTGACTAATATTGTTCGCAAACTGTTGCATCAACGTGTTTGGAAAGTATTCCATCAGTACGTCTTGCAGGGCGGCTTCCTGCGCTAGATCGCTGGCTAACAGTTCGTCATACATAACCATTTTGCTATACGAAACCAGCACGGCTATTTCTGGTCTGCTGAGGCCTTGTTCGGTAGCTTGTCGATCGGCTATTTCCTCATTGTCTGGTAGGAACTCTATGCGGCGGTCCAGTCGGTCAATTGATTCCAGATGCTGCATAAAGCGTTGTGCTTCGTTTAACGATGTACCGCTAGTACCAAAACTCTGATTGATACATTGGGTTTGCAGGTAATTATCTTTTAGTACCAGATGACCTACATCCGTGGTCATATCAGCGAGTAATTTATCGCGCTGCTTTAAGGTCATGTCATCGTTTGCAACAACCGCATTAAGCAATATTTTTATATTGACTTCATGGTCAGAGCAATCCACACCGGCCGAATTATCAATGGCATCGGTGTAAATCATGCCGCCATTGCGTGCATATTCTATGCGCCCACGTTGTGTACAACCCAAATTGCCACCTTCGCCGATAACCTTGCATCGCAACTCTGATGCGTCTACGCGAACGGCATCATTGGCTTTATCAGCTGCGTCGGCGTGGTTTTCTCCACTGGCTTTGATGTACGTTCCGATGCCACCGTTCCATAACAAGTCGACCGGTGCGCGTAGAATCAGGTTTATCAGTTCATTTGGAGTGAGTGTTTGTTTATCGATACCCAATGCTGTTTGGGCCTCGGCAGACAGGTTAACGCTTTTATCGCTGCGCGATATGATGGCGCCGCCCGCAGATAGAAGCTCTGTGTTGTAGTCCGCCCAGCTTGATCGCGGCAGTTCAAACAGGCGTGCACGCTCTTTATAACTACTGGCCGCATCGGGGGTAGGGTCAATCATTATGTGTTGATGATTGAACGCAGCGACCAATTGAATATGCTCCGATAACAGCATGCCGTTGCCAAACACATCACCGGCCATATCGCCGATTCCAACAACCGTGAAATCCTGCGTTTGCGTGTCATGACCCAACTCACGAAAGTGTCGCTTCACGGATTCCCAGGCACCACGCGCGGTGATTCCCATCTTCTTGTGATCGTAACCAACTGACCCGCCAGACGCGAACGCATCCCCAAGCCAAAAATCATATTCGGCGGAAACATCATTGGCAAAGTCGGAAAAAGTGGCTGTGCCTTTATCAGCTGCAACAACCAGGTAGGGGTCGTCATCATCGTAACGCAGTACGTTCGCGGGTGCGATGATCTTCTCGGCCACAATATTATCGGTTAAGTCCAGCAATCCACGAAGAAAATTCTGGTAGCACTGCACTACTTGTTGCATCATGTGTTCGCGATCATCTGATAACACTTGCTTAACATAAAAACCGCCTTTGGACCCAACCGGCACGATGACAGCGTTTTTAACCATTTGCGCTTTCATCAAGCCTAATACTTCAGTGCGAAAATCCTCGCGCCTGTCGGACCAACGCAGACCGCCGCGTGCAACGCGACCGCCACGTAAATGAATACCTTCAAAATGTGGGGAGTAAACGTAAATCTCTACCATTGGTCTGGGTAGCGGCAAATCCAATATGGCTGCAGAGTCCAATTTAAAGGATAAATAATGCTTGCCATCGCCTGAGTTCGTTTTACAAAAATAATTAGTACGTAGGGTTGACATAATTAAGTTGAAAAACGAGCGCAAAATACGATCTTCATCAAGGCTTGCCACCTGTTCAAGATCATCAATGATGGTTTGTTCGGTACTTTCTGTGTTGGGCAGTGATGAACCCTGCGCTTGTTGCGGATCGAAGCGTTGCTTAAACAGGGCTATTAACTTACTGGCTGTATCAGAATTCGCTACCAGCGAATCAATCATATACGTGTTCGAAAACGGGACGCCGACTTGTAATAAGTACTTGCTGTAACTTCTTAAAACAACCACCTCTTGCCAGTCGAGACCAGCAGCCAAAATAAGGCGATTAAAGCCGTCATTCTCAACATCACCACTCCAGATGTGTGTAAATGCCTGCTGGATGTTTTCAGCAGATTGCTTTGAATTTAGTTTGCTTTGACCCAGTTGTTCAACAGTAAATTCGTGTATCCAGATTGATGGCATTCCCTTGCGCTTAACTTCGAACGGGTGCTCTGTTTCAACGCGCAAGCCCATATTCTCGATAATAGGGATAACATCTGACAAGGGAACAGGTTTGCCCGGACAGAATAATTTGAAATTGATTGTGTCGGTATCGGCTAGTATATGACGATAGAAGCTCATTACAGGTGCGTCTGATTGCACATGTGCTTCCATAAACTGAATATCGGATACTGCTATTCGCGCTGAGTAATCTTCTTTATATCCCGAAGAAAATGCTTTGCTGTATTTTCGATATAACTGCAGAGCAGTTGGCTCGGGGAGTTTGGCACGCAACGATTCTAACAGTCTGTCGTCCCAGGTTATAGCCGCTTGTTGAATACGTGTTTCTATGTTTTGCCAATCAATGTCTCGATTCAGTGGCGCTTGCTTTTGGATAATAAAATGTATTCGAGCCAGTGCAGAATCGGATGAAAATTCGGTGCGAAATTGCGCGTTTTGACCTTTGACAAAACTCATTAGGATACGCTCAATTTCAAGTCGCAGTTCTCGTCCATAGGTATCCCGGGGTACGTAGACTAAGCAATGACAAAAGCGGCCCAGTGGTTCTGTGGAATGGAATAATCGAATTTGTTGACGTTCATGTAACGATACAATGCGTTGTGCGGTGGTAAGTAAAGTTGGTGCCGACATTTGCAGCAGCATTTCGCGTGGGAAGCCTTGGAGCACATTGGTCAACGCTCGATTGTCATGTGAATCAGGCGTGTAGTTTGCGCTGTCGATTACGTTGTTAACATGTTCACGAATAAGCGGGATTGATTCAATGGGTGCACTTTGCATCGTTGCCGTGAATAAACCCACAATACAATGAATGTTGCTCGGTTCATTGTTCGAATCGCGTTGTAATCCTAAGATAATATCGGCAAATTCATTGTGTATAACCGGTGAGCGCGTTTCCGCTTTACAAATGACGAGGTCTTGTTGTTCTGATTTTAGTTTTTGAATAGCGTCTAAGGATATGAGGCGCTGTGGTGCCCAAGTCTGTTCTTCCGAATTATCTCGTAGTAAACCTAAAGGTTTGGATGTGCTCGAATCTGCTTGCGGTAGCGCGGTTGAGTTCTCATCAACACTAATAATACTCATACCCAGGCAATTGAAATGCTTGTTTTGCAGCCAATCAATAAACGCCGCTTGTTCTGTGTCTGCGCATGCCTTACTTAAGCTTTGCAGTGCATCATGCATCTTGTTGGTGTCCGCTTTAATCAGAGATAGCATTGCAAGCGCGTGTCTGAGATCGGCTTCCAAGTCATGAAACTGTTCTTCGTCGATATATTCAAATTGAACATGAATAAGTGACTCAATTGTTGAGTCGGCCGATTGGGTATCGGTTAACGCGATGTTGCCGCGGGACATGCTGGTGCAGTTGCCTGTGTTATCACGCACCACAAGCACTTGCGGATGCACAATTAATCGAATGTTATGACCTTGAGATATCAGCTTGCTGCGAATCGTTGTAATCAGATGTGGTTGATCGGTCGTAACCAATTCCAACACTGTGTTCGGGGTTTGCCAACCATCACTTTCCAGTTGCGGGTTGTACAGCCGAATATTGATCAAATCCGGTTGGCGAACCTGAGCGAGTTGCCAATGCGAAATGGCTAAGCCGCAAAGATCATCTGGATTGATCCACTCAAGGTCTTTTGCTTGTGATGCGCCAAAGTAAGTTAGCAGGAATGATTCAATTGCTGCGCGTTGCTGCTTGCTAAGGGTGCGCGGGATTGCCTGTTGCGCTAATTCAATGATATCGCTCAACGGTTGTCCTCCTCGGATGACCGGATTTTCTTCTTGTGCAGACATGGCTGATCCCACTGTGTCGAGTGCTGAAGTAGCACTGATTCGGTGCAGTTTTTCAGCCAATCTGCGGGTTACAAGAGGAGTGCCGCGGTGCCCAGAGCACCGCATAGCGCGAACCAGTTATCAGATATTGAATTGTTTCTTAATTGTGGCCATTTCGGAAGTGGGTAACCTGGCACCAAATTGGGTAATGAGCTTACCCGCAGCAGCGCTGGCTAGCTCACCGCATTGCTCAAACGGCATGCCCTGCGTCATGCCATACAGAAATGCGCCGGCATACATATCGCCGGCACCGTTTGTATCGATTGGGTCCACTTTGGTTGCCGCAACGTCGATAACATTCTGACCGTCGAACAAGGTTGCTCCATCAGCTCCACATGTAATGGCAAATTGCTTTGATAGCCCTTTCATGTGCTCCACGCATTGGCTCATTGAGTCAACTTCAAACATCTCTTTGGCTTCGTCTACATTGCAAAAAACCATGTCGAGCCCATCACCCACAATGTCCATTAAGCCATCTTTAAAAAATTTCACCATGTTGATGTCTGATAGCGTTAATGCTGTTTTTACGTTAGCCGCCTGCGCGATTTCACGGGCTTTGATTGCAGCTTCACGTGCGTTTGGTTCGGGCACCAAATATCCCTCTATGTACGCAATTTTGGCGTTTTGGATGGCTGACTCATCAAGCTCGTTTACCCCGATTTTGGAGGTAATGCCCAAGTAGCTGTTCATACTGCGCTCTGCATCTGGGGTAATCAGCACGATGCATTTTCCGGTTACACCATCTTCCCGGTTATTCATCGACAAATTGCTACTCACACCGCAATTGGCGAGATCGGTCATATAAAAGGTGCCGGTATCATCGTTGGCCACCTTACAAGAGTAAAAACTGTTGCAACCGAGCTGAGCTGTCGCAATTATGGTGTTAGCAGCCGAGCCTCCGCTGCTACGTTTGCCTTGGCCTTCAGGAAGAATGTCCAGCAGTGCAAAATGTCGCTCTTCGTCGATCAGTGTCATAAGCCCTTTATCAACCGACAATTCGGTCAGCAGGGCATCTGACACTTCAAATTCCATATCGACAAGCGCATTGCCAACCCCATAAACGTCATATTCGGCCATTTTGGCTCCTGTAAAAGTGTTAGTCGGTTATTATGGCTAGTTCTGACCAATAAACCTATCTACAATTGTATGGATCTTTATTTTCGAGGTGTAAATGCGTACTCATAACTGCGGCGCTGTTAACACAGAACATCTGGAACAGACTGTCGAATTCTGTGGTTGGGCCCATCGCCGGCGCGACCATGGTGGCGTCATATTTATCGATTTACGTGATCATACTGGCTTGGTTCAGGTGGTTTTCGATCCCGACCGTGCAGAAATCTTTGCGTTAGCCGAACAGGTCCGGAATGAGTTCGTGCTCAAAATCACCGGCCGGGTTCGTAACAGACCCGAAGGCACCATCAATCCGGAGATGCCAACGGGTGAAGTGGAGGTACTGGGCACCGATTTGGAGATCCTGAACAGGGCGCAGACCCCGCCGTTCCAGCTAGACGATAACGACGTGTCCGAAGAAAATCGCCTGCGTTACCGGTACATCGATTTGCGTCGCCCGATCATGCAGGAACGTTTGCGTATGCGGGCCAAAGTCACCGGCGAGCTGCGACGTTTTCTGGATAGCGAGTCTTTTCTGGATATTGAAACCCCCACGTTGACTCGCGCTACGCCGGAAGGCGCCCGCGATTACTTGGTTCCCAGTCGAACGCATCCCGGTAGTTTCTTCGCTCTGCCACAATCGCCGCAGTTGTTTAAGCAATTGCTCATGATGAGTGGCATGGATCGTTACTACCAGTTTGCCCGTTGTTTCCGCGATGAAGATTTACGCGCCGATCGTCAACCGGAATTTTCGCAACTCGATATCGAAATGGCGTTTATTGATGAATCCATGATCATGGATTTAACTGAAGGCATGATGCGTCATATATTCGCATCTGTGTTGGACGTAAAACTACCTGAGAAATTTCCACGCATGAGTTATAGCGAAGCCATGACGGTGTACGGTTCCGACAAACCAGATCTGCGCATACCGTTAAAGCTGACTGAACTATCAGACTTGATGCAGAACATTGAATTTAAAGTGTTCGCAGAACCGGCGAAAAGCGATGATGGTCGAGTCGCAGCGTTATGTGTTCCTGGCGGATCGAAGTTAAGCCGTAAAGAAATCGATCTGTACACCGAGTTTGTTGGTCGCTACGGAGCGAAAGGCTTGGCTTACATTAAATGTAACGATATCGCCAAGGGTGCAGAAGGATTGCAATCACCGATCGTTAAGTTTTTTCCTGAGGATGTACTGAGCGCTATTATTGAACGCACTGGAGCTGTCGATGGTGACCTTATCTTCTTTGGTGCCGATAAATCCAAGATTGTGTCTGATGCGCTGGGCGCACTGCGTGTGCAAGTCGGTCACGACATGGATATGGTCTCTGATGAATGGCAACCACTTTGGGTGGTTGACTTCCCAATGTTTGAATGGGACGACGGAGCCAAGCGCTGGCATGCACTGCATCACCCGTTTACCGCTCCCACTGCCCGCACCATAGAAGAGTGGCAAACTGAATTGGATGACGATCCTGGCAAGTGTTTATCTCGCGCCTACGATATGGTGCTAAACGGGACTGAGTTGGGCGGTGGATCTATTCGTATTCACAATGCGGAAATGCAGCAAAAAGCGCTGGATGTACTAGGCATTGGCGAAGAAGAGGCTAACGATAAATTTGGCTTCTTGCTGGATGCATTAAAATACGGTGCGCCGCCGCATGGTGGTATTGCATTCGGTGTTGATCGACTCATCATGTTAATGACCGGGTCAACGTCTATTCGCGATGTCATGGCGTTTCCTAAAACGCAGTCGGCGAGTTGTTTACTCACCAGTGCCCCAAGTGCTGTGTCTGATCAGCAAATGAAGGAATTGCATTTACGCAGCCGACAACGTACACCGCCACCAGCGAGCTAATGTGTATCGCCGACCAGAGTCTGTTTTAGTTCTTGTATACACGGCGCAGCTGGATGTATTGCTGCTGCGCCGTGTTGATAACCCCGATTTCTGGCAATCCATTACAGGCGCCTTAGAGTTTGATGAATCTGCTGCATTGGCCGCACAACGCGAGTTGCTGGAAGAGACTGGTATTCAGGCTACCCCGGTTGACCAACAAACCAGTAATTGCTTTGAAATTTCCGGTGTCTGGCGTGCGCGTTATCACCCCGATCATACGCACAATGTTGAACATATCTTCAGCGTGCAAGTTGATAGGGGTCAAGCCGTCCAGTTAAACCCGGAAGAGCACAGTGAATACCTGTGGCTTCCCATGCATGACGCGTTAGACAAAGCCACCTCTCCAACTAACCAGCAAGCCATCATCGATGTGTTATCGCCGTTGGCGAGAAACACTCGCGCCAGTGACTGATGCGATAGTCATTGTGCCGGGTATTTATACGCCGCGGTTTGTGTTGCTTCCGCTGGCGCATCGTTTCAAACAGCAAGGGTATAACGTGACAATTGCGCGTCATCGCTACTTGATGCTGACACCCAAACAGAATGCGGAATCCTTGTATAAACAAATCCAACACCTGCACAACCCGGCGGTACATTTGGTTGGTCACAGTTTGGGTGGGCTGGTTATACTGCATTTGCTTAACATTGGACAAGACAACGCGCATGAATTGCCGATTAAACGAGTGGTGTTACTTGGCGCGCCTGTGCTTGGCTCGGTAATAGCGCGCAAGATACACGCGCGGCGCTGGGCTCGGTGGCTATTGGGAAAAAGCGTTATCAGCGGACTACTACATGGCGTGCCAGCACAGAATCGAAGTGTTGGGCAGCCACAACGCGATATTGGTGTGTTGTACGGCACTGTGCCGGCTGGTTTGTCATCGATATTGTTCCGTATGCGAGAGACGGGCGATGGCGTTGTACTGGCCGCTGAAACACAGCTCAGCGCAGCGACTGATCGCGCCAGCATTCCACATTCCCATGCAATAATGCTATTTTCTAAGGTAGTCGCTGATAAAACGTTGCAGTTTATTCGAACTGGACAATTTTTAAGCGATTAACTATTCGAATCAGAACCCGAAACAGAGGTAGTTATGGCTGGTCACAGTAAATGGGCCAATATTCAGCATCGTAAAGGTGCGCAAGATAAAAAACGTGGAAAGCTGTTTACTAAGCTTATTCGCGAAATCAATGTTGCAGCGCGCATGGGCGGATCAGATATAAATTCGAACCCGCGTTTGCGTTTGGCAGTGGACAAAGCCTTGGGCGGCAACATGACCAAGGACACCATTGAACGTGCCATTAAAAAAGGTGCGGGTGAACTGGAAGGTGCAAATTACGAAGAAAATCGATACGAGGGATATGGCGTTAATGGTGTGGCCATTATGGTTGATACCATGACGGATAACGGCAATCGCACGGTCTCAGATGTTAAGCATGCCTTTACCAAGAACGGTGGTAATCTTGGTGCGGTTGGATCTGTATCGTATCTTTTCAGCAAAATCGGTGTACTGAATTATGCAGAAGGCGCCGACGAAGATGCCATTATGGAAGCTGCATTGGATGCCGGTGCCGAAGACGTCGAGACCCATGAAGACGGCTCTATTGAAGTGATCACCACTGAAGAGAACTTTGTGGACGTAAAAGAGGCGATGATTGCAGCTGGATTTGAACCGGAACACTCTGAGGTCACGATGAAAGCGTCGACCGAAGTAGAGCTCGATGTTGAGCAAGGTCAAAAGCTGTTAAAGCTCGTTGATGTACTGGAAGATCTTGATGATGTACAAGATGTATATACCAATGCACAAGTGCCACCGGAGGCCTACGCTTGAGTGACTCCCGCAAAGGGCTAGTCAAGGTAATGGGCATCGATCCCGGCTCAACCATCACCGGCTACGGCATCATTGAATCAGACGGTGCTCGCAGTGTTTATATGCACCATGGTCATATCCGGGTGAAAGGCGAGAACTTCGCACAGCGTCTTGGGCATATACATACGGAGCTGAACAACATCATTGAACAGTGGCAGCCGCATGAAGTAGCAATTGAGCAAGTATTTTTAAGCAATAACCCTATGTCAGCATTAAAGCTTGGTCAGGCACGTGGTGCCGCCATAACCGCTGTTGTGTCGCACGATATTCCTGTTAGTGAATACGCCGCGCGATCAGTTAAGCAAGTGGTTACCGGTTCTGGCGGCGCAGATAAATCTCAGGTCCAAACAATGGTTAAAGCATTATTAGGTTTAAACCGTCCGGTGCAAATTGATGCGGCAGACGGTTTAGCTATTGCTATTTGTCATGCGCATTCACGCATGAACCGCACAACGCCTGCAGGTTTGACGCCCAGAAAGCGTCAACGTGGCAGAGGTTTGCGTCGATGATCGGTCGGATCAGTGGAACGCTATTAGAAAAAAATCCACCGTCATTATTGTTAAATGTGCAGGGGGTGGGATACGAAGTGGATGTGCCAATGTCCACGTTTTATGGCTTGCCGTCCATTGGTGAAGCGGTTGAGCTGCATACCCATTTTGTAGTCCGCGAAGATGCGCAATTGCTATTTGGGTTTGGGAGCAAATTAGAGCGCAGCGTGTTTCGAACACTGCTTAAGGTTAATGGCGTTGGTGCCAAGGTTGCGTTGTCTATACTGTCAGGCATGACTACCGATGAGTTGTTTCAAAGTATTGCGCAAAAAGATGCTGTGCCACTAACCCGGGTGCCCGGCATAGGTAAGAAAACCGCTGAGCGTTTAGTGGTTGAACTGCAAGATAAAGTTGATGCGCTTGCTGGTGGTTCAGTACAAGCAGGGCTACCTGAAACCGTTGATACCAGTACGCGCATGCAAGCAGAAGATGCATTGCTGGCCTTAGGTTATAAATCCGCTGAAGCGAAACGATTGCTGGATAAAAACAGCAGCGACGGGCAAAGCGTTGAAGAAATGATTCGCGCAGCATTGCGTGGCGTCAGTTTGTCTAAATAAATAATGACCATCATCCATGATTGAAGAAGACGACCGGCTGATATCTGCTAATGCAGCTCGCGAAGACTCGCAAGAGCGAGCCATGCGTCCTAAAAAACTGGCCGACTATAAAGGTCAGGATGCTGTGTCGGAGCAAATGGAGTTATTCATTGGTGCGGCAAAGCTTCGTAAAGAAGCGCTGGACCATGTGTTGTTGTTTGGTCCGCCGGGTTTAGGTAAAACCACCTTGGCCAATATCATTGCAAACGAGCTGGATGTGCGTATGTTGCATACATCCGGGCCGGTGTTAGAACGCCCCGGAGATCTAGCTGCAATCCTGACCAATCTGGAAGCAAACGATGTGCTGTTCATCGATGAAATACATCGTATGAGTCCACTGGTTGAGGAAGTGTTGTACCCGGCGATGGAAGACTATCAAATCGATATTATGACCGGTGAAGGTGTGTCGGCTCGTTCATTTAAAATTGATTTGCCACCATTCACTTTGGTAGGCGCTACGACACGCGCGGGACTACTGACCGCACCGCTGCGCGATCGCTTCGGCATTGTGCAACGGTTGGAATTTTACGCCACCGATGATTTGGCTGGCATTGTTGCCCGCTCCGCATCCTTATTGGAAGCCAGTATCGACTCAGGTGGGTGCCTTGAGGTAGCGCGTCGGGCTCGTGGCACACCGCGAATCGCCAATCGCTTGTTACGTCGCGTTAGAGACTATGCCGATATTAAAGCCGATGGCCACATAACAGCTGAAGTCGCCGATGCGGCCCTTAACTTGTTGAAGGTCGACAAACTAGGCCTTGATTCCATGGATCGCCGGTTGTTGCAAGCCATTATCGATAAATTTAGTGGTGGTCCTGTGGGTGTGGATAACCTTGGTGCGGCACTCAGCGAAGAGCCCGGCACAATCGAAGAAGTGATTGAACCCTATCTGATTCAGCAAGGATTAATGATGCGAACGCCGCGTGGACGAGTTGTAACGGCCAATACGTACAACCTGTTTGGGCTCGACATTCCGGAAGGAAAACCTGTCTAAAACGGTCGAATTTCTGCCATTTTAGTGCTGGTCCAATGACGGTTTCTATAAAGTGTGTAAAAAGTGAGAACTTTCTTTATGGTAAAGCCCTTACTCACTGTATTTAATAGCATTTCTCTGTAATACTTGCGCATGCGTCATTTCTCAATGCCAGTGCGTGTCTATATTGAAGACACCGATGCGGGTGGCATCGTGTACTACGCCAACTACCTAAAGTATATGGAGCGGGCGAGGACCGAGTGTCTGCGTGCAGCTGGGGTTGATCTGGACTTCTGGCAGCGTCAGCATAGACGCCTGTTTGTTGTGCGCTCAGTAGCGGTGGATTACCACCAGCCGGCGCACTTCGATAATCAATTGATTGTGAATGCCAACATCATGAATTTTAGGCCTGCCAGCATCGTTTGTGAGCAACCCATCTATCGCGGTGATGACTTATTAATTTCTGCGACAGTACGGTTGGCTTGCGTCGATGCCGATACACTTTCACCAACCGTTATACCGCAAGAAATCAGAGAGGCAATGACTCGTGAATTCTGAAATGTCCATTTTGCATCTTGTGCTAAATGCCAGTCCTGTTGTGCAGGGCGTCATGATCATTTTGCTTATTGCATCGGTAATGTCCTGGGCACTCATTATTGGCAAGAGCCGGCAGTTGCGCAAAGCGCGTATAGCGGCTGAAAACTTTGAGGAAGATTTCTGGGGGTCTTCGGATATTTCTGGTACCTACTCGCAACTGACTATGCGTCGCGGCACACTCGATGGCATGGAGCGGATCTTTGAAGCGGGGTTTTCAGAATTCGGCAGACTGCGCAGAAAAACCGGTAACGATGAAGTCATTATGGATGGTTCCGGTCGCGCAATGCGCATCGCTGTGGCGCGTGAGTCCGACATTATTGAGCAGCATTTGCCGTTTTTGGCATCGGTTGGTTCCGTAAGCCCCTATATCGGGTTGTTCGGTACGGTGTGGGGCATCATGAATTCTTTTACTGCATTGGGGAATGTGCAGCAAGCCACGCTGGCAATGGTGGCGCCGGGTATAGCGGAAGCGTTAATCGCCACGGCAATCGGACTATTCGCTGCCATTCCTGCCGTTATTTTTTATAACCGTTTTGCAACTGAAATTGATCGCTTGCTTAACCGATATGAAAACTTCTCGGAAGAATTTTCCACTGTGTTGCAGCGTCAAGCCATTAAAAAATCACAGCAGAACCAGTGATACCTTATGAGTCAATGCGCAATTCAAATGCAGTATCTGGCGGGTAATTCCTGATATGCGTCGAGCAGTCCGCCAACTCAGACGTCCCCGCCGGCAAATGGCCGAAATAAACGTTGTGCCTTATATCGACGTGATGTTAGTGCTGTTAGTTATTTTTATGATAACAGCGCCACTGTTGCGCACCGGTGTGGAAATCGATTTGCCCGATGCAGACGCTACACCCATCGTTGATGCGGGTCAGGCCGTGGAGCCGCTGATTCTTACGGTTGATCAAGCCGGTGACTGGTATTTAAATGTGGGCGACGATCAGGAATCACCGTTAGCCAGAGAAGAAGTACAACGTCTGGCCAGTGCCGTTATGCGTTTAACACCAAACAGACGAGTGTTAGTGGCCGGTGATAAGAACGTTGATTACGGTGAAGTCATGCAAGCCATGGTTGCTTTGCAAGGTGCCGGTGCTCCTGAAATCGGGCTCATGTCGGAGCCTGCGCAATAGCTTATGTGGGCGCTATTTACCAAATACCCTGTTGCCAGCTTGTTCTCGTTGCTGCTGCATGCAGGTTTGGTTTTCTTGCTGGTTTTCAAAGTGGTGGAACACAAGCGCAACGCTCCGCTGCAAATACAAGAGGCGGCGCCTATTAAGGCAGTTGCCATTACTGAAGAATCCATATTAGAAACCATGGAGCAGCTGCAAGCTGCTGATCAGGCCAAGGCAGATGCGGTCAAAGCCGAGCAAGAAGCGGCTGCTGAAACTCTGGCGGCACTGGAAGCGGCAAGGCAGGCGGCGGAACAACGACTCGCCGAAGCAGAGCAACTGACCGAACAGCAAAAGCAAGCTTCGGAAGCCGAAAAGCAGCGTATCGAGCAACTGCAACAAGAAGCCTTGCAATTAGAAACTGAGCGGAAGCTTCAGCAAACCAAGGCAGAAGCAGAACAGGCGCAAATCGAAGCATTACGTGAACAGCAACAAAACCTTACCAGTCAGCAAATTGCGGAACGTGAAGCTGAGCTTGCGCGACTAAGGCAGGAACGGTTGCGCGAAGAAGATCGCATTAAAGCCGCTCAGGAACGTGTTGAACAAGAAACGGCTCGTATAGAAGCGGAAAGGCAGCGGGCTGATGAAGAACGCGCCCGTAACCTCGAATTGCAAAAAGAGGCTGAGCTGCGTAACCGAGAACTGGAATTGGAAGCGCAGCGTGTACGTGAAGAAAAAGCGCGGGCCGCTGAAGAAAAGGCACGCTTGGAAGAACAAAACAAAGCAGCGGAACTTGAAAAACAGCGCTTACTGGAAGAGAACCAGCGAGCCGAGCAAGAACGTTTGCGCATTCTCGAAGAGAAAGCCCAAGCTGAATTAGAACGCGCAAAGGCACTTAAAGAAAAAGAAGAGGCTGAACGCGAACGGCAACGAGCAATCGAAGCCAAACGTGAAGAGGAACAGGCGCGTAAAGAGGCCGAGGCAGAAGAGGGGCGCCGACTGGCAGAAATCGAAAAACAACGGCTGGCGGATGAGCTTGCTGCAGCACAGGCAGAAAAGGAGCGTATTGCAGCCGCTGCAGCGCTTGAGAAAGAGCGTATAGAAAAGCTGGAAGCTGCGGCACGCGAAGCGCAAGCGCAACGCGAAATCGAACAACAACGAGCAGAAGCCGAACGGCAACGGGTAGCTGAACTTGAAGCA
>CAYMHU010000006.1:50629-73568 GCA_964390335.1 uncultured Granulosicoccaceae bacterium | reverse complement strand
AACGTCAACTTGAAGCGGAACGTCAGGCAGAAGCTGAAGCGCAGCGCATTGCAGAACAAAAACGGCTGGATGAACTTGCCGCTAAGCAAGCTGAACTGGAAGCACAACTAAAAGCAGAAGCTGAAGCCCGAGCGCAGGCCGAAGCGGAAGAACAGCAACGCCGTGAGGCAGCGGCGCGCGAAAAAGCCGAACAAGAAGCGAAGCTGCGTGCCGAGGAAGAAGCACGTAAACAGGCTGAACTTGAACAGCAACGTCGCGCTGCGGAAGCTGCCAGAAAGGCCGAGGAAAAACGTGCGCAAGAAGCCGCTGCCAGAAAACGTGCTGAAGAAGAAAGACGCATAGCGGCTGCGAAAGAAGAGGAAGCACGTCAAGCTGCATTGGCAGCACAACGTGCAGAACAATCACGCCTAGCTAAGCAGCGGCAGTTTGAGCAAGAGCAGGCGCGAAAACGTTACTACAATGCAATACGCACCAGTGTTGAACGTAAGTGGCGTCGGCCCAGAGGACTTGGGGGCAACGTGACCTGTACAGTAAACGTCATACAGGTTGTTGGTGGCGAAATAGTGGATGTGGATGTAACGTCATGCACACCTAATGACTTAACTTTGCGAAAATCGGTGGAAAATGCCGTTTGGGCTGCAAGTCCATTACCGCGAGCGCCAAATCAGGCATTGTTTCATCGGCAAATTAAATTTTCTTTTAACCCGCGAGGGTAAAACGAGGTGACATGTTAAACAGCTACACAACAAAACGAGCTAAAAGCCTATCGCGAGTTGTTGTGAGTTTGGTTATTTTGTGGCTTGTGAATGCGGTGCCAGCCCATGCGGTGATTGAAATCGAAATTACCCAAGGCGGTGAAAGTGCTATTCCCATTGCGGTTGTGCCGTTCGGTTGGCAAGGTCAGGGCGATCCCCCTGAAGATATTGCCGCAATAGTCAGTGCAGACCTGCAGCGCAGCGGTAATTTTTCGCCTCTTAACCGAGATGATCTGATCGCCAGACCGGTTAGTGGTGATAGGCCGCGCTATGCAAATTGGCGTCTAGCCGGCGCCGAGTTTTTACTTATTGGTGCTCTGATAAACGCAGGTGATAACTATACCGTTGAGTTCCAATTGTTTGATGTAAGTCAGCAAAGTATTTTGTCGGCGTTCAATTTCAAAGTTACCAATCAAACCTTGCGTAATGCTGCGCATCAAATCGCAGACGAAGTCCATGAAGAAATCCTTGGTATTCGCGGTGCATTCAATACTCAAATCGCTTTCGTATCGGTAGAAGGCAAAGCGTTTAATAAAACGTATAAGTTACAACTGGCAGATGCAGATGGGGAAAATCCTCAATCAATGTTGACGTCGCCGCGCCCTATTTTGTCGCCATCATGGGCACCGGATGGCGTTCGCATTGCGTATGTGTCATTTGAAAATCGACAACGCTCGGCAATTTATATTCAAGATAGAGAAAAAGGCAGCCGAACCAAAGTGATCTCAGAAGCGGGTATCAACGGAGCGCCCAGTTGGTCTCCCGATGGAGAACGACTTGCCGTCACATTATCGTATGAAGGAAATCCGGACATCTATATTTTGAATATCGCCGATGGGCAATTCCGACGAATCACCAACAATCCAACCATCGATACGGAAGCCGTCTGGATAGATAACGATACGCTCGTGTTTACATCAGATCGCAGTGGTGGGCCTCAACTATATGAAATTCCAGCCAGAGGTGGGCGTGCGGAAAGAATTACGTTTGAAGGCAATTATAACGCCAGTGCCACTGTATCGCCAAATGGCCGCAACGTGGCCTTTGTGCATGCCAGCAACGGTGGATACCAGATTGGTTTATTGGAAAGAGAATCAGGCTTGTTTCAGGTGCTAACCGATGGCGTGCTGGATGAATCGCCTAGTTTTGCGCCTAACGGGCAAATGGTTATCTACGCAACTGAAAAAGATGGCCGCGGCACATTGGGCGCAGTATCGATTGATGGCAGCGTGTCGCAAAGCCTAACGCTGGATACGGGCGCAGTGCGTGAACCTGCGTGGTCGCCGTTCACTAACTAAACTATTTTCTTGTAGGTGTATAAAACCACCACTAAGATAACAAAATCTTGCACCCAATCTCATAGACAATTACTGACTGAGCATGGAGAACAACATGAAAAACATCCACATGGCCGCTCTGGCTATAACTGCAACCTTGTTACTCAGTGCTTGTGCCAGCGCGCCAAAAACACCTGATGGTTTAGATGATAACGGCCGACCCATTGTTAACCCAGTTACCATTGACGGTATTGATGATGGCAGTCAAATCGATCCCGACTCGATCGCTGGTCGCGCTCCTAAGCAACGCGTCATTTATTTTGATTTCGATAAGTCCGAGATCAGACCGGAATATCTGGACATCATTACGCAACACGGTCGATACCTTGCGCAAAATGCTGCGGGCCGTGTACGGCTTGAAGGCCACACCGACGAGCGCGGAACACGCGAATACAATATTGCACTGGGTGAAAAGCGAGCCAAGTCGATTTCGCGTATGTTGCAATTACAAGGCGTGAGTTCAGCGCAATTGCGCAGTGTCAGTTACGGTGAAGAATTGCCTGTAGATGAAGCGCATAACGAAGCGGCCTGGCAAAAGAACCGCCGCGTTAACATCATTTATGAAGTGGAAATTCCAAACTAGGTGGATGGTATGACCGAGCATCGCATACGAACTCTGTTAATCACATTTCTGAATACATCACGTCTTAGACTATCCACAGGCTCGCGTTGTCTTGCATTGGGATTGCTTGTCGTGTTCACGTGCTTGCCGGTACCAGAAGCCAGCGCGCAAAGCAGAGCTCGTTTATCCGATGTTGATGCCCGACTGGTTCGTGTAGAAAACGTGCTCGATCAGTCCATTCTTAAATTGCTTCAGCAAATTGAGAGCATGGAAACTAATGTGCGTCAGTTGCGTGGTGAAATAGAAAGTCTCAACAATGAAATTGAATCGCTGAAGCGGCGTAATCGAGAGTTGTATAGAGACACCGATCGGCGCATCTCGGAAATTGAGCAACTGGGCTCCAGCTCGGACTTTCCACCGTTATCTGACGAATTAGCAGAACAGCCGCTGTCGAATGATTCCCTAGAGCAGCAAGCTGTGTTTGTATCTCCGGAAACGCCAATACCTGCACCACGCAAAACACCCGGCACTGGCCCTGCGCCGCCATCCAGTCCTGTTGGTGCTACCACGCGAGCCGCAACGGCCGGTGAGAAGGCGGGTTACACCAAAGCGTACGATTTACTGGCCCGTGGTGACAACGCCGAAGCGGTAAAAGCGTTCGATGAATTTCTGGAGCAATATCCGGATGGTCCGTATTCAGATAATGCATGGTATTGGCAAGGTGAGGCCAAATATGCGCAGCGCAACTTTGACGACGCACTATATAACTTTTCGGTGGTGGTTGAATATTTCCCTAATAGCCCCAAAGCACCGGATTCGAGGCTCAAAATTGGCTATGCACTGTACGAGCAACAACGCTACGGCGAGTCAAAACAGGTGTTAACCGGTGTCACAGACGACTACCCAGGACGCTCTGTAGCGGTTTTAGCAAGAAAGCGTCTGCAACAAATGACTCGAGAGGGACGATAACAGCTTCTTTCCTCCCACGAACGCGCCGGATTGTTGTATCATGCGCGTCGTCTGTGTGATCTCTCACGCATGCAAGTTTCAATGCTAGGGGCCGTTAGCTCAGTTGGTAGAGCATCTGACTTTTAATCAGGTGGTCGCAGGTTCGAATCCTGCACGGCCCACCATCAAAATCAAGTACTTGGGCTCTACCCAATTAACGGGGATGGGCATACATCAGACCCTATTAATAATTCCATCCCACCCACAATGGGCCAGTACCTTAATCTGTAATTCTCAAAATTCCTGAACCCGTAAGCTCGATTAAAAATCCGGGTAATTTTCTCTTCATGCGCTTGGCTGTCAGTGTCTTTAGCAACACGTATCGGATGAGTTTTTGTTTGGCTTGGTAAAGCGTTTTTAAACCAGGAAAGTCTTCGAGGTAGTTCATCTGATTCGCGCGTTGCTCCTCGCTTAGCTTCCATTCGTGTCGGCGCATCAGGCTCAATAACCCTCTGTTTCGCCTTCCATCCTCATCGTGCTGTTTCCATACGGCTAAAAAGTGTTGGTTAATCATCCGAACCACATGAAAGCGATCAGCCACGAATCATGGCTCGTAGCAAGTATGCTTACCAAACGATAAACGGCGAGGACGCACGAACATTTCGCACTCGACAGCGCATTATTTATTTTCTATCTGCGTGGCGGTATCTTGCTAATGGCAATGGCCTTTTTAGTTACGGCAAGTATTGTTTTGAGTTTGCGCAAAACCATTCCACGATTTCTGGAAGAACCCAGATTACTACTTCATTTGGGCTCCATTCAAGAAGACGAACGTGTGATGTATCTTAAGTTAAGTATTGTCACTGTATTGACTGAAACAGCGTTGAAGTCGGTTTGTGTAGTTTGAGTTTGCGATGATACCGAATCAGCAATATTCTGATACAGTGTTGTAGTGTAGATTGCTGTTATAGTTCTTGGTTTATCAATTCAGAGTCTCTTGCTTTCACTAAGGCCACGACAACCAAATAAGAATAATTTCATTGAATTCTAGTTCAGACATCATCAACCAACTACTCGAACGAGTCCAGAATGCCGACAAAATCGCATTCTCTGAGTTATACGAGTTAGTTTCTCCGCGTCTCTTTGGTATTCAGCTGCGTATATTAAAAGACCAAGCAATTGCTGAAGAAGCGCTGCAAGAGACGTTTATCAAAGTGTGGACTAACGCAGCGCAGTACGATCGTAACGCCGGAAGCGGTTCAGTGTGGCTGAATAGTCTGGCTCGTAATCAAGCATTGGATATGCTAAGGCGCTCTCGTACGCGAGCCAACGTTAACGTGTTACTACCGGATTTGAATCCGGATACGTGGAAAAGTTTGGGGCGACCGGTGATAGATGAACTCGCTGATATCGAAGCATTGAGCAAATGCCTTAATAGGCTGGAGGATGAGGCACAACAATGTATTGTTGGCGTCTATTGTGAAGGCTTCACACAAGACGAGTTGAGTAAAACGCTTGAACGGCCTTTAGGTACCGTAAAAAGTTGGATTCGTAGAGGGCTGATCAGTCTAAAGGAGTGCTTGCATGAGCTCTCGTGACGATCAATGGTGGGATTTGCAGGCGGCCGAGTATGTCTTGGGTGTACTGTCAGATCAGGACAGAGCCGTATTTGAACGCTTATTGCAAAGCGACGCTCGTGCTCGTCAGGCAGTAGCGGACTGGGAGCGACGACTTGATCCGCTTCATTTGACCACGCAGCCCGTAACTCCGCCTGCAGGTGTTTACGCTCAGATAATAGAACTGATAGAACGTGATGAACACTCCGCATCGAGCCGCATTGGGGCCTCAATTGTTACTGAATTAAAAGAACAAGTGCGGTTCTGGCAAACTGCAATGGTTGCCGGAGTAGCAACCACAGTGGCTATCGCTGCGGCTCTTTTTATGCTCTTGGGCAAACCATTAACTGACCTGGACACACCAGCGGCACAAGTTGCTCAGGTGTCAACAGTCAGTGTTATCGAGGATGATTCGGGACAACCAATCTGGGCGCTCACGTATCGCGCACCGAAAACAGAGACCGGCAACTCTGAGGCGGCTACTGGTATTGCATCACCAACAGACAAAAACAATCCCCGGGGGAACGGTGAAATCATCTTAACTGCGGTTGGGCAATGGCCGTTAGACGCGGACAATAGCCACCAGTTGTGGATGGTATTGGCAGACGGGTCTGGTGTTCAATCCGTTGGATTGTTACCGAATGAGCTCGGGCAATCTGTAGTGGTACCCTTACCGATACCGCTATCGGACTCTACCGATTTTGCGGTTAGTCTTGAGGCCTTTGGTGGTACAAATGAACCTACACCACAGGGACCAGTGTTGTCCTCGGCAACAGTGGTGCTTCCGGCCGGCGTAATCTAATTTCGGATTGCTTGCATCCCGACTGAATGTTCGTGCGTAGTATTAGTCAGTAGCGAGAAATTCTCTTGCGATCTGGAGATTAAATACTATGGTTCGATATACTTCAATGGCCCTCAAAGCGGCCGTTACTACCCTTTCAATGACGATGGCGTGCACTGGCGCAGTGGCGTCTTCGCACGCTGAAGCGCCGTTTATAAAGTCGCGTCCTTTGCTTGATGCCAGTGATTTCTATGTGTTTTCCAGTTATGAACCGGGTCGTGAAAATTACGTCACATTAATCGCAAACTATCAGCCGCTGCAAGACACCTACGGCGGTCCTAACTTTTTTCCGTTGAACCCAGAAGCGATTTACGAAATTCACATCGATAATGACGGTGACGCGGTTGAAGACCTCACGTTTCTGTTCGATTTTGACAACGGCCTTGGCAATGGCGAGGCGGGATTCGCTTTGCAGATCGGTAACGACTCGGTGCCTGTTGCCTTGAAAAATATTGGTAGTCTTGGTGTTGGTGACAATCAGGGCGTGTTGAATGTTAACGAGACATACTTTGTTGGTGTGACCACAGGTGACAGGCGCTCGGAATCGCCGATTTGGGCTGTCCGACCTGACTCCGGACTGCGTCTTTTTTCAAAGCCGTTTGATTATGTTGGCGATAAATCGTATCCATTTGGTTACGATGAATACGTAAAAAGTCTGAGTAACTCAGGCGAGTTGTACTACAACGTTGAGTTCGAACAGTGTCCAGCCGGTGCACAGGATGGCCGCGTTTTTGTGGGTCAACGCAAAGACAGTTTTTCAGTTGCATTAGCCGAAGTATTCGATCTGGTGAATTTTGTCCCACTAACGTCGTCGTTACCCGACGATCCCGCACGTAATGACCTTGCCGATAAGAACGTTACAACACTGGCATTGGAAGTTCATAAAGACTGCTTGGTAGGCAATGGCAACGGGACGATCGGCGCATGGACAACGGCAAGCGTTCGTAGTACACAAACAATCAGTAGTTTCCCCAGTTATCGACAGCCAGTTGCGTACTCGGGCGAGTATCAGCAGCTTTCTCGATTAAGTAATCCGCTCGTTAACGAGGTGGTTATTGGCTTGCCTGATAAAGACCTGTTCAATACGAGCGAGCCGAAGGATGATGGTCAGTTTGCCACCTATGTGACGTCGCCGACATTGCCTGCGATATTGGATATTTTGTTTCGCGACGCGGTGGGTGCCACGAGTAACATCGCACCAGCAAATTTACCCCGAACTGATTTAGTCACTGCATTCTTAACAGGTTTCCCCGGCGTCAATCAATTGCAAACGGTTACACCTTCAGAGATGCTTCGGTTGAACACTGCGATTCCTGCCACCAGTAAAAGTGAACAGCATAATCTCGGTGTTGCAGCAGGTGATCTTGCTGGATTCCCGAACGGCCGGCGACCTGGAGACGATGTAACCGATATTGCGTTGCGCGTCATGATGGGGGCGTTATGCCACCCGATCGCAGTGGACTTGGATAGCAGTGGCACCGCAGGCGATGCCGGGGACAACTTGGGCTTGTGTAAACCCGAGGATGCACCAATAGGAACAGCTCCGTTAACTGATGGAGCGCCTCAGAATGCTGATCAATTCAGTAATCAGTTTCCTTATCTGACTACACCGGTGTCTGGTTCTTAAATCAGACACAGACCGAGTTGAGTCTCGCTTCCACTCTGTGCCGCTGTCCAAACGCTCATGGTCAGCGGCACGCGTAGGGAAATCCAATGCCATCAAACAACGTTAACGTAGCTCTGCTAACATCCGTGTTATTTATTGCCAGCGCATGCGGTGGCTCTGAGACTGAACGTACAGACAACACGGAAACGGTTTCAGTGGGTAACCAGACACCGACAAGTGGCCAAATGGTTCCAACTGATCTGTTGCCTGATGGGAACATCGTTTTATTCGGCGCTGTATCTATTGCAGATGAGCAGGGCGAAGCCAGTGATCTGATTGGTGGTTTTTTCAACTTATCCCAAGGGGTTGATAGTGACTACTTTGATCTATTGGCAGCGCCAGACAGTACAAATTGCTACGTTGATTCAGACGACAACATTGATTTTGAAGAAATCAGCGCTAGCTATATTCCAAGCTTGAAAGGTGTGCAAAAGACATCGACCGGCGCTGGTGAATTTGTCTACGTAGAAGCGGCGGGGTCAAGCTACGTGGAGCTAGCGCAGCAGCCTGTTGGCGCGTTGGTTTTCTACGACCTTGCACCCGGTCAGTCAATACCTACAGGCCCCATACCGCTGGATTTAAAGGTGAATATACCTGGCGATGGCTTTCCCAGTTTCCCGTCAGTACCGGTACCGAAAGTAGCGGCGTTAAAAAATTTCACGATTAGCACAGGCGTCAACATTCAGTCCACTAGCGTATTTACCTGGTCAGCTGAACCCGATAGTTCATCTCAAGTGCGTATTTTTACAAGCACGGCTGGTGGTTTTTTTCTGGAGAACGGGATGACGGTCAGTTGCATCGTTCCAGATACGGGGCGCTTTGTTTTTCCAGATTCGGTCAAGCGGCTGATCGGTTCCGGTTTCAACGGTGCTCCCCCGATAGTATCGAGATTGCAGACTCACATCGCAAAAAACAATGATGCGGTGCTATTCGTGATACGAGAGAGCTTTTTTTAACCTTCTGTATAATGATGTAAAGCATTGGCCTCTGGGCAATCTTAAATATTTTATAATGCGACAGAAGCGCTTAAAATTGGACTTCCCAAAACGGATGATTGCTTGCCTGAAAGTGCGTATTGTGAAACTAAGCTGGTTTGCGGTTTGTGTTTTATCAGTATTGTTTGCCTCGGCTCCTAGCGTTGCGCATGAAATCAGGCCAACGATCGCCGATCTAGAACTGAACCAATCGGGTGCGAGCATTCGTTTTAAGATTAACCTTGAAGCGATAATTGCTGAAATTGGGCCCGATCACGATGATACAGATAATTCACCGAGCGCTGATTTTTACAATGAACTGAGAGCAAAAGACAGTGCAGAACTGGAAAAAATACTTGCGTCATATGCCAGTACGTTTCAAGACAACGTTGTTATTACGGGTGACAATGGAGAAACCATAGCAACACGCGTAAAGGAAGTTGTTATTCCAGCTGTTGGTGATGTACAGATCGCCAGAGACTCAACTGTGTTGTTACAGTTACTGTTAACTGACGATGTCAAAACACTGAATTTTTCCTGGGCATCTGATTATGGCGATTTAATACTTCGTGCCGGAAGCGAGTCAAGCAACGATGCATTCAATCAATATTTACTGCCTGGGGTCACAAGCGATAGTATTAGTTTAACTGGCAAAAAAACGCATGGTTTGATAGCGACGGTCAAGAACTACTTCGTCGTGGGCTTTGTCCACATCGTGCCGAAGGGGCTGGACCATATCCTGTTTGTTATAGGGCTGTTTTTATTATCGCCATACTGGCGAGCCATTTTTCTGCAGGTATCCGCCTTTACTGTGGCACACACCATCACCTTAGCAATGGGGATGACCGGTTATTTGCAGGTGTCCGCCGATATTGTAGAACCGCTCATCGCTTTATCGATTGCGGTTGTGTGCTTAGAGAATGTATTCACAGCCAAATTGCAGCACTGGCGCTTGTTAGTCGTTACCGTATTTGGTTTGCTGCATGGTTTGGGATTCGCTGGTGTTTTAAGCGAGATAGGATTCTCCGACAGTATGTTCCTTGCCTCTTTGCTGTCATTCAATATTGGCGTTGAGGTAGGGCAGCTCGTCGTTATTTTCGCGTGTTTCCTGATTGTTGGTTGGCCGTTCAGAAAAAAATCCTGGTACCGCAGAAAATTAACCATCCCTGCTTCGATAGTGCTTTCCGGTATTGGCTTGCTGTGGTTCTTTCAACGGGTTGTGGCTTAGTTAATCAGATTGGGAAACGGAAAAAGGCTAAGCGGGTGAGACATCTAAATCAGGGCTTGTTCCGTAGAAGTTAATGTTATTTCAATGAATAAACTCGTTAAATCAGGAGATAAAAGAGTGCTATACAAAAAATTAGTGGGCTTTGTATTTTTATCCATTGTAGCAACCTCGGTCCTTGCAGGAGGTCATGGCGTCATGGTAGGTGGTGCTGAGATGGTTAAGGACAAAAATATAATTGAGAACGCGTCGAAATCCGCTGATCACACAACGCTTGTCGCTGCTGTGAAAGCGGCTGGTTTAGTTGACACTTTGCAAGGCGAAGGCCCTTACACTGTGCTTGCGCCAACTAACGCTGCGTTCGATGCGCTGCCGGACGGTACAGTTGACACACTGCTTCAGCCTGAAAATAAGGAGACATTGGCTACCATCCTCACATGCCATGTCGTTGCTGCAAACGCCATGGCGTCGGATGTGGTTGCATTAATCGCCGACGGTAGCGGTACAGCCAAGTTAGAAACTGTTGGCGGTTGTAAATTGACGGCCAAGATAGTGGATGACAAATTAACGTTCAGTGATGAAAACGGTTCGTCCGCAACTGTATCAATTGCAGACGTGGGTCAATCGAACGGCGTGGTACATGTTATCGATGCTGTTATGCTGCCTAAGCAGTAAAGAGTTTTACAGACTATGTTCATGTCCTGATAGCTCACCAGGTTAAATATGACTATGAGCACTGTCGCGTCTTCAAACCCCAATCGCTCCAAGCGCAAAATCGGAGCGGTTGGTTGGCGCGCTAAGTTGCCACACGGTGCGCTGCTGTTCACATTGCTTTATACCTCTGTGGTGACGGGTCACGAGTATTGGTTGTCTCCAATTGACTACACCATTGATGTAGGAGAGAAGCTGCTTGTCGATATCCGTAATGGCGAGAACTTTGTGGGCAGTTCGTTTCCGTATCAGTCAGAGAAGTTTAACGAACTTACCATCGTTGGTAACGGTGTCTCAACCCCGATCATTAGCAGGCTCGGTGATTATCCTGCAATCCATCCAACCATCGATTTCCCGGGGCTGTATAGTATTGTTTTGTCATCAACGGAGCGCGCGTTAATTTATGATGAGTGGGACAAATTCCAAGCGTTCTTAACCTATCATGGTCTTGATAGATACGTGGAAAAGCACAAGTCATTGCGCTTTCCCATGTCTGGTATCAAGGAGCAATATTTTCGTTATGCAAAGACTTTCGTTTATGCAGGTGATAGTGACTCCAACAGGTTTGCATTGTCTGTTCAAGATGTCGAGCTACTAAACAGAAAGCACGGTCAAGAACTGGAAATAGTCCTAACCAACAATCCCTTGTCGAGCACGCGCAGTATAGAACTCGAGTTACTTTATCGGGGTGAACCACTAGCAAACAGACAAGTGGAATTGTTTAGTAAAGACTCCACAGTGCAACGTGTGGTAACGACAACAGATGCTCTAGGGAAGGCGAGATTCGATAACATAATAAAAGGCGAACATCTGCTTAACGCCGTACATATGGTTGAATCTACCAGACGCGGAGCGCATTGGATGACGTTGTGGGCGTCGGTTACGTTGTCCACATTCTAATAAATTGCCCAGCCTGTAATTCAGTGCATTCAGATTTCTCAATACGCGTGTATTGCGTATGGCACTCCGTATAGAATAACTGATTTCTATTGGTTACCGTCTCGCAGTAATGATGTGCCTCGTAAAAAAGGTATTTTTTAGGACTGCGCAACCTTTTTGGTGCTTGATGCGTAGTATTTAATTCAACCTTCAAATTCAAGCGGGAATCTCATGATTAAAAAATCGATTTTTTATGTTGGTGCTGTGTACGTCCTCAGCTCAAGCCTGGCATTTGCCGCTGGCCATGCGATGGCGCCATCCGTGGAAGCTCAGGATCAGGATGTTTCAAACGGTGTTGTCAGTGCACGCAAGGTGACGGCGGCGGAAAACGGTTGGCTGGTTATTCACCGTACCGATAGTGCAATGAAACCTGGCCCTGTGGTGGGTTATGCTCCGTTGCGCCACGGAGAAAATATCGATGTTGCGGCGATCTTGCAACAGCCTATAAATTCGGGTGAAATGCTGATGCTAATGATTCATAGCGAAGCCGACGGTGTGGCGACCGGAATTTTCGAATACTCACTGGGTGCAAAAGAGGATGGTCCGATTCGCATTGATGGTGATCTTGTGATGAAAGTAATTACTGCCAAGTAAACCAAAAATAACTAACTCCGTTGGATATTGTTAATCCACATTTCAATCTGGCCGCTCATACGGCCAGATTTTTTTTCGTTGTTTCTACGTTCTATCTAATACGGCTTTTATTTTGAACTGTCTTTTCGCCGAACGCTTTCTTATGTCTCTGCGAATGCGCTACTGGCTAGCTGGTACAGATTTTTCAAAGACTCTGTAGTCTCGTTGCCTACGATGACGAACCGTTGGTTATTGTTTATCCAGCTGGCCGTCCCCAGCCCGTGGCGAGTGGCCAGTCGCAATTCTTCGTCACTATCGCCATTGGCTAGCATGAAGCACAGTGCCAAAGGTGTATTGCCATCCTTGGTATAAACGAGCTGAACCAGCGTTTGACCATTGAATCCAAGTTCCTGCACACGTGCAAACTGATAACCTTCATTAGACAGGTCGGGTAGAACCGTCTGAACGCCTGACCGTGCTTCAAGTGATTGGAGTTGCTGGATCGTTGCTTCCAAATTAGGTTTAGTGTTTTTAACTGTATTAGCGACATAAAGGGTTTGATAGTCGGCTACTCGTTCAACCCAACTGCGTTGCTCATCTGTGCTCTTAGCAGGAGTATCCAAAGCTATGGCTGAATCACTGCTTTGTAAATCAGTTGAAGCTGAATCACGATTAACTGTACCGATCGCAAAACCGATTCCCACGCACACCAGTAGGCACGCGGCTTGAGCTAAATAGGAGGACCATCCTGCCTGGAATACATTTTGTCGTGTAGCTTTTGCTTCGTCGATAGCGGTAACGTTTCCACTATTGGCTACACTGACCATATTGGCGACTTCGGTGCGCAGTGAATCAGGCATGGGGGGTATCGGCTGTTGATCAAATGCAGCTTTAAATGGCAATTTGGATGCGTCCAGCGAAGCCAGTATTTCAGCCAGTTCAGCGTTATGCTCCGCTGCATCGAGCAGGCGATTCCGTCGCTCGGTGTTAATGGTATTGTCCGCATAGCGGACAAGATCTTCGTCGGTATATTTCATACAGAATTCCTCGACACGTTTAAAGTCGATGTTGTTGGAATATCAGAATAGTTGTCTAGATGCATTTTTCCGATAGCAATGCGTGCTCTAGCCAAGCGGCTCATGATTGTTCCTATTGGGACTTCTAAAATAGCCGCAGCCTCTTTATAGGAATATCCCTCAATATTCACCAAGATTAAGGCCGTGCGTTGACTCTCCGGCAATTGGTCAATGGCTTTGAAAACCTGGTGCAAACAGACTTGCTGATCTGCGCTATCATCAATTGATGCGGTTTCAACTGTAATGTTGTACCCGTAGTCTGTTTCTACGGTTGATTGCGTGGTGTCAAAGTATTCGTGAGCACGTACTTTACGGGAGCGAATCTCGTTCAACCAGACACGGTGTTGAATCTGAAATAGCCAGCTCCGAAATTTGCCTTGATTTGTATAGGTGTGTTGTTGTTCCAAAGCACGAAGACAAGTTTTTTGTACCAGCTCAGCAGCATCGTCAGAGTTCGAAGTGAGTCTCAGTCCGAATCGCCATAACGGCTCAAGTTCAAGCTCAAGCGATGCCGCAATATCGAAAGATTCTGTATTCATGTGTCCGCCCCGTTTGCTGTATTGTGCATCGCGCGTGCTCGATGATCGTAGCATGAGCGTGATTGAGTCTTGGATTGTTGCACTTTTTTTATACAGGCTTTGAGACCACTGGCGTACTAAATTGGTTCCGTGTAAGTGTTGAGCCAGTGAATTGGCGTTCATGGATATGTGGTTATGCACGGTTGTAGCCAGTCCGGTTGTCACATTCAAAGAGGTAATGTCGACCAATAGTTACTCTGGCTCGGATCAGGCGACTGTCAACGGTTGCCAGCGATAAATTGAGTATTTCAGCTGTCTCGGTGTGAGACAGCTCCTCCACACAAACGAGCAATACAACCAGTCGTTGTGCTTCCGGCAGTTTCTGAACAATGGAGACTAAGCGACCGCAGTTACCCATGTATTGTCGGTGCTTCAGGTCCTTGTTTGTACCGTTGTACACATGCACAGGAGCTTTTCGATACTGATCTTTACAGCAGCGATAAAGAATACCAAGTAACAAACAACGGACTTTACGCCTGTCGCCGGGCAGTTTTCGTTGGTTTGGGCAGCCGGCAAAGTAGAGTGCGCGTCGCTCCTGGTAGTACTGGCAGCTTTGACAAATCAATGCTTCTGCTTCTTGCTGTGAGGAGGTCAGACTCATTGAAAAACGCCACAGTTGTTTAAAGTCCTGTCGCGTCATGGAAGAGTCTATCGATTTTTCAGTTCTCATATCGTAAGTAGAAACAAATTAGCTTCTCGATTTATTCCAATGTCCTGTTGAATAAATTTCCAGTTTGCAGTTGCACCTCCGTTGTACTGTTAAATGATCAGCGTCAATCTGTAACGCCGACGTTCAGTTTGTTAAAAACAGCCACAGTTCACTATTAATTTCTAACGTGAGGAAAATTCAGTCGCGATGAGCGTTTCGTTGCTGTTTGGCTGGCTCCTGTGCCGTCGAGCTCTTGCTCAATAGACAGGTTAGCCAGGATTGCATAATCGAACTAAAAAAGCTGAAAGGCCAGGGCTTAGATTTATTGGAGTAGAAGGTTTTCCCGTCTACTGTATCGGTTCTGAACGGCGTATATAACTTTTTTCAATTACTCCAGTGGCAGAGTCTTTTGATTCATTAAGTTCGTTGTTAATCGGAAAGGATCTGGTGTTGCTGACGTGTTGCGCCGGAGTTTCGATACTAAGGAATTTTGGCACATAACTGCCGGGAACCAGTTTGATAATAATATTATGATCGGATGTTCTCTCATAGTATGCACTTAATGTCTCGCGTAAACGTTTCGCAAGTACTCTGACTGATGGATCGTTTTGCGGATCAAAAGTCATTGGTTTTCCAAGTGCATCTACAGCTACCGTATATGCTTTAATTCGTTCTGCGTTGCCATCTAAGGTTTGCATAACCACGAATCTTAAGAATGCTGATAATTTAGGTGCTGCAGCGAACTTTGCATCGCTTAGAACCTGCTCTAGAGAATCGATAACCTCTTCTCTAATCCATACATTTTGCATTTCTGATCTCCTAATATATTTTCCATTTAAGCGTTATTTCAACCTAGTTAAATTCCTGGTTCGACCGCTTCAACGCATAAATTTTATAGGTAGGTTGAAGCTAAAAAAACAGCGATTGCTAAATGTGCTGACGCAGGCATCCCATGCAGAATGGTGCTATGCACTGCTTAGGTAGAAACACGTTAGCTTGTAGATTTATTCCATTGCCTTCTTAATTAATTTTGGGTTGTAGACGCTCCTCCCTTGTATCTATGAAGTGGTTAGCTGCGATTTATAACGGTGATGTTCAATTTGGTTTCTCGCTTGAGGAATAAACCAGTCGCGATGAGTGTTTCGTGTGTGTGACTACGGTTCATCCGTTATCAGCAACTTAAACAACTTTTTTTAATTTCTTTGGAGAACTAAATTGATGTACTTGAAAACCTTACACAAAAAGAAAACAACAGCCAGTGCAATCGCTGTTACTGCGCTACTAACGCTGGGTGCTTGCAGCAGCGATGGAGAGCAGGCAGAAGTTGATGTCACTGCGGGTGGCGACACAGAGCAATCGGTGAGTCAGGGTATCCGAAGTGTGGCGGTTACTTTAGACCCAGATCAGGAGATTCCTGCACCAAGCAATGTGCCCGCTGGCGCGAGCGGTAGCGCTGAAGTGAACGTTGACGAAAATGGCAACATTACCGCCAGTGTCGGTGTGAGTAATTTGTCAGGACCTGCCACCATGGTCCATATTCATCGTGGCTTTGCAGGTTCAACTGGACCAGTCGTGGTTGGCTTAACCAGTGATGATGGTGGTTCAACTTGGACGGTACCAGCTGATGCAGCACCATTGACAGCAGATCAAATTGGTGCATTCAATCGTGGTGAACTTTACTTTAACGTTCATACTGCGGCTAATATGCCAGGTGAAATCCGTGGGCAAATTGAATCGGTGGATGCCACTCAATTCGTTATCCGTCTTGAAAATATATCGACGACCGAAACATTGAATGTAGCATCCAACGGGACCACCCAACCTGTACCGTTATCTCCTGGTGCTTACATTATCCATCGCAACGAGGTAGACAGCCCATTGTTGCTACCGAGAAATGCAGCTAATGCTGGTCTGGAGGGAGTGGCCGAAGATGGTAATACCACTCCATATCCATCTGCCGTACCCGGAGCCACTATTTTTAACACCCCGGTGGGTGCCAGCGCGCCCGGACCGATCGGACCCGGCGGTGCGTATGAATTTACGGTCAATGCTGTTGATGGAGATAAGCTCGGCTTCGTGACGATGTTTATTCCGTCTAACGATTGGTTTTACACACCTACTGATGCCGATAACAGCCTTGACTTATTTGTTGACGGACAACCAGTCAGTGGTGAAGTGGCATCTGCCGATATAGCAATTTGGGATGCTGGTACAGAAGCCGATGAAGAGCCCGGAACCGGAATCTATCAAGTGCAACGCCAGTCTGCTCCTGACAGTGGTCCGGCTGACCCAGATACTCGAGTCAGCAGCCTGAATGGCCGGGGGCAGTTAGTGAGCTTGAATGGCCCTGTGCTTCGAGTCACTATAACCCCTCAACCATAGAGAAGCGCATGCTACTGCCCGGCACAGGTATCTTGCCGGGCAGTATGATGCGGGATTCACTGTTTTAAAGACATTCGGTCTTGAACTGCAGCTTTTAAAGTACCCTATGGGCATGAACAGCCCACGTCGCAAAAATATTTATTACGCCATTGCGATTGTTTTGCTGGCATTTATACTCTTTTCCTTATTTAAATCTCCACCTTCAGACTGGCAATCGGCTGAAGCCTTGGGCGAATTCGTGCAATCCAAGGGCATGTTGGGTGTGGCGCTCCTGTTTATTGCAACTATGTGTGCAACGGCCGTTGGCTTGCCTCGGCAATTCTTTGCATTTGTTGCCGGTTTTTCGTTTGGTTTGCCGCTGGGTTTGCTTATCGCCAGTGTCGGCGCTTTGGCTGGTGCAGCCTTGACCTTCGTTTTTGCAAAGCGATTTTTACGGCGTTGGGTTCAAAGTAAATTTCCCGAACAACTCGCTATGCTGAATCGGTTCGTGCGCGACGATGCCGTGTTAAAAATCATCGTGCTGCGCTTGCAGCCGCTGGGAACCAATTTCATCTCTAATAGCTGTGCAGGTGTTAGCAGCATCTCGCCCGCGAAATTCTTCATCGCGTCCGCCATTGGCTACATTCCGCAAATGCTGGTATTTGCATTGATGGGATCAGGGGTCAGGATTGGATCGAACACCTACATTACTGTAAGTGTGATTTTGTTCACAGTTTCGTTGTTGATTGGATGGCTGTTGTACCGTCGAGCCGTCGCTAGCCAGCTTGGCTAGCGAGGAATACATAATTGAAGGCCGAAAAGCCGGAGCCCAGTACTCAGAACTCAGAATTCAGGGCTTTGGCTTGTTTGAGTAGCCAATTGCTCCGTCAACGGTATCGGTTCTGAACGGCGTTATATTGCCATTTTCAAATACGGCCGTTGCAGATCGTTTCAATTCATGATGTTCGTTGGTAACGGGGAACGACGTCACATTACTAACGGGTTGCGCCGGTGTTTCGACACTTAGGAACTTTGGCACGTAAGTGCCGCAAACCAGTTTGATGATTATTTTGTGATCGGACGTTCTCTCATAGTATGCACTTAAGGTGTCACGTAAACGTTTCGCCAGTACTCTGACCGATGGATCGTTTTGCGGATCAAATGTCATTGGTTTTCCGAGTGCATCTACGGCTACCGTGTATGCTTTGATTCGATCTGCGTTGCCATCTAAGGTTTGCATTACCACGAATCTTAGGAATGCTGACATTTGAGGTGCTGCAGCGAACTTCGCATCTCTTAGAACTCGCTCCAGAGAATCGATAACCTCTTCTCTACTCCATACATTTTGCATTTTTGACCTCATTATATATTTGCCAATTAATCGTTATTTCAACCCTGGTTAATTCCTTGGTCGAACACTTCAAAACATAAACTCATTTATATGCGTTGAAGTTAAAAAAACAGCGAGCGTTAAATTCGCTGCCCTTAGGCATCTCATGCAAGAATAGTTCTATTCGTTACCTTTTATTAGCTGTTATGTGTTACTCGGTTAGCTTATACGTAATCTAACGTGTTAGCTATAAAACCAATGTGGTAATTACCACTAAAAAATACACTTCTATTATATGTTTTATTAGTATGGAAATAACTATTTAGTTCCAGTGAAAAAACGATTTAGTAAGCAGAGGAAAAAAGTAATTGTACGATCGAATAGAAAAACAGGATCGTTGAGATCACTAAATATGCTTTATTTATAGCATATATCGATACGATAAAGTTGTCAGAATACTTAATTAGTGTATTAGATAAATATGAAGAGTGGTGTTAAAAAATCTCTAATCTTATAAAAATTAAATTGTCGTTGTTTGAGTAATGAAATTGATTCAAATGTGTTGCATTAATAAAGTTCAAAAAATAATTAGATTGATTGATGATGTAAGAAGATAAAAAGATACTGAATAATTGCCAAAAAAATTCGAATTTTTTATTGCTCGTATCTCGCTATTCTTAAGTCTAGTTTTTTCGATGTTGAATTTAATGCATGTCGAGTTAGGTAGGTTACTTTATAAACTTTTGGGTAATAGAGCAGCGGTTAAAGCAGCGATTGATATTACACGTTACATTAATTGGTCAATTGGTCAAATTGCACGCGGTATCTGTACGGGGTTGCGCGTCTTATCAGATAAATACGCACAGCACTTGCGCCGATCGATTAATTTTATGTTCTAACCTGTTATTTTTTAATAACGGTTATTTTCTATACAAATCGTATTCGGAATTGCATTAGTTTTCCCGACTACTTTTTAGGGAAATAACTATGCTGATTTTGACAAGACGATCGAATGAGCGGATCTTCATTGGGGACGATGTTGTGCTTGTCGTGCTTGGTATTGAAAATAATCGTGTAAAACTGGGCATCGAAGCGCCTTCGGAAATCTCCATTCTGCGTGAAGAAATTTCGGGTGAGCGCAGAAGCCAAAATATTGACAAACTGTCTGGCAACGACCTCGACGGTGGTCCCGGATATAAAACTGGCACTTAATTCCATGAACGACCCCGGTGGCGCTTGTTCGCCACCACCAGGCTATTGGGAGGCTTGGTTCTTGCTCAACTGCACGAAGCCTAACTCGTCTATGAGTGTGCAGCAGCGTGATGTTCTATCAAAAATTCAGGATTCGGCGTAGAAAACCGGCCAAAAGACCGTTTGGTCGCGTCAAAAATGCAATATATTGCCTTTTTGGCGTGCTATGCCTGTTCGGCACTGCATATGCACAAAACATCACGTTCTACTATTCGTCCGTTAATACGATTCACGGTATTGACCTGACAGCTCAAACCGAACAATTCGTGACAACAGCGGGTTTATCCTCGGCTGTTAACGGTTTTTCAGTCAATTTGGATGCAGGAATCGCTTATTACGGCGATCAAAACAGCGTTTATTACTGGGATCCGACGCTTGGCACCGGTGGAAATGCCCACGTTTTGATGAACAACTTCTCTAACGGCTTTCTGCAAGCCCCAATCAACAACATCAACAGTACCGGTGGCTCCTATTTAAATGGCAAGTACTATGTTGGGTCTGAAGACGATAGCGGCTTTGTTGAAGAAGTCTATGAGCTAGAAATTTCGCCTGATGGTCGGCAAATCTTGACGGTAACACCGCTGGGATTACTGTCAGCTTGTGGATGTACCAAGTTTCAAATGGGTGGTTTTGGCGATCTGGTTGCCTATGAGGATGGCGCTGATACTGTTCTTTATGGTTCGACCGCAGACCTTACTCAGAACGGGCAGGGAACCAGTGCGGGTATCTGGCGATTTAATCTTTCCAATAATAGCTTTACAACTTTGAATTCTGGTGTGGGTGGGCAGCTGTCCAGAAATATTTATGGGGACTTATACACCAATGTTGGTAATAACATATACGAGTTAGACCCTAATACAGGTGCAACAACAGGCCCCGTTTTATTCTCTACCAATAATGCTATTTGGGATTTTAGCGGTGGATTTAGTTTAGATTTTGGTGACGCGCCGGATAGTTATGGCTCTGCCATTCATCTTGTTCATGGTTCGTCGTTTAATGTGAAATTAGGATCCGTTGCACCTGATAATGAAACCTACACGCAAAACTCTGCTATCGGTTTTACCGATGGCAATGGCGATGATAGTGTGGGTATTGACGATGAAGATGCAGTTGCCCAGCTCAGTGCAATCAATGTTGGCGACACAGATTACACGGTATCGATCAGTTGTACTGCTAATGCTTATGTTAGTGCCTGGATCGATTTTAATTTAAATGGCTCGTTCGACGTTGACGAGCGCAACAGCAATTACCCGGTGCAGTGCGGGTCGCAAGAAGTTGAACTTGTTTGGAATGGGTTTGACGTTGCCACTGCCGGTGATTCTTATATGAGAATGCGTGCGGCGCATAACCTCACCAATATCTATAAACCTACTGGTTATTTTTCATCGGGTGAAGTTGAGGATCATCCAATTGAATTTAAGTCAGGCAATACCGGCAGTGTCGGCAATTGTCCAGCCGGGAGTGTCGGACAGATTTATAATTCAACTGATGTATCCGTTTTCTTTGATAATCGTAACCAAAGCAGTGCTAGTTCTTTTTTAAACGTGACCGACTCGGTGGTTATAACTGACGTTAATGTTATTGATTTAACGGTGGATCATTATCGGCGACCGGATGTTCAGCTTACCTTGATTAAAGACAGCACAGAAGTAGAGTTTTACGATTTGTACTGTAATAATCGCAACGATTTAGAATCAGTAAGTTTTGATGACGAAGCAGCTGCATTGCCTCAATGTGAGCCTGCAGATAATGGCGTATATCGCGCTGCTGAAGCGTTATCTGCGTTTGATGGCATGGATTCTCAAGGACAATGGGAGTTGCGGTTATCAGATAGTGGTAGACGGCGAAATCGTTCTAATTTAGAAGCCTGGTCGATTGAAATTTGTAGTGCTGATACTACGAACGTAACGCCCAATCCAGACATCAGGCTGGGTAAGTCATCGTCTGTTAACGATCGTGTTGTGACAATCACTTTGCTTGCACGAAATACTGGTAATCAGGAGTTAAGCAACCTTGATTTGATTGATAACCTCGATCAAACATTTGGTTCCACACCTTTTGCGCTAGTACAAACACCGCAAATGATTTCTGCACCAGCAGGATTCTCCGTTAATACCAATTACACTGGACTGACTAATAGCGATTCGTTGTTATTGCCTAGTGGTGTGTTGCAACCAGGCCAAGAAATTCAAATTGAGATTCAGGTAAACGTTGGATACTCAAGTCAATACCAATTCCAAAATCAAGCTTCTGTTAGTGCGATTGATCCTACAGGAACGTCGTTGCAAGACCTATCGGGTTCAGGTCTGAATCTGTCAACGGATTCAGATGAACCAACTTCGATTACTTTGGGTAATACAGTAACGATGAGTGGTGTAGTTTTCGAAGACAGTTCGACAACACTGAATACATCTCATGATGGTATTCAACAAGCACAAGAAGGTGGCTTACCTAATAAAGCGATTCAACTAATTGATGTTGCTAGCGGGCAGGGTATTGGCAGCGCGGTTACAGACGCTACAGGACGTTGGAGTGCTGAGATTGGATTGCAGTACGTGGGTCAGTCTATTGAAGTCGTCGTCACGCCAGAGTCCGATTTAGTTTTTATTAGTGAAGCCCCGCTGGTGACTAATGCTGATATTACTGATGGACGAATCATCATAAATCCTGACTACAATGAAACACTGAACGTAACATCGATAGGTGTGGTCAGCAGACCATCGCTACTATCAAATCAATCATCGAATGCTAATGTAGGGGCACTTGTCAGTTATGCTCATACTTATCAATCTTCAACACATGGCACTTTGTTGTTCACAATCGATAGTGGCTACGTCAATCCAACGCTTGATTGGTCGGAGAGTTTGATCAGAGACAATAACTGTAATCAAGTTCAGGATTCCTCGGATACTGAGATTATTGCCGCCATTAGTGTGTCGTACGATGAGCAAGTTTGTGTAATTGCCAGTATCGAGATACCGGCGGGCGCTACTGATGGGTCGGTGCACACCTTGGGGATAAACGCTGTTTTTAATGCGGCTGATCCGGCAGCAACGGGACATGCTATCGACATTGAGTTTGATAATGCCGATCAAACCAACATCGTTAACCCCGAAGTGGGGAATCTGGTATTGAGTAAATCCGTACGTAACATCACGCTTGGTGGAGGGGCAGTGAGCCAAAACACCGCTTTGCCGGGTCATATGCTGGAATACGCAATACGCTTTGCCAACGATGGCAACGGCCCGATAACCGATCTGATCATAAATGACGAAATTCCGGCGTTTACGACTAACGTCAATAATTCGGCGCAGTGCGTGCAAGCACCGCAACCCCTTGTTTGCACACCCATAGAAAATGGCGCCCAGATTTCCTGGCATTTTCAGGGGGCCTTGTCAGCTGGGGATTCGGGTGTGGTCAGTTACCGAGTGTTGGTCGATTGATATCCCTAAATGGGCCGGTTTGCTGACTAATCTTCTCCGCAAAGTCGCTTTTTTCTCAAAGAGACTCTTTATATATGAGTAAAGGGACTCTTTATATAAGAGTA
>CAYMHU010000006.1:26705-50529 GCA_964390335.1 uncultured Granulosicoccaceae bacterium | reverse complement strand
TTTTTCTCAAAGAGACTCTTTATATATGAGTAAAGGGACTCTTTATATAAGAGTAAAGGGACTCTTTATATAAGAGTACATAATAGTTTGTGACTGTTCTGACTGACGCCTGTTAAAGCGACAGTCTACATCATAGCTAACTTCTCGGCATGGCTCGGTTTGACCGAGTAAACCTACGCATTTCGCGCTACCGCAAACCAATCGTTAAACACGTCACAGTACCAGTTCTATTTTCTTGCAGAAATTAGAACTGCTTCACTTTTGAATTTTCCACGAAACATGTTACGGGCCTACTAACTGCAACATTTCGTCTAGCGAAAATAACCGGGTTATTTAAACCCGAGTTTTTTCAATTAACCATTTTGAAGATACGGAATTGTTATTAGGAGACTTTAGTGATGCGATTTAAACCGCTAGTACTTGTCTTGGCTCTCGGTGTTGCTGGATTCGCTCATGCGAAAAGTCCTGTAACTGGCGAAATCCAAGCATTCATTGTTTCAAAGAACAGTGAAGGCATTGAAAAAGTATTACCTGCCAAAGAAGCTGCACCGGGTCAGGTGATGGAGTTTCAGATTGTATTTACAAACAACGGTGATTCTGACGTTAAAGGAATCAAAGTAGTAGACCCTATTCCCGCCAATACGCTGTTCATTGGTGATTCGCATAGTGCCGATGTACCGGCAACGTTCCAGGTCAGCATTGACGGTGGTGCCTCATTTGAAGGCGTGCCTGTTGTCCGATACGAGACTCAAGCGGATGGCACGGAAAAGAAAATAGTCATTCCACCGGAACAATACACCCATGTTCGTTGGGTTGCAGATGAAGAGCTACCGTCGAAGGGTGGTAAGCATCGTTATAGCTATCGTGTGTCTGTGAAGTAACACGTTGCAATAAGTACAAAGCTGATCGGGGCCGGTCAACACATAGAGCCTGCGTCAGTGAAAGAAATCAACGCGAAGAGACAACGTCGCAATTTACATTGCAATTAATTTACTGAATCCATTGAGGAATATCTGATGAAACAGATACGAACGCCACATAAGCAGCTGGCGAAGGCTATTGCAGCCGTCGTGGTAGCAGGCGGGCTAACAATAGGTACCAGCGCAGCGTTAGCAGACATAACTCCGGCTGGTGCAACCATTACAAACCGTGCGATTGTTACTTATGAAGATGCAGCCGGTAACACGTACGAAGCACAATCAAATCTTGCAGAGGTTACGGTGGCGCAGATTTATGCGGCCACTATCGGCGTTGATGTTGATGCGACCGCCGCGCCAGGTCAAATTGTGTACTTGCCTTATACCTTAACCAACACTGGTAACGGTACTGACACCTACGATATCACCGCTTCTAACGATATCTCGAGCCCTGATACGCTCGATTCATCAAGCATTGTTGTTTACCATGATGTAAATGGTAATGGTGTCGCCGACGCCGGTGAGCCAAGTGTTGGTGCTGCTGGCCTAATCGTTGATGGTATTAACAATAACATTGCTAATCTGGTTGTTGCGGTGCAGGTTCCCGCTAATGCCACTGATGGGCAAACTCTTGGTGTTACGCTTACTGCCCAAGCTCGTGAAGGCGGTGCAACAGGTGTATTAAATAGCGTAACTGATGCTACCACAGCGCCAGTTGGTGGTCGTGACGGAGCGGATGGCACGAACGAATCGCTTATTACTGTAACTGGTGATGCGGTGCTTGTTGTAACAAAATCGGCTGTGCCAGGTACTGCACCGAACTCGTTAGACTACACAGTAACGGTTCGAAACAATGGTAACGGAGCTGCATCGAACGTTGTCATATTTGATGGTATTCCTGTTAATACGCAGCTTGACCCTAACTCATTAGGTCAAACCGGTATCTTGAGTGGTAACCAAGACACAGAAACCACCGCGGCGGTCTTAGACGAAGTCGCGTTAAGTATCGCCGAAGGCTTTGACGTTGACTTAAACGCCAATGGCATCTTCACTGATGAGGTAGAAACCACTATTGGTCTTGATTTAAACGGCAACGGTGTCACAACCGATGGCGCAATTGACGGTGTGTACGCGGTTGTAAATTCATTACCATCGCAAGGTGTTGCATCGATTACTTTTACCGTGACCTATGATCCCGCAACACTAGGTGGTGGATACAACATTGTCAACCAAGGTTATGCGTCTGGTGATACCGACAACGACGGTGACATAGATGTTGTTGTTGCTTCGCAAGTGCGTGTCGATACAATCAATGCAGATTACGCCGTACTGTTAACTGATACTGGTACTGCAGCAACAGGTGATGCTGATAACACAGCCAATGATGATCAGCTCATTGATGAAGCTTCCGCTGGTAGTACTATAGAATTCACAGGTGTACTTACTAACCAAGGTAACACTACAGACTTCTATATCCTGTCTGCAACCAACACTAATTTTCCTGATGGCACTGTTTTCACGTTTTATGACGCGGCTAGTGGTAATTCATTAGGAAACTCTACTCAAGCTATTGCGCCGGGTGCAAGCACTAATATTTTGATTCGCGCATCCCTTCCAGCAGGTGTCTCTGGGTCTCCAGCGGGTGGAGCAGCTGAATTTGAGGCAGTGATCACGGCCATTTCAGCCAACGATCCAAATACTAATGCTGCTAGCAATGACATGACGGTTAGTTTGGGCGAAATCCTTGACTCTGGTTCTGATATCCATATCGCTTCTGGTGGTCAAATTGGTACTGACGAAGATCCACTGGGTACAGCGCCTTACTCTACAGGCAATGAGTTTGCTGGCAGCTTAGGTGCAACTATTAACATTCCGTTGTTTATTGATAACGAGAGCGGTGGTACAGATGTATTTGTATTGGGTGCTGGTTCGTCTTGGGACGGAACAACATTGGGAGCCTTGCCACCAGGTTGGACGGTTCAATTTTTTGAAGCAGACACAAACGGCGCTCCTGTGAATGGACCCATCACTGCCACAGGTACTCTGGCAGCTAACTCTGTGGATAATGCTTATGTAGCGGTGGTAACCATTCCAAACGATGCGAGTCAGGCTCTGCCTGATGTTGAGTGGGACAACGATGGTGACACCATATTAGATGTGCTTTCTGCGAATGATGCCGATGGTGACTATCCAATCTTCTTCCAGATTCTATCTCAGAATACGGGATCTTCGGATACTGTATTGAGCGCGATTGATATCGATTCTACTCGCGAACTGACTTTGGTTGGCCCTGGTTTTAAACAAACTGAAGCCGGTGGTACTGTGATTTATGATCACACATTATCAAATCAAGGTACTGTAGCAGAAGACATATCTATTGCTTCTAGCAACTCAGGAACCGGCTGGACCAGCTCTGTATCAGTCGACACAGACGGTAATGGCGATGCGGATACATCTGTAAATGCCTTGCCGGTTGCGGGTGGTGGTACAACCGACACAATCGATGTATTGAGTGGTGGTGTTGTTGTAACCGTAACAATTAACGATACCGATGCTGATGGTATTGCCGACTCCATTACTCTTGAGCCTGGTGTAAGTCTGCCTATCAGTGTAGCTGTATTTGCGCCAGCTACAGCGACCAATGGACAGACGGATTTTACGACTGTTACTGTAAGCAACGTTGATACGGATCCGAGTGCTCCAGGTGCAACTGTAAATAACCAAACTACTGTAGTTAGCGGTAATGTTTCTTTGGTGAAGACGGTTGCGGTAGATGCATTGTGCGATGGTGAAGAGGATACTACATTCGATACCGTGCAAGCGACACAAGTGAAGCCAGGTGAATGTGCGATTTGGCAGGTTGTTGCTACAAATCTTGGTAGTGTGACCACAGTAAACGTTGTTATCACTGATGGCGCTCCGCTGTTTACAACCTTTGAGGCTGACAGTCTGGAATATTGCTTGGGTTCAAATTGTGACCCGGATCCAATTCTACTTCCCGCCGCCAATGGTGGTGTTGGTGAATACGATGCGGCTACTAACGCAGTTAAATTCTATGTCGGTGATAATTCTTCACCCCAAACCGGTGTAGGTGGTGAGCTTGTATCAGCGCAATCCGCAACGGTACGGTTTCGTGTAAAGGTCGATTAAAAAACAATGGAATATCCCTTGCCGACTGTGTCGGTGAGGGATGGTTTTTTCATTTCCTAATTGACTAGTCCATAGACTCCAACTAACTAGAAAGAACCTTAGCTATGCCTGCTTGGCGCAAACTACTCGCCTTGCTTGGCGTGTGGTGGCTGTCAGTCACCATAGTTTGTGCCGCAACGCCTGTTGGCACTGCCATCGTCAATCAAGCGATAATGACATACATTGATCAGGCTACCGGAGAGTTGGTGGAGCTTAGGTCAAACACGTCCAACATAACCGTTGCGCAGCTTGCACAGTTTGAGTTGCAATCTTCAAGCGATACTCAGACCTATGCCGGAAGCAGAGTCGTTTTTCTCCATACACTTAGTAATCTTGGCAATGTTGATGGGCGCTATGCCTTATCAGTAGAAAATTTGCTTGCCGATGATGGCGATCTGATTAATTTACTGCTGTATGTCGATGTTAATCAGAATGGCGTTATCGAGCCTGGTGAACCCATCGCAGACGCAGAAGTTACGCTTGAGCCAGGCGAAGCATTAAGCCTTATCGTTACCGGTGTCGTACCACCAGAGCTACAAGGTGAAGCGCAAATTCAAGTGGAGCTACACGCGCGGTCACTTGATGCAGAATTACCTCCTCAAAGTAATATCGATTCTATATTTGTTGAGCCGGAAGCAGATATTGAATTAAACCTTATAAGTAGTACTAGTTGTAACCAATCTGTTAGCACCGGCGATGTCATTAACTATCAGTTTTTGGCTAAGAACGTAACGAATACTTTGCCCGATTCACAAACCATTATTTTGGATGGTGAAACCCGGGATGGGGTGATTATGCAAGTGAACTTGCCTGATGCACTTCAACTTAAAAAAGAAGAGTTTTTAGATGTGGTGGGGTTTCAGGCCATTGCTATGGTGCAAGATGCCGGCGACGGCGATCAATGGATGCGTTACGAGCATTGGACTGAAAACTCAAACATAACAAAACTTGCTTTATTGGTGCCGTCTGAAGAGTTTGCATTAAACGAGCTGGTCAGTGTTGCGTTTTCAATGGTCGTTAAATCAATAGACACAAGTGTTAAAGATTATGTTGTTGGTTCAGTTATTTCATCGAATCGAGGCGATGCAAGCTTGCACACAATTAGAAGCTGTTTTGATGCAATTGCTTTTTCAGCGGCAACTCCAGTGAGTATTAGATTTGTTGAGCCATTAATCGAGCTGCAACGCGAAAACACTGCTCCCAAGTTTGAATCAGACGCTGATTTTCAGGATGCACCGATTTATCGCTTGAATGTACACGCTGATTCTGAAGATGCGTTTTTACGACTAGGCTCAGACGGCTCATCAACACAGGTTGACTATACACTTGCAAGTCAAGGTGTTTATATAGAGCTTGATGCTATCGTGCCAGATAATCAAACTATTATTGGTGAATCCGGCGCGGACTTCGTGATTGTCAATGTGAGTTCCGCCTTAACCGGTGACAACACGGAATTATTACTTCGCGAATCGGCAGTGAATTCGAATGTGTATCGGAGCATCCGCCCAATCCTGTTATCCAGTGAGCTGCGTGCTGATGGTAGCTATTGTCCAGGTGGAAGTAACGGTGCATTACCGGCAATGCCTGATTATGAATCCGATGTCGATATCTGCGTTTTACAAAGCGATTTTGATGACACACTAAACGTCACCTATATTGATGAGTCAACTGGTGCAAATTATTCAGATTTGGCGTTGGTCGATCCCGTAAGTCGAGTATTTGACTCCACCAGTTTGGTTGGCGTTGCTAATGCGCAAGTGACATTACTGCAGGGTGACACTGTCGTTACCGACCCGGTAACTGATGAACAAATTATCCTGATGACCGATTCGGAAGGTCGATACAGTTTGCCAAGGTTGTTGGCAGGCTCAAATTATCATTTAGCAGTTGAACCTCCATCCAGTCATGTTTTTCCATCTACGGTTAGCGCTGATCGATTCGCGTCTTATCAGGTGTCAGGTTTTTCTTATGGCGTCGAAGGTTTTAGTTCACAGGGAGGAGGTGTGTTTACCGTTCAGCCGGGTGCTGCGCCTCCCATTGTAGATATACCCTTGGACCCTGAAAACCGAAATACCCTATTACAGGTTGAGAAATCGGCAGATGTCAACGCTGTTGAAATTGGCGATACAGTTGCGTATTCAATCAAGGTGATCAACAGAAGTACGGGCGAATTATCGAATGTCGCGGTTATCGATAACCCTGCGTATGGTTTTAGATTTATACCTGGCTCAGCAAGTTTTAATGGAAGTCGGATAGCTGATCCACAAAGACTCAATAGCTCGGTGGATACCAGTGTTGATAGCACGGGCGAAACTACTGTCAGAACAAGCTTGCGTTTTATCGTGTCGCAGATTGAGGCTGAAAGTGAAGGAATATTGCGTTATAGCATGCAGGCTACAGCAGGTGCAGCGGATGGTATAGAAGAAGGTGTTAATAGAGCGAATGGAAATGCAAACACAGTAAGCGGTTTGTTGTTGTCAACACCCACCAGTGTTGCAACAGTAAAAATAGAACGCAGCGGCGTATTGTCTGATCAAGCTATTTTGTTTGGCAAAGTGTATGTCGATAGTAGTTGCGACAATATTCAAAATCATGGTGAGTGGCCGATCGCCGGTGTGCGATTATATATGCAAGATGGCACTTTTGTTGTCACGGATGAAGATGGGCAGTTTAGTCTGTATGGGTTGCAGCCCGGCTTACATGTATTGAAGCTAGATTCAACTACGTTGCCACAAGGGTTAATTCTAAAACCTACCGATACACGTCATGCAGCCGACCCCGACAGTCGATTTGTGGATTTGTCTGCAGGAGACTTTCATAGAGCTGATTTTGCAGCCTATTGTCCACAACAAAATGCTGCCAGCGTTTTTGCAGAACTTAAACAGCGCAATGCAGACTTGCGTAACGCCTGGCTGCTCAATGAAGCTACTCAATATACTCTTGATGGCGCGCATACAGCCCAGGACGAACGTAAACGAGCCGATACAGACGGAGATCTATCACAAGGATTACTCGGTTTCAGACGCGAACTCAACGATCAATTTAATGCGCAGGTTGCTACTGTCAATGGAGCCACTGGCGATTCAGCTGAGCAAAGTCTGCAACCCGTTAATGATGTAAGCCCAATAAAAATGGGCGACCCTCAGGAGTTGGTTAAGACAGTAACTTTGGAACAGGCGAAGGCAGGTACCTGGTTATGGCCACACGATAATCTCAGTTGGGATGGTCGTTTTATGGTGGTTGTTAGAGAAGGTATAACGCCGGTTCTGTATGTTAACGATGTTGCAATTGATAATTCACAGATTGGTGAGCGAATTGTTAATAGGAGCGCTCAAGCTCAATTGGTTGCATGGTATGGCGTCAGGTTGTTGCCGGGTAGCAATCGAGTTGAGGTGCGTGGTGTTGATCCATTTGGTAACGAACGCATACTTGCCAGTAGCGTGTTTCAAAAACCATCCGCTGGGGTTCGGCTGTTGCTTCGTTCATCGCAAGATACATTAGAAGCAGACGGTGGACGCAGTGTCATTCCGATAGAAATTTCAATTAGTGATGCGTTCAATAATCCTGCAAGTGGTGTGTATTTCGTTACCTTAAGTAGTAGCGGTGGAGACTTTGTAGAAGCTGACTTGCAACCGGCGCAACCAGGGCTGCAAGTCCGGGTTGAAAACGGTTTTGGACTTGTACATTTGCGCAGTACTGAGCTCACCGGTAATGTGAGCGTTCAAGCGAGTACCGGCGCACTCGATGGAAGTTTGAGCGTTGTTCAGATCGCTGCGGCCAGACCGTTAATCGGGTCAGGTTTGATTGATATTGGTGGTCAATGGAACCGAGTCAATAAAGGAACTGCTGCAAACATTGATCTGGAAGATGAATTTATCACTGATGCACGTGCCGCATTGTTTCTAAAAGGCAGAATAAAAAACGACTATCAACTTACGTTGTCTTACGATAGTGAGAAAAATAAATCGATAGATGTGTTGCGCGATCTAAATCCGAATGAACACTACGCCACCTATGGTGATTCATCTTTACGAGGAGTTGAAGCACAGAGTCGCAGTAAACTCTTTTTAAAAATTGAGAAAGATAAAAGTAGTTTGATGTGGGGCGACTACATCACAGATAATTACTCTAATCATGATGACTTAGCTCGTGTGCAAAGAACTCTTACGGGTATAAACGGCGTTTTGGCTAATGATAAGACTCGGTTGCAGATTTTCGCTGCAGATGAAAATACAGTGCATAAGAGTGAAGAAATTCGTGGAAACGGAACCACAATGTTATATCAACTGCAAGGCGCACCCGTTATTGTAAATAGTGAGTATGTCGAGCGCATCGTTAGGGACCGCTTCAATCCCGGGCTGGTTATCAGCTCTGAAACACTGCAGCGTTATACCGATTACGAGCTGAATATTGTCACAGGTAATATTCAGTTCAGAGATGTAATTCCTACCGTTGATGAGAATTTGAACCCAGTCTCTATTCGTATTAGCTACGACTCTCAGGGTAGTGGAGACAAATATCTGATATCGGGTATTCGTTTATTGCACGAGTTCAATCCCAATGTCAGCTTAGCTTTTTCCGTAACCGATGATCAAAATCCGTTAGATGGCTACACCATTGGTGGTGTTACAGGTATAGCGAAGCTGACTAACAACACGAAGTTAACGGCCACTGCTGCGATGCAATCGCACAACGATGGCAGGAGCGACGGTAATGCGCAGCGGGCAACACTATCGCACAATTGGCATGGACGCAGAGACTATCGAACCGTCATGACATGGGCGCGGGCTTCAACGAATTTTGATAATCCTGCGGCTGGTATGTCAGCCGGCCGGGATGAGTGGCGAATAGAGCATCGTCATCCCATCAACAACACATTAAGGGCCAGTGCAGACATCACGCATAGCTTGTCAAACATAGATCAAAGTAGCTATAGCTCTGCCGGATTAAAATTCGATAAAACATTTACTAATTGGTCGCTGACCTTTGGTGGCCGACATATTAAGAATAAAGATCGAGTTCAGAAATATACGTTTAATACGATGCTGCTCGGTATGGAAAAGCGATTTACGCTTGGAAAGTCCCGAAGAGGCAGTATTGGGTTTGATTATGAGCAAGCTATAGGGGACAGTGGGCGGCATCGTCTGGGCTTATCTGCGCGATTACAGTTACATAAGAATGTGTCCAGCTATGCTCGATATGAAGTAGACAAAGGCATCCTGAGCCACTCTGTGCCACAGGGCTCGGGTAATCGACTGTTCACTTTTGGTGTTGAATCTGATGTTTTACCGCACACCACGCTATACAGCGAGTACCGCCTGAGAGGCAACTACAGCGGCGACAGCATGGAAACCGCTTCCGGTATACGCGGTAGATACGAGTTAAAACCAAAACTTACGTTATCCCCCAGTTTTGAAGTGATCAATGTTATGGAGGGCCTGGGAGCACAGGATTCCATAGCATTATCTTTAGGCATTACCGATAAACGTAACATCAACAGAAAACTGAGCGCGCAAGCCGAGTTACGTGAAACCGAATCAACTCGCTACTATGGTTTTCGCGGCAGTATAGCTCAACGACTAAGTACCGATTGGACTGGTCTTGTGCGTGAAGAGTTCACTCGCCAAACACCGGATACCGGTCAACTCACCTCACGGCATAGGTTTACGCTTGGTTTAGCCAATCGTCCTAAACGCAATAACACGTATCACGCGCTGTATATGGCGAATTGGAAAATGGACTATGGTCCCGAGGATGGTATGGACAAGGAGTCCTTCTTACTTTCAACACATCAGAACAGGCAGATCGCTGACAACGCAACGTTGAGCGGACGTTTTGGTGCGCGCTGGTCACGGACCTTATTTGATTCCGGAGCGCAACGCAGTCACGTTGTGTTAGGTGACTTGCGAGCCAGCTTTCACATTAATCGGCGATGGGAGTTAGACCTGCGAGGTGGCTGGCTTGGTACAGGTGGACCAGGTGATGGCAAGTACTCAGCAGGTTTAGGTGTTTCGTGGATTGCTGATCGCAACTTGCGATTAGGCATTAACTATAACGCTGTTGGTTTTAAAGAAGAAGACTTGGATGAGCAGGGCTACAACGCGCAAGGCTTGCGTTTGGGATTACAGCTGAAATTTGATGAGGATTGGTTCCGATGGTTGGAATAGTAAAACCACATGGGGTTCGGCGTGCTTTGCGCATGCTCGCACCCATTACGTTGATCGCCACATTGCAGGCTTGCGTCACTACCGAAGCGTTGTACGCAGAGTACGACGCTGGTGACTGTAATTTGGTGGCGGTTACAGAACCAAGCGGTGAAGTAAAACTCATTGAGCAGAACACACATCAGCTTTTCCAGTGGGAGCCTGCAGTGTACTTTGGGTTTGACAGCGACCAGCTGACACAGTTTGCAATGGATAGACTGGATAGATCGCTCGTGGTAGTGAAACAATTCCCAGATCTGAATATTGGTTTGCAAGGTTTTGCGGATAAGTTTGGCAACGAGGCTTATAACTTTGATCTTACCGAACGACGTGTAGCAACAGTAAAACGTTATCTTATTGAACAAGGTGTTGAGCCGCAAAAAATCATAAGTCAACCATTAGGTGAGGGCTTGCCCATAAACGGTCGCGGAACGAAAGTAGAGAATCGAGTTAATCGACGGGTCGAGTTGCAGTTGCTTAAGCAGACCGGGCGTCCTGCTGTTCAATTTGTATCAATCGAAGAGTAACGGTCATCTTTCATGCGCGTGAATAGAAGTACACAGTTCTTGACTACAGGTGTGGCGCGTTTAATCAGCGTGCTTGCTGTGTGCTTTCTAACAGGAAGTGTTCTAGCTGCAACCCCTGCCGGTACCACTATAAGCAATCAGGCGTCTGCTGTTTATAAAGATGAGTTTGGGAACGAACACTCTGTAACGTCCAATGTTGTAGAGACAGTAGTTGAGCAGGTTGCTGGTCTTGAACTGACTCAAGATCAACAACAACTGGCCGAGGCAGGTACAACCGTATACTTCTCGCATCGCTTGGTTAATATCGGTAACGGAGATGATCGTTTCGATTTAAGTGTGAACAACAGATCCGGAGACAGCATAGATCTTAACGCGCTGGCTATTTATCTGGATGCAGATCAAAATGGTGTGGCCGACAACAATACACCCATAACCACAACCCCATGGATCGGTGCAGGCAATGATCTTTATCTTGTTGTGGCCGGAACCATTCCTTCGGGTGCTGGATTGAACGATGCGGCTCGAATTCAGCTAACAGCTAACAGTCAGTTTTCAACATCGTTGTCTGACTTTAATACTGATACCGTCAATGTTGATATTGGCGCCATTGTCGTATTTACAAAAAGTATGAGCAGTAATTCCGGTAATTCGCCCAGCGGACCTTACACGGTTACGTTAGATTATGAAAATACTGGAACAAGCCTTGCCAACGAAGTTGTACTGATTGATGCCTTGCCAGAAGGAATGCAATACGTACCGGGCTCTGGCCGGTGGAGTGCAACAACCGAAGTGCTTAGCGATAACGACCCCAACGATTTTCATACAGCTGGTAGCAATTCAATACGCTATTGCGCATATGATAATAGTTGTACTAATCTGCCTGAGTCGCAAATAGATGCTGACATCTCTTCTGTTAATCAAGTCACGGCCGTTGTGTCGCTACTAGCGCCAGGTGAATCTGGCTCGCTTAGTTTTGATATAGAAGTTGATCCGCTACTGCCAGCGGGTGTATTAGTTAATCAAGCAGAGATGCAGTTCGATACTGGCGGTATAACCAAGCCCAGAACCTTTGGTAACTCGGTAAGCTTTAACGTACTACAAAGTGCATCCGTTGTTGCTAACGGATCGGAAGCCACTGCTATTGATGGCATGAATGAACCTGTTTCTATCAATAGCGCACCATTAGTCGGAACGGTTGTGTTCAAGAACGTCATCTGGAACACAGGTACAACAACCGATACATTTAATATCGAAGTGGACACGCTGAGCACGACCTTTCCTGCAAACACGATATATCGATTGTTAAGATCTGATGCGGTGACCCCGCTGCAGGATACTAACTCGGATGGGACAGTCGACACAGGGCCGGTTCTACCGGGTGCTTACGCGATCGTTAATCTCGAAATGCAATTACCGTTTGGCTTCACCGGTAATAATAATGGTGCTGGCTTTGATATTGAAAAAACGGCCATATCTGTTGCTGATACCAGCGTATCCAATAGTGTTGTCGATCATCTGGATGAAATCGTTTCTAATCAAGTTGATTTAACAAACCAAAGTCCGGCCGGTAGTGCGGGTGCGTTGGGTGTTGGTCCTGGTCCCGAACTTTCACCTGTAAGTACGGTTAATGCCGATTCAAACGGTGTTGCGTTGTTTGATTTATATATTCGACATCAAGGAGCGGGCACTGCAAGCTATGATCTGAGCGCACATGCTGATGCGAACGCCAATGCCTTACCAGCCAATTGGGAGGTTGAGTTTTCTGATGCGCAAACTGGCAATACCATCAGCAACACCGGGTTGTTGTCGTCAGGTGAATCAACGCACGTAGTGGCAAAGGTCGTGGTTCCGGCCGATGCGAATAATCCGGCAATCAGCATTTACTTTCGCGCCCGATCACCTGTGAACGGTGCCAGCGATATAAAGCACGATGCCATGCTGTTTCAGTCTAGCCCGCAATTACAACTTGAACCCAGTTTGTCTGCGTACGTGGCACCGAATGGTTTTGTAATCTATGAGCACCTAGTAACTAACCCGGGTAGCGCCGAGCTGAATGATATTGTGTTCACGCAACAGCAATCAGTGGCCGACTGGCAGTCAATTTTGTATGCAGATACCGATGGTAACGGTCAATTCTCGTCTGCCGATCAACCGATAACACAGCCTTTGATTTTAAGTCCAGGTGCGTCAGCTGAATTGTTTTTAAAAGTCATTGCGCCAGTCGGTGTCAGTGTAGGGCAAAACAACGTGACCGAGCTTGTAGCATCGTCAGCTGCAGAAGGGCTGTCTGCGCAAATTTCGGATAACACTACCGTCAGTATTAATCGGGTCAGTATCCGAAAAGAGCAGGCCGTAGACGTTGGTTGCGATGGGCAGCCAGACCCGGGGACCGACTTCAGCCCGGCCAAAATTGACGTTGCTCCAGGGAATAACTGTATTTTGTACAAGTTAACGGCCACCAACGACGGTATCGAGCCCTCGTTCAATGTGGTTATCAGGGATTCCACACCGCCTTACACGCTGTATTACCCGTCAGCTGTCTGCTCCAGAACCCCTTGTTGGATAAATGAGCCCGATTTAGACGAGACCGGCACAATTAATGCGGAGACAGATCAACTTCTGCCTGGTGATTCCTATCATCTGCAGTTTTCTGTGCGAATAGAATAATGATGAAACGAAATATTTTTTTATTAAGTGCGTCTCTTGCGGTGCTGAGTGTCCAGTCAGCTAACGTTCATGCGTCGTGGTATGCCGGTGGATCGGCTGGCGCTACGTTACTTTCGCCGGATACACAGGATTCCGGTTTCACACTTGATCAGGATAAATCGTTTTTAGGCGGCCTTTTCGTTGGGTATGACTTTAGTCCACGGCTAAGCGCTGAAGTGGCGTATCACTATTTGGGCTCAGCCACACTGTCTAACGATGCCAGCTCAGCCGATATCAGCTACAGCGCATTGTCCGGTTCTGCACTTTGGTATGTGTATGGCGATATAGATGATCTGGCTGAACGGTATGGCACATCTGCTTATATTCGTTTGGGTTTGAATGCAATGAATAATGTCAGCACGTTGCCACTTGAGCGCGCCGACGGACACGGTATCTGGGCTGGTATCGGGATGGAATGGTCTCTGACTGACAACATCAACGTTCGCGGTGAAATCAGCACGTTTGATGGTGATGCACAGTCGGCAAACGTGGCATTGGTTTATCGTCCAGCTATTCAGGCGGCCACAGCAGATTTACCGCAGCCCAACAAGCAGGCTCCAAGCAAGCCTGCAACAAAGCCACTACCAAAGCCAGAAGTGGCCCCGGCTCCGAAACCTGAAGCCAAGCTTGAAATAGCACCCGTTCCAAAGCCTGACGTTGTCAACACGCCAGAGCCTGAAATAGTAACGGTGCCCGAGCCATTGGCCGCACCTGAGCCTGAGGTGGTATCTGAGCCTAAACCTGTGCCGTTGAGTAAACCGGCAGCAAAACCGGCTCCTAAGCCGACTCCAAAACCGGTTGATACTGAGCCAGCTGAAACTAAGCCGAGCATGATGGCGCAAGCGGATTGTTTAAGCCCTGCGGTCAACGAGCCGGTGAATAACCGCGGTTGTGCGTTGTTTAGCGGCGTGCAGGAAGGGTTGGATTTCCAGACTGGTACAGCGACGCTAACCGCCGGTGCCAGTCGTGTGTTGGATGCGCTTGCTCAGAATCTGAAGAACCATCCGAACACCGTTATCGAATTGCAAGGCCATACAGATCTTCAGCGAAACCCGACCATAGCCAAGAGTCTGGCTAAGCAGCGTGTGGTTGAAGTAGCGCGACAACTGGTGAAGCGTGGCGTTTCAGTGAAGCGCTTGCGTGCCAGAGCGTTTGGAGCTTCTGAACCTATAGCAGCAAACGCCACAGAGCAGGGCCGTCAGCTGAATAACCGGATCGTGTTACGCGTTCTACGTTAGCCAGCGGCTTAAGCTGTGATCTGGCTCGCATTCCAGTCCATAGTTGCTTCTGACTGTTATGCGTAGGTGTGGAATTTGCTGTTTCTTGCCTGAATTAATACGTCTTTTTGCGTTACGGACTTTAGCAAGATGAGCAAAACCCTATTTAAAGCATTGCCGGTCAATTTACGCCGATTGAGCTCCTCGCTTACCATTGCGCTTGTCGCCTGGTTTGCAGTCTCAGGCTGTTCTTCTACAAAGCTGCCTGATCTCAGCGTACCGGATTCTTTGAAACCCAAATCAGTCAAGCTACCTAAAGTTGGACTTGCGGACAATACGGCTGCGTTCAGCAATCGACTGTATGCCGGTGCAACCTTTGGCAGCACCTCGCTTAAACCCGACACCACCGGTACTGCGTTTTCTGTTTCCAATGGCGATTCTGTGGGTTCGCAATTGCGGTTAGGAATCGATTTGCATAACCAGCTTGCGCTGGAGCTGGATACGGCAATACTGGGGGATGCGCAATTTGCACAAGGCAATACATTTGTAAAGTATTCGTCGGCTTCTATTAGTGCATTATTTTATGGATTGACAGGTGCCGAAGCTCGATCGCGTCGTGAAGGTTGGAGTGGATACGGCAAGCTCGGTTATTCCTTGCTGCAGCGTGCATCCAATGTTCAACCCTTCGATAAGTCAGAAGGCGGTGTCTTGTTGGGCTTTGGTGCTGAGTACGGATTTAGAAATGGTATGGCTCTGCGGGCTGAATTCACTCGCTATGCTAGCGATGCATCTGTTATCGGATTAGGCGGTATCTATCGATTTGGAATGGCACCTAAGAGCATTGGGCGAGTCTTTCTTGGTGCTGCTAAAAGTGCGGTAAAAGGTGAATCCGGTAGCGAGAATCAATACGCTACTAGCGGTGCAGGTGCGCCGTCTCTTGGTGCAGCTATGCCAGCTCAAACTCAGTCAATCTGGACTCCAACCACCGGCGCGAACGATCTAGATGGTGATGGAGTATTGAACGTTAATGATACTTGTACTGATACGCCAGCAACGACCACGGTGAATAACCAGGGTTGTGGACTATTTGATGCCGTATTAACTGATGTGACATTTCGTCCCGCGTCAACTTGGTTAACGCCTAAAGCGCGAGGCGTTTTGGACCAGATTGCCAATACTTTGCTGACATTCCCGGAAGCACGAATTCAAGTGAAGGCGCACACAGATAGCAAAGGCAGTGAGCAGGAAAATAAAACCCTGTCGGGTCGCCGCGCTCAATCAGTTGTCACTTACCTAAACGAACAAGGTGTAAACGCAAACCAATTGGAAGCGATTGGGCTCGGAGAGTCGTTACCAATCGACAGCAATGACACAGCGGAAGGGCGAAGAAATAATCGTCGGATTGAAATAGTTACACTAACGAATGTTGACCCGTTCGGTAATGCAGACAAAGATTTCCAGCCGATAGTGGTACCGATGGATAATGTGACCGCGAAAATTGTTCAACCCTCCAAGCAAGTCATGGCCAAAGCCATGGCTGCTGAAAAGCTGGTTCAAAAAGCGCAGCCACCCAAATTAAGTGCGGCTAATAAAGCGCCGGCGCAAGTTGAATTGCCAAGCCTCTTAACTGAAACCATTGAACCATTACCCAGCTCGCGTTTTGTTAATGGATTTGATGTCGATGGCGTACTGGAAGGTGTTGACTTTAAAGCTGGTTCAGCCGTTTTGACAGACAATTCGAAGCCTGTACTTGAACAAGTAAAGGCGCAACTGGATCAATTTCCCAATATAAAAGTCGCGGTTATTGCTCATACGGACAACGCGCTGGACAAAGCGAAGAGCCAGGAATTATCCGCCCAACAAGCCAAGCATGTGGTGGGGCAATTAATTGAGATGGGCATTGAGCCAACTCGTTTGCGGGCGCAAGGATTTGGATCGCGGTTTCCAATCTCTCAGAATGTGACTGATGCAGATCGACAGCGTAATCGTCGCGTAGAACTCAAAGTGTTGGAATAAACTCCCAACACTCATCTAACCATTCAAAAGTAAAGTCACAAAAGAGCCTGCTGATTGCAGGCTTTTTTGTGCTGTATAAACCAAAGTTTTAGTCAGTGCATTAGCGTTAGTTCAAAGACTGAACTCATCCCGTCGCAGCTTGTATCAAGTGCGCGTATTTTGCTCACAATGACGTCGTATTGCCCTCACAATTTACTTTTGATGTCGTTTTTTACTGGTATGGTTTCGTCTCTGTGTCGTGTGGCATGAGGCGACGTTTTCAACGTGAGTTTTTTGCTGCGCATATAGCAATTCAAACTCTACTTAAGGTTTAAAAGGGCAAGTTTAGTGACATTCCAACACTTATTGTATGGCGTTGGTTCGGCAATCCGGCAAACGGGTATTAGTGCCGTCATAGCTGCGAGTTTGGTACTACTGGTTGTTTCCCAAGGATCCGTGTTTGCTCAAGCGACTGGTACATCCAACACCTATCAGCGCATCGCTTCGAAGGGTCCAATTGTTCCTAATAGTGGTCCAAACCGTGGACCGGACATAGATGATGACGGTATAGCCAATCAAAATGATCTTGATGATGACAATGACGGTATACCCGATGTTGTTGAAGGTTTGTATGATGATGACAACGATGGTTTTGCGGATGACTATTCACGTGACTCAGATGGTGATGGTACACCTGATGGTTGGGACTTAGACAGTGACAATGATGGTTTATTCGATAACCGCGAAGCCCATCCCGACTTTGCAACCATCCGCGTTTTAGATCTGGCTGTGAATGGTGCTATTGATGTTAATGGTAGTGGTGAAATTGCGGTTGGTACTAATGGCTTAGCTGATCCCTTAGAAACCAGTATTGATTCAAATGAACTCAACTATCAGGTAAAAGATACCGACGGTGATGGCACACCGGATTTCATGGATACGGATAGCGACAACGATGGAATTTACGATTTAGTTGAAGCCGGTGGTGTGGACAGTGACAACGATGGTCGTATTGATAACTTTGTTGATGTCGACGACAAGGGAGTTGATGACATCATTCAATCGAGCGCCTTGCCGGTCTTCGACACCGATGGTGATGGTGTTACCGATTATCGAGATCTGGATTCAGATAATGATTCCATCCCGGACTATCTGGAAAACAGTGATAGCGATGGTGATGGTGCGCTAGATTATCGCGAACAGGATTCAGATGGTGACGGCACACCCGATCGGGATGAAGTGGGACCTAACCCATACAATCCATTAGATTCCGACGGCAACGGTATTCCTGACTTTAAAGATATGGGTGTCAACAATCTAGCATTCATGGCGGATCCTGCATTATGGGATAACGATGCGGACGGCGTTAGTAACGACGATGATCTTGATGATGATAACGACGGGATTCTCGATTCGATAGAAGGCGAAGGCGATACGGATAACGATTCGATGCCGGACCGTTTCGACTTGGACAGTGATAACGACGGCATTCCTGATTTGTCAGAGGCTGCGTCTACATTCACGACATTGTTAAATTTGGATAAAGATGGGGATGGGCGGTTAGATAGTGCTATTGGCGCAAATGGCTTTGCCGATAGTCTGGAAACCGATATTGACTCAGGTGCAGCGCGCTTCACCGTCATTGACACCGATGCAGACGGCATCCCGGATTTCAAAGATTTGGACAGCGATAACGATGGCATAGCCGATTTAGTGGAATCGTCTACACTATTACTAGATACGGACAGGGATCAGCTTCCTGATTATCGGGATTTAGACAGTGATCAGGATGGTTTGTCCGATTTGTTGGAAGCTTATTCAAGTTCCTTAGACCTCGACAACAACGGTGTGCTGGATTCGTTTTCGGATACAAATGCCGATGGACTTGACGATAATCTGCAGGACGGCGGTAGCCGTATAACTGATACCGACCTGGATGGGTTATCGGATCAAGTTGATATTGATAGCGACGGCGATGGGATCACTGATCTTATCGAGTCAGGTGGCGCAGACATCGACAACGATGGAATGGTTGATGCGCTAAAAGATAATGACGGCGATGGTATTCCCGATATAGCGGACGTGTCGGTCACAAGTGGTCCAGACAAGAATGGGGATGGCATCGACGACAGTGTTGATGTGGATTTTATTGGTGGTGCCGATACCGACAATGATGGTATCAGCGATCAATTTGATCCAGATAGTGATGGCAACGGCTTTGTTGGACCGGCTATGCAAGGGCAGGGTATACCTGTCGCGCTACCGGATTCGGATGGCAACGGCATACCGGATATTCAACAGGCTGAAGCGCGAGATGGCACCGTGATCGATATTGCGAGTGGTGCTGGTTTTGGGTGTAGTACAAGTTCAACTTATGCGGGAGCAGATCCAATGTTAGCCATGTTAATCCTTACTTCCATCACCGCGTTGGTTTGGCGGATGCGCCGCCGCGTGGCACAGCTGGTTGACTTTCGTTCTCGAAAAGCCGGTTTGTTGGTTGCGATGTTGGGCGCTTTTTCGCTGAGTGCGTGCTCGTCATTATCCGGTTCAGACACCCTCGGAAATTTGGGACAGTCCAGCGGCGACTTCGAACATAAGAAGCGTGTTTATGTAGGTGCAGGTGCTCTCATGAGTCAACTTGAACCGGATGCTGACGACAACGCACAAGTTGCGTTGGATGAGAAAGAAGGCGTTGGTGGAACGTTTCAATTGGGTTATGACTTCTCAAATCGATTCTCTGTGGAAGCGCATGCATCATCGTTGGGTGAGGCAACTTTTACTCCGTCCGGAGCTATCGGGTATTCGGTTTATGGTCTAAGCGGGATCGTCTACTTACTTAACGATGCACAAGATCGTTCAAACCGCGAAGGCTTTCTGGCATTTGGTCGTTTGGGTGTCGGCACCATGCGTAATCAAGGTAAAGACGGCATTCAGTTTGAACGCTTAAATGATTACCATGCACTGGCAGGTCTTGGCTTAGAGTATGGATTTGGTAATGGCTTAGGTGTTCGAGCCGAACTCGTTGCGCATGAAACCGATGCTCGTTATGGTCAACTCGGTTTGGTGTATCGCTTCGGAAGTGCTGCGGGTGCCGCAGTGGCAGCAGTTGCAGCGCCGGTAGAACCAGAAGTCACTACTTCACAAGCCCCTGCAGCAGAGCCGTTGAACCCGGCCGCATTGGATTCGGATGGTGACGGAGTCAGTGATCGGTTTGATGCTTGTCCAAACACAGCAGTCGGTAGTCCGGTTAACGACAATGGCTGTGAATTGTTTAACGGTGTTGTAGAAGGGGTTAATTTCGAATCGGGATCGGATGTGCTAACAGAATCGGCGATGGCGGTGTTGGATGGTACTGCGGCTACTTTACGACAGTACCCCGATATTCGCGTTACTGTAGATGCTCACACCGACAACCAGGGTAGTGCTGAAGGAAACTTACAATTATCGAAACGACGTGCGGTTGCTGTTGCGCGATACCTGGTACAACAAGGTGTATCGCCTAACCGCTTAAGACCACGCGCTTTTGGTGAATCAAAACCACGAGTTTCAAATAGCACAGCTGAAGGCCGCGCAAGTAATCGACGCGTAGAGTTCAACGTTATTCAGTAATGTCGTAGTCAGTGTTATTCACTGGTGCTCGATGCACTAGTCGTGTTAAGAAGTATCAAGCCACCTGTTAATCGCGACAGGTGGCTTTTTTGTTCCAGTATCAGTCAATTATTACCCGTTCAGGCTGACGGATACCGCTCTTCAACGTTGCAAACCCCGCATCTACATGTGTTTAACTGCAAATTTTATGGCCATCCGGTCGGCTGCTTGGGTATTTTGCTGCATAATGAACGTCAAAAATTTGTTGCAGATGTGATCGCATCAGGTTGCGATTTGAAGGGGATCGAATTGCTCATGGTTACCATCGATTTACAAAAATGGCTATTAGTGAGTGCGGCGGGCGGTAGCTTGTTGCTTGGTGCGTGCGCCGCACCAACATCGCTTTCACAATCTCAGGCTTCAAAAACTCTGTATGCCGGTTTTGGCATCGGCGGGAGTTTTTTGAAAGCCAATACAACAGATCTCAATCTTAACCAGGATAACTCTACATCCACCGCCGGCCAGCTGGTTTTAGGTGTGAATATAAATTCATCGCTTGCGTTTGAAGGTCGTATAGCCGATCTGGGCGAAATAGAATTTACTGGTGGCAATGTACTGGGCTATCAGGTTGCCGATATCTCGGGCTTGTATAAATTCGATAACAGAAAATTTAATGCGTTTGCGCGTGCTGGCGTGGGCGCACTATCCAGTTCAGGTGATTTTCAAACGCGGCTTGATCGTCCTGCGCATTGGGTTGTTGGCGCGGGCATTGGGTACCGATTAACCCCGCGCGTTAGCATGAGAGCAGAGTGGATAGGTCACGATATTGATGTCAGTCACGCGCAAGCAAGTTTTATTTTTCATTTTGATAAGCGCACTAATCCGCGTCAACAAATCACAGCAACATCGAATGCCAGTCCAGATGCCACTAAACTGAGTGAGAATGCGCCTGCACAAAACCCAGTGAACATTGCACCGCAGGCCAAACTGTCCGTACCAACGATCGTACCCGTACCCGCAAGTCCCGCCAGCAAAGTATCCGAAGCTCCTGCGTCAGCGCCGCTTGCTACAAATCCGAAACCAATGGCAACACCAAATAAGGACAAGCCAGCGGTATCCAATTCCGTGATAAAACCCGCGACAAAACCAGTGGCCAAATCGGTGACGAAATTGGCCGAGACACCTCAGGATCTTGCTGAAACTAAAAACCTGCAAAATAATGCTGATTCCGCGGTCGTTGTGGTGTCAGATATTCAGAAGCCGGAAAAGTTAGATGATCAGCAGCTTGCTATGGCCGATTCAACACAAAAGTCACACTCTCCAGAGCCTGATTTGGACCAGGACGGCATTATTGATGCTTCTGATAATTGCCCAGATTCAGAAAACGGGTTAGCTGTGGCTGCAGACGGTTGCTCGTTATTCAGTAGAGCGGTGCCCGGCCTCACGTTTTGGCCCAATACGGACCGTTTGCAAAGGTCAGCTATGACGGTTCTGGATTCCGTTGTGTCCGTATTACAGGACCAACCTGACCTGCAGTTGACGGTAGCGGCGTATACCGCGCAGCCAGAGGATGCAGAGGCGGCTTTGTTTTTAACTCGTAGACGAATTATTGCGATTACTCGCTACCTGTCCGATCAGGGTATTGATGCAACAAGGCTTCGGCCTGAAGTGTTGAGCAATGCGGATGCACTGCTTAGCGCTACTAACTCAGCTGAGACGGCAGCTGGCATAGACGTTGATACAGAACAAGTTATATTGACGCCGCGCTAAAACATAGCGAGTAACGACAGCAGAAAACGAAAACTGTAAGGAAAATTTATGTTTAAACTTAACCCGCTCGTTGGTGCGATTTCACTAGCGTTGCTTTACCCAGCCGTGTCTTTGGCATCCGACACAGGTGATGCACCTGCTAGTTATGGATTAGCAACTCACGAAGTGGTTGCAGGTGCACCCTTTTTGGGTGAGCTGGTTCCAGATGACAATGCACCTGTGAATTCAGCGCTCGCCAATGGCGATGACACCGATGTTGCCGGTGACGATGAAGACGGCGTGTTTGGTCATCCAACCTTAGTTGAGTTTGGAAAGTCCTACACAACTAATGTTTTCGTTACCAATCCTACTGGCGCACCGGCTTACCTTGCCGCATGGGTCGACTTTAACGGCGATGGTGTCTTTGCAGCGAATGAAGCCTCAACCACTTTTGAAATTGGTGAAAATGCAGTGAGTACAGTGCCTGCAGGTGCAACCAATATAAAAGCCAAGATGTTGTGGCCTGATACGTTGGGTCTCACCACGGACTATATTGGCACCACGTACATACGAGTTCGAATCTCAAGCTCGGTTATCACAGCCGAAGATGCCTTGGGTGGTTTTAATGACGGTGAAGTGGAAGATTACTCTTTCCCGATTGAACAAGACAGTGATGGTGATGAAATTCCTAATTCGGAAGATCTAGATAACGACAATGATGGTATTCCGGATACCGTGGAAGGTCTTACGCTGGACACCGATTCAGATGGTTTTCTGAATTACCTTGATGTTGATTCAGACGCTGATGGCATTCCGGATTATGCGGAAGCAGGTCCCGATGCTAATAGCCCAAAAAATACCGATGGTGATAGCCTGCCTGACTATCTTGACACAGATTCCAATAACGATGGAACGCCCGATAGTGCAGGAATTGCAGGCGATTCCGATGGCGATGGTATAACCGATGCGCTGGAAGGAGCAGGTGATTCAGATGGCGATGGCATTTTAAATATTAACGATATTGATTCTGATAACGATCTGATACCTGATTCTGTTGAGATTGGTATTAGTGCGCCTACACCGGTTGATACTGATGGCGACTTAATTCCTGACTTTTTAGATTTGGATAGTGATAACGACGGTATCCCCGATATCTATGAGAGTAATGTACTGAAAGTCGATGTAGCCAAGATAGATGTAGACAACGATGGTCGCGCAGACAATACGCAACTGTTCGGTTCCAACGGCTATGTTAATTTCGTAGCCAGAGGCGATAACCCAGATATTCCGCAATACGCTATTCCCGATGTGGACGGTGATGGTGTCAGAGATTTTCGCGACACAGACTCCGATAACGATGGTGTTACCGATGTTGTTGAAGCAGGTGGAGTCGATGCTGATAATGACGGTGTAATCGATGCGTTCGTTGACTCGGACGGTGATGGTATTCCCGATCTTTATGATTTCAATCAGTCTGGCGGTGTAGACACTGATGACGATCAAATTGATGATATTGCCGACACTTCATTTACCGCAGGCGTAGATGCTGACCTCGATGGTGTTCTCGACAGTTTCGATGTCGATGATAACGGCGATGGAATTGTTGACGTGTTGATTAGTGAGCAGCAAAATAGTCTGTTCGCCAATGGCTCACTTCCTGATCTGGATGATAATAAAGTGCCGGATTTTCAAGAGGATGCGCTCCAAGGTGGAACGACTGGTGGCGGCACCAC
>CAYMHU010000006.1:0-26605 GCA_964390335.1 uncultured Granulosicoccaceae bacterium | reverse complement strand
GGCAGCAATCTTGGTATTGTTGAAACAGGTTTGAGTGGCACTGGCTGTAGTCTCACTCAGGCAAAAGATCCATTTTTCCCGGGTCTGGTGTTTGTGAGTGCGGTGGTCATGTTTGTACGACGCAAATTATCAACTGTTAAAAAGTAAATACAAACAATCACGCAAACGCATTACCGAAAAGGGTGGGCATGTAAATGCCCACCCTTTTTTGTGTCTGAGTGTACGAATGTATCGGAGCTGTAGCGGTATTGAACAGCGCTGATTGAGCATGGATTTCCGGAATAATGTAAATAAAATCAAAATGAACTGAAACTACAAAAACTATTTCTATTTAATCATCAACTCTAGTGGTATTTCACGTTTTGAGGTTTTTTGTGCCGTAAGTCAGTTATGTAGTAGGCATCTTGGCAACAGCGTTAGTGTTCAGTCCGGTAGCTAAACTACAAATGATCATCAATCCCCTATAAAACGCGGTGTTTATTGCCTATTTGATGGTAAATACCCCTGTACAATCTGTGTCGCTCTTGTATAGTTCGGCTCCTTCGGACCGCTAAATTAAGTTGGAGTTATCGCTTTTTACTAGCGGATATAGATACGTAAAGCAGTTGTATCACGAAACAGCTATTTGGAGATTAGAATGAATTTGCCAGCTCAGGCCTTACCGATGAGTATCGATTTGCAGCAGTATGGAATAAGCAATGTTTCAGAGGTTATCCATAACCCAACATACGAAATGTTATTTCAGGAAGAAACGTCGGATAGTCTGCAAGGGCTTGAAAAAGGCATTATCACCGACAGCGGTGCGGTGGCTGTAGATACGGGCAAATTTACGGGTCGAGTGCCTAAAGATAAATTTATAGTAGAAGATGATACAACCCGCGATACGCTTTGGTGGTCTCGTCAAGGTGAGAATGACAATAAGCCAATCTCTGAGGATGTGTGGGCCGATCTTAAAAAACTGACTACAGACCAATTGTCCGGCAAACGTTTGTTTGTTGTTGATGCGTATTGCGGAGCTAATGAGAACACTCGTTTAAGCGTTCGGTTTGTTATGGAAGTTGCATGGCAAGCGCACTTCGTGACAAACATGTTCATTCGTCCAACGGATGCAGAGCTCATGAATTTTGAGCCAGACTTTGTTGTTATGAATGCGGCGAAAACCACGAATCAGAAATGGCAGGAACACGGTCTTAATTCTGAAAACTTCGTAGCCTTCAATCTAACAGAAAAGCTTCAAATTATCGGTGGCACCTGGTACGGCGGCGAAATGAAAAAAGGTATGTTCGGTTACATGAACTACTTGCTGCCACTACGAGGCATAGCGTCTATGCATTGTTCTGCTAATGCGGATGATGAAGGTAATACAGCTGTATTTTTTGGCCTATCCGGCACCGGCAAAACCACCTTGTCAACCGACCCGAAGCGTCGTTTGATTGGTGATGATGAGCACGGCTGGGATGATGATGGCGTATTCAATTTTGAAGGCGGCTGCTATGCAAAGACCATTCGGCTCAGTGCAGAAGCAGAGCCGGATATTTATGGTGCAATCAAGCGCAATGCGCTATTAGAGAATGTTGTAGTCAATGCTGACGGTAGCGTCGATTATGACGATGGCAGCAAAACAGAGAATGCGCGTGTCTCGTACCCGATCGATCATATCCAGAATATTGTTAAACCTGTATCTAAAGCGGGCCACGCGAACAAAGTGATCTTCTTGTCAGCGGATGCCTTTGGTGTGCTACCACCGGTGTCAATACTGACACCCGAGCAAACCAAGTATCACTTCCTGTCTGGCTTCACAGCAAAGCTTGCTGGAACTGAGTTGGGTATTACTGAAGCGCAGCCAACCTTTAGTGCCTGCTTTGGTAAAGCGTTTTTAAGTCTGCACCCAACCCGATACGCAGATGAGCTCTCCAAGCGCATGGAAGCAGCCGGTTCAAAAGCTTATTTAGTCAATACAGGTTGGAATGGTACTGGTGATCGCGTATCTATTCAGGCCACACGTGCAATAATCGACGCTATTCTGGATGGTTCAATTGAAGAAGCGGACACCGCTGTAGTTCCATTGTTTAACTTGACAGTACCTACAGCGCTTCCATCAGTGGACCCCGGCATTCTTGATCCACGCGCAACTTATGCGGATGCGGGTGAATGGGAAACCCGAGCCACGAAACTTGCGAAGTTATTTATAGATAATTTTGCGCAGTACACCGATACACCCAGCGGTGCTGCGTTAGTTGCAGCGGGTCCACAGCTGTAATCACACTGAACAAAACTAAGTTTGGAGCGAGGTCTCCTGACTTTATAGCTAACAAAGTCGGGTGAGCTTGAAGGCCGCTGTTATTGCAAAAACAACGCAATAACAGCGGCCTTTTTTGTGGGTGTGTTAACAGCTACTGGGTTGGTGGACGTTCGGTATAAAACTTCAAGCTCGCATTCAACCGTAGCTCATCGTTTGAATTTGGCGTGACATGTTGTAACGCAAGTTTAAGCTGACTTACCGCACGACTAATTTCACTCAGGCCCGCAAAATAGCGCGACAGCGATTCGTGGCTAGCGGCTTTATCACCGAGCCGTTGTTGGAAACCAGCAAGCTGTCGCCAGGCGAGCGGGTTAGGGTTCGGAATTTCTCGCAAATAGGTTTTGGCAATATTGCTTGCCTTAGTGTATCGACGTTCGCGGTTGTGTAAGTCCAATAGTTTTTCAACCACCGAGTATCGTTCCGGGTAAAAGTCGTATAGCGCGTTCAGCTTGTTCAGGCTCTCGGTTAGGTTGCCTTGTTTCTCCAATACAATAGCGCGTAATAATTTAGCGTTCGGGTTTCGCGGTGCTAAATTATCCAGTTTATCCAGATAACTCCCCGCTTTATCTAGCCGGTTGGCCTCCAAATGCAGCAGTGCAATACCGTAGGTGTTGCCAACATTCGGATTTTTCTGATGCTTTGCCATGTATGCGCGTAGCAATTCTCCGCGATCGGTGGAAGACAGTACATCAAGCCGTGCTTTAAAAATTTGGAAGTCAGTTTGTGGGTTTAACGGAATTGCTGATTTAGAATCGGACCGGTCCCTCGCTTCAGCAATGCGATTGTTATCCAGCGGATGTGTACGCAAATATTGCAACGCATTGCGCGATGTATTCAGGCTGTTTTTACGGCGCAAGATAGCGAATGACTCGGCCATAGCGCCAGGGTTGTATCGGGCGTTGGCTAATATTTCGATACCAATGCGATCGGCTTCAGTTTCATTGCCACGCGTGAAGTTAATGGCCGATTGCTGAGTGGCAGCCATACCCGCCGCAAGGGCCGCTTGCCCGGCTTCGGCAGAGGCTTGTCCAATCAGAATGGCTGCTAATATGGTGGCTGCCGTGCGCATCGAATATTGGTTGCCGAGTGCAAAGGCGCGCGCGTGGTGACGTTGCGTTACGTGGGCAACTTCATGAGCCACCACACCAGCCAGTTGCTCTTCCGTTTGCATGGCTTGAATGAGTCCGATGTTCACACCGACATAACCGCCGGGAATGGCAAACGCGTTAATTTGATCATCGTTGATCACAAAAAAATTAAAATCCATTGTGTGGGCCTTGCCGGAGGCCAGCGCCAGCCGACGCCCCAGCGTCTGGATGTACTCGTTACTTTGCACATCTCGCACAACTGGCATGCTGGCCCTGATCTGGCGCATGAACTGCGCACCCAACTGCCTCTCTTCAATGGGCGACAGGGCCGTGTCGGCAGGCTCGCCCATATTGGGCAGGTTTTGCTGCGCGACAGCACTCATTACAGTGGAACACAGCATCACACAGACTCCGATACTGCGACAGCATTGCAGCACGCGTCGACTCGCTCGAAAGTTAGTATGTCGTTGACGATTCGTCATTACTGTGGTGATTATCTGTAGTTCCTGATAAAGCAAGTTTGAATCATTTATAGAGTGTTGAGCCGGGTGATGTGCTTAAACATTGGCAATATCACTGATTTAACTTGAATTTTGGCCTTACCGGTGTGCCTGCTCGGTTCATGCCAACACGCTGTGGGTATTCTATCGTTTTCGCGGCTTTCAGCACAGTTCCGGCTTCGTCACACCCCAATCGCGTTTGATTCGTTATACTCATACATTGTGAAGGGGCAGGACACAATCTGGCCTGTCAGCAAATCGGCGTTACATCCCAACATCCACCGGGAATGCGCAAGCGGCTCACCCACCCCCGCTTCATAGCCCGATTACTAATGCAGACAAGCCACCTCGGGAACACAAGTCGGTCAGCAACTAAGTAACAGCTGGCTGCATAACTCATTTATTATTGCGATTATTGATATAACAGACGGCTTGTTCGCGGCTTTGCGAACCTGCTGCTTTTAGCGCACAACGAGGATTGTTACGGTGGAATTATCAGGTGGTGAGCTTCTTATGGAAGCCCTCAAAGAAGAAGGCGTCGAGATGGTATTTGGATACCCCGGCGGTGCGGTTCTTCACATTTACGATGCTTTATATCAGCAGAACTCAGTCAAACACATTTTAGTCCGTCATGAACAAGCGGCTACGCATGCCGCCGATGGTTATGCGCGTGCAACAGGTAAGCCGGGCGTGGTGCTTGTAACATCTGGCCCGGGTGCAACCAATGCAGTAACCGGTATCGCAACCGCGTTCATGGACTCGGTGCCAATGGTGGTTATATCCGGTCAGGTACAAAGCCGATTTATTGGAAGTGATGCGTTTCAGGAAGTGGATTGCATCGGGATAACACGCCCTTGTGTAAAGCATAACTTTCTGGTTGATTCATTAGAGAACATGGCGCAAACGATTAAAGAAGCGTTTCATGTTGCAACCACAGGTCGCCCCGGCCCGGTTGTTATCGATATACCGAAAGATTTCACCACACCTGGCGTTACCGTTCCGTTTAACTATCCGAAGTCGATTGAAATGCGTTCATATAGCCCGCCAACGCAAGGGCATCCTGGCCAGATTCGCAAAGCGGTTGATTTAATTTTGTCGGCGAAGCGACCCATGATTTACTCAGGTGGTGGCGTAGTATTAGGAAACGCATCTGAACAGTTGCGAGCGTTCACGCGCGAGCTCGGCTATCCGATCACGCAAACGCTAATGGGCTTGGGTGCTTACCCGCATTCAGATAAACAAAACATTGGCATGCTGGGCATGCATGGTACCTATGAAGCGAATATGGCCATGCATGAATGCGATGTACTGATTGCTATTGGTGCGCGCTTTGATGATCGGGTCACCGGTGAGGTTGATCGCTTTTGCCCGCACGCCAAAATTGTGCATGTGGATATTGACCCTGCGTCCATTTCTAAAAACGTCACCGTAGACGTTCCCATCGTTGGCAACGTAGATCAAGTACTCGATGCCATGTTGGCGCAAATTAAAGAAACGGAAAAGCGAGCAGATCCAGCAGATATCGCATCTTGGTGGGCTCGCATTAAAGAGTGGCAGAGCAGTGATTGCATGGCTTACGATCTAGACGACAAGCTTATTAAACCACAGGCCGTTGTAGAAGCTCTTTGGCGTGTCACCAACGGCGATGCGTATATCACCTCTGATGTTGGTCAGCATCAGATGTGGGCCGCTCAATATTATGGTTTTGATAAGCCGAATCGCTGGATCAATTCTGGTGGTCTTGGCACCATGGGTTTTGGATTGCCTGCAGCAATCGGGGTGTCATTGGGTTTCCCTGATGCAACAGTTGCGTGTATAACCGGTGAAGCCAGTATCCAGATGTGTATTCAGGAATTGTCTACGGCAATGCAATACGGCACACCGATCAAGATTATCAATTTGAATAATCGTTACATGGGTATGGTTAGGCAATGGCAGGAATTCAGTTACGAGAAGCGTTATTCGCATTCATACATGGATGCACTACCTGACTTTATTAAGCTAACCGAAAGTTATGGGCACGTTGGAATGAACATTGATAATCCGGCTGATGTAGAAAGTTCATTAGAAGAAGCGTTTGCCATGAAAGATCGTCTGGTATTCATGAACTTTGTCACCGATCAGTCAGAGAATGTGTACCCCATGATAGAAGCAGGCAAGGGGCATCATGAAATGCGTCTTAATCCTGCACGGGAGCTTGCATAATGCGGCATGTCATATCCATCTTGCTGGAAAACGAGTCGGGCGCGTTGTCCCGGGTTGCAGGTTTGTTTAGCGCTCGTGGTTACAACATTGAATCACTCACTGTTGCACCAACAGACGATCCTACCTTGTCACGTATGACCATCGTTACAACCGGCACCGAACGGATAATCGAGCAAATCATTAAGCAGCTGAACAAGTTGGTCTCGGTGGCAAAGCTCACCGATCTGACTGAAATACCTTTTATCGAGCGTGAAATTATGCTGGTGAAGGTACGAGCCGTAGATCAAGGTCGTGAAGAAGTAAAACGGCTTACCGATATTTTCCGTGGTCGCATCCTTGATGTAACCGACTCCAGTTATGTGGTTGAACTGACAGGGGATGATCACAAACTGCGCGCGTTTCTTAACTCCTTGGGTGCAGATAACGTCATTGAAGTGGCTCGTTCGGGCGCAACCGGTATAGCGCGTGGCGAGAAGTCTTTAAAGGTATAACATTACGTTTTTGGCGGCGTTCAGGTGCTAACATACAACTGTATCTTAGCTCTGGCGCCGCGTATCGCTGCAACAGACTTGTAAAAATAAGTATGCTGGCAATATATGTCGGCGATCGAATCGAGATTGTTCATGAGCGAAGCTAATCCCGTACCTCGTACTACCAAGCGCGGGCGGGGAATCTATTTACTACCTAACCTGTTTACAACCAGCGCGCTGTTCGCCGGTTTCTATGCAGTGATCGCCGCCTCCAACGGCGAGTTTGTCACGTCTGCAATTTCAATTCTGGTGGCCATGGTACTCGACGGTTTCGATGGCCGTGTCGCTCGCATGACCAACACCACCACTGCATTCGGTGCCGAGTACGACAGCATGGCCGATATGGTGTCATTTGGTGCCGCGCCTGCGTTCCTGATGTACAAATGGTCGCTAATCAATTTACCGTTGGCGGAATATGGTCAACTAGGCTGGGTTGCGGCGTTTGTGTATGCGGCGTGTTGCGGTTTGCGACTGGCGCGATTCAATGTGCAAGTTGGGGTTGCTGATAAACGTTTTTTTCAGGGTTTGGCTTGTCCTGCAGCGGCGGCATTTCTTGCTAGTTTGGTTTGGGTGTGCGAAGAGTTAGGTGTTAGTGGCAGCGACTTAATTCCGCTAGCTCTGTTCGTAACATTAGCAACCGGCTTGTTAATGGTTAGCACGTTTATGTATTACAGCTTTAAAGATTTAGGCGATAGCCGCAAAGTGCCCTTCGCTATGCTATTGGGCTTGTTATTACTGTTTGTTACCACCGCAGTCGATCCACCTAAAATGATTTTAATCGCGTCGGGTCTGTATGCTGCCGCCGGGCCTATTTACGCCATTTTCCGTTGGTTGCGTAAACGTAAAAAACGTGCCGCACCGAAAGAGTAGCGGTTTCTCAGATGCCTTATACCCAAAGTCAATTGCAGTGTTTGCGCGGTATGGGACTTGTGCCGTGGGTTGAGCGGGTTCCTGCAACAGAAACGAACCCAACGGAAATACCAGACTTAGTATCAGAGCAACAGCCGCAAGCAGCAGTTGCGCCGGTACCCGAGGCTGAGCATGACTTTATGCACACCCCGTTGCTGGCAATGCCTTTCAGAGGCCAGCTTTGTACACAGCTTGGTAAAAAAGACTCTCCACTATTAATCTTGGTTGAAGCGCTGAGCTTGAGTCAATCGCAATACCCGTTTGAACCTGCCGATGCAAAACTTTTTGATGACATGTTGCGATCAATTGCCTGGCGTCGACAAGACACCTGCCTTGGGGTGTTAGAACCCAGTACTCAGAGCCTTGCATTGAATGATGAACCGGCTGCTGTGGTTGCACAGTTGTGTCAAACGCATCGCGATGTAGCTTTGGTGTTTAGGTTGCAGCTACCCGATACCGAATCAGTTGACGACCTAGCCATTGACTTTAATCGGCCCGGCCTAAAAGCCTGGCAACTGCCGCACCCATCACTACTTAGAAATTCGCCACAACGTAAACGGCAAGCGTGGAATGTGCTTAAAGCGGCGCGAGCACTGTTACCAAGCGGTAGTTTGGTTGCGCAGTAAGTTCTGTGTCCACGCAAGCTCAACCGCCGCTCATCGATGCGCAAATGCAATTGGAAGATTTGCCCGACGTTATCGAAATTGAACAGCGCAGCTATCGCTTTCCATGGACACTTGGCTTATTCAGAGATTGCATTAAGGTGGGGTACCACTGCCGGGTGCTACGCCTGGATCAACAATTAATTGGCTATGGCGTAATGCAAATGGCTGTTGACGAAGCGCATATTTTAAATTTATGCATCGATAAGCCATATAATAAACGTGGATATGCGCCTGAGTTGTTAAGCCTATTGCTGGATGCTGCGGTTCGCTGTGGTGCAGCTAAGGCTTTTTTGGAAGCACGGCCATCGGTTCCACATTCCATCAGGCTGTACGAGCGCGCAGGATTTGAAAAAGTGGGTGTGCGCAAAGACTACTATGAAAGCGTTGATGGGCGTGAAGATGCTCTTATCATGGTCAAAAATCTGGATTCAAGCTCCGGTTAACCATGTTATTGTGCTCAGAGCGCCGTATAATCATTGGTTTTCTGATCTCAGCGTTTCAACACCATGACCCCCATCGACGAAGTCCGGCGCAGACGTACGTTTGCGATTATTTCGCACCCGGATGCGGGTAAAACCACACTTACCGAAAAATTATTGTTATTCGGCGGCGCTATACAGCTGGCCGGTACCGTAAAAGGGCGTAAGGCTGCTCGGCATGCAACCTCAGATTGGATGGCCATGGAGCAAGAGCGCGGTATCTCGGTGACTTCGTCTGTGATGCAATTTCCGTATAAAGACCGCATCGTTAATTTACTCGACACACCAGGTCACGAGGACTTCTCGGAAGATACTTATCGCACATTAACTGCGGTTGACTCGGCACTAATGGTTATCGATGTGGCCAAAGGTGTTGAAACCCGAACAGAAAAACTCATGGATGTGTGTCGGTTACGAACTACGCCGGTAATGACCTTTATCAATAAGCTTGATCGCGAAGGTCGTGAACCTATCGAGCTTATGGATGAAGTGGAAAAAATGCTAAACATCCAGTGCTCTCCGATCACTTGGCCGATCGGCATGGGTAAACGATTTAAAGGTGTCTATCATTTGCATCGCGATACTGTGCATTTTTACTCGCCAACACATGGTGGTAAAGTCCAGGAAGGCGAAGTGGTGGATGGATTACACAACCCGAAGCTGGATGACATTCTGGGTGACATGGCCACTGAGCTGCGTGATGAAATAGAACTGGTGCAAGGCGCGTGTAATCCCTTCGATAAAGAAGAATATCTCGCGGGAAAGTTAACGCCAGTATTTTTTGGTTCGGCAATTAATAATTTTGGTGTGGCTGAGTTACTCGACGATTTTGTTGAACACGCGCCTGGTCCGCAACCGCGTGCAACACTGACTCGAGAGGTACAGCCAGAAGAAGAGAACTTCACTGGATTTGCATTTAAAATTCAGGCCAACATGGATCCGCAGCATCGTGACCGGGTCGCATTCGTTCGAATCTGTTCTGGTAAATACACAAAGGGCATGAAAGCTAAGCATGTTCGGTTGGGAAAAGATGTGCGTTTTTCTGATGCGTTAACGTTCATGGCGTCCGATCGTGGTCATGTTGATGAAGCTTACAGCGGCGATATCATCGGGATTCATAACCATGGAACTATCCGAATAGGCGATACCTTTACCAGCTCGGAAAATTTAATTTTTACCGGCATACCGAATTTTGCACCAGAACTGTTTCGACGAGCGGTTTTAAAAGACCCGCTAAAAATGAAAGCGCTGCAGAAGGGCTTGAGTCAGTTGTGTGAAGAAGGTGCCACACAATTATTTAAACCCATAGTGAGTAACGATCTCGTGCTCGGTGCAGTAGGCGTACTGCAGTTTGAAGTTGTTGCCCAGCGGCTGCGCGATGAATACCGGGTTGAATGTCAGTTTGAAGCTGTAGGTGTGCAACAAGCGCGCTGGGTAAAATGTTCCGACGAATCTATGTTGGCGGATTTCAGGCGCAAGCTTGACAGTAATCTGGCCTTCGATCATGCCGATGAATTGGTTTATTTGGCGCCAACGCGTGTTAACCTGAGCATGACGCAGGAGCGCTGGCCGGATGTTGAATTTCTTGCTACCCGTGAACAGGTATTTAATTAAACTGTTGCGGACAAACAAAATAGTTATCCTTTAAATCAGAAACAAAATAAACCCTTAGCAACTTCGGGCTTGTTGTATTTGGTGAACTCATATGACAAACTCTCAAACAGTTTTTCTCCACTTAAAAGGAAAGTTGAATGATTAAGTCACGCATTATTTGGACAGCAGTCCTGGGCTTGCTTGCAGCTCCACTGCAAGCCGATGTATTTGGCTTGGCAAATGGGCGCAGTGCCAATATGGACAACATGGCCGATATGTCCATTGAAGCCGGCACAACGCTCGAAAGCGATCTAACAACCTATGGACTTCGGTTTAACTACAAACTATCTCCGGACATGATGGTATTCGGTGATCTGGGTTTAAGTGAGTTCGGTTCTGCTGACGGCATGAGTTTTGGTGCAGGTGTTTATTACCAGCTTCGCGGCACAAGCCTACTTGAAAATACCGATACTGCAGTCAAGCTCAGCTATCACTCTGCTAATCTTGAAATTGATGGTTGCACAAGCAATGCTTTTTTCGATTGCGATTTCAGTGCAAGCAGTCTGGCAATCGAAGGTTTAATCAGTGGTGATCAGCTTGCTGAAACACAATTTGGTTGGTACGGCAATGTTGGAATCCACATGATCGATGTAGGCAGCGCTGACGATACAGAATTCGGCTTCGGCTTCGGTATTACCGGCGACACGTCATTTGGTCAATTTTATGCCGGTATCGATATGATCGACGAGCTATTCTTGGTCGGCGGTGTTCGATACCACCTGCAGTAAACTGCTGCATAGTTATTGTATTATCCGCGCCACCGTCTCAGGTGCGCGCGGATATTTCCTAACCGGTTTATACGGTGTTGATCACTCTGTGATTCTGACAGATGTCAAAAAATTGCTGGCTTCCGCACCTAGTCAAAAGTAGTAGTAAGCAACACTTGTATCCCACATTTGCAAACTAATTTTCCAGTCGGGCATCGAAGTCGTTAAAGACGTGTGCTACTCTTCAAAGGCGAACTTGGTAATTCACTTAGTTTTCTCTTCAGTTTAATTGAACTGGTTAAATCAATTAGTCAAATCAATTAGTCAAATCAATAAGGAGCAGTGGAATGAAGATTTTCAAAAGTGCAGGCGTTGTATTGGCGCTGGCTTTGATGGCCGCAAGCACCAGCGGTACTGCGATCGCTCAGGATCGCACCTTTAAAGAAGCGTTAGAAGAGTGTTTCTGGGGATTGCTATTTCCTGATGAAGATCAGCGTGGCATTTCGTTGGGTCTGAACGTAGTCTCAGGCAGTCTGGGAACGTATGCTTATTCCTCGGCTACCCTGACTCCAGATACATTTTGTGCCGATAAGAAAGCTGCGTCTGCTAAGTTAATCAACGAATCATACCCAAAGCTTGCAGAAGATATTGTTCGTGGCGAAGGTAAATACTTGGCTACTATGATGCAAATTGGTGGTTGTGACACGGTTGCAGCGCAAGTAGCAGTGGCAAACGACCTACGCAACGATCTTGCTCATGTGCTGGCTCAGCCTAATTACAGTACATTAGGTCAGCGTGACAAGGCGTATCAAATGTTCCAGACATTTGAACTCAGCGCTGCTGGAAATTGCACCGTCTGAACGCAAGTGCGATAGCGTACTGCAAGGGCTGCTTTTGCAGCCTTTGTTTTATGCGCAATTCATTATTCCTGTTTTGTTTAATCTTGCCTGTATTTGGGTATTCGCAGAACAACCTATCTAACGAAGAATTGTCCCGCCTGTCCAGTAACACCGAGTGGTTGGCATTACTGCATTACCGACAGCATGCAGTGTTAACTCGCAACAGCAGCTACATTGTCAACGATGAGTTTTTTCTGCATCCCAATGGCAAATTTGATGCAAAAGCTGAGCTTGAAGCCACCGTCAGTGCGCTGAATGCACCAGTTAAAACTAATACCAATAAACATGCTGCTTGTTTGTTTCCTGCGCGTAGGCTTTGGATAGAAGCGCATTCCAGCATGCAAATTAGTGATGTGGCCTGCCGAGAATACAGCGATTGGGCGCAATTGGATTCCGTTGATTCCATTAGCATGGTATTCGCAACCGGGCATTTTAAAAATCCGGCATCGTTTTTCGGGCACAATTTTTTAAAACTAAACTCAAAAGGCAGCGAGAGTTATCTGCTGGATCCGTCCATCAACTTTGGTGCAAAAATACCACCTAATGAAAACCCATTGTTTTATTTAGCAAAGGGTATTGGTGGCGTATACGATGCGCAGTTCACTCGCGAGCCGTTTTATCGGTTTTTAGCGAAATACGGTGAGCAAGATTTACGCGATATCTGGGAATATCGGCTTGATTTAAGCCCACACCAGCGACACTTGATCATTGCGCATTTGTGGGAAGTCAAAGACGCCGTGTTTCCGTATTATTTTTTCAGAGAAAATTGCGCGTATCAGATTGCTTCTGTACTGGGCATCATTACTAACACAGAATTTGTACCGCAATATTTGCCATGGGCTATGCCAATAACCGTTTTTGATCGTATGATGAATGCGCCTGCTGACCAGCAGGCGTTGGTAACGCAAGTCGATTTTTATCAGTCGCGCCGTACTGAATTCCAAAACCGTTTCGCAAAAAGCACAGCTGCGGAAAAGCGATTAATTACGCGTTATTCGAATGATGAAACGGTATTAAACACGGAGTCGTTTGAAGCATTACCGCGTGATCGACAAATCTGGCTTATTGATACCTTGCTCGATTATGTGCACTACAGAATTAGAGAGGATGATTTGTTAAGCGATAAAGAGCGACAGCGACAACTCTTACTCGCACGGCTTAAGTTCGGCACGGGAGCCAAGCAAGAAGTCGAAGTGAAACCGCCAGTTGCGCCGCACTTAGGTCAGCGTCCCGGCATAATAAGTTTGGGCGCCGTTAACCGATACATCGATAGCGATCGCAACAATGCAGCACAGCGCTTGGGTGTTCTGAAGATCAGACCGGCATACTATGACTTCTTAGGCTTGCCGTATGGCCGAAAACCGTATTCCTCTTTTACTGTTCTGGATAGTACATTCACATTCTCAGACGATAATGTGAAGTTAGAACGAATTGATCTAGTCAATGTAAGTAGTCTGAGTACAAACCACACCGGCATAAAAAACGATAAGGCACTGTCGTGGCATGCGCGTATAGGAAACGAGCGTTTGTCTAATACCTGCAAGGATTGTCAAGCGTGGCTACTGGATTGGGAAATTGGTAAATCGTTCCGGGTGGGGCAGCGCTTGGTGGCTTTTGCGGTAGCGGGCGCGCGCTTACAAGAAAATCGACAGGGGCGCGGCTTTGGTGGCTTGCAGCTGCATGCCGGCATTTCCGGTCGATTAGCGAAACAAATATTTGTACATGCAAGTTACGGCTTGCAAGAGCATTTTAATGCCCGCCAGGCGTATTCGGAGGAATGGTCTTTAGAAACCAGATTTGGCCAGTCCAGATGGTGGGATATCCGTTTAGGCGCGACACAGCGCGACACGCTGCAGTACGGTGGCAGCATAGGCCTGTATTGGTGAGTATAAGTACGTCTTATACAGGTCATTATCCTTGGATCTTTCAGCCGCACGAGCGCGGCGCTTGCGGTATATTGTTCGATTACATGGTCAAGATTGATTCGGTATGAGCACAGAAACAGACGTTGTCATCATTGGCGCTGGGCCGGTAGGCATTTTTCAAATTTTTGAGTTAGGTCTACAGGGGCTCAACGCACATATTATTGATGCCTTGCCGGAGGTAGGCGGTCAGTGCATCGAGCTGTATCCGGATAAACCCATCTACGATATTCCGGCAGTACCGGTATGCACTGGTAAAGAACTAGTAGACAAACTCCTGGAACAGGTGGCGCCTTTTGAAGCAACGATGCATCTTGATCAAACGGTCGACGATGTTAAGAAAGACGCCGATGGTGTTTTTACGGTTAGCACCTCGAAAGGGACCAATATTAAATGTAAAGCTGTGATTGTGGCCGCCGGTGCTGGCTCGTTCACGCCAGTAAAAGTGCGGGTCGAAGGTATCGATGCATTCGAAAATACGCAGCTGTTTTATCGGGTGCGTGACCCTAAAGCGCACGCAGGCAAACATCTGGTTATATTAGGTGGAGGTGATTCTGCCATTGATTGGGCATTGGCTTTGGCCGATGATGCTGCAAGCCTTACTGTCATCAATCGCACTGAACGATTCCGTGCAGCCGAAGCATCAGTCGATAAGCTTATGGCTTTGCAAGACGGGGGTAAAGTGAAGGTAATCTATGGTTCCACCAAATCATTTACTGAAAAAGATGGAAAGCTGGTTAGCATTACCTGCGAGTTGCGGGATGAAAATAAAACCATGCAAGAAATCTCCGTCGATGATCTGCTCGTGTTTTTTGGTTTGTCACCGAAGCTCGGGCCTATCGAAAACTGGGGCATGGCATTAGAGAAAAACTTAGTAACTGTTGACGTGCAAACGTTTGAAACATCGGTGCCCGGTATTTACTCCGTAGGAGATATTAATACCTATCCTGGAAAGAAAAAACTGATTCTCAGCGGGTTTCATGAAACCGCGTTGTGCGCTGCCGCCATCAAGCAACAATTCGAACCGGATAAAAAACAGTATACGCAATACACCACCACCAGCACCTTATTGCAAAAGCGATTAGGTGTTGAGGCTGAAAAATCCTGATACCCATCCGAAGTAACGACGGACTGTAATGCCTGACTAAAATCCATTGCTTTCCGTTAACTGTTCTTTACATCATCGGGTAGTTAGTTAGCGATGGAATTTGCATTCAATATTCTGCTGCTGTTGTTTGTTGTGGCCTTAATTGCGGGTTGGGTCGATGCTGTGGCTGGTGGTGGTGGGCTCATCACTGTTCCAGTCATGCTGTTAATTGGTGTACCACCAGCAGCAGCTATTGCAACCAACAAACTACAAGGCAGTGTTGGTACCTTTTCAGCAGCATTGTATTTTGTGCGTCGCGGGGCTATTTCGGTACGGCATAACGTGCGTCCGATGCTGGCAGTCTGTATAGGTTCAGTGCTTGGTGGTTACTTAGTCACGCAAATACATTCAGAGTATTTGGCATTTTTGGTTCCCGTGCTGTTGATACTAACGGGTATTTACTTTCTGTTTTTCGCTGGTAACCTTGATGAAGATCGAGAACCACGACTATCACAGCGCGCCTACAATTTAGCAGCAGCTCCTGCATTGGGTTGTTATGATGGGTTTTTCGGACCTGGTACGGGTTCGTTTATGGCAACCTCGTTTGTGGTGCTACGTGGTTTTCCCATTCGTAAAGCCACAGCACATGCAAAACTACTGAATGCGGTCAGCAATTTTTCGGCACTGGTTTATTTTATTTTCTTTGGTCAAATCGTTTGGCTTATCGGTGCAGTCATGATTGTGGGCCAGCTTATTGGTGCTAACCTGGGCGCGCGCACGGCTTTACATGCAGGTGCAAAACTAATTCGGCCGGTCATAGTTACTGTGTGTTTTGCGATGAGTGCGCGGGCGTTGTGGACTCTGTTCCAAGGTGTTTAGCGGCTCGCACGCTGCAGCGTGCAAGTGTCGATTGCAAAGACGACTAAGTGGATTGTTCTTTTTGCTAGATACTCGGCGGGGTTAATGAGCCGACTGATGAATGACGTTTCGCCGATTCCCCCATAATAAAGGTGTCGAAAATACACCGATCATCACCCAACATCATTAATGCAAACAGCTGCGACTGCCAGTCTGGTGCTACGTTGCTGCGGCGTTTTAATAGTGGTGTGGCTTGGGTGTCCAGCGCCACAAAGTCGGCTTCTTTGCCTTGTGTAAAGTTGCCAATATGCGTGTCTAAGTCGAGTGCGACAGCGCCGCCAAGGGTTGCCATATACAGTGCTTGTTGGGGGCTTAGGCTATTGGCTTGTAATTGCTGGATCTTATAGGCTTCATTGATGGTACGCAGCATCGAAAACGAATCGCCGCCACCGATATCGGTTCCCAAGCCCACAGGTACGCCAAACTTTTGCGCGCTTCGTAGATCGAATAACCCACTGCCAATGAACAAGTTTGATGTTGGGCAATGTGCAATCGCCGCTTGTTGGTTTGCCATACGCTTCCATTCATCGTGTGATAAATGAATGGAATGAGCAAACACCGAACGTTTACGCACCAGACCATGGTGTTCATACACACCCAAGTAATCCATGTGATCGGGAAATAAGTTTGCTACCCAATCACACTCTGCAGGGTTTTCACTTAGATGCGTGTGTAAGTGCACATCCGGGTGTTCGTTAAGTAGAGTGCCACATTGTTGTAGTTGTGCATCGCTACTGGTAGGTGCGAATCGAGGTGTGACCGCATAGCCAAGGCGTTCTTTGTTATGCCACTGCTTTATCAGTGCTTTGGAATCGCGGTAACTGGATTCAGGTGTGTCGCATAAGTTTTCTGGTGCATTGCGATCCATCATGACCTTGCCACAGATCATGCGCAGTTTACGGTTCAGTGCTTCATTAAAAAACGCATCCACCGAGCTTTTGTGAACAGTACCAAACACCAAGGCGGTTGTGGTGCCATTACTAATGAGTTCATTCAGAAAAAAACGCGCCGTGTCCTCTGCAATGGATGGATCGTCAAACCGGGATTCAGCTGGAAACGTATACGTTTCCAACCACTCTAATAACTGTGTGCCGTAAGACGCAATCACATCAACTTGGGGATAGTGCACATGGGTGTCAACAAAACCCGGCACGATCAACTTGCCCGACAGATCAACAACTTTGCAGTCTTTCGGTAGCTGGGTTTGGGAAAACGGTGTTAACGAGCGAACGTGTCCCTCGTCAAGCATTAGCACGCCGTCTTCAACGTATTCTATAGCCTCATCGCCATTAGCAGCGGGATCGGCTAAGCAATGCAGGAATTGACCTCTGAACGCTTTTAGTGCAGTTGGCATAAGCAAGGTGCAAGTGGAAAACTTAAATTGTAGTCAATAAAGTGCTTGCAGGTATTTGGCTTGAGCGCTTATTTGGGTAAACTTGTCGCTGATTGGAATTTCAGCTCAATATGAACCAGCCAAACCCTACCAAGCACAGTTCAAGCACGCCCGGAAGCGCTGCCACAGGGGATACACCGTTAGTCTCCATGCGTGGCATAACCAAGTCGTACCCGGGGTGTTTGGCTAACGATAATGTTGATTTAACCATTCATGCTGGCCGAATACACGCCTTACTCGGTGAAAACGGTGCCGGTAAGAGTACTTTAGTCAAAGTGTTGTATGGCTTGTTGCAAGCAGACGAGGGCAGCATTGAATGGCAAGGGCAGCCGGTCAGCATCAACACCCCCGCGCGGGCCCGAGAGCTGGGAATCGCACTGGTGTTTCAACACTTCTCGTTGTTTGATGCACTCACTGTGTTAGAAAATATAGCGTTGGGCATGGCAGTAAAAGCCGATGCAAAGTTGGAATCCGATATTGTCGAGGTATCCACGCGATATGGATTGCCTCTGGACCCGCATCGCCACGTGTACACCTTGTCGGTAGGCGAGCGTCAGCGCATAGAAATAGTGCGGTGTCTCTTACAGTATCCGAAACTGCTGGTAATGGACGAGCCAACGTCGGTTTTAACGCCACAAGAAGTCGACGACTTGTTTGTCACACTGCGACGACTTGCCGATGAAGGTATGGCCATTTTGTATATCAGCCATAAGCTCAATGAAATAAAAGCCTTGTGCAGTGAAGCCACTATTTTGCGTGGTGGTAAGCGTGTGGCTACCGCCATCCCCGATAATGAAACAGCACAAAGTTTAGCTGCACTCATGATGGGTGATGAAATCAGCGAAGCAGTGGCAATTCAACGTTCCCCACAAGATGCTACCTTGCTTGAACTGTCAAAAGTGAATCTGCCTATCGCCGGGCAACACGGCGTGCGTTTAGTCGATATTAATTTAACGGTAAATGCCGGCGAAATTGTTGGTATCGCCGGTGTCGCCGGTAACGGTCAAGACGAACTCTTGCAAGTCATCGCAGGGGAGGTCAGGTTAAAAAACAAGGCAAGTTTAATGATTGCCGGAAAGCCTGTCGGTGATCTTGCGCCGGGTGCGCGGCGCAAGCTTGGATTGTGCTGTGTGCCAGAGGAGCGCCTTGGTCATGCAGCCGTGCCATCCATGTCGCTAGCTGATAATGCATTGCTCACTGCGCATTATCGCCTTTCGATGCGCACAGCAGGCTTACTCAGTAAGCGTAAGAGTGCGTCATTTGCCAGTGGTGTGATTGATCAATTTAATGTGCAGTGCAACGGGCCGCAGTCGCTTGCGCAAAGCTTATCCGGTGGCAACCTGCAGAAGTTTATTGTTGGTCGGGAAATGCAACAAGCTCCCGATGTATTGGTGGTATCGCAGCCAACCTGGGGAGTCGACGCGGGCGCGGCAGCGGCAATTCATCAAGCATTACAAGATATGGCATCAGACGGCACAGCTGTTTTGGTTATATCGCAAGACATAGACGAACTCATGATAATTACTGATCGAATTGCAGCGCTGTGCGCAGGTCGTTTATCGCAAACTTATCCTACGTCGCAAATATCGATACAGCAATTGGGCCTATTGATGGGCGGTGCTGAGTTGCAGGAGGGTGTTGCATGATTCGTTTAGTACCGCGAGCCGAACCTTCAAAGTTAATGGGTTATGCCGCACCTGTTGTTGCATTAATTGTCACTTTATTGGCCGGACTGGTTTTATTTGCATTATTGGGTGTGCCAGTGGGCGAGGCGTTTTACGCGTTTTTTATTGATCCCTTAAGCTCAGTCTATGGTTTAACCGAACTGTGTGTTAAAGCGGCTCCGTTAATCATGATTGCTGTAGCACTATCCATTGGCTACCGCGCTAACGTGTGGAACATAGGCGCCGAAGGCCAGCTCATATTGGGTGGTATTTGTGGCAGTGCCGTTGCGTTGTATTTTTATGAGGTTGAAGGTTGGTATGTACTGCCACTGATGAGTTTGGCCGGTATCTTCGGTGGCATGGCGTGGGCTGCAATACCGGCTTTACTGCGAACCCGATTCAACGCAAATGAAATTTTAGTCAGCTTGATGCTCACGTACATTGCATCGTTACTGCTGAGCTTGTTGGTACACGGGCCACTACGCGATCCGGACGGGTTCAATTTTCCTGAATCACGTTTGTTTCACGATGCAGCAACGTTACCTATTTTGCTGCAAGGGACGCGATTACATATTGGTGCCATAGTCGCGCTGTTTGTGGTCGTGCTTGGGTGGGTTTTATTGTCACGTACCATGTTGGGTTTTGCGTTAAAGGTTAATGGACAAGCACCGCGCGCAGGCTTGTATGCAGGCTTCACGCAAAACCGACTCATCTGGTTTTCGCTGTTGTTTTGCGGTGCGACTGCAGGCTTGGCCGGATTGTTTGAAGTGGCCGGTCCTATCGGACAATTGCTTCCCAGCATTTCGCCGGGGTACGGGTTTACCGCTATTATTGTTGCGTTTTTAGGTCGCTTACATCCTGTGGGTTGCATATTCGCAGGCTTGGTCATGGCCTTGTCGTACTTGGGTGGTGAGTCTGCGCAAATCAGTTTGAATTTGCCAGTAGCAGTTACGGGTGTGTTTCAAGGTATGTTGTTATTTTTTCTGCTAGCCGCCGATGTGTTAATCAACTATCAGGTGGTGTTCGGCAGACAATCAGCGCGTGGCGTTAAGGTAACTTCGTCATGAGCATCGATAGCAACATGGTTGTGATGATAGCGTTAACCGTCATCTCCGCTGCTACACCATTGGTGTATGCCGCCATTGGCGAGCTGGTAGTAGAGAAATCCGGTGTGTTGAATTTAGGTGTCGAAGGCATGATGCTCGCGGGTGCTGTCAGCGGTTTTGCTATTGCACATGTTAGTGGTAGCGCCGTCATGGGGGTTATTGCAGGAGTTGCAGCCGGAATGCTGCTGGCACTGATCTTTGCATTTCTAACACTAAACTTACGCGCCTCCCAGGTGGCAACCGGGTTAGCACTGACCATCTTCGGAATTGGATTAAGCGCTTTGCTGGGGCAACCGTTAGTGGGTATCGCGTACGAGGGATTACCAAAGTTAGCCATCCCGGTACTGTCTGACCTGCCCGTTATCGGTCCCATGTTGTTTCAACACAATCTGTTGGTTTACGGTTCTATAGTGCTCGTTGTTGCTGTGTCGTTCTTTTTACGGCGTACGCAAGCCGGCTTAATTGTACGTGCGGTTGGCGATTCACCCGATGCCGCACACGCGCTCGGTTATCCGGTCATATTTGTACGATATTTAGCCACTTTATTTGGTGGCGCCTGCGCTGGATTAGCGGGTTGTTATCTATCAATGGCTTATGCGCCAATGTGGATAGAAAACATGAGCGCAGGGCGCGGATGGATAGCACTAGCATTGGTCGTTTTTGCCACTTGGCAGCCCGGCAGGCTCTTATTTGGTGCGTATTTGTTTGGTGGTATTACGATTCTTCAGTTGCATGCGCAAGCGCTTGGAATTAATGTTCCCTCACAGCTGATGTCAATGCTACCCTACGTGGCGACGATAGTCGTTTTGGTGCTTATATCGCGTGATCATAGCCGGGTGCGTAAAAACGCACCTGCCAGTATTGGCCAGGCTTTTCACCCAACGAAGTAGATTTAAGCAATAGGTTTGGCAAAAAAGTTCAGCGGATAGCATCAAAAAGCGTTTCACAGAGCGAACCCACAAGATTCGCCTTAACAAAGATCGGAGAAAGTATGACTGTACTTGCATCACCCAGAAAGCTAAAAAAAGCAGCTATTACATTGGCTGTGGCCGTAGCTTCTTTTGCGCTTGCGCCGTTACATGCAGCGGATGACCCACTTAAAGTAGGTTTTGTTTATGTTGGTCCTATTGGCGACCATGGCTGGACATACCGCCATGATGTGGGTCGCGTAGCTGTTGAAGAAGAATTTGGCGACAAAGTAGAAACCACTTATGTGGAAAGTGTGCCTGAAGGCGCTGACGCCGAGCGCGTTATTCGTAAACTGGCGAGCGATGGCCATGATCTAATCTTTACAACCTCGTTTGGGTATATGAACCCCACGTTAAAAGTGGCCAAAGCATTTCCAAACGTAAAGTTCGAACATGCAACTGGGTATAAGCGTGCAGACAACCTTGCGACTTACTCAGCGCGTTTTTACGAAGGTCGTGCCGTTATTGGCACCATGGCCGGCATGATGACAAAAACCAACGTGGTTGGTTATATCGCCTCATTTCCAATCCCTGAAGTTATTCGTGGCATAAATGCATTCACCATTGCCATGCGTAGAGTAAATCCCGATGCCGAAGTGAAAGTGGTTTGGGTAAACACTTGGTACGATCCAGGCAAAGAAGCAGATGCTGCGAAAACTTTGATTGATCAAGGTGCCGATATTATTACTCAGCACACTGATTCGCCTGCGCCATTACAAGCTGCTCAAGAACGTGGGGTTGTTGGTTTCGGTCAAGCATCAGATGTGTCAGCGTTTGCACCTGATGCACAGCTAACGTCTATCATTGACGATTGGAACCCGTACTACATCGAACGCACAAAAGCCGCACTTGAAGGTACTTGGGAGTCACAAGACACCTGGCACGGTATTGATAGTGGCATGGTTGGATTCGCGCCGTACGGTGCAATGGTTCCCGATGATGTTAAAGCCGCAGCCGATGTCATAAAAGAAGGCATCATCGATGGTTCTATTCACGCTTTCCAGGGTCCCATCAAGAACCAGGCTGGCGAAGAAGTGCTGGCTGAGGGCGAAGTGTTTGACGATGGTGTGTTACTCGGCATGGACTTCTACGTAGAAGGCGTGCAGGGCACTATTCCTAAGTAAACCTTGTAACGACGCGGCGATGCAAGCTATGCATCGCCGCTACCTTTCTATTATCGTGATTCTGTAATTCCCTGTGACTGTTTGGCGTCCCACTCAAAATATTATTGTGAAGGTTCTGGGCCTTGCCATGAATCGCGGCAATTTGCTGGCCATGGAAGTCTATAACGACGCTGGCGAACTAAAGGGTATTCGACCCTTGGGCGGTCATGTTGAATTTGGTGAAACCCGCGAAATTGCTTTAAAGCGTGAGTTCCAAGAGGAGTTGGGTACCGACATCGACATTACCGGCAGCTGGCGCATGTTCGAAAATTTATATGAGCATGAGGGGGCAGTAGGGCATGAGTATCTGTTGTGCGTAGGGGTTGGTTTGCATGATACGTCCCTGTACACTCAGGAACGCATGGTGTTCTCTGAAGACAGTGGGGTTGAAAGCGTGGCGCGCTGGTTTTCTATAAAAGAGATTAAAATGGGCGTGTTCGATTTATTCCCGGATAATTTAATCGATATCTTGTGATTGCAGTTAGCTGACCGTTAGTCTTCAAGGTATGGTGTTAGCGGTTTCCAAATTGCACAAGCGCTTGCACGTGTGAGCGCTAGATGCCCGAAATAAGCACCTGCGGCGTGCGGATTTCGAAAGCTTGTCCATCTGTACATGGATGCAGTTTACATCTATGTCCACTTGCTGCGAGCAGATAGCGATATAACCAGGCCAATAGTTGGATTGGCGGATACCGAACAGGGCAGTCAAACTACCCTGTCGATACCCTGAATTCATCGAATCACTTAATCGTTACTCGGAGGTTGCCGCAGCAGCAAAATTACCCAGTGCGCCGGAAACCTTTTTTAATACTTCATCGCAGCCTTCAATGCTGTGGCGTTCGGCAAGATAGGCAGGGTCGTTGTAACTTAACCAAACTTGGCCAGAATCGTCTTCCCATATTAAGGCTTTTTGGGGCAAGTCAATTGCAACAGAGCGAGCACATTGCATTAATGGGGTGCCCACTTTTGGATTACCAAAAATAACAAGCTCTGTTGGTAGTAGTTCCATACCTGCGCCCATTGCACCTTTAGCATGGTTAACCCGTCCAAATACGTTCATACCTTTATCATTAAGCACGGCTTCCAGTTTGTCCGCGGTGTCTTTTACACTGTGCGCGCTTTTAACGTTAATCAATCCGTTTGCTGCATAGCTGTTTGCCGATAGTAGGGTCATTAGTAGAATAGCTCCTAAGATTTTTCTCATTGCTCACTCCCATGATTAGCGTGTGAATTTTGATGGTTTGTTTAACGTGAAGAAAATGGAAACTCAGTTGATTATTTGGGCCAAATATCAGTTCCGGGATGAAATTGTGACCAGGCAAACCAGAACGCCTGGTGGCTGCTAACCGGCTTTCCCTGTTTATCAATGACTTTAATGCCACCGCCATCCAATGCTAATCGAAGGTTTTCAACTTCAACAGGTTCTTCTTTTATCAGCGCTGCCATGGCTTTACTTTGTTGAAACGCAATCGGTTTACCCGATGCTGTAATAGCTCCAACCATATCTTCGTGAACGGGGAAGCGCGGGTCGATGTCACCGACAGGGAAAATGGGGCCACTAGCATCGCGGTTGTTGCGAAAATCGAAATCGCGGCCCAAAGCAAGTGATTCTTTTAGCACGGTTGTATCCGGGTAGGCTTCTTTCCATTGCCCCCATGTAGTAGTAATGACCGTTGCCGATTCCAGTTGTACTTTCTTTTCGGCAAGCGGGCCAGTTACCGCTTTGCCAAAGAAGGTATCGAATACAGAGTTACTGGTAATGTCGTACATGACTTTATTCGAGCGAATTAGCAGACCCGATGTACGTAGCACCGGACGATCAATGCCGGCCGGAAGTTCGTCAGTGAAATACGCTTGAGCTGCACCGCATAGTGTGCAATACGGAATGCCGAGATCTCTACCACCAAGAGTGTCGTTCACCATTTCGCGCACTTCCATGATTCTTCGAGGGTAAGCTCGGGCCTCACCATTTAGCACAATACCAAAAATGGTGTCGGTGTCTCTTAGCCAAGTTGCGTCGCTAGCTTTATCGACCGGAGGATTGTCGGCTGCGGGTATGCAATTACAGATATCGTCAGTGGTATCGAACGGACGATCATCAATGCGCACACCGCCCCAGGATACGTGACGCCAATCAATATCACCTTCAATAAACAACTTATCCCATCCCGGTACGATCGATGTAAAGATGGCTCGTTTAACGCGAAGGTAGTCGGGTGGTGCCGGTATGTTCCATGCGATCAGGTGGTCTGTAATAGTGCCCCATTGATTGCCGTTGTTTAGTGAAATACGAAGTAGCTTTGCTGCAGCGCCAGCTAGTTCAGCGCTAAGTTGAGGATCGCTAACAAAACGCATCAGATCCGTTATCGGCCATGCGATACGCGGGTCGTTAGATTCAGCGATTTCACCCAAGGCAATTTGTTGGTCTCGACCCCAGCCTGATGAGGTGACGCTGTTTACCAGCGCCATATCTACCGATCGTTGCAGGTCTTCATTGAGTGCTCCAACTGGTATCGAAGGAGGTTCACCAAATTGACTGATGACATGATCAGGTAGGGTATCTGACAGGGATAGGGCTGGCCAAAGCACTATGAGGGATAGCAGAGGTAGGAGACAGCATTTCTTGGCTGCATTCAACAGTTTTCTGTTCACAAAATCCGTCCGACTTGGCTGTGCGTGTTAATTTCTTAAAGCTATTGACCGCCGGATGATCAATAGGTTCTGTGCAGCGTGTAATTTTTACGTATGTTGTTGGAAATTAGAGAAAGTACTATTGTTTGTATCTAATTGAACCATGTTGAGTATGCACAATACTCTTTTGCTACTGCTTGTCGCAAAAAATTGCAGGGCTGTGTCAGCCTTGTAAGCAAAATGCCAACAACACTGCCAGGTGAGTGTAGTTGTCGTTCAGTGTACAGATAACACGCACAAAGCAAAATTTTATTCTTATAAGTTCCCGTTTGTTAATCGGCATCCGTATTGATTAAACTCCGTGGAGTTGAAAAAACTAGATTAAAGGCTAGGCGTGATAGTTGGTTTCTGCTCCGACAAACAGGATATTAAGTTGTGCTTTAAGTCCTAATAACAGAAAGTTACTGAGTGCTAAAAAACCTCTAGTTCTGCCCAACGCAGTCATTTCACCAACCATTCCACTGTGAGCACTTTCAAAAGATGCCTATCTATTGACAATGCTTATTCAACTGTTGTGCGCTTATTGTCCATCTTTTTCCGCTATGGGAGAAACGCCTTTTGTTTTTGCTAGACTTAAAGCGTTGTTTTAAAAGGATTAGGCATGAAGATTGAGACTATCCGCCAGGTTTTAATCACCAACCTAGTTAATAATACTTAATCGGTTTTCCGATTAAGGAAGCTGTTATGTTTCTATTCTATGTCTCACCGTTTATCATAAATGCACGAGAGGAGATTTTATGACTAAGAAAAAATCTGGTAGACCGGTAAGTCAGCATGTTGTTAAGAACCCAGATGGCGGTTGGGCTGTAAAGAAAGGTGGATCTACCCGTGCAACGAAGGTTCACCGGACTCAAGCTGCAGCCAAAACTCAGGCTCGCAGCATTGCTAAAAACCAGAAAGGTGAGTTATACATTCACGGAAGAGATGGGAAAATAAGAGAAAAAGACAGTTATGGGAATGATCCTCATCCGCCTAAAGACAAAAAGTAGGCGTCTTTCATGTCATCAAATTTTTCGAAAAATGTTTTCGTAAATTGTCCTTTCGATGACGACTTTCGTCAGTTACTACTTGGTATTGTCTTCGCTATTAAGCGTCTGGGTTTTAATCCGAGACTATCGCTTGAGAGGGCCGACTCTGCAGAAAATCGTATTGAAAAAATAGTACAACTAATACACGAGTCAAAATACGGGATACATGATCTTTCCAGGATAGTATCCAATGAGGTCGATGAACCCTATAGAATGAACATGCCATTTGAGTTGGGTATTGACTATGGATGTCAAAAATATGGGGGAGGTAAGTGGGGGCAAAAGAAAATACTGATTCTTGAGAAAGAACGATATAGGTACCAAGTAGCGATTTCTGATTTGTCGGGATCAGACATTAAGCATCACGAAGACGATGTCTCGAAAATAATAACAGCTGTTAGAAACTGGTTTGTTACGGAAATACTTAAGCGAGGTCCATCTGGGAATGTTCTGTGGGATCAATTTAATGACTTTAATGCGTATCTATACGATCAATGCGTTGAGCGAGATGGGCACACTAGTATCGATGATGTTGAAGTTCCAGAAATTATTCATCACATGGATAGTTGGATTGCGGCGGAAACATAACCATACGCTGCAGACGGACAACTTGACAGCCGCGTGGAACGCGCAATGCTCACAACCCACACGGCTGTCAATTGCCGCTGAGCTTGGCGTTATGTTGCCAGGATAGCATTATGCGAGAATATGGTTTCGTGAGGTATGCC
>CAYMHU010000005.1:127691-173942 GCA_964390335.1 uncultured Granulosicoccaceae bacterium | reverse complement strand
GATTTTGAATTCGTCGGATGGCAATTCGAATGGCGGATTCAGTGCCTTGGACAGAAGCACCAGATTCGGCGAAAACGGTACGGCCACAGTAACGTATTTCGAGATGGATTGCGCCTTGGTCACGCCGTGAGTGTGTCTCCATGCGGGGAAACCCCATAGTTTCAATGCGATACAAATTCTTTGGACCGCCCCGTTCTGAATGAAATATACTACTTATTACTGCGCCTGCTGCAAAGTATTAAGGACCATTCAGACAAATGAACTTGTTTACCAAGAAGTCAATCGCTTTACTTTTGTTTCTAATTGGCGGATTAAACTCTACCGCAAGTGCCGACAACAGATTCAGTAGTGGCGTAACGCTACGCTACTCTCAACTCACCACGGCTACCGACACCAGTGCCTTAATCGGAATTGGCTATTCCATAAAATGGGGCAGCGTAGATTACGCTATAGAGCTAGGAGCACCTAGAAGCGCATTCAGCCTTTTCGGAGACGATACTGAAATAGGTGAAGTGGATCTCTACACGGCGAACAGTATTGGATGGCAGCTGCCCGTGGCGAGCAAGGTTTCGTTAAGAACCGATTTATCTTTACAGAATTACTTTATCACCAGAGCCACTAATGGCGCGGTATTTACAATAATTGAATCTGATTTGATTTACGCGTTAGAACCCAGACTATCGTTATTGTTTAACATCACTAGCGATATAGACTTTTCGGTTTATGGTGGGTATATGCTTGGTAGCGAATCGATTTCTGAACCTACTGCTGGCGCTTATCTAAGAATACTCTGGTTATAAATAGATTACTCTGCTCACATTTCGATAGCCAGTTATTGCGTAAGAGCTAAAGTGCCCCTATGCCTACGTTAGACTCGCTGTTGGCCAATCCCGCTTTATTTGCGCTTCTGTGTTTAGCTGCATTTTTAGTTGGCCTATCTAAAGGCGGCATGCCTGTTATTGCCATGCTAAGCGTACCGATATTATCGTTGGTCATGTCCCCCATTGTGGCGGCAGTATTACTACTCCCTATTTACATAATATCCGACATATTTAGTGTGTGGCTTTACAGGCGTGAGTACAGTGCAGTTAATTTAAAAGTACTAATACCGGCAGGAGTATTGGGTGTGCTAATTGGCTGGGCAACAGCTGCATACATTTCCGATAAATTGGTTTCACTGCTTTTAGGCATCATGGGCATCACATTTTGTTTGCATGTATGGCTAAGAAATAACAAAAATGTTGAACCGAAACTGCCGGATACTCGCCGTGGATTATTTTGGGGCACGCTCGCAGGATTCACTAGCTTTATATCCCATGCCGGTGGTCCGCCCTACCAAGTTTACATATTGCCGCAACAAATGCCTAAGATGGTTTTCGCGGGCACATCTACAATCTTGTTTGCGGCAATAAACTTAGCGAAAATTGTACCTTACTCAGCACTACACCCATACACAAAAACTTCATTGTTAGCATCGACCACATTAATTCCGGTGGCTGCATTGGGTACCCTATTTGGCAGATACCTTATAAAACAACTATCTGAAAAGTGGTTCTACCTTGCCGTTCAAATTGCACTGTTTCTAATCTCGATAAAGCTTGTTGCGTCTTCAGTTCCTTAAAAAATATGCGCTGGCACTTACTTTTATTTCTGGTTCAGCATAGGATGTCTTTATGGCACAAGTTAACTTCAAACAGCTACACACATTTGTAACTGTTGCAGACCAAAATAGTTTCAGACGCGCAGCTGATACCCTAAAGACCACTCAACCCAATATTTCATCACGAATTTCAGCTTTGGAAAGCACACTCAACGTGAAGCTGATGGAGCGCGATGCAGGCTCAGTACGCTTAACTCCGATTGGAAATACACTTTTACCAGAAGCCAGAAAAGTGCTTGCCGCGATGGAGAATTTACTGATAACTGCAAACAAAGAACATTTGTTCGACGGTGTTTTGCGCCTCGGTGTAACCGAAATGATTGTGCACTCGTGCTTAAGCGAATACCTATTAGCTGTGCAAACCAAATTCCCAAACATCGAAATTGACTTACTTGTGGATTTATCGCAAAACCTGTCAACCGCTATTTTCAGTAAATCGGTCGACCTAACGCTACAAAGCGGGCCTTTCAATAGACAAACCAGCGGTGATTTAGACCTTGGCACATTTCCACTGGTGTGGGTGGCCGCACCGTCAGTCAGCCTCAAAGATACGGCTCTTTCGCCATCAGTGTTTTCGCGATTTTCAATCCTGACGCATGCGCGTGGCACTTTGCCGTACGAACAAATAATAAGCCACATCACATCGCTGGATATAGGCAATGTCACAATTGTACCGTCAACCAATCTGGCTGCGTGTTTGCGTATGACATTGGATGGCCTCGGCATTGCCTGTTTGCCCGAAGTCATCGTGAGAAAAGCACTGGACAACGAAGAACTGAGATTACTGAAGTACAAGTGGCACCCTGACCCCTTGAACTTTCACGCGCGGTTTGACGCGGACACCTGCCCTAACTACGTAAGCCAAGCAGCTAATATTGCGAGGCAAATTACCGCTGACAATCAATAAATAGTTATTATCAAATCCATCAATAAATATAATTGGAAGTTATCGTCCATCTTAGTTAGGATTGCTGAACACAGGCACTGTTTGGCAAATACTTTATGGAACCGTCAATTAGACTCGGCGTAGACATCGGCGGAACGTTCACCGACGTTGTGTTGGAAATTGACAGCCGTCACTATACAAGCAAAGTTTTAACGAACTATTCGGCACCAGAGCAAGCAATCATTGATGGCATGCACCAGGTATGTCAATACGCCGAGATCAAGCCCGAGCAAATTCATCAGATTATCCACGGCACAACCCTGGCCACAAACGCATTAATCGAACGGCGCGGTGCTAAAACAGCACTAATAACCACCGCTGGGTTTCGAGATGTCATTGAAATGCGAACAGAAAGTCGTTTTGAACAATACGACTTAAACTTAAAATTACCCGACCCATTGCTACCGAGAAACCGCCGCTATGTACTGAAAGAGCGTATAGACGCACTCGGAAACATTTTAGAACCAATTAACAACGCGGAAATTGAAGCACTGGCAGACGACCTGGCAAAAGCTGGTTACGAAAGTGTGGCAGTTGGCTTCTTACATTCCTACGTAAACAATGCGCATGAGCAACGAGTAGCAGATATTCTATCGGCGCGATTACCGAATGTACTCGTGTCGTTATCATCAGAAGTTTCGCCTCAGATGCGCGAGTATGAGCGGTTCAATACGACTATCGCCAACGCGTATATCAAGCCGCTAATGAAGTCTTACCTAGATCGACTTAAGCAGCGCTTAGCCAATGAAGGCGCAGACTGCCCGGTATTTTTGATGCACTCCGGCGGCGGTATTATGTCGTTGGAATCGGCGGCCGAGTTTCCAGTCAGATTAGTCGAGTCTGGACCTGCTGGTGGCGCCATATTCTCTGCAGATATCGCAGCAAAACATGGTCTTGATAAAGTGCTCAGTTTCGACATGGGGGGCACCACAGCCAAAATTTGCCTCATAAAAAACCAAACGCCAAAAACAGCACGTGTATTTGAAGTCGCGCGCACCTATCGGTTTAAAAAAGGCTCCGGTATGCCAATTTCTATCCCGGTAATCGACATGGTTGAAATCGGTGCTGGTGGTGGTTCACTTGCACACGTTGATGTGCTTAATCAAATACGAGTGGGCCCAGAAAGCGCTGGGTCTGAACCAGGTCCCGCCTGTTATGGACGCGGCGGAAACAGACCAGCCGTCACAGATGCCGATTTAATTCTTGGCAAACTTGACCCCAACAACTTCGCTGGTGGAGCGATTCCATTGCATAGCGCGCAATCGCAAGCTGCATTAAGTGAGCACGTTGCTAATAAACTCGATATGAATGTCACAGAAGCGGCTTGGGGTTTAGCTGAGGTTGTGGATGAAAACATGGCTAACGCTGCGCGCGTACATGCTGTAGAAAATGGCGAAGATTTAAGCGAATACACAATGATCGCGTTTGGCGGAGCAGCGCCGTTACATGCGGCGCGCTTGTGCGAGAAATTAGGTGTGGACAGATGTCTAATCCCTGAGGGTGCAGGCGTCGGTTCTGCGATTGGGTTTTTACGTGCACCATTTAGTTTTGAGGCGAACCGATCGGTATTCATGCGTTTATCTTCGTTTGATGCAGACATGGTAAAAGCCTTGTTCGCAGACATGGAACAAGAAGCAACCCGGTTTGTACGTTCTTGCGATAAAGACGCGCCGATCTTGACGGACTACAAAGTGTATATGCGGTATGCAGGTCAAGGCTGGGAGATTCCCATTCAACTTAATTCAGAGCAAGCCTCCAACCCCGATGCCGACACATTATTAAAACTATTCGAAATCGACTATGAGAATCTGTTTGCTCGAACGGTCGATGGTATGGAAGTCGAAGTGACTGTGTGGTCGGTCAACGCGTATACACAGCGACCCAAGATCCCTCAACTCGACAAAACGCATATTACTGAAACCATCAACACGCATAAAGTTAGACAGCTGTTCGACTCTGCTACCGGAAATTTGGTCGACGCTCAGGAAATAGCTCGTGACGAATTACAAAGTGGTGCTCAGGTTATAGGGCCTGCAGTGATAACTGAAAACGAAACCACCGTAATTGTGCCAAGCAGCAGAAATATGGTTGCCCTATCAGACGGCACCTTAGATGTGCAAATAAACTCACTACACAATTGCAATAAAGCAATTCAAACCACGGGGACTGTGGCCTATCAAGTTATGTGGAACCGGTTGATTTCGGTAGTAGAAGAACAAGCACAAGCACTAATCAGAACCGCGTTTTCAACTTCCGTCAGAGAAGCCGGCGATTTATCTGCCGGTGTTTATAACAAACATGGCGAGATGCTTGCGCAGGCGGTCACCGGTACTCCCGGGCACGTAAATGCAATGGCAGATGCAGTCGGACACTTTATTCGTCGAATAGGTAAAGACAAAATATTCGAGGGCGATGTATACATCACCAATGACCCTTGGGAGGGTACTGGACACAAACACGATATTACTATCGTCACTCCATCGTTCCTGAATGCTGAATTAATCGGTTTTTTCGCCTGTACAGCACACGTAACCGATATCGGTGGCCGAGGTTTTGGCGCAGATGCGAACGATGTACATGAAGAGGGGCTATACATTCCCATAATGAATTTCGTGAATAAAGGTGAAGTAGATAAAACACTGTTATCGCTAATAAGAGCAAACGTACGCGAGCCAGACCAACTGGTTGGCGATATCTATGCACTAGCAACATGCAATGAGATTGGACATCGTCGCCTGATAGACATGATGCAGGAATTTGGCCTGCAGAATCTGGCTGGCATTTCAGAGTTCATTCTGAGCAATTCTCGCAAAGCGACGCTCGATCGAATTAACGCGCTTAACACAGGTAGTGCTAAAGGACATTTACGCATCGATGGGTACTCTGCCCCAATCGATCTACACGTTGAATTGCGTATTGAAAAAGATCGTATGGTCACTAATTGGGAAGGCACAAGCGGACTGGACAAAAAAGGCATCAATGTCCCGCTTGTATACACAAAAGCGTATGCATGCTATGCGTTAAAGTGCGCAATCGCACCCGAGATTCCAAACAACGCGGCGTCGCTCGCACCCTTCGAAATTGAAGCACCGGTTAACAGCATAGTTAACGCAGTATTCCCAGCGCCTGTAGCACTTCGCCATGTTATTGGCCATATGGTGCCGGATACCGTTTACGACGCACTCGATAAACTGCTGCCAAATGTGGTACCCGCTGAAGGCGCTGGTTGTCTGTGTAATTTCCAACTCAGTGTTCGGCCTCGTACCGATCAAGCAGCGCCCAAACATGCCAGACGCGCAGAAGTGCTGATCTTTAATTCGGGCGGCTCGGGTGCGCGTCCAACGCTTGATGGTATGAGTGCAACCGCTTTTCCATCTGGTGTTATGACCATGCCAGTAGAAGCAACCGAGCAGGCTGGGCCAGTCATTGTTTGGCGCAAAGAACTTCGGCCCGATAGTGGTGGTGCGGGCGAATTTAGAGGCGGCCTGGGTCAGTACATGGATGTTGGTGCACGCGAGGGTCATGAACTGGACATTTCTGCCATGTTCGATAGAGTCGATCACCCGCCCAACGGTCGACGCGGAGGCCAACAAGGTGGCGCCACAACAATAATTAGAAGTGACGGCGTTGAGATGCATGGAAAAGGTAAACAATTTATACCGCACGGTGAAAAAGCCATCATGGCGTTTCCGGGTGGCGCTGGTTATGGGAACCCGGCACATCGCAACATCGAACTCGTTAAGCGTGATCTGGCCCTGGGCTACATAACACCAGAATATGCTGCCGAACATCACCAACTTTCAGTGGCTGAAATAGAATCGGTATTGCGTAAAAGCAAAACCGGTGACTTGGTATAACGCACAACTAATTGTCGATTTCAAAGCGGTGCACTAGCACCGTGCAATTGATCACTGCATTCGCCATTTGGCAGTAGGCACTTGAGAATGGGCAATGGGCATGAGCTGAACGCTCACTTCCTAATAAACGCAATAAACAAGAGACATAACAATGAAAAAACTGGTGCTAACCGGTGCCGCAGGAAGGCTTGGCTCTTACCTGCGCGAACCACTGAGCAGGCTTGCCGATGAACTAGTGTCATCTGACATCGTTGACGATCTGGGTAAATTGTATCCTGGAGAAAAATATCAACAAGCAGACCTTGCTAACTTCGCACAAATTCATGCGCTGTTAGAGGGTGCCGATATGGTTGTGCACTTTGGCGCTATTGGCGATGAAGCCCCGTTTGAAACGATATTAGGGCCAAACATTATAGGTGCTTACAATATCTGGGAAGCAGCGTATCAGCATCAGCTGCAACGGGTAATTTATGCCAGCTCTATACATGCAGTGGGTATGCACAGCCGGCATAACAACATTGGTACTGATGTACCACACCGACCCGACACATTTTACGGCCTTGCAAAATGCTTTGCTGAAGATCTTGGCAGTCTATATTGGGATAAGCGCCAGTTAGAGTCTGTGTGCTTACGCATCTTATCGTGCGCCCAAGTCACCAGCAGCCGCGCTTTGGGTACTTGGTTAAGTTATGACGACTTAATTCAGTTAGTACAACGAGCAATGGATGCCCCAACAACCGGGTTTAGCGTCGTTTACGGTGTATCAAATAATGATCGCGCACCGGTATGCAACGACAACGCAAATTATTTGGGGTTCAAACCTCGGGATAACGCCGAACAATTCGCACAGGAGATTCTCGCGCAAGAACCGCCGATTGATAAAAACGACCCGGCACATGCGCGTCACGGCGGACCATTCGCCGCCATTGAGCTTGGCAATAGCGGTCTTGCCACTATGAACATCATCGATGACACTAAAACCATTTAAGATTTAAGGAGACTAACTCATGTCAAAACCTGTTGCATTAATCGTCGGAGGCGGAAGCGGTATTGGCGCTGACGCCGCTCGACTCATGTCGGAGAAAGGCTACGACGTTGGCGTGATGTCATCGTCTGGAAAAGGTGAAGCGTTAGGTAATTCACTTGGCGGCCTTGGCTTCACCGGTTCTAATTTGGTCACAGCCGATCTAAAAACATTTGTCGACTTGGCCATGGAAAAATTTGGCCGCATAGATGCTGTTATTAATTGCGCTGGTCACGGACCCAAAGGCGATGTAGACGACATCAGCGATGAAGACTGGCATTTGGGCATGGATTACTACTTCATGAACGTGGTCCGTATGACAAGACTGATCACGCCCATTATGAAACAACAAAAATCTGGCGCTATCGTTAACGTATCCACATTCGCTGTATTCGAACCCGATCCTGACTTTCCTACCTCAGCCGTTTTTAGAGCAAGTCTGGCTGGCTTTACCAAGCTCTATGCAAATAAACATGCTGCGTCCGGTATCCGCATGAATAACGTGCTACCCGGATTTATAGATAGCTTGCCTGAGAAAGAAGATCGACTTGCAAGAATTCCCGCAGGCCGATACGCTCGCGTTGCAGAGTTGTCTGAAACCATTCACTTTTTAGCATCAGATGCGTCCAGCTATATCACGGGACAAAATTTGCGTGTAGATGGTGGTTTAACCAGCTCAGTATAAAGTGCATACAAAATTTCCATTTTTAATGACTCATACTCACAAATCAATCATAGTGTTACTTGGTTTGCTAATATGTTTGATATATTTGTATGCTTGAATGTTGGAATCGTATTTGCGACGGACTATCGTTTAAAGCAAATTAGCACCGCTATCAACGAAGTCCCACAGTTTCCTCGGAGGATAAATGAAATTTTTACGTAAATCGGCTCTAGTGCTGGCTGTTGGTGTTGCAACTGCAACAACTGCATCTGCTGCTGAGCTCACTATCGCGATCGTGAATAACGGTCACATGATCAACATGCAAAAAGTAGCAGGAGCTTACGCTGCTGACACCGGTACTGTTCTGAATTGGGTTTCACTCGAAGAAGGCGTACTGCGTGAGCAAGTAACTTCCGATACCGCTACTGGCGGTGGTCAGTACGACATCATCAACATTGGTATGCAGGAAGCGCCTATCTGGGGTGCTGCCGGTTGGATTGAGCCATTGAACTTTGGCGCAGACTACGATATCGACGACATGCTTCCAGCTATTCGTAACGGTCTATCTCACGAAGGCACTCTTTACGCAGCACCATTCTATGGTGAGTCTTCAATGGTTATGTACCGCAAAGACTTAACAGATGCTGCAGGCGTAAGCATCGCAGATAACGATTCATGGGATAACATCAAAGCTGCTGCAGCTGCTATCCACGACCCAGACAATGGCGTTTATGGCGCATGTCTGCGTGGTAAGCCAGGCTGGGGTGACAACATGGCGTTCATCACCACAGTTGTAAACTCTTTCGGCGGTGCATGGTTCGATAAAGACATGAAGCCAGCGCTTGATTCTCAAGAGTGGAAAGATGCAATCAACTTCTACGTTGACCTGCTAGGCAACTACGGACCTCCAGGTTCTGAAGGTAACTCTTTCAACGAAATTCTTGCTCTGTATAACGAAGGCAAGTGTGGCATGTGGATTGATGCGACTATCGCTGCTTCTTTCCTAGAAGTTGATGGTGTTGCGTACGCTCAGTCTCCAAACGCTGGTAACCCTGTCGGTGCAAACTGGTTATGGGCATGGGCAATGGCTGTACCAGCCGGTTCGCCTAACGCTGAAGAAGCCAAGAAGTTCATCGAATGGGCTACTTCAAAAGACTACATCAAAGCCGTAGCTGATCACCCAGAGTTCGGTTGGGGTTCTGTACCAACTGGTACTCGTGCGTCAACTTACGCTTACCCAGAGTTCCAAGCTGCAGCTCCTTTCGCAGCAGCGGAAATGGCTGCTATCGAATCAGCGGCTCCTGAAGCAACTGATCTGAAGCCATACGTTGGTGTACAGTTTGCTGCAATTCCTGAGTTCCCAGAAGTGGGTAGCGCTGTGGCTCAAGAAATGGCAGCCGCTCTTTCTGGTGCAAAGTCAGTTGAAGATGCGCTAGCTGCTTCTCAATCAGCTGCTGATGCAATCATGCGTGAAGCTGGTTACTACTAAGCTGGTTTTTAATCGCTAAGCAAGTGAGGCCCGGTGTTAATCGCCGGGCCTTTTTACACACAGCCTAGTCAACAATCGTTGGTTAGCTGTCCTTCTAAAGACGACTTTACTGTCGATCTCTGAATTTATTCGCCACCCTGATTTGTATGGGATACAAGAGCCATGTCCGATAGAACGCTCCCCCGTTTACTACAAACACCAGCCGTTTTACTGCTGTTGCTGTGGATGCTTGTTCCGCTGGGTATGACGCTGTATTTCTCGTTTATCCGGTACGTACTGAATAGCTTGCGAAGGCCAGAATGGACCACACCTTCGCTCAGTAACTGGCGAGGTTTTGGAAACTACGAGTACGTTTTATACAATTCCAAAGATTTCTGGTTTGCAGTACAAAACAGTTTATTTATCGTTGTCTCAATTCTGCTGATTACCGTTGTACTGGGGTTAGCCCTTGCTATGTTGGTCAATCGCTCTTTCCCCGGCAGAGGCATCGTACGCGTACTGTTGATCTCCCCGTTTTTCGTGATGCCTGCCGTTAACGCGGTATTGTGGATCAACATGATTCTTGACCCAGTGCTTGGCCTAAACGGCCTTGCGGTTGAAGGAATTAATAATCTTGTACATTCTTTGCGAGACTTTCCGGTGCTGGGCGCCTTTTTCTCTTTGTGGCCTGAATTTACGCCGATGTCGTTTCGCGCCACCCAAACATCAACTTATGCTGTGATTATCATGGTGGCATGGCAGTGGACACCGTTCGCCGTACTGATCTTTATGACATCGTTGCAGTCTGAAGATGAGCAGCAAAAAGAGGCTGCCATTCTGGATGGTGCAAATGCTTGGTCTCGTTTTCGCAACCTGACACTGCCGCATCTTGCCAGACCCATAGCCATCGTTGTCATGATTCAGTCAATCTTCCACTTAGCGCTTTATGCGGAAATCGAAATTGTCAGTCGCGGTAACGGTAATAAGAATTTACCGTACTTAATCGGTGAGTTCTCTACGAACAACATTGGCGCAGCCAGTGCTACTGGTATATTCGCCGTCATTCTGGCCAACATCGTCGCAATATTCTTGCTTCGTATGGTCGGCAAGAGCTTGATGGATTAGGAGATTAGACATGTCAGCCGTTGCTCAGTCATCCCGATTCGGAAAGTTCTTCTGGCCACTATTAGCCTGGGCCGTCGCGCTACTGTTCTTCTTCCCTATTTTCTGGATGGTATTCACCAGTTTTAAAACAGATGCCGACGCAGTGAAACCGGAATTTCTGTTTACCTTCAAGCCAACGCTTGAAAACTATCTGAATATGACAGAAAACTATGATTACTGGCGTTTTGCTATTAATTCGGTCATTACATCTACCTTTGCTACGGCTCTTGCACTTGTGGTAGGTGTTCCATGTGCCTATGCGATGGCTTTTAACCCGAGCCGTCACACTAAAGATATTTTGGTTTGGATGTTATCAACCAAAATGTTGCCTGCTGCAGCGGTGCTTTACCCTATGACGTTCCTAACCAAAAACTTTCTTGGTATCTACGACACGCATTTTTTAGTGATCATCGTGTTGTGTTTGATTAACTTACCCATTGTTATTTGGATGCTGTTCACCTACTTCAAAGAAATTCCCAAAGAGATCATTGAAGCGGGAAAAATGGATGGTGTAAGCACCTGGGGCGAGATTAAAGACCTACTTGTTCCACTCGCTTGGGGCGGTATGGCATCTACAGCTCTGCTGTGCTTTATTTTCTGTTGGAACGAAGCGTACTGGACCGTGCGACTAACAACAACAGAGGCAGCTACGCTATCGAAGCTTATAGAAGGCAACCGCGCACCGGAAGGTTTATTTTTTGGCCGCTTGTCTGCGGTTTCCACAGCAGCTGTAGGTCCTATTGTCGTACTTGGTTGGTTCTGCCAAAAACAATTGGTACGCGGCCTAACGTTTGGTGCTGTTAAGTAATGAAAGCGCTTTGTTTACATAACAACATAGCGCTTGTAAAACGCTTTTCGGGTGGTTGTGATTAATGTCAATCATCGAGCCTGAAATCGAGAAAGTAGATCGCAGTAGCCGATCCATACGTTATCTTGAACATGGTTGGCCATCGGACTTATGCCGCTGGCATGCCCACGAAGAGTACGAACTGCATTTGGTGGTTGAAACTCGCGGTAAAGCGTTTGTTGGCGACTATATTGGTGATTTTAAACCCGGTGATCTGTTCATGACAGGCCCTAACCTGCCACACAACTGGATCACCGATCAGGTTTGGTCAGAGCCGGTAGAAATCCGGGATATGTTAATTCAGTTCAGCCACGAGAGTGTTGAAAAGCTCGCGCAGGCATTTCCTGAGTTTTCGCAAGTACTAGAGCTACTTCAATTGGCTCAATCAGGCATCCATTTTGAAGGGTTCAATGCAACGTTCGCGCGCGGTCATATGGAATCTATTCGGGATAACAAAGGCGCAGAGCGAATCCTGGCTTTTATCCGTTTTTTAGTTCGCATCAATGAACACGCTGAAAAGAAAACGCTGTCAATCTCAAAACTCATCCAGCCAGAAGGTGGGAGTAAACACGCCCGAATTGCACTGGTGGTAGACCATATAACCGAGCATTTTTACGAGTCATTTACCGTAGCTCAAGCAGCGGAAATGGCCAATATGACTGAAATCACATTCAGTCGCAATTTTCAAACAGTCACCGGCCATAGTTTTGTGGATTTTCTAAACCGAATCAGGATTGGTCAGGCAAGCGCAATGCTTTATGCATCCGACGCTCAAATTACAGCAATTGCACAAGAAGCCGGGTTTAAAAATTTGGCCAACTTTAATAGACACTTTTTAAAAGTGCGCGGTATGACCCCATCGGAGTATCGCGAAACAGCGCGTAAAGACTTAGCTCCAAAACGTCAAGGATCGTCATGAACACAGCGATAAACGGCCCAATAAAAACAACAAGCTACAACAGGTCCGACTGTGATGTGGGTGTGGTTCATCTAGGCTTCGGTGCGTTTCATCGGGCGCATCAAGCTGTGTATATTGATGACTACATGGCTGTTTCTGGCGATCTACGTTGGGGAATCGCCGCAGTCAATTTAAGAAAACCAGATGTCAACGCATTTTTAGATGCCGATAAAGATAACCAACGTCACAATGGGTACTTTTTAAAAACCTACACGCCTGATGCGCAAGTTAATCTGCGTTTAGTTAGAAGCCACGTGCGATTTGCAGACTGGACAACCGATACCGCTGCCAGTGAAGATCTGCTATCCATAGAATCGGTTAAATTGGTCACCATAACGGTCACAGAAAGTGGCTATTACACTGATCCGGATGGCCAACTTAATTTGGACGATGCCACGATCAAAGCCGAGATCGCCGGTAGCAATCGTGAGAGCGTGTACGCGTACCTTAGCGCTGCACTAGAAAAACGCGCTGCATCAATTTCAGCGCCAATTACCATCGCTTGCTGTGACAACATCCGCCAAAATGGCAAGATGCTTAACCGCAACTTGCTCGCGTATCTAAACGCAACCGGTAATCAAGCATTAGCTACCTGGGTTGCAAAGAACGTATCGTTTCCATGCTCCATGGTTGATCGCATAACACCTCGTAGCCCGGATGCTTTAAGCGAAGAGATGACTCAGCTTATCGGTAAACCCGTCACATCGCCCATCATGGCAGAGGATTTCACCCAGTGGGTACTACAATCCTCTTTTGCCGCAGAAATGCCGGACCTATCTCAAGCCGGTGTCACAGTTACTTCAGATGTTGATGCTTATGAAGAAACAAAGATACGGGTACTCAATGGCGGACACACTGCACTAACCTATTTGGCTGCGCTCGAAGGCATCGACACTTTTGACGCTGCCATGCGTGTACCGCATCTGTTGGAACATTTTGAGAATTTTGAAACTAAAGAAGTTTTGCCTGCCATAACAATTGATTTACCGTTCTCCAAAGAAGCCTATTTGGAGGAAATAAAACAACGCTTCGGCAATGTCGCTATTGGTGACACCGTTGCCAGAATTTGCGCAGATGGGATGGCAAAGTTTTCTATTTTTATAAGACCAACATTGGAAGGCTGCTTGAAGCAAGACATCATGCCTGTCTATGCTATTCGGAGTATCGCCAGTTGGTACGTGTTTGCCCTGCACGTCGATGCGGGCAACATTCCCTTTAACTATGTCGAACCAGCCTGGGACGATTTAAAAGCGCTGCTTGGCACAGATGCTTTTATAACCAATCGCCAGCTCTGGGGAGACTTACCCTCAACCTACCCTGAATTCGCTGCAACATTGAAGCGAGAAATTGTAGAAATGGAGTCAAAATGGCCGGTCTGACCCTGCGTGATGTTCGCAAAAGCTATGGTGATGTACAAGTAGTTCATGGTGTCAGCCTTGATATAGAGGATGGCGAATTTGTTGTATTCGTAGGTCCCTCTGGCTGCGGTAAATCAACCCTGCTCCGCATGATTGCAGGCCTGGAGGAAATCTCTGCTGGAACCGTTGCCATTGGTGATACAACGGTCAATGATATTGCCGCATCTAAACGTGGTGTTGCGATGGTATTCCAGACTTATGCACTGTACCCGCATATGACTGTTTACAAGAATATGGCGTTCGGTTTAAAGCAGGCCAAAACCGACCCTGCTGAAATTGATCGCAGGGTACGAGATGCCGCTGAGATTTTACAAATTACCGATTACCTTGATCGAAGCCCTCGTAACCTGTCCGGTGGACAACGCCAACGCGTCGCGATTGGCCGAGCGATTGTCCGCGATCCGGAAGTATTTCTATTCGATGAGCCGCTGTCCAATCTAGACGCTGCCTTGCGCGTACAAACTCGTTTGGAAATTGCTCGTCTGCACGAAAGACTGAAAACGACCATGATTTACGTAACGCACGATCAAGTCGAGGCAATGACACTTGCAGATAAGATCGTTGTTCTACGAGATGGTCTCATAGAGCAGGTCGGCTCACCGATCAAGCTTTACGACGAGCCACAAAACGCATTTGTTGCCCAATTTATCGGTAGCCCTAAGATGAATTTCTTTTCGGCAAATGATTTAACCAGTAACGCTGCATCACTGTTAGGACGTGAGATCAGCCCGAAAATGCAAGTTGGTTTACGCCCTGAACACCTGATCGTGACTGATTCTGCTAACGCAGTCGTGGAAGGCACACTTGAGCTTGTGGAAAATCTGGGTGAATACGCTCTGTGTCATATGCTGACATCAAGCAACGTTGAATTCATTGCAAAAACTGAAAAGCCACCTGAGGTGGCCAAAGGTGCAACCGTGAGTTTTGCGTTAAAAGATGGCCTTAGTCACTTCTTCGATGTTGACACAGGCGAGCGTATCAACTGATACACCATGCACCTCTAAACAGGGCTATCCAAAACGAAAAAAGCCCCGTATTAACGGGGCTTATTGTGCAGCGTGTTTTCGTTATTCGAAGAGCACGTAGGTTTTGCTATAGCCCATCGCCATCAGCATCCGCACCAGCGTCAGTGTTGATTGACACCGTGTAGTTCGTGAACTCAGTGCGAACCCGAACAGCAACTGACCATTTACCAGTGGTGGTCGCCAATGCTGACATCGAACCAGAACCAAGACCAACCAGATTGGTATCCTGTTGAGTGTTAGTTTCATCGCGCAAGAACAGGCGAACCTCAGACATTGGGTTATCCCATACAACGTCAACATCAACCTGTTCACCGGCAACCACGTCAAACTTGAATACTTGCCAAGAACCGTTAGTTCCAGAACCATTCGATTGGAACTCAACATCAGCGCCCGGTTCGAAATCGCTAGTCGTGTTAATAACCACACCGTAATCCGTTGCACCGCTCTTAATGCTCACACCAATAGACCAGGTACCGCTGGTTTCCGCAATAGCTGTAAGCGTGGCTGGCGTGCCGCCGTTAGTATCACTAGTAACAGGTGTTCTGTTCTCATCACGTAAAAATACGCGTAAATCTGCTGTTGGGTCAGACCAAGTGATTTCAGCACTGATCTTCTCACCAGCTTTCACATCGAACTCGAATATTTGCCAGCGACCCACTGTGTCAGTACCACTTGTGTTAAAACGAAACTCTTCACCCGTACCTGGAGGAGTAGCTGAACCTGAAGAGAACGCGATTAACCGGTTATTCCAGTTGATACCATCAATGCCAGGACCGCTGATTGTCTGTGTAGTACCGGATACAACATCAGCACCGTTGATGCTGGCACGATACAAGTTGCCGTCAGTCGAACCAAAGTACAACTGACCGTCAATCACATCCATACCACTCACGCTGCCCCAAGCAATATCGCCCTGTACATTTGCAACATATTCTTTCTCGCCAAAGAACGCACCGTCTGGTGTGAAGTTACGATAGAACAAACGGCTGTCGGTTTGCTTTGTGTAGTACACACGACTAAATGTTGGATCGAAGAACATACCACCAACAACAGACAGTTGCCATTCTGTGCTGGTCAGACCACGTAGATCTGCCTCTACAGCTGCGTTAACATCGCCACTTGGATAAGCACTTACCCATAATGTGCCATTGCTGTCAGCTCGATAAAGTTGGCCGCCAACAACCATACCGCCTTGTGAATTCGCCCAACCGCTAGTAGACAACTGAGTAGCTGCAGACAAATCAGTACCATCAAATGAAAAACTGTTAAGGCTATCACTACTTGCAGTCAAAATGGTTGCAGGTAATGTATGTGCTTCAGGACGTACAATTTGGTTCTCAGTAACCGGTAAGAATTTTAGTTTTTGATGCTCAGAACCATTCAGAAAGTCGGTGTCGTCACCGATGTATAAACCTTCTTCTTCAGCAATCAAAGCAAATGTACCACGACCGCGTGGGTTGCGATCTGAACGCCATTTGAGTAAGGTCAACCCATTCAGTGGGTCCAGTGCAGCCATACCGAGTCGTACAATCGAACCAGGCCCCTGAACGGCACCGTTCATGGATACGCTGTTGTTGAGTAAACGGAAATGACCGCCGGTGTACACCGCATGGCCAGTAGACACAACGTCGTACACTGAATCTGTTGCGAAGTTAGCCCAGGTGGGTTGCATGTCTGAGTTAGTCAGATCAGTGAGTTCAAATCGAGTAATTCCGTCACATGCTGGGTTATCTCGAATGATATGACCAGTTGTAGCAACAACGACATACGTGTTATCCGGAGATACATCGATACCACGAATATACTGTGGGAAAAGCCAATCAGCTGGACATTCGGCAGTGAATAAGTTGGTGTTCCAGTCTGAGACGCGAGCCTGACCTTCCAGTTCGACAACAGCAAGACGAGTACGACTTAAACCGTCAATGTTAATAAAGTTTCCAGCCATAACCAGCAACTTACCGTCAGTGGTCACATCAATGTCATCAACGCCAGGGGTCGACCATCTACCCGGATTAGGAATCGGCTCGCCGAAGTCTAGGTTCAGACTAGGGTCAAGTGCACCAGTGTTGATATCTACTGCAGCCAGATACTCAATAGGTGATCCGCTGATGGTATCGAAATTACCACCAACGTATAATGTGTTGTTTAATCGAACTAAAGTTGTAACCGCTTTGTTAGGTCGTGCACCGAACGCAGTAACGCGATCACCGTTTAAATCAATCTTTACGAGTCCGCGTCGACCACCTTCGCCATTGAGTATGCCGAACACGCCGCCAGCGAACACGCTGTTACCATCGCCAGCTACTTCTAATGCATGGACTTTATTGTCCAATACAGGGTCAAAGCTGCGAATGATATTGCCGGTAGATTTGCTGTACGCAAATAAGTACGCCTGGTCGATGATCTCACCGTCCAGTGGCTCTCTAACCTGAGTAAAAGTACCGCCGACATAAACGGTATCACCATCGATTGCGATAGCTTCTACTCGACCGTCCACCACACCTGGTGAATTGAATGATGCGAACTCAGAAATAAGTCCACCATGGGTTGCACCGACGTCTGCAAAAGCATTGTTAATAGGAGCAAAAGCACTGGCCAAAGATAGTGTAAGGCCAAGGAGAGAAATACGCTTGAATACTGATCTAAACATTTGAAATTTACCTTTGAGCAATTTGACCACGTATATTTGTGGGATATCGCTTCTCGTTATTGCTCCTTAGGAGCGTTCTAGGGTATTAGTCGCTGTCGCTAATCCCTTAAAGAACAGCTATTAAACCACCTAAGAATGCCTGATTCTGTTAAACCGTCGGTGAAAACTATAGAATTGCATCACAAAAAAAAAGCCCTGTTATCACAGGGCTTTGTAGTTCACAGTTTACAATCTACCAAGCTACGGCAGTGTCGCCTCATACACTTCTACTTCAGCTAGAGACAAATAGTTAGTACCCGACAGCTGGATCTTTACAAAGCGACCAGAACCGATACTACCAATCTCTTCAAGCGCAGATGCTGCACCAGCAATAAAGGCTTTGTCTATAGAAGGGTCATTGATTAGGCTTGTGACATTTCTCTCGCTCATATCAACATCTGATACGAATACATTAACGTTAGACAATCGCGAAGAACAACAATCCGTTCGGTTAAAGATTTTTATTAAACCGATATCCATGCGTCTTCCCAAGTCAACTTGAAACCACGCCTCAATATTATTGTTGGTATGAGTGACGCTGCCTTGACTGTATACGCCACTGGTATTACCGTCGACCGCCCGATCTGCATTCGTACCAGGACGTGTTGTGGATTGAGAAACATTACGGCCCAGCGCGCTGTTTACGCTAGATAGCTGTACGTTGTCGCCGAACGGCGTGGTATCAGCTTTATCGCCGATTCCATCACCATCGGTATCAACAGTTTCGGTTGGGTCATTTGGGAATGCATCAAACAGGTCTTCTACCCCATCACCATCAGTATCACCGCCGGCGTCAGTGTTGATTGACACGGTATAGTTTGTGAACTCAGTACGAACACGAACCGCAACCGACCATTTGCCAGTGCTGGTAGCCAACGCTGAGAGTGAACCAGAACCAAGACCAACTATGTCCCTATCCTGCTGACTATTGTTTTCATCTCGTAAAAACAATCGGACTTCAGACATGGGGTTATCCCAAACAACATCAACGTCAACTTGTTCACCGGCAACCACGTCGAACTTGAACACTTGCCAAGAACCGTTAATCGCTGAGCCATTCGATTGGAATTCAACATCAGCGCCCTCTTCAAACTCACTACTGGTGCTAACAGCTATATCGTAGTCGGTTGCACCGCTCTTGATGCTGACACCGATAGACCAGCTTCCACTGGTTTCAGCAACGGTTGATAATGTAGCTGGTGAACCACCGTCGATATCGTTGGTGATCATTGTCTTGCTTGGATCGCGCAGGAAGACGCGTACATCGGCATTCGGATCCGCCCAACTGATTTCCGCATCGATCTTCTCGCCAGCATTTACATCAAAACTGAATACCTGCCATCGACCCGCAGTAGAAGAGCCACTTGAGCTGAATCGATACTCCTCACCGGAAACAGGCGGCGTTGCCGAGCCTGACGAAAAGGCAATTAGCTGGTTATTCCAGTTGATCCCGTCAATACCGGGACCACTGATCATCTGAGTAGTGCCTGATACAACGTTTGCGCCGCTGATGCTGGCTCGATACAGATTCCCATCTGTCAGTCCAAAATACAGATTTCCGTCAATGACATCCATACCACTGACGCTGCCCCACGCAATATCGCCCTGCACCTCAGCGATGTACTCTTTCTCACCAAAGAAAGCGCCGTCTGGTGTGAAGTAACGATAGAACAGGCGGCTATCAGTTTGCTTTGTGTAGTACACACGACCAAACGTTGAATCAAAAAAGATTCCACCCATAACAGACAATTGCCATTCGTTACTCGTTAGGCCACGAAGGTCTGCCTCGACGCTTGCGTTTACATCGCCACTAGGATAAGGGCTTACCCATAACTTGCCAGCGCTATCTGCTCGGTAAAGCTGACCGCTAACAACCATGCCACCTTGAGAATCCGCCCAACCGCTTGAGGATACCTGCGTTGCTGTAGACAAATTAGTTCCATCAAAAGAGTAGCTATTCAAGCTATCACCATTGGCCGTTAATATGGTTGCAGGCAGTGTATGCGCTTCGGGTCGAATAATTTGGTTGTCGGTAGTGGGTAGAAACTTGAGTTTTTGATGCTGAGTGCCATTCAGAAAATCAGTATCGTCACCGATGTACAACCCGTCTTCTCCTGCAATCAGCGCAAACGTGCCAAGTCCTCGAGGGTTTCGATCCGAGCGCCATTTCTGCAAGGTTAAGCCATTCAGTGGATCCAGTGCTGCTAAGCCCAGCCGGACAATGGCACCAGGGCCTTGTATACCCCCATTCATCGATACACTGTTATTCAACAACCGGAAGTGTCCGCCGGTGTATACGGCATGACCAGTTGTTACAACGTCGTACACTGAGTCAGTCGCAAAGTTTGCCCAGGTTGGTTGTGCATTACTGTTGTCAAGGTCGTTCAGTTCAAATCGAGTAATGCCGTCACACGCCGGATTATCACGAATAATATGGCCGGTTGTGGCAACAACAAAGTACGAATTATCAGGAGAGATGTCGATTCCGCGAATATATTGCGGAAAGCGCCTACTTGGGCACTGGGTATAGTAGAGGTCGGTATTCCAATCCGATACACGAGCCTGCCCTTCAAGTTCGATTACTGCAATCCGAGTACGATCTAAGCCATCGATCGCAGTAAAATTACCAGCCATGACCAACAACTTCCCATCAGTTGTTATGTCTATGTCATCGATACCTTGAGTAGACCAAAAACCCGGATTAGGAATGGGGCCATCGAAGTCAAAATTAAGATCCGGACTAACCGCACCTGTTGTGACATCGACTGCAGCCATATTCTCCACTGCCGTTCCACTAATAGTATCGAAGTTACCTCCAACATACAGCGTGTTGTCCAATCGAACCAGTGTAGTTACTGCCTTGTTGGGACGAGCACCAAAGCCAACAACCCGATCACCGTTCAGATCAATTTTTACCAACCCGCGTCGACCACCTTCGTCATTGAGTCGACCAAATACACCGGCTGCAAAAACACCGTTACCGTCTCCGATCACCTCAAGCGCTAAGACTTTATTATCAAGTAATGGATCGAAGCCGCGAATGATATTGCCAGTGGACTGACTGTAGGCAAACAGATACGGCTGATCAAGAATCTCACCATCTAATGGCTCACGAATCTGAGTGAAGGTACCACCTACATAAACGGTGTCGCCATCTATCGCAATCGCTTCCACGCGCCCGTCAATAACACCAGGAGAATTAAACGATGCAAACTCTGACACCAAACCCGAATGAGTCGCGCCGATATCTGCGAAAGCGTTATTTAATGGCGCAATAAAACTGGATATGGAAAGCGTGATGCTTAATACCGAAACACGCTGGATAACTGAACTAAACATAAAAATCTACCATTGAGTAATTTAGCCCGCTGGGCTAGCGGCCATTGCTTCTTGTTATAAACAAAGCCCCGCATACACGGGGCTTTGTTATTGATTGAACTCAGGTTCTAACGCCGAGCCATCGGCGGCTGCACCTCAGTCAGTGTCTATAGAGACAGTGTAGTTCGTAAATTCGGTGCGAACCCGAACAGCAACCGACCATTTGCCAGTGCTGGTAGCCAACGCTGACATCGAACCTGAGCCAAGACCAACCAAGTTATTATCCTGCTGAGTATTGGTTTCATCGCGTAAGAACAAACGTACCTCTGACATTGGGTTATCCCACACAACGTTGACGTCAATCTGCTCACCTGCGACCACATCAAACTTGAACACTTGCCATGAACCATTGGTTGCAGAGCCATTTGATTGGAATTCGAAATCGGCGCCAACTTCAAAATCACTGCTGGTGTTTACCGCAACCTCGTAGTCGGTAGCGCCGCTCTTAATGCTGACACCGATAGACCAGGTTCCACTGGTTTCAGCGATGGCGGTCATCGTTGCAGGCGTTCCTCCGTTTGTATCGTTAGTAATTGGCGTTCTATTTTCATCTCGCAAGAAAACGCGTACATCTGCAGTCGGGTCGGCCCAGCTGATTTCGGCGCTGATCTTCTCACCTGCGATCACATCAAACTCAAATACCTGCCAGCGGCCAACAGTATCAGTACCGGTAGAACTGAATCGATAATCCGCGCCAGTCGCAGGAGGTGCTGCGTCACCTGAAGAGAATGCGATTAACTGGTTATTCCAGTTAATGCCGTCAATGCCAGGACCACTGATCATCTGCGTAGTACCCGATACAACGTTTGCACCATTGATGCTGGCACGATACAGATTTCCATCAGTCAGACCGAAGTACAATTGACCGTCAATCACATCCATACCGCTGACGCTGCCCCAGGCAATATCGCCCTGAACGTCAGCAACATATTCTTTTTCACCAAAAAACGCACCGTCTGGCGTGAAGTAGCGATAGAACAAACGACTGTCAGTTTGCTTTGTGTAGTACACACGACTGAATGTTGGATCGAAGAACATTCCACCCAGAACAGACAATTGCCATTGCGTGCTGGTTAACCCTCGCATGTTAGCTTCGGTACGCGCATTGACGTCACCACTCGGATAAGGGCTTACCCATAGTTTGCCAGTGCTATCAGCTCGGTAAAGCTGTCCGCCAACAACCATGCCACCTTGTGAATTTGACCAACCATTTGTCGATACCTGTGTAGGCGTTGATAAAACAGCCCCGTCGTAATCAACGCTGTTAAGTGCATCTCCGCTGGCAGTCAATATTGTGGCTGGCAATACGTGCGCCTCTGGACGAACAATTTGGGTGTCAGTTATTGGTAAGAACTTCAGTTTTTGATGCTCTGAGCCATTTAGAAAATCTGTGTCATCGCCGATGTATAAACCTTCTTCTTCAGCAATCAAAGCAAACGTACCGCGACCGCGTGGGTTACGATCTGAGCGCCACTTCAGTACGGTCAATCCGTTCAGTGGGTCTAGAGCCGCCATGCCCAATCGTTCAATCGAGCCAGGACCTTGAACACCACCGTTCATTGATACACTGTTGTTCAGTAATCGGAAATGACCGCCGGTGTATACCGCATGACCAGTTGACACAACGTCATAGACAGAATCTGTCGCGAAGTTTGCCCAAGTGGGTTGCATGTCTGAGTTGGTCAGATCAGTGAGTTCAAATCGTGTGATACCGTCACACGCTGGGTTGTCTCGAATGATATGACCGGTTGTGGCTACAACGACATACGTGTTATCCGGTGACACATCAATACCACGAATGTATTGTGGGAAAAGCCAATCAGCTGGACATTCGGCAGTGAATAAATCAGTATTCCAGTCAGAAACACGAGCTTGACCTTCCAGCTCGACTACAGCAAGTCGGGTACGGCTTAAGCCATCAATATTAATAAAATTGCCCGCCATGACCAGCAATTTTCCGTCTGTGGTTACGTCGATGTCATCAATGCCTGGCGTAGACCAACGACCCGGGTTAGGAATCGGCTCACCGAAGTCCAGATTAAGACTAGGGTCTACAGCACCAGTCGTAACATCAACAGCAGCCATATACTCAACCGGTGTACCACTGATGGTATCGAAATTACCACCAACATATAATGTGTTGTTTAATCGAACTAAAGTTGTAACCGCTTTGTTAGGTCGTGCACCGAAAGCAGTAACGCGATCACCGTTTAAATCAATCTTGACCAAACCGCGTCGACCACCTTCACCATTGAGAATGCCAAACACTCCACCTGCAAATACGCTATTACCATCACCAGCTACTTCTAAGGCATGTACTTTATTATCTAGCACGGGATCAAAGCTACGAATGATGTTCCCAGTGGATTTGCTGTATGCAAACAGGTAGGACTGATCGATAATTTCGCCGTCCAGTGGTTCTCTGATTTGAGTGAAAGTGCCACCAACGTAAACCGTATCGCCATCGATAGCAATGGCTTCTACGCGGCCGTCAATAACGCCAGGCGAATTGAATGATGCGAACTCAGAGATCAGCCCGCCATGAGTAGCACCAACGTCTGCGAGAGCATTATTAAATGGAGTAACGACGCTGCCTAAACACAGCGCAACGCCTAAAACAGAAACACGATTGAAAATTGATTTAAACATATTAATTCCACCGAACGATTTCGCTATCTACTAATTAGCTATCGTTTCTTGTAATGGCACCTGACGGTGCGTTGCTGGAGCATGTACTGCCACAGCGCCCCTAAAATGTGAGCATATTTAATCACCTTCGTAATTTCGTTACTGTTGAATCGCGCGCTAAAATCGAAGAATTACGTCACACAAATGTAAATTTATGTGGACTGAGTACCGGAGCCCAAAGTACCTATCCGTGTTAACTGTGAGTTGATTCAACTAAACCAGTTGAAGACAAGGTGGGACACGAAATCAGAAGAAGAGGTAACCACCCACGAGTGGCGAGTCTTTTTTTGCACACAGCTTATGCGAAACTAGCACAAGACAACACCAACTCATGTAGGTACATTAAACACTCCTCCTCCAAGTGGAATTCAGCAGGATGCTTTTTTTGATCAAGGACGATCAATTTTTTCTGCATTCCATTTTTCAACTGCATATTTCTAAGTTGCTAACCAGCCGGAAAATGCTTTTAGCTTCCTCCCCAACGATTTATTCATCTAATAGTGGTGAGCTGTTGGTTTATACACGCAGTTTATTTAACACCAATAAATTCAAGCAACAGCACATCTACCTGCACCACAAATAAACATACATTTAAATGATTGAACCACGTTAGTGCAAAGCCAAAGCGGTATCAAACTGACCTTACTTCTAGAATTGAAACTTAAGCTAATGAATTAACAACAATATATGTATTTTCTTAGCACAGCGTTGTTCGAGGCATAGCTATTGCGAGATCAGTATTGATTGAGGTGAATACTGAATGATTGAATTTCGCTTTTACGAAATCTGGCGCGAACCGGAATATATAACAAGACTACTGGACGGGGTATTTACCAGCTTTTGGCTAACAGCTATCAGCAGTATTGTGGGTTTTATACTTGCATTGGGATTGGCAGTTTCCAGACGCAGTAAACTAAATTTACTATCATGGCCTACAGCGTGTTACGTTGAAGTGGTTCGTAACACTCCGCTTATCGTACAACTGTTTTTTGTTGCGTTTGGCTTGCCGTTACTATTTAAGTATCGATGGCCATTCGAGCTTTCTGCATTATTGGCGCTGTCTCTTAACTTTTCAGCCTACTATTCTGAAATTATCAGAGCTGGATTGGACAACCTAGATGTAGGTCAGCATGAATCTGCAACGGCTTTAGGTTTGTCAAAACTGCAGGCGTTCTTCTTAGTCGTTTTACCGCAGTCACTTAGTAAGGTTTATCCCTCACTCGTTAGTCAATTCGTTTTTTTATTTTTAACCACAGGTATTATTTCTGAAATTGGTATTGAAGAATTAACCTGGAGCGGTCGGTTTATTGCTGATAGAACGTTTCGTGATTTTGAAGTCTACTTAGTCCTTACGATACTATATGTCCTGTTAGCATTCATATTCAGACTGTTTTTACATTTCTTTGGCAAAACAATATTTCCGTGGAATCACTATAAGGAAGGAACGTCATGAAGGCGTTCTTGCAATCCATATTTGGAGAGTTCCATGGCAATGTTATCTTCGTACTACTCGATGCCACACAATGGACGATTTACCTCTCACTAACAGCATTCATTGGCGGAGGCCTCCTTGGGTTGCTTATTACAAGCTTCCGAGTCTCCAGAATTAAACCACTGCAGTGGCTCGCTATTTCGTACATCTGGCTTTTTCAAGCAGTTCCCTTACTCATGCTGCTATTTCTAACTGGTTTAGGTATACCAGTATTCTTCCAAATAGACGTTCCGCCATGGCTCGCCGCGACAATCTCACTCACGTTATTTACCAGTGCTTATATGGCCGAGGTTTGGCGAGGGTCTATTGCTGCTGTCCCTGCGGGTCAGTGGGAAGCAGGACGCGCCTTGGGATTAAGCTTTTGGCGCTCATTTCAGAAAATCGTTGTACCTCAGGCAGTGCGCGTGGCTATTCCGCCAACTGTAGGTTTTATGGTGCAAATAATAAAAGGTACGTCCTTGGCGTACATCATCGACTTTAATGACTTAATGCGCTGGGGTAAAAAAATTGCTAACTCCCAACTAGATGGCGCTGAGCCATTTGTCATTTTCCCAATCGTTGCACTGATCTACTTTTGTTTGTGTTTTCCATTGTCAATGTTATCTCGACACCTAGAGCGAACCATGCTAAGCCAACGAGGTATGCGTAAGCTCGAACTAAATCAACCTCTACAAGGAGCTTAACTATGAAACTAATAAAAATACTTGCCATTGTACCATTTCTCTTTATTTCCAATATAACTTTCGCTGATCAACTTAGCGAGATACTCTCGTCCGGCAAAATCACAATTGCCGTGCCGGAAAACTTCCCACCGTTTGGATCTGTAGGTAAATCTTTGGAGCATGAAGGATACGATGTTGACGTAGCTAATCTTATTGCTGAAGATCTAGGAGTAGAATTAGAAATTTTGCCAGTGACATCAAAGCAGCGCATACCTTTTCTTACTTCAGGCAAAGCAGACTTAGTCATATCTTCAATGGGTGCTAATCCAGAGCGCGCAAAATCTATCTGGTTTTCATCAGCCTACGCACCTTTCTTTTCAGGTGCATTTGCCGCCGCAGACATGGATATCTCCAGCGCATCAGATCTTGACGGTAAAAAAATCGGTCTAACCGGCGGAACTCTTGAAGATTTAGAGCTCAGCAAAATGGTATCTGATAAGGCTGAGATTGTCCGGTTTGGCGATAATGCCGCTACCATTTCCGCATTTGTTGCAGGTCAGGTAGATGTTTTGGTTACGGGTAACACCGTTGCGGCAAAGGTGAGCGCAGACAACCCAGACCTAAGCTTAAAAACCAAATTTATCATTAAGGAATCACCTGCTTTCATAGGTATAAAGCCAGGTGAAATCAATATGCTGCAATGGGTAAACGTGTTTATTTTGCATAAAACACTCGGCGGTGAACTTAACACGCTATCTAATAAATGGCTCGGGCAAGATCTGCCTATGCTACCAACACTTTAAAACTTGTATTACCGCTACAGATATTACTGCTTATAATGCGTAGCGAGAAATCCAATCACGGATTGATCACTGACCAATATCATGGTCAGTGGTCAATTTCATTGTAAGGTCCGTTACAAGCCAACACTTTCCAGCAATTCATTTATGAGCTAGTTTGCAGACTGCTAAAGCCATCAACTAATTTTTGAATTTCCTCAACACTATTGGCTACACCCAGCACGTAACGATCAGGCCGGATCAGAACAGCATTGCAGCGCAGTTCGTCAAGCTGTTGATCAACAGCTGGATGATCTTCTCCGGAAAGGCAACAAATCGGTATGTTTTCCATACTTGGGATCGATGCAATACACCTGACTAGTAAAACAGGCGCATAACCACAATAGTCATCTAATTTTGTACCATTGATAAGCAATGGTTGCCTACTCAACACACCTGAATTTTCCGATCTATGATCCAAGCTCCCCGTAAGCTGAGCGTCTCCCAATCTTGGTGTAATCGACGCCATTGTATGGTTACCTTCGCCTTTAGAAGGACCGAATTTATGAGCACTGCTTTGATCGATTGAATTAATCAATTGACCCAATTTTATTGCAGTACGTATATATTGAAGCACATGTGGACGGCGCTCCAATGTATAGCTATTTACCAAAGCGTCGTTATGACCGTGCTTTACGCAAAAAGCGACCTTCCATGCTAGGTTAGATGCATCCCGTATACCCGCACACATGCCCTGTCCCATAAAAGGTGGAGTCAAATGCGCCGCATCACCCGCTATGGCAACCCGTTTGTGTTGCCATGTTGACGCAATAGCGGATCTAAACGTATACACCGCTTTTCGTTCAATAATCGCATCTTCTGCTCCAATCCATCGGGATAACAACGCCCAGATTCTAGTATCATTTTTCGCTTCACTATCCGTGACAGAATCTGGCAGCGCCATTTCCCAGCGACGTCGTAGGCCAGGATTCCGGCAGTAAGTCATGGGCTGTGTTGAGTCACAATACTGAATAGTATGATCGCCAAGATGAGGCAATTCTCGCTTTAACAGTATATCAACGACCAGCCAACGTTCTCTATATCCCAAGTCTTCTATTGGGATATCCAAGCTATTTCGGACAAAAGAATTCGCACCATCACAACCAACAACATAGCTTGCAGTAACATGTGTTTTTCCCGCCCCATTAAATTCATAGCTTACTGAAATGCTGTGAGGTTTTTGCTGTATTCCTATTACTTTTCGACCAGTCAGTAGGGTACACCTTGGCTGCTTTTTAATCGCAGAGCGTAATAGCGATTCCAAATCTGGCTGATGTAAACGATAACTTGCGTTCCAGCCTTGATTAGTGATTGTTTGGGGACGTGGCCAATCCAAAAGAATAGTGTTATTGCTATCCACAAATCGCATCCCTGGATTTATGCGAACTAATGGCTTTAATTCATCTGCGATACCCACGGTTTGAAAAACTCGCATGGTCTCATCATCAAAGTGCACTGCTCGGGGAAGATCATATAACTTCTTTTCACGTTCTAGTATAAGCACGCTTAGCCCGCTTATCGCAAGCAGGTTTCCAAGTGTTGCGCCCGTTGGACCGCAGCCAACGATTACCACATCATAGTCGCTGTGTTGTATACCGGGCATACAAACTACACAGTGCACAAGATGGCTATTAGGAATGGCAATTTAGTTCTGCGATCGCCAAAAATCATTGAACAACCATGGGCAGTCGATAATTGGCGGTGTGCGCAATCCCTTAGCGGCAATGTCCATACGCATATCTCGATAATCTTTACGGGCCTCCTCAGACAAATACAAGCGATCATGTCCCCAGAAGCTAGGTCCGCAACTTGTTTCATGCGGCTGCCAAGTATCGGGATCAATTAACCGACCACCCCAACCGCTCTCCACAAAAAAGTTGGAAGGCGTATTCGAATAATAACTGGTCATGTAGTCGTTAGTGTGTCGACCCAATGTATACGCAATGGCATCGTCCTGCATTTGAGATAGGTCGTAGCCCTGACCAACATCATCCAGATTATGATACTCAACCATAAAGTGATGAAACCCGGTTCGTCCGGAGCCCACAATAGCAAAGCTATGGTGGCGTTCATTAACATGAAAGAAATAAAGTGGAACAGGCTTCTGACCGAAATCACTTAACGAGAACCCCAACACATCTTGATAAAACGTAACCAAATTCTTCGTATCGCGCACATGCAACACCGCATGTCCCATTCCCAGAGCACCAGTTTTGAATCCTGATATGGGTCTGCCGGGTATAAACGGTTCGGTTGTTTTTTGCGGATTTGAAAATAGCTCTATTCGATTGCCATCAGGGTCGTTAAACACAATCAGTGATTCAACACACCTCTGCGCAGCGAGCCCATCATTACCCCACTGCACTCTATGCCCAGCGTTATCTATTTTATCGGCAAATTCAGACAGATCAGTTTTATTAACTACCTCCCACCCGATAACAATGGGGCTATCGCCAATCTCATCGCTGACGACAAATCGTTGCTTATAGTCATCCATTCGGAATGAAAGTGTATTTGCACCTCTATCGATCTGTTGGAAACCAAGAATCTTTTGGGCGAACTGACTCCAATCGTCTGTTTTATTTGATTGAACGCCTAAATAACCAAGGGACATGATGCCCATAATTCAGTACCCAGTAGTAACGCGTTTAATGCGGACCACTAAACCACACCATAGTCTGATCGGTAACGCTTTATGGCTTCAAGAATGTTTGCAGAATCGGGTTGTTCTAACAGAAACTCTACCAGGGTGTCCAACGTCGCTATAGTCACCACATCTACGTTATGATCGGCCTCAATTTCCTGTATGGCTGATTTCTCGTGCAACCCTTTCTCCTGCCGATCGATACTCACGCAAACAGCTGCCAGTGAAGCATCTTCCTGCTTTATTAATTCCAAACTTTCGCGGATGGCTGTTCCGGCCGTAATAACATCATCGATAACCAATACCCGCCCTTGCAAGTCTGACCCGACAAGACTGCCTCCTTCACCGTGCGTTTTTGCCTCCTTTCGATTAAAAACCCACGGTTTGTCAATTCCGTGGTGCTCATGTAATGCTACAGCCACAGCGCTCACCAGGGGAATACCTTTATAGGCAGGTCCAAACAAGACGTCAAAATCAATATCGGCGCTTACAATGGCTTTGGCATAGTACTGCCCTAGCTTGGCCAATCGTTGCCCTGTATTGAAAAGTCCTGCATTAAAAAAATACGGACTAATACGGCCGGATTTTAAGGTAAATTCACCAAAGCGCAGTACATCGGCATCGATAGAAAACTGGATAAATTCGCGCTGATAGTCTTGCATTGACACTCTTCTCCTGGAACAGCGAATATAATATAACGAATTGCGACTACGAGCGATTATTTGTCTCCCGAAACCATCACTGCGTATATACTACCGCCAGCGTAAAATTACCCATCTAGAGCCAAATAACTCGGGAGTGACAATGCTAAAAGTCGGATTACTTGGAGCCGGTAGAATCGGCGCGGTACATGCTGCTGCGATCTCTACACATCCGCAGAGTGAGCTAGTTGCCGTGTCAGATGTCGTTGCCGATAATGCGGAAACATTGGCAGCACAATATGGCTGTGAACACCAATCAACAGAATCGATTATTAATGACGAATCCATCGATGCGGTATTGATTGCTACCTCCACCGATACGCACTCAGATCTGATTGAAGCGGCCACCGCCACCGGTAAAGCGGTCTTGTGTGAAAAACCACTTGACCTGAGCCTTGAGCGTGCGCGCGAATGCCAACGTGTGGCCACGCAAAACGGTGCGCCGGTCATGCTCGGGTTCAACCGGCGATTTGACCCCAACTTTGCAGAATTAAAACGTTCAGCAAATGCTGGTGATATAGGAAAATCAGAGCTGCTTATTATCAACTCCTTCGACCCGGCACCCCCGCCAATCAGTTATGTCAAAGTCTCCGGCGGTTTGTTCAGAGATATGATGATTCATGACTTTGATATGGCCAACTTTATTATGGGTGATGTACCAACCACTATAAGCGCCGTGGGCTCATCTATTATCGATGCTCAAATTGGTGAACAAAACGATGTGGATACCGCAGTCGCCACGCTTACCTATACAGATGGTCGCATTGCAGTTATCAATAATTCGCGAAGAGCTGTTTATGGCTACGATCAAAGACTTGAACTATTGGGTTCTAAAGGGTCATTGCAAGTTAAGAACATGCTGGAAAACACAGTGGTAAAGTCAACGGAGCAAGGAATAACTAGCGCCAAGCCAACCTACTTCTTTCTTGAACGCTACATGCCTGCTTACAAAATTGAGTGGTCAGCGTTTGTTGAATCAGTGATAAGTGGCACCGCAGTGCCAGTGGGAATTGATGCAGGTGTAGCCGCTCTTGCGATGGCAGAAGCCGCTACGCAATCAGCGCAACTAGGCAAAATGATCAATCTCGCTGACGTATAGCAAATCTATCAGGCACTTTAATAGCCGATAACTTAAGCAACAGTGCACAGTCATACATCAGATCAACACGGACGGTCTCCTCTGATGTCGCCCGCCCGAATAGTCGTCTTTTGCGGTTTTTTGATGTCATTGACTGCGTTCTCAATCGATATCAGTCTGCCACTGTTTAAAGTGATGTCTGATGGCCTGGGGGCGCCACTGGAAAAACTGCCGCTGACCATAACGTTTTATATCGCCATGCTTGGCACTGGCCAATTGCTATTTGGCTCTCTATCAGACCGGTATGGTCGTAGACTCATACTGATCATCGGTATGATCATATTTATCTGCGGTGCAATACTGGCCGCACTATCGAATTCGCTGACCAGCTTACTTATAGCAAGAGCATTGCAGGGTTTTGGCGCTGCATCACCTTACGTTCTTTCACGGGCCATTATCCGCGATTTATATGAAGGACCAGAACTGGCAAAAAAAATGGCAATTGCCACTGGGTTGTTTTCTGTGGGTCCGCTTATGGCACCACTTATTGGCGCGATGATTTTAGAAATCGGTGGCAACTGGCGCTGGGTATTCGTTGTTATGGCCATTTACTGTGGGGGCATGCTGTACGTTTTAAAACGTATGCCCGAAACAAACCAAAGCCCGAATAAAAACGCGACTCAACTTGCCACTATCGTGCAAAACGCGAAAGCTGTTATTCAAACAAAACAATCTCGGATTTTTATTGGTATAAATGCCATAGCAGCGGTAAGCATGATCTTAATCATATCAACCGCACCATCAATTTATGCAAATACGTTTGGTATATCTGGCACCGCATTCGCGCTGTACTTTGCAATACATGGACTTGGCATCATCATTGGTCAATATGCTAATCACTATTTAATTGAACGTATTAATGTGGTGCCAACTACGATGGTGGCTGCTGCAGTCATGATTTTCGCAAGTTTGTGTATCTCTGCATTCACGATATTCGGATTTCTGTCGGTTTGGAGCGTCACTTTATCGTTGACCGTCTTTGCATTCGGCTTCCTAGCAGTAGTCGCTAACACAACCAGTATGGTTTTACATTCTCATCGCCATATTATTGGCTTCACTGCCGCTTTCATGGGAACTATCACCAGTCTATTCTCAGGTTTTGCCTCCAGCGTCATTGCACTATTTGTTCAGCACAACATTTTGCTATGGAGCCTATCCATCGCAGCCACATCCACTATTGCGTTGGCTTTATTAGTTAACTGGCATAAAAAGACAACCTAACAACTGAACAATATTTCCTGTGCACTGCTTACGTGCACCCTTGTCTCTTTAAATACAAGTTTGGTCAGCTAAATACGCGTTCGCACACCATACTGTTCCAAATATTTTTGTATTTGTAAACACTACTGCATTCAGAGATTTACACGACACTCTTAAGTAGTTATACCAACGAATTGGTCAATAAAGTTTCACCCATCTAGACTATGCCACTAATTGGTATAAACATTGACGCTGCATAGTGGCATTGCAACAAGAGAACACTAAACCGTTGATATCACTTTACGAACCGCATCATGATGGCGCACACTTCGATTTATCTGCACCAAAGTGAGCACAATCTTGAATTCCAAAAACATGCGCGGTGAGCTTCAGCTCGTATCTGTCTCAAAATCATTTGGTTCTGCGTTAGCGGTAGACCAATTTTCACACACGTTTAAACCCGGAACGTATGTCTGCTTGTTGGGGCCATCTGGCTGTGGCAAATCAACCACACTACGCATGATTGCGGGTCACGAATCGGTTACTCAGGGCTCGATTACGCTGGACGGCCGTGAAATAAACAAACTAAAACCTGCACTTCGCGGAACGTCCATGATGTTTCAAAGCTACGCATTGTTCCCCCATTTATCTGTGGTTGATAACGTGGCATTCAGTCTGAAGATGAAAGGTGAAGCCAAAGAAAGCCGGAGCAAGAAAGCATTAGCCATGCTGGAGCTAGTCCATATGGAGTCCTTCAGCGACCGGCTACCAGAGCAACTATCTGGCGGACAACAACAGCGAGTAGCGTTGGCACGCGCTTTAATCACTGAACCTTCAGTGTTGTTGTTGGATGAACCATTGTCCGCGTTGGATCCGTTCTTACGCATTCGCATGCGTGCGGAACTCTCAAGACTTCAAAAAGAATTGGGTATCACTTTTATACACGTGACCCACAGCCAGGATGAAGCCATGGCTTTGTCAGATGAAATCGTGCTCATGAACAACGCGATTATTGAGCAAACTGGCACGCCAATGGACGTATTTAATTATCCTAATACAGAATTTGTTGCGCGCTTTATGGGTGGGCACAACATAGTGCAAACAGACGGCAGGAGCTACGCGGTCAGAACCGACCGCACACAAATTGATAAGAACGACACAGGGGTGAAAGCCGATGTTTCAAATGTAGAATTTTTAGGACGTAGTGTGGATGTAACGCTTGACTATCAAGGGACCGATATTATCGCCTCTTTATCCGACGAACAATACAGAACTCAACCAATTAACCAAGGAGAAACCGTTAGCGTGTTTTGGGATACCAAAGATTTGCACGCATTAAACACAAGCTAGTACAAACTTTATCAACGCGCATTAGCGCAAACTAATATTCGGAGAAAAACATGAAAGACAAGACAGATAATAAGAACGTAACTCAAACTATATCCGGACTAACCGCACATGAGCGTCAAAGACGCAATATTTTAAAAGGTGCGACTGCTGTCACTGCTGCCTCCACTGTTTTCGGCGCACCTTTACTATGGGCGCAAAATATTAAAGATGTAACACTGCGCCAATTCGGTACAGGCGTATCTAACTTAAACGACGTTGCTGCCAAGGTAAAAGAAGATCTCGGTTTCACGCTTGAGATGACTGCACTCGATTCAGATTCCGTAGCACAACGCGCAGCCACTCAGCCTAAGTCCTTTGACATTGCAGATATCGAATACTGGATTTGTAAAAAGGTTTGGCCGGCCGGCAACCTGCAGCCTATGGACACCAGTAAAATTGAAAACTACGACAAGATCGTTGGTATTTTCAGAAACGGTAAATTAACGCCAGAAAGCGTTATCGCCCAAGGTACTGCGCCGCATACAGTTGGTTTTGTTGACGGGCCTGATGGAAAAGAATTTGTGGACAACGAGTCTGGTTGGATGACGCTCATCCCCACTATTTATAACGCGGATACATTAGGTATTCGCCCAGATTTAATTGACGAAGAAATCAATACCTGGGCGCAACTACTTGATCCAAAGTACAAAGGTAAGGCATCGATTCTGGATATCTCATCCATCGGAATCATGGATGCTGCAATGGTTTGTGAAGCAATGGGTGAAATTACCTACACAGACAAAGGCAACATGACGCGCGAAGAAATCGACAAAACAATGGCAATCATGACAGAGGCCAAAAAGAACGGTCAGTTCCGCGCGTTTTGGAAATCGTTCGACGAAAGCGTAAACTTAATGGCGTCAGGTGAAGTAGTTATCCAGTCAATGTGGTCCCCAGCGATCACGGCGGTACGTGCAAAAGGTATTCCGTGTGTTTATCAGCCATTAAAAGAAGGCTATCGCTCATGGGGTGGCGGCTTAGGCTTATCCAAAAATCTAAGCGGATTGGAACTGGATGCAGCTTACGAATACATCAACTGGTACTTATCCGGTTGGGTCGGTGGCTACTTAATGCGTCAGGGTTACTACTCTGCCGTGCCAGAAACCTCCAAGAATTTCATGTCTGAAGATGAATGGGGTTACTGGTTCGAAGGCAAGCCATCTCAAGGCGATATCGTGAACCCTCAAGGCGTTAAAATGGAAGGCCCTGGCGCCGTAAGAGATGGTGGTTCATTCAACGATCGTATGGGTAGCGTGGCTTGCTGGAACGCAGTTATGGATGAAAACCAGTACATGGTACGTAAATGGAATGAGTTCATCGCAGCTTAATCCTCAACGTATCCGAATCCATTTGTTGGGCGCACTAGCGCCCTTCAAATGGATTGTTGTATTATCGGTTTCTAGTAACAACATCTAGCCTTCGAGCCAAATTAATGTCTATCCGGGAGCCCGTGTGTCAGCTTTAAGTTCGTGGAAATCCAATAGCTTAAGTTGGCTACAGCTATCACCCATCGTACTGATCCTCGGTTTTTTTCTGGTTTTACCGGTCATAGCCATAGTGTGCGTCAGCTTCTGGGCATCAACCGAGTACAGCTACCACCCGGCTTTTATTTTTGAGAATTATCAGTTCCTGTTCACGTCCAAAGTGACATACAGCGTGTACTTTAAAACATTGATGTTTACTGCTATCACTTGGCTTATCACATTACTCATTGGGTTTACCGTTGCATACTTTCTCGCATTCCATATACGTAGTTTACCTATCCAGATAGGTTTATTCTTACTGTGCACTATCCCGTTCTGGACATCCAATATCATCCGTATGATTTCTTGGATACCGTTTTTGGGTAGAAATGGTATTGCCAACAACATGCTCATTAAAGCTGGCTGGATTGATCAACCGCTTGAGTGGTTATTATTTTCTGAGTTTGCCGTCGTATTGGCCTTCGTACATTTATTCACGCTGTTCATGATTGTGCCAATCTTTAACACCATGATGCGTATCGACCATAGCCTGATTGAAGCAGCGCGAGATGCCGGTGCGAGCGGATTCCAAATACTCTGGAATGTCATCATTCCATTGAGTAAACCCGGCATTATGATCGGGTCCATTTTTGTGGTAACACTTGTTATGGGAGACTTCATTACGGTGCGATTTATGAGCGGCGGACAAACCGCTTCAGTTGGCAGGATGATCTCTAATGAAATTGGACTATTACAATACCCCGCCGCATCAGCTAGCGCCGTTGTGCTGCTGTTAACGGTGCTCATCATGATCTCCATTATGATGAGATTTGTAGACATCAGAAAGGAGCTATAACCATGGGAGAAAGACGACCACTTAGCTTCTATATACTCGCCTTGTTTTTTTGCTTGTTCGTATTGTTTTTGTACGGCCCGACTATCACCATTGCTATCTTGTCTTTCCAAGGCCCTTCGGGCGGCCTGACTTTCCCCATGAACGGTACGTCAATGCACTGGTTTAAAAACCTATTTGAACAACAAGCGGTAGGTGATATCTGGGGTTCGTTCCGACGCTCATTTGCGCTGGGCCTTATTGTTATGGTGGTAACAGTCGTCGTATCAGTGATGGGTGGTATGGCATTCAGACGGCAGTTTAAAGGTTCTAGCTTGGTTTTTTATCTGGTTATCACCAGCTTAATTATACCTTCAATCCTGATTTCATTGGGAGTTGGCATTTTATTTAATCTTCTCGATTGGGATGTGCATTGGGTCACCTCTGGGTTGGGTTCTCAACTAACCTGGACCCTGCCGTTCGGTCTATTAATTATGTTTGCAGTATTCAATCGTTTTGATAGCCGTTATGAAGAAGCCGCAAGAGATTTAGGCGCATCAAATTGGCAAGTCGTCAGGCATATCGTATTGCCTATAATTGCTCCGAGCCTTATTGGTGTGGGATTATTTGGATTTACATTATCCTATGACGAATTCGCCAGAACACTACTGACTGCTGGTTCTTACAATACATTACCACTGGAAATTTATGGCATGACCACCAGTGTGACTACACCGGTACTCTACGCACTGGGTACGCTTACCACTGTATTCTCTTTTGTTGTTATTGCTATTTTTCTGGGTTTGTTCGTGTGGATAAAACGCAAAACAACACCAACTGCAATCGTTGACTCAAACGAGTTAGTGTAGACGGATCGGCACAATGAACATTCTGTTCGTGAACCCCAATAGCACTGACTCTATGACAGACAAAGTCAGGCTGACCGCAAAATCTATCCTTCCTACCGATGTCAATGTTATTGCTGTTAGCAATCCCGATGGCCCCCCATCCATACAAGGTCCACAAGATGGCGACTTAGCTGTCCCCGGCATGCTTAACGTCATGCAAGCTCATGTTCAGCAACACATCGATGCCATGGTTATCGCCTGCTTTGACGATACGGGCATTGAGCAAGCGCGAAAAATGTTCAAGGTTCCCATTCTTGGCATTGGGCAAGCTGCCTATCATGCCAGCATGCTGGCTGGTAACACATTCTCCGTTGTAACCACGCTTTCTGTATCGGTACCTGTTATCGAACAAAACATCAACGATTTCGGCGTTTCCCCGTACTGCAAACGGGTTCGGGCATCAGAAGTGCCGGTGCTTGATCTTGAAAAGCCTGGATCAGACGCCGAGCAACGCATATCAGACGAAATAAGCAAAGCCATCTCGGAAGACCAATGTGAAGCGATTGTATTAGGCTGCGCTGGAATGACCGACCTTGTTAATCGAATGGAACAGAGACACGGCTTGCCCATTGTCGATGGCGTCGCAGCGGCATCAGGATTGGCATATGGCATGGCGCTGTTGTCGGCCTAAAATAGTCATTGCACCTGTTTTTTAGACTTTCCACCAGCTATATTAGGTGATATGGTCTTTATCCTTATTTTGCCAATATACAGTGGTTAAGCGCACCATGGAGACTTTCTATGAATTGCTATTGTGAAGTCATCATCGATAAACCCATTCAGCAAGTATGGGATTACGCCAACAATCCCGAGCATCTTAAGTTATGGCTAAACGATTTCGTCCGATACGAGCAAGTTAGTGGAGACGTCACCGCGCCAAAAATTGGTGACATAGCCAATCATACCTACGATCAAAATGGTAAGGAATTCACTATGAAGGAAACCATTGTGGCCTATAATCCTCCTAATCATATCAAGCTGTTTATGACCAGCGGTTGGTTTGACATGGAAATCGTTAACGATCTTGAAGCAGTATCAGATAACCAAACAAAACTGATCGCTGCTGCTGATACTGTTCGCACCAGTCTCATAATGAAAATCATGATGCTTTTTATGTCTAAAACCAAAATGCAGAAAGATCATGAAATGCAGATCAATAAACTCAAAGAACTGATTGAAGCCAATTAAAATTTATTACCGTTAGGTTTACATGCTTGTCGCGGACAATACATAGAGAAAGCTACAACCAATTGTGAATCGCATGAAAATACCTGAATCCAGTATCGACTTCTTCAGTGATGAAGTCATTCTGAACCCTTATTCATTCTATTCAGAACTACGAGCGCTAGGACCCGTTGTATACCTGACTAAAAATAACTTATACGCTCTTTCGCGCTACCAAGAAGTCAGCAGCGTGCTGCGACAACCCCTGCGTTTTGTCAGTTCTAAAGGTCTCTCTCCTATTCAAAAAGTCAATGATTTCCTTATTGGCTCTACATTAAACTCCGACCCTCCAGAGCACGACGAATCGCGCGCAGTTACGTCCGAACCATTACTGCCTGGTGCATTAAAAGCCATAGAGCCAAAAATTAAATCTGCAGCAGATGGACTCGTGGACGTATTGTGCGAACGCCAGCAGATAGACGCAGTAACCGACTTGGCACAATTTTTACCGCTTTCTATTGTTGTAGAACTGGTTGGTCTGCCCGACAAGGCTGGCGCCGATAATATGCTGAAATGGGCATCTGCAACCTTTAATTTATTTGGTACAGCAAACAGCCGCACAGCCAGCGCTTTTGACGATTTAGCGGAATTGGGCAGGTTCTTACAAGAGTACGGACGGCCCGAAAAACTGAAATCCGGTGGTTGGGCAAAACGCATTTTCGACATTGGACCCGAACGCGGTTTGTCTAAAGAGAAGTGTGCAAAGCTAATGCGTGATTACATTGCACCGTCACTCGATACAACCATATCGACAACAGCTCAAATCATCAAATTTTTTGCAGACTATCCTGAGCAATGGCAAAAAATTCGTCAGGATGCAAGCTTAATCCCTAATGCCGTAGAAGAAGCCGTGCGTATGGCCACTCCCATTCGTGCATTTACGCGGTACGCAATTGAAGCAAGCGAGATTGCGGGCCATACGATACCCGAAGGCGAGCGCGTGTTAGTTATTTATGCATCCGCAAATCGCGACGAACGCAAGTTTAACAACCCAGATCAATTTGATGTCACCAGAGATGTTCACGACCATGTCGGGTTCGGTCAAGGTGTTCATATGTGTATGGGTATGCATTTAGCCCGACGAGAGATAATTCTGCTTTTAGAAGCCTTACGGCGTCGAGTAGAAAAATTTGAGCTGACGAGCGAACCCACTATCAGCCTCAACAATACTATTCGGGCTTATTCAAGCTTGCCGGTTAAACTACATATTGCTACCACTGCACTATCGGATAAACCCATTCAACAATCCATGGATGAATCTCACTGGATTAATGCAATCATTTCTAAACGTGAACAAACGGCCACTGATATTTTGGCGCTGGAAATACAGGATGTCAGCGGAAATGCTTTACCCGCATTCGATCCCGGCGCTCACATCGATGTTGAAATAAAATCCGGTTTAGTCCGGCAATACTCACTCAGTGGCGATCCTCAAACAACATCGCACTATGAGCTTGGCATACTGAAAGACCCGAACTCTCGCGGTGGTTCTGTTTCTATATATAACGAATTTAAGCAAGGCCATCGGCTAAGAATAGGAAAACCGCGGAATAATTTTATGTTGCATGAAGCCGCAGAGCACAGCATACTGTTTGCAGGCGGTGTCGGCATTACACCTATTCTATGTATGGCAAGGGCATTAAGTGCACGTAAAGCTTCATGGGAATTGCACTATTGCGTCAAATCACCAGATCGATTCGCATTCAAAAATATATTGCATACGCTCGGCCAGCATGTTCACTTATATGCTGATAATGCGCCGCAATCGGAGCAACTTAAACTTAACAAAGTATTAGCCCATCCCAATTCAACTAAACATTTATATGTGTGCGGACCGAACGGGTTTATGGACTATATTGTCAACGGCGCTACAGACAACGGGTGGACAGAAAACAACGTTCATTTAGAACGTTTTGGTGCCGAAATTGACACCAACGGCTCACCTTTTACTGTTGTCGCACGAAAATCAGGCATTGAAGTACAAGTCAATCCGGGAGAAACTATTGCAGACAACCTCAGGCAACACGGTATTAACCCCAATGTATCCTGTCAGTCAGGTGTGTGCGGCACTTGCCTAACACCGATACTTGAGGGCATTCCTGACCACCGTGATCTTGTGCAAACAGAACCTGAAAAAGCGGCGAACACGCAAATCACCATTTGTTGTTCCCGATCGAAAACACGAAAACTCGTGTTGGATTTATAACGCGGACAGCATCTAAGTGAGAATAACAAATACCGGGTTGTTACTTAACGATGAAAGCCGCTCTACGCCTGGCTATGTACTGACTTCAACAATTGAAAGCGATCGCGCCTATTTATTGGATCCTGATGCTAACGTCGCACACGAATGGCAGGTCAAAGGTGGCATGACAAACTGGTGTTACCTACTGCCTAACGGCAACCTGTTCATCAATGAGCGGTGCGAAAATCGAAAAGGGGTTGCCCTAACGGTTAGCGGTCGCCTAAGCGAATATGATAAAAATAGTCAACTCGTATGGCAACATGATGACCCCTATCAGCATCATGATTGTCGGCGATTGTCTAACGGCGCAATATACGCCGCTTTCTCCGAACCTACCGAACATTTAATCGCAAACCTACGAGGCGGCATACCGGGTACTGAAACACCGGGAGGTCCTTTTGGCGAGGTAATTCGTGAGGTTAATGAGAACGGAAACACCGTTTGGGAGTGGTATTACGAACAACTTGACTTGGCAACTCATCCCTTACACAGAAATGCTAACCGCTGGAGCTACGGCCACACCAATACCGTTTGCCCGCTCAAAGACGGAAACTATCTTATAAGTTCGAAAAATTTATGCATGCTGTTTATAATTGACAGACAAACCAACAATGTCATTTGGAAATACCAGGATGACCAGCTCAACGGTCAGCACGATGCGCAAATGCTCGATAACGGCAATATACTCGTCTTTGCAAACGGTGCCTATATGCCCGATTTGCATCATAGTCAAGTATGGGAAATAGACCCTAGAACCAACACCACTGTGTGGAAGTACATTGCTAAAGATGACTTTACATCGTTCTTCTCACCGCATATGTCTGGCGCGCAGAGGCTACCTACAGGCAATACCCTCATATGTGAAGGTAACAAAGGGTGTATATTTGAAGTCACACCCGAGGGCGACATCGTGCGTGAATACGTAAATCCGTTTTTCTTTAATACGGATATCTTTGGCAATACCAATTGGTTATTCAGAGCCCGTTGGTACGCAGCCGATGCGCCAGAAGTTGTCAATTTGTTAAACAACTGAAACCACTGATGTGACACAAACCAAACCTCATCCGCAAAGCGTTTTGCTAGCTTGTGCGGCAATGTTAGGGTCTACTATTGCTCTGTCCATGATGCATGCTTCGGTACGCTATCTCAGTGCCGATCTACATCCATTTGTTATAGCGTTTTTCAGAAACTTGTTAGCGGTACTCTTTTTATTACCGATAATAGCAAGGCACAATTTTCTCGTTATGAAAACCATGCACATGAAGTGGCATGTGCTACGCGCGTCATTAAACGTTGTTGCAATGCTTATGTTTTTCTATGCATTATCTATTACCGAATTAGCGGTGGTGCAGGCGCTGGGTTTTACCGCACCGCTTTTCGCAACAATTCTAGCTATGCTATTGCTACGCGAGAAAGTCAGACTTCGACGATGGATAGCACTGATTATTGGATTTACCGGCGTATTGATCGTGTTGCGGCCTGGAGCCGTTGCATTCGATCTAGGGCCAATGCTGGTACTGGCTTCAGCAGCCGTCTGGGCACTGACAATGATTATAATTAAAAAGCTATCCAATACTGATTCCGCATTAACCATCACAGCATGGGTAGCAATATTTCTAACACTGCTCTCACTACCAACTGCGCTATTATTCTGGCAATGGCCACAAGGTTGGCATTGGGGCATTCTGCTGTTTACGGCCATCACCGGCACTTTCGGGCAGCTACTGCTAACCAAAGCATTTGCCTATGCCGAAGCTTCTATTGTTATGCCTTTTGATTTTGCAAAAATACTGTGGAGCGCGTCGTTAGGGTATTTAGTTTTTGGTGAGCATGTCAGCCTTAATACGTGGATTGGCGCAGTTGTTATTTTTAGCGGTGCCTGTTATGTCGCAATCCGGGAACACCGTTTGGAAAAACAGAAATCCGACTAAGCTTTTACAGCATCTCGCATCCATTGCTGTAATACTGCTATGGAATGCTCAGACTTTACTCCGCTATTTGGATCGAGTATCAGAGGGCCTGGACTATAGCCCCGACTGTTAAGTCCGCGTTGCACAGACTCCACCAAATGAATGTCTTCCTCGACTGTGGTTTCCCTGTCTTGTTTAGCTAGATTATAAATGACCTGTTTATCCATGGTATCCGTTGCATACCAACCTCGCCACAACAAAACGTGTTGATGATCAATCGCCCGCCAATGATAGGTATTTAATACATTCCCGGGATACACCTGAAACGACATCATTGGCCATAGAAACCATGAGGAGTATTTATCGGCGTAGTCATTCGCGCTGAGATCTATCGGATAACTCATATTATCCAGATTCTGACACTCCGTTGTATGTCGTAAACAATGACCTTGCGGTTGTATATCGTAGGTGCTGGGTTTAACCACCCCGGTAGCGAACGTTGGATGGTTTAACTGGCAGTGATAACACTCGGAATAATTTTCTACAGACACCTTCCAATTACAACGTTCTTGCACTTCTATCCACTGAATAGGCTTTAACTTATTTATGTGAGGTACATATTGTGATAACTGCTGTCGAACATTGGGAAACCACTCATCCATTGGTCTGGCGTTACTGTCCAGATTAGCAAACAAAAAGCCATTAAAATTCTCCAGCCGCACCTCTGCCAAACAAATTTTCGTTTTGTCAAAGCCGGGCACCACTTTAGAATTTGGTGCTCCACGAAGCTCGCCCGATAACTCATATGACCAAGCATGATAAGGGCAGACAATAATGGGTGCATTGCCGGATTCAGATACCAGTTGATGCGCGCGATGTTGGCACACGTTGTAGTACGCTTTTATTTGAAGATCTTTCGTCAGCACACAAAACAGGCTCTCACCCGCGATGTCAAAGGTAAAGTAGTCACCTGCTTTTTCAAGTTGAGACGCATGCCCGGCGAACTGCCAAGTTTGACTAAGCACTCCATCCATCTCCAGCTGGAATACAGCTGGGTCGGTGTAGTACCGGGCATCTAATGAATGAATTGGCTTATTCAATGTTTACTCATTCAGTATTAAATATCGTTGTAGTACAAACCCAATTGATGGCGCCGATTATGAAACGTTTGCACACGTTTGACGACTTTGCTAGGGCCTTGTGCAATTGCAAAAGACAACAACGTTTCTAGTAGCGCTATTGTTGAAACAGAAGACGGAAAAAACTGTGGTGTATCAATTGATACAACGAAGCCGTGGTCTGCATTAACAATAATAGGTGACGCCGCGCTATCCGAAATACCAATGCACTTAACCCCTTGCGATTGTGCGATATTAAACGCTTCGACTACTTCTGTTCTATACGGTTTGCTGGTTATAGCAATAAGTACATCACGCTCGTCTGCCCAGGCAATATCATCAATTGGTGTGCTACCGGTGCCTGGTATAGCTTGAAATTGCACCATACCGGTACTGGCAAGATACGTAAAATTTTGAGCATTCGAACTGTTAACGCCAACTCCTAACGTATAAGTTTTGCGCGAGTTGACAATAGCATTGGCTGCAACGGTCAGTTGCTCCGCATCAATACCGGCAAAGGTTTCTTCTAGATTATTGATTGCCGCACTGACCATATCTCTGTAGAGACTGCCTAACTTATCTTGTTTTCCAAGAGATTGTAACCAACGAGCCCTATCTGGAAAACTGGTTGGGCCACGGCGAATTTCTTCTCGAAATGGTTCGCGAAATTCTTCGTAGCCATCAAAACCTATTGCTCGTGCAAGTCTGACCAAGGTGTTGGGTTTGACTGCCGCGGCTGCGGCGATTTCTCGAATAGAAGACACGCTAATATCGTTTGGATTATCCAAAACATAAGTAGCGGCTTTTCGTACCTCTGGTGTGAGCGATGAATACTCTGCAGATAATGCTTGCAGGACAAGGCTAGTTTGAGGTATTTTCTCGACTGGTACGTTTGATTGATTCATTAAACCATATCGTACATTCGTTTCATCACTGAGGCAAACGTTTTTTGCACCCTCAAACAGCTGCAAAACGCGTGATAAGGAACCAGACTACATGAGCACACAAGACAAGCCCGCCCTGCCTGGCCAGGCAAAAGTGGTTATCGTGGGTGGTGGCATTATGGGTTGCTCGCTCGCCTACCATTTAGCCCATGAAGGGTGGCAGGACGTGGTATTGCTCGAAAAGGCTGAGCTTACCTCAGGCTCAACCTGGCATGCCGCGGGCCAGATTACCCACTCAACATCCAGTTATAGCTTGGGCAAATGCGTTGACTACAACATTGGTTTGTATGCTGGCGCACTCGAGAAGGAAACCGGCCACAACGTCACATGGCACGGCTGTGGTTCATTTCGTATTGCCTATGACGAAGCTGAGATGGATTGGCTGCGACACACGTTAAGCGTAGGCAAGTCCTTAGGGTTCAATATAGAGTTGGTTGACGCCGATTTTATCCGCACGCTACATCCATTCTATAACCTTGATGGTGTGCTCGGCGCAATCTATACACCGGACGATGGCCATGTTGACCCTTCTGGCGTAACCCAAGCCTTGGCAACCGGTGCCAGGCAACTGGGTGTGAAGATAGTGCGCCGTTGCCGCGCCACTAATATTCAACAACGCCCAAATCAGGAATGGGTGGTATCGACTGAAAAAGGAGACATTATTTGTGAGCATGTGGTAAACGCAGGTGGAACCTATGCGCGACAAATGGGCGAATGGTCTGGTTTACAACTGCCCATGACGTCAATGACTCATCATTATTTCGTCACCGATACGGTTCCTCAATTTCAAGACTTGGACACCGAGCTACCCGTTATCCGTGATGATCGCGAGGTATCCGGCTATATTCGCATGGAACAAAAATCCGGTTTAATCGGCATCTATGAGAAAAGTAATCCCAATACCGTGTGGGAAGATCACTGTCCGTGGGAAGCTGAGAACGAGCTGTTTGCGCCTGACTATGATCGTGTGATGCCCTGGCTTGAGAATGCGCTCGAACGTATGCCCATATTGGCAGACCTTGGCATTAAACGCGATGTGCATGGTGCGATTTCACATCCACCAGATGGTAACCCGCTAATTGGTCCGGCACCCGGAGTGAATAACTATTGGTGCTGTTGTGGTACTCAAATCGGGATTGGTTGGGGTCCTGGTCTCACCCGGGAATTAGCGCGTTGGATGGTACACGGGGCTGCAGATTTATCCATGCGTGAATACGATCCGCGTCGATTTGGATCTTATGCGAATAAGGCCTGGCAAATCACGAAAGCTAAGGAGGACTATTGTTTACGACATGAAATTCCATTCCCGCATTTTAATCGACTTGCTGGTCGCCCTGTAAAACCATCACCATTGTACGAAAGATTAAAACAGCGCGGCGCAGTTTTTGAAGAAGTGTATGGCCACGAACGGCCACGCTGGTTCGCAAAAGCACCCGTTAAACAGCAGGACTACTATTCTTTTAAACGCAACGAACTTCACGACATCATTGAAAAAGAAGTTGCTGCAGTGAGAAACGGCGTTGGCATCATGGATATCTGCGCGTTTACAAAGGTAAAAGTGGAAGGTTCCGGCGCCCATGCGTTTTTAGACAAATTGGTTGCGAACAAGCTACCGGGCAAAACTGGCGGCATTGTACTAACGCATTTTCTGAACAAACGAGGTCGCATAGAATTAGAAGCAACCGTAATAAAGTTAGCCGATGATTGCTTTTTTATTGTGTGCGCTGCATTTTTCGAACAACGTCTACTGGATCAT
>CAYMHU010000005.1:87663-127591 GCA_964390335.1 uncultured Granulosicoccaceae bacterium | reverse complement strand
CGTTTACAACGCAATTTTAGAAGCTGGTACAGAGTATGGAATAACGGACTACGGCTCATTTGCCATGAATACCATGCGCATGGAGAAAATGTTTAAGGGCGCGGGTGAACTAACCAATGAAGTCACCCTGCCCGAAGCCGACGTTATGCGATTTGTTAATATGGACAAAGACTTTATAGGTAAAGAAGCAACGGTACAGAGCAGTAACAACGAACTGCCCTGGATTTGCACCTATTTGCAGATAGAACCTAACCACGCGGAAGATGGTAACGGCGGGGAAGCCGTGTTGCTTAACGATGAAGTCGTTGGTTCAACATCGTCTATTGTGTATAGCCACACGGTTAAATCTATCTTAGCGTTTGCGTATCTTAAACCGTATGCAGCTGCTGCAGGCACCGAACTCAATGTCATCATCGCGGGCAAGTCTCGTAAGGCTGTTGTACTAGAACAAGCCTCCTACGACCCACGCAGTGAATTACCCAGGACAAATAGCCTATGAACATCCCTAAAACCATGAACGCGTTTGTACTCACCGGCCATGGTGGGTTGGACAAACTCGAATTTCATGAAAACTGGCCTGTGCCCGTTCCATCTGATGATGAAGTACTGATTAAAGTGGGCGCCTGTGGTCTTAACAATACCGATGTAAACACCCGCTCTGGCTGGTACTCGAAAGCGGTAAGCGAAGCAACTACAGGCGACGCATACCAAGAGGTCAACGATGAAGATCCTACTTGGGGTGGTGCTCCTATTACATTCCCAAGAATTCAGGGCGCTGATGTTGCCGGTATTGTTGTAGCGGTTGGAACAAACGCAGATCAATCGTTAGTCGGTCAACGCGTTATAACGGACAATTGGCTACGCGATTGGGATAACCCACTCGATAAAAATAAAACCGTATACTTCGGCTCAGAGATAGACGGCGGATTCGCTGAATACACCAAAACACATTACAAAAACGTTGGCATCGTTGACAGCAAACTTAGCGATGCAGAACTGGCCACCTTTTCATGTTCTTATACAACTGCCGAAGGCATGTTGTCCAGAGCCAATGTCAGTGCAATCGACACGGTACTTATCACAGGCGCATCCGGTGGAGTTGGTACGGCATTAATTCAACTGGCAAAACGGCGCGGTGCCAAGGTGATTGGATTGGCGTCGGAACCTAAGCACGCAGCGCTATTGGAGCTCGGTGCAGATATTGTGCTTCCACGATCTCCAGCTAATCTGTCAAACGAAATAAACAATGTAATTGGCACTTCCACAGTGTCTGTTGTAGCCGATGTCGTTGGCGGTGAATCATTTCCAAAATACATTGATGTGCTTGAACGCGGTGGTCGATACACATGCTCCGGCGCCATCGCCGGTCCCATTGTAGACTTGGACTTACGAACATTGTATTTACACGATCTAACCTTTACAGGTTCAACGGTTGTGGACCCCTCCGTATTCAAGGATCTCGTTCGTTATATTGAAAACGAAGAAATTAAACCGGTATTGGCTGCCAGTTATCCACTTAAAGAACTCAAGCAAGCGCAGCAAGTCTTTATAGACAAAAAGCATAGCGGCAATATCGCGGTCACTATGCACAACGACTAAAAATCAGGCACTTGCCATACAATGAAAATTACTCGAATTTCGGTATACCAAAAAAACCTACCGCTTAACGATCCGTATTGGCTATCTGGTGGGCGATTAAAATTTGAGGTGCTTGATGCGACCTTTGTAAAAGTCGATACCGATAGCGGGCTTACGGGCTGGGGCGAAGGTACTCCATGGGGACACACCTATGTTCCGGCTCATGGCCCGGGAATTCGTGCGGGCATCCAGACTATGGCACCGGTGATTCTTGGCACCGACCCTCGCAAGGTAGAGCTGGTTGAAAGAGCCATGGATCTGTGTTTACCCGGCCATCTATATGCCAAGCAACCTATCGACATGGCCTGTTGGGACATCATGGGAAAAGCGTTTGATTTGCCCATTGCTGATCTATTGGGCGGGAAACGCACCCACGGTACCCCTGCCGCTTCATCAGTATCATCCGGCGAACCAGACTATATGCTGGACATAATCAATAGCTATAGAGATCGTGGATATGTAGCGCACTCGGCAAAAGTTGGCGGCAGCGATACAGACAAAGACATTGAACGCATCCGACATCTCGAGTCAAACCGTCGCCCTAATGAAATCATTTTATACGACGTAAACCGAGCTTGGACTCGACGCGAAGCAAGTATCGTGATGAACGCAGTGGCAGACCTTGGGGTTACGTTTGAACAACCTGGCGAAACTCTGGATGACTTACAGCAGATTAGACGTGTAACAACATCACCCATCAGCGTCGATGAAACCCTGGTAACTCTTCAAGATGCGGCACGCATTGCACGCGATGGAATCGCTGATGTATTTGGTATCAAAATTAATCGTGTTGGCGGATTAACAAAAGCCAGACGAATAAGAGATATCGCACTCGAGCACGGCATCCAAATGTATATCATGGCCACGGGCGGTTCAGTCATGGCTGATACAGAAGCTGCACACCTGGCACAGTCAGTGCCCGACGCATTTATACAAGCTTGTTGGTCTTGCCAGGACATGCTGAGCCTTGATATTGCACCAAACAGTGGCCCTCGCTGCATCGATGGTTTCATCACTATCGATGACACTCCCGGGCTCGGTGTAACACCGAGTGAAAAACTATTGGGTGAACCGGTTGCCATATATGAATAGTCCTGGTGATAAAAAACAACGCGAGACTCACCCGACCTTAAATTGACTTGCCTAATAAAGACAACAACATGACAACACAATCGCAATGGATACAACGAGCGCAAGCAATACTGCCAGCCGGTGGTCTTGGGAATTTTGATCCCTCCATCTTTATTCGAGAAGGTCATGGGTCCAGGGTTTGGGATGAAGACAACAACGAATACGTTGATTATCTTATTGGCTCCGGCCCTATGTTATTGGGTCACGGGCATCCCGAGGTTATGGAAGCCGTACAATCCCAGTTGAGCAAGGGTATGACCTTTTTCGCAAACAACACGGCCAGTGTAGAACTGGCTGAAGAAATTTGCCGTGCCGTACCGTGTGCCGAACAAGTACGTTATGTTACCTCAGGTGGTGAAGCTGATATGTATGCGTTACGCTTAGCACGAGCATTTACCGGCCGCACGAAAATACTGAAATTTGAAGGTGGTTATCATGGTATGTCTGCCGAAGCACAAATGAGTCTTGCTCCAAGCACGCTTACCAATTTCCCCCAAGCCGTACCCGATAGCGCAGGAATACCAGACAGTGTAAAAAATGAGATGCTGATTGCGCCATTTAATGACATTGAATCTGTAAAGAACATACTAGATGAATATGAAAACGAGGTAGCTGCTGTGATCGTTGAGCCGTTACAACGAATCGTGCCACCGCAAGCTGGTTTTTTACAAGCACTCAAGCACGAATGCTCTGCTCGATCTATCGTATTAATTTTTGATGAAATTGTCACCGGTTTTCGACTCGCCTATGGTGGCGCCCAAGAGTACTATGGCGTTACACCCGATATCTGCACGCTTGGAAAAGTCATAGGTGGCGGTTTTCCGCTAGCAGCAATAGCAGGTCGCAGTGAAATAATGGCTCATTTTAATAAGTCGCTGGTGGGGGACAAATTTTTAATGCAATTGGGTACATTGTCTGGCAACCCAATTGCAGCCGTGGCTGGTCTGAAAACCTTAGAAATTTTGCAACGAAAAGATAACTACGAAAAATTGTTTTCAATTGGCAATCAAATACAACACGATTTAAAAACCGAATTAGACAAATCAGGGCACGCATATCAATTGGTTGGAGAACCCACCCTATTCGATATCTTATTCACCAATATAGACGTCTCAGACTACCGCAGCAGCCAACGCGCAGACAAAGACAAAAATACCCGTTTCAATCAGGTACTGCGCAACAATGGCGTGTTTAAATCGCCGGGCAAGCTCTATCCCAGCTTAGCCATCACGGAAGCTGACTTGACGCTTACCCGCGAAGCAATAGCAACAGCCGCTGCCGCAATCTGAATAGCAACATGCCACCTCATTTATATACAAAGGTAATTACAAATGGATAAAAAATTATTTGATGTCGGTCTGGAACAACGTAAAGCCACCTTGGGGGCGGAGTATGTCACCAATAATTTAAACGCTGCAGATGACTTTACCAAACCATTTCAAGAAGCCATGACAGCCTGGTGTTGGGGCTTTGGTTGGGGTGATGATGCCATCGATGCAAAAACACGATCAATGATGAATCTGGCCATGATAGGTGCATTAGGAAAAATGCATGAATGGGAAATACATTGTCGTGGGGCTATCAACAACGGCGTTAGCGTAGAGGAAATTCGAGCTATTATTCATGTTGTCGGGATTTATTGCGGCGTACCACAATCTTTGGAATGCTTTAGAGTGGCTCGAAAAGTACTGGAAGAGCAAGACCTACTATAATGCAGACTTCATACGCCAATAACCGCCCTACCTATACCCTGCTTATCACCAATGATAAAAAATCCATTGACGACCAACAGACGCAAATCAGCCCCTCGACTGTTACAAGTGAAGAACACTCAACGCATAACAACAAATATGCAACGAGTCACCTTTACCGGTGAAGAGCTAAAAGGATTTCCAACCGACGCTGCGTCCGCGAACATCAAACTACTGCTTCCGCATGCAAACCAAACTTTGGAGTCGTATATTGAGTCGCTGAAAGGTACAGGTGTAAAACCCATCAAACGAACTTATACGGTGGTTGAATACCGAGATACAGAAAATGAGTTGGATCTAGATTTCGCTTTACATGAATTTGCGGGTCCAGCTACGCACTTGGCACTGCATGCAAAACCCGGTGATCAAGTCGGCCTTGCCGGTCCGAGCCAACCAAAACTACTGGATTTATCGGCCGATTGGCTTTTAATCGCCGGCGATATGACAGCCCTTCCAGCTATAACAGCCAACATTAATCTATTACCTGCAACCGCAAGCGGATTCATTGTAATTGAGGTTCAACACGAGTCCGATAAACAAACCTTGAACGTGCCGCACAACATGCATATTGAATGGCTGATTAACCCCAACCCTGAACAAGGCAACAGCACATTAGCCGACGTGGTTATGCAGAAACCATGGCAACGGGGTACACCCGGCATATGGGTGGCGGGTGAATCGGGCTGTGTACGGCGTTTACGGACTTATTTCGCTAAAACCCGATCTGTGGATCGAAAACACCGCTATACCAGCGGCTATTGGCAAATCGGACAAGACGAAGATTCGTTTCAACTGGTAAAACGCCAAGAGCCCGAAATCTAACAAAATAAAACGAATTACAGAGTCATAAAACGCGCCGTCGTCGATACCCATGCTGGTTTAGATTTTGTATTATTAATTCTAGGTCATCCTGGGTCATCCTTGAACTGCAATTACAAAATTACATGAACATAAAAGCACACTCAATTTGTGGATTATTAGCCTGCACTGTTCTAATCAGCACAAACGTCTTAGCAGCGAATTACAAAGATTTACCAATAGGAGATGCTCACGTACATTACAGCCATGATTCCGTCGAAATGACGCCACCAGAACGCGTTATTGAATTGATGCGCGGTGCCAACCTTAAGTTTGCTCTGGTTTCAAGCTCGGATGACAACGGCACACAGTTACTCTCCAATTTAGCCCCCGACCTTATCGTCCCCGGTTTGCGTCCCTATCGACGCAGAGGAGAACTCAGTAGCTGGTTCACAGATGACGCCGCACTGGCTTACGTAGAAAATTTACTGGCCACAAACCGCTATGCCAGCATTGGTGAATTCCATATTAATGGTAGCAATGCCAATCTGCCTATTCCCAAACGCATTGTTCAATTAGCCGATGAACATAATCTGGTGTTACACGCGCATTCCGATTCAACTGCAGTTGAATATATGCTTGCTCAAAGCGACACAGTTAAAGTGCTGTGGGCGCATGCAGGTTTTGAAGGGCCGGAAGAGCTTGGCGATATGCTCAGAAAGCACGACAGATTATGGGCAGATCTAGCCTTCAGAGGTGAAGTCGGAAGCAGTGGTCAGTTGAGTGAAGGCTGGATAGAACTATTCACAGAGTTTCCAGACCGTGTGATGCTTGGCACAGATACCTACACGCCTGAACGCATGTACTACATCCCCGAGCACGCTGAAGGCGCTCGTACTTGGCTAAGCAGCTTACCTTTCGAATTGGCCGAACGCGTAGCCTGGAAAAACGCATATGACTTACTTATGCCTGTCTGGAATGCAAATAAAAAACAGGCTCAATCAAACGCCGCTAACAGCAGCAATGTAATGGCAAGTGAAACGTGCACACAAGGAGATGACAACACAACTATTCTGCAGGGCGATACATTTTCAGCTGCGATATCTGTAGAAAGTCAGATCGAAGTCAGCAAACCATTTTCCGCGATGGTTACGGTATGCGCTGCTACCGCGTCCGACATCAGCATGCAGATTGGAGCAACAATGCCTTCACACGGTCATGGCATGAATTACACGCCGAAAGTAACATTGGTTGAATCTGCCAACAATGTGGCTCGCTATCAAGTTGATGGCTTGGTTATGCACATGCCCGGCGAATGGCAATGGACTTTAATCATTAGCGACAACAATAGCGAAGAAACGCTAAAACACCTGTTCCAATTATAATACCGGTAAGCCCAATGCTTTAAGTGACGCATCAGCGCTAATGTTAACAACCTCGCTTCGCCTATTCATCCTATTTATTGTCAATGCTGTTGTATCCACAACAGCATTGGCACAATCATCCATTAAATTTACCGAAACAGAAATACAACAACTTCAAGCGCATGGCCCCTGGCCGGTCGAGTTCCCTAGCGATCCCGGCAACGAACTATCAGCATTACCTTGGGCTGTACAATTAGGTGAGCGATTTTTCAATGACAAAAACCTATCTGGACCGGGCACGGTGTCATGTGCAGATTGCCACCAAGCAGACAAAGGGTTTACAGACGGGCTGGCTGTTGCGCAAGGCACGGGCACCCATGTCAGGAACACTCAGGGGCTACTGAATATTGCCTTGCAACGTTGGCTGGGATGGGATGGCGGTGCTGATAGCTTATGGGCCGCATCGTTACGCCCTATGTTCAACGACATTGAAATGCAAAACACGGAACAAGGAGTTGCCGACTATATTCGCACACTACCTGAATCGACCTGGCAACACGCAAGCTTACCTAGCGATTCACCGCTGAATATAAAAGAGTTAGATGCAAACCAGCTAAGCGTTTTAGTGGCTAAAACCATTGCTGCCTATATGCGCACTCTACGTTCACCGGAAACAGAATTTGATCGATTCAGAACCGCATTACTGAACAACAAGCAATCGGGAATTGACGAATACCCCGACGCCGCTAAACGCGGATTAAAACTGTTTCTTGGAGAAGCTAATTGCTGGTTGTGTCACTTTGGACCCAATTTTTCCAATGGCGAATTTCATGATATCGGTAGACCCTTTCTTACTGGAGTAGGTCAAGTCGACCCTGGTCGGTATACCGGTATTAAAAGACTAAGACAGGACCCCTACAACTTATTGGGTGCATACGCTCAATCGGCCACCGAATTTGAAAAACTCAAAACCGAATCAGTCAAACTGGGTCAGTCGAACTGGGGCGAATGGCGAACGCCCTCACTCAGAAATTTAAGCCTTACAACTCCTTACATGCACGATGGCAGTATACCCACACTTCGTGGTGTGGTTGATGCCTATGCCGATATAGACCCAGATCGCCTTCATACGGATGGCGAAGCCATTCTAAAACCATTGGATTTAAGTGAACAACAACGCGAAGATTTAGTTACTTTTCTACTGACGTTAAGTCCCTGAATACTGAACCGCTTAATAATTGGCGGTCAAACTATGACTCACACTTCAACAAAACGGTAGGTATTGTTACTACGCTCTACCCGACCCAAACCTGGGTACGGCAGATGATAACCAAGCAGCATCGTTTTATCGGTTGCCAATCTATCCAGCAATGCAAGCCTGGTCTTGAGCCCCTGTTCTCTATCCTGATCTGAACCCGAAGGCCAACCCGCTTTTTCGAAAGAAATAATGGGATGAGTCAGCGCGTCTCCAATAATCATTACTGATTCATTTCCACGTTGAATGGAAAAGGATGTGTGCCCTGGTGTATGACCACTAGTATTAACTGCCTCTATACCAGGTATGACTTCGTCACCATAATTGAACAAATTGATTTGAGCTTCAAGCACCGACAAACGGTTCTGCGCGCCAACCACAAACGACTGTCGCGCTTCTGGGGTGTTACCTAAGGTATTTTTATCCCGCCAGTAATCCCACTCTTTGGCGTTCATATAATAACTCGCATTGGGGAAAGCCAGATCATCAAAGTCATCGAGTAAACCCCATAGGTGATCTGGATGTGCATGCGTAAAAATGACATCCGTGACATCGTAAGGGTCGATACCGAACTGTTCAAAATCCTGCAGCAGTTGGCCTGCGGTAGGCATAAAATGCGCGCCGGAGCCAGTATCAAAAAGCACCAGCCTGTCGTCGGCTTGCCATAAAGTGACATTCAGCGGTGGATTAAACGGAGTGGTAATACCGTGTTTAGCTAAAAACGCATCGCGTTCTGCTTCCGATATGCTGTCGGGCAAAACAAAGCTTGCCGGTAATTGCAAATGGCCATCACTTAGTGCGATAAGCTCTGAGTCGGCAAGTTTAAGCTTGCCACCGGCTACAGACCGCGAAGAGTCAGCCTGCGTAGCTAATGCAAACTTTGGCGCGCTACAGGCAACCAGCCCGACCAAACTATTGCGGAGCAAGTCGCGTCGCGTAATCATTTTAAAAGACATCTGACTCCCCGTTGAATTAGGATTCGAGGAAAAACGAAGCTACATGCCGGCGATCTTTACGTTTTCGTTTTTACTAATATTAATGACATCTTGCTTTGCAAGATAGGTTTCCATCAGATCGTATATTGGTGGGCCTTCGACGCCCTCATTTACAGAGGCCCAACCGGCCACAACATAATGACGATTTGGGTCGATCTTCTCACCCGTTTTCAGTAAAACCATGTCGCTAATACGTGAGCCCATTTGCTCTTTGGGGGAGCAGGTATAACCCATACCGCCTACTCGCACCATATCCCCGCCTTGTTGAAAAAACGGATCAGTATTAAACAGGTTGTCGCACACGTCTTCCAATATTTCCTTTATCCGGGCGCCTGTAAATTCGAGCCTGTACACTGATGGGTAACTCATCGCAGTTTGTGTGTAGAGATCGTCTACGGTGATATCCTGACCTGGTAGCAACGTGGTACCCCAACGAAATCCCGGGCTAAACGCAAGCTCTGCATCGCGTTCCTCTATCATGCCTTCACACAGTAAATCATCCCAAGTGCCGTTGAAATTACCGCGTCGATATAGCAAGGATTCCGTTTTACCAACCACTCGGTTAAGCTCTGACTCATACGGCGCGCGTACCGCATCGATGGCTTTCTTCATGTCAGGTTCTGGTTCGATTGCATCTGCAAACACGGGGATAAGAGTGGAGTTGTAGTCGACCACTTTGCCATTTTTAACATCAAGGTCAATGCGTCCTAAATATTTACCATGTGAACCCGAAGATAAGACCAAGGTATTATCGATGTTTATTGCGCTGGGAACCGCATCATGTGTATGGCCAGTCAGGATAACGTCAATGCCGTTAATCACTTTCGCCATTTTCTGATCCACATCGAATCCGTTGTGCGACAGCAACACCACAACATCTGCACCTTCAGCTCGCGCCTTATCAACGTTTTCTTGCAATAAGTTGGTACGCAAACCGAATGACCATTCCGGAAACATCCAGCGAGGATTGGCAATAGGCGTGTATGGCATGGCCTGACCAATAACGGCTACCCGAGTATCGCCCCTGTCGTAAAATGCGGTGCTATCAAACACGGGTTCTTCCCAATCGTTGTCAACGATATTACTGGCCAGAAACGGATAATCCAGGCTATCGATTATTTCCAGCACTCGGTCTGTACCCAACGTGAATTCCCAATGACCAACCATGGCATCGGGCTTAAGCAGTGCCATACAGTCCACCATGTCCTGACCGTTGGTTTTTAGTGCCGTGTAGGACCCTTGCCAAGTATCGCCACCATCAAGCAACAATACATTGTTGTCGCCTCTTTCAGCGCGAATGGCGTTGACGAGCGTGGCAGTTCTATCCAACCCGCCCAATCGCCCGTAAGTGCGCGCAAGATCCACATAGTCAACCATGGTATGCGCGTAGCTGAGCGCCGTACCTCGATCGATATTAAAGTGTTTCAGAAACTCTTCGCCAACAAGGTGCGGTGGAATGCCTTCAAATGCACCCACGCCAAAATTTTCCGATGGAGGTCGAAAATAAACGGGCTTAAGTTGAGCATGGATATCGGTAAGATGCAGCAAGGTTAATTTGCCCTTGCTGTCAAACTGCAGAAGTTGGTCTTGAGTTAATTTTTGCTGTGCTGCAACGGTGGTTAAAGCACCTGAAAATCCAGTTGCCGCTGCACTAACAGCGGCAAACTGGAGAAAGTCACGTCTGGTAAACATAGTTTTTCGTATAGACGATTACTGTCGAACTCCAGGGGTTTCGACAGATAGGCCGGTACCGCGCCACGTTAAATAAACCTCAAGTCCCATTAGGGTGTCAGAGAACGCCGCTGGGAATTCTGCACGCGTATCGCGGATACAGCCACGGAAACGATTGTGCAACGAGATTAGCTTGTTCTGCTTTAGACGATACGTAGGAAAACCATTAACGTTGCCCTGGCTTAAGTGATCGGCGCGGATGTAGTTACCATGATTTTGCTCATGGCACGAAGCACACGACAGGTTCAACTGACCAGTACGCAGATAATAAGTCTCTTTACCTTGCTCCCACCAGTTCTGCATATCGCCTTCTGATAAGTCCATCTCAACTGGCATACCCAGTGATTGATGTTTAATAAAAGCCGTTAAAGGTTTCTGGCCGCCTTTATCAAACTTGTAGGGCTCAGCACCCATATTTTCAACACGACATTTATTAATGCGCAGTTCTACGTTAATTGGCTGACCACTGTCTGCATCCCACTTAGGATAAGAAGCACCAACTCCTTTCATTGATACAGCAGCGTCATTATGACAACTAGCACAGGACTTACCTTCTGTACCTTCGACGGTATTCCAAATCTCTTCGCCTTCAGCCACACCCAGCATACCCGGGTTCTGAAACGTATCTCGTTCGATATCACGCGTTTCATCGGTTCGGTAATGCCACCCTGACAAAACCTCTGGAATGGGATGACCTTCGGTTGATTGAGTACGAGTTGTCATTTCTATCTCGTCGTCAATAACCAGTTTGTCATCGACTGGAGCAGCGTTCACTGCTACAGCCACAACACCGACCGACACTGCTGCTAGCAGTCCTAACTTGTGCAAGCCTCTTTTCACAGAATCCTCCAAGAGGACCCAACCAAATTGGATAGGTCCGGACTATTTTTATTGAAATGAATAACTAATTTTGATTTAGCTTATTATTACTGAACCTAAGCAACTGTAATTGGCTTTTCGGTTTCGATAACCGTGCCTTCATCATCAGTCCACGTAAATTTGAAGGTGCCAGACTCATTGACCCTAGCCTTAAACTCAAGATACGGATTAGCTGCAACCGCGGCATCGATATCACAAGAAAATACGGTTGAGCCGTTAAAATCACACACGAATTTGTTGATGATCATGCGTGGAATTACGTTACCTTCTTTGTCCTTACGCTGCCCTGATTCCATTACATGGTTAACCAAAGACTTAATGGTGATTACCTCACCAGCTGATGCAGACTTAGGTACTTTTACTCTTGGTTTACTTTTCGCCATTCGACTATCTCCTAATGTTTGACTTAACCGCCACAGCCACCGATGGTGACTTTGATATTACGAGTGTCGCTGACAACACTTCCATCACTCATTTTTGCAACCGCCACAACGTTTTGCGTTTTAGCGAGACGCATGCGTGTCGACGCACTTGCTTCACCACTCGCAGGGCTAAAGTTAAACGTGATCACATTTGGCAAAGGGTTGCCTTCGGCATACAGAACCACTGACTCAACGTAATCGTCTTCGCTCATTGGGCTTTCAACTGAAACCGCGATGGGCACACTGTTTCCATTTTCAGCGATTTCCGGTGCAACTAACGTTAATTTTCCACTTCCTACTTCCGCACCACCGGCAAATTCCTTAATAGCCGTTGCAACTTCTTCTGGCCCTGCAAACACATTCTTTGCAGTACCGAACAGACCGATCAGTGAAGCGCCAACGGTGCGCGCTAGCATTTGTCTTCTGTTTAAATTCATTGTGAGTAAACTCCCGCTTATTTCAATGTCATTAGGTAGGCAACAAGGTCTTCAATTTGTTGCGCTTCCAAAATTGTTTTTCCGATGAGGTCTTTACGAACATTTGCTCCAACATCGAGTGTGTAAAAACCGGGCATAACTGTTTGCTCAGTAAACACAGCTTTTGCATTCACTAGAATGGTACGTAGCATGCCTTCTTGCCAGCGAGCACCAGCGCCATCCAGGCTTGGGCCGACTTCACCGTGGAAAAGTTGATCATTCATATCGCTATTCGCATGACACGCTAAGCAATTACCTTGCTTCCTATTCAGAAAAATCTCACGACCTTTCGCAGCATCACCCGGCACCCCGGTTAACGATTTACTTATAGATAAATTTTCTATAACAACGTCATTAGGTGCAGTTGTTTCAGCAGATAGGTTTGTGGCTAGACCAACTAAGCCAAGACTAAATAGCATTGTCAGGAATCGCTTCATGACCTTATATCTCCCAGTGGTGGTGCAAAACTGTTGCACGATAAAATTCGAAATAATTCAGCAATCCGAAATAATTCGAACAATGTCATTGTCAGCCCAATGTTTTTATATATTGCTGGACTGGTGTAATTGTAATTTCGGATCACAGATAAATCATTAAATATCTGTAATCCCTTGACCTCGGTATAACTTACCAGATGTATGAAGCAATGAACACTCTAATAATCAAGAATATAGCAACAAAAGACCAATTAATTGTCGTTAGTAAAGGTCAACGTAAAATCAACTACTTATGATCAAAATTAGACTGCATTTTTTTATCTCTTGACGCATACAAATATTACTTTTGGCATAGACCTTCGCGCCTATCTACTGGCTACTCAAATTCCATGGCCCTGAAAACGCGATCAACATTGAGCCCGGCCAGTTCGTTATAGGTATCTAGGTGCCGGTACGCAGACTGATCGATTTTGTAAGCCTCGATTAACCCGCCACCTGAATCAAGCACATCGGCTACTGCTGCTCGCAAAAAAACCAGATAATCAAGTGTGTATTTCGTGACTTCGGCCATATCGGTTGGCCCACCGTGGCCTGGTATGACAGTGGTTGCATTCAATGCAGCGAACTTGTGCCAGGTGTCGACCCAACCCGCGGTGTCGGTGTCTTCGAATATCGGAAGCAGTCGTTCATGAAATGCCATGTCCCCTGCAATGACCAACTGACGATCGGGAAGCCAAACGACGATATCTCCCGGACTGTGCGTCGGGCCGAGATGCAAAATTTCTATTCGTTCACCACCCAATTCGAGAACGGTGTTCTCAGTGATAATCTTGTCTGGGATAGCCAGTTCGGTACCCATTGCTTTATCACGGTTACGTGTACGCATACGCTCGAGAATAACCGCACCACGGTGTTCTATTTCGGAAACAGCATCAACATGTGCGATAACTTGAGCACCCTGCTCTTGCCAATAACCAGTGCCGAGCATCGCATGTCCTTGTCCGTTCTCCAAGATCACGTATTTAACCGGCTGGTCCGTTAATTTACGAATCTCGGCATGTAAGGACTGTGCTAACAGATAGTTATCGCCAGCGTTCACAATCACGACGCCATCATTGGTAATGATGAACGATAGATTATTGTTATGCCCGGAATTCTCGTAAGTGGCCGGTGCCGTTGCACCAATCGATGACCAGATTCCATCGGCGACTTTTACGGGCATGTTGTACAGCATGGTTCCGGGTGCATTATCTGATTGTTTTACTGGTAACCCAGCATCGCGCCATGCAAAAAAACCATCAGCGTAATTAACCACGTTTTTATACCCCATTGACTGCAAAGTAACAGCTGCCAACGGACTGCGTTGATTTATACCGCAATAAACGACGATAGGAGTAGACTTATCAGGGACTTCTTCCAGGATACGAAACTCTAACCAACCGCGATTCAGATTGATGTTTTTTGAACCGGCGTCAATAGTGCCGCCTAGCGTATCAATTTCATTGGCAGTTCTGACATCGATTAATACGATGTCACTTTCAGTGTTAATTTTAGCTTGTAGTTCCGCTGTATTAATATTGGTAACATTATTAGCATGCTTGGCAAGCAGTGAATGACCATCAACTTTCTCAGATTGAGCTAAAACCGGACTGGCATTCCAGAGAATGAGTATGCCAAACACGACTGCCAGTTTTGCATACACCACTGTGTCACAATCATCGCTCCCTTTCAGAGGCATCATTAAAATTTTTCGACATTTAGTCATAATCACTTCCATTCACTTATGTGCATCTGTTGTACTGCGTGCGAACGCATGCACCAAAATAGACAAACCGCATCTATTCTAATATTTTGATACACAGATTTACATATCGCTAAGGTCATAGGACGGCCCAACAGATCATTCAACAAAAATGCTATAAGTAAGGGGACTAATACTAAGTAACAGAGTTCGCATGGATTCAATTTTCATAACAGATCTCAGAGCTGACGCTATCATCGGTATTTACGAGCGCGAGCGCAATACTAAGCAAACCATCAGCATCGATCTTGAACTGGGTGCAGATATCGCCAAAGCTTCGATACGGGACAGCATAGACGATACGCTCGACTACAAAGCATTATCAAAGCGTGTTGAAGCGTATATTAGCAATAGCGAATTTCAATTGGTCGAGACACTCGCTGAGCGCATAGCACAATTAATTCTGGATGAGTTTGATGTGCCTTGGTTAGAACTTACCCTACACAAGGTAGGCGCATTAAGTAATTCTGGTGATGTTGGGGTGCGAATTAAAAGGCAACGCACCTAATCTGTTAAAGCACACTTAACCCCCTAATATGCTTACCTTATACCTCAGCATTGGCAGCAATATCGATCCGACACATAATTTTCAGTTATGCGCCAACACGTTAACAGCTCAATTTCACAATATTGTTTGGTCGCCCATATATCAATCCCCAGCTATCGGATTAAAAGGCAACGATTTTTTGAATGCGGTTGTCAGCGCCGAAACATCGATGTCGGCAATGGCCGTCAATAATTTACTTAAACAGATTGAGCAGAATCAGGGCAGGGATCATTCACTACCTCGCTTCAGTAGTCGAACTTTGGATATAGACTTACTGCTATACGATCAACTGATTTTGAAATCAAAAGAACTCACGTTACCACGTGAAGAAATATACACCGAAGCCTTTGTGCTGCTGCCATTGGTAAAACTTGCACCCGAGCTGCATGACCCGGCAAGCAAACGCAGCTTTCAATCTATATTGGATAATCGGATAAATGATAACGCTGAATTTATCGCAGATTTTAAAAAATTCGATTTATCACTCTAATTTTAAAGCATCTCAAATTTGCATAGATACATGATTGATTAAAGCCACGTGGTTTAGTACTGCTTATTTTAGCGATCGCCCACCATCGACCTTAATAACCTCACCTGTAATATATTGAGCAAGGTCACTGCTTAAATACACGACTAAATTGGCAATATCCTGTGGTGCGCCGCTACGTTGCAATGGAATGGTTGCCGTTTTGGTGGCAATTGCGTCCTTATCCAATGAATCATCCTCGGGCCACAATATAGCACCCGGCGCGATCGCATTGACTCGTATTCGAGGGGCAAGCTCTTCGGCTAACGACTTGGTCAGCATAATCAAGCCGGCCTTGGCAGCACTGTAGCCACTATGCAGCGCGTGTGGCCTCAGCCCATGAATATCCACCATATTTATCACGCACCCCGCAGAGCGTTCGAGTTCGGGTGCTGCTGCCTGCGTGATAAACAGGGGTGCAGCTAAATTACTGGCGATCAGATTCTGAAACTGGGATTCCTCAATGGTGCCCATTGGTGTCGGGAAAAAACTGGATGCATTATTAACCACAATATCCAACTGCCCCCACTCAGCAACAGCTTGCTTTACACAATACTCAGCCTGAGCTTTCGTACCCAATTCTGTACAAACAACTGCGGCTGAGTGACCACGCTGTTCATTTAATTCACGCGACAACGCCTCAGCCTCTTCGGCAGAGCGGTGGTAGTGAATAACCACTTTTGCTCCTGCCGCATGCAATGCACGCACGTCCGCCGCGCCCAAGCGTTTCGCAGCGCCGGTAACCAGTGCAACCTTTCCTGATAGCAAAGATGGGTTGTTCTGTTGAACGTTCAGATGGGTGTTCCAAGGTTAACTGTGCCGGACAGTTTAACGATCAATACCAGTGAATTTCAACTTTTCGGAAGTCGAATTAAAAAAGCGCCCACCAGTCATAAGCCGGTGAGCGCTTGAGGAGGACAGTTTTAACGGGCTTACAATGCAGCCCGCCTGTTTAGCCAAACATATCGGCAGCTATTGCATCGTACCAACCCACAGACTCCTCGTAGGTTTCCTTACGCAATGCCGCATCTTCTCCAGTTTGACTGATGAAAGTAGACGTAGACGCAATCTTCCCTTCTTTCACTTCGTAGCTAGCACCTACCTTTACGCCATCGTTAGTTTCAATCAAGCTCCAGCAAGTGTTACTGAATTTAGCTGGAAAGGTTTTTGAACCGGCTAAATCGCCGCGGATATGCATGGCTGCCACTTTTGCCTGGCTGTTGGCCGAGAAGCCAGACTTGGGCATCGCACCAGCAATACTCGCATCACCCATAACAAATATATTCTCATCAATGGTTGAACGCATTGAGTTGCCATCGATGGGACAAAAGCCTGACTCGTTCGCTAAGCCAGCTACGCGGGCTATTGAACCGGCAGTTTGGCCAGGAATAATATTGAGTAGATCGCCCTCAAATGTATCAAGATCGGTTTCGACCGTGCCTGCAGCAGCGTCAACGCTAACTATGCCACCGTGAATTTCAGAGCTAACCCATTCAACCATGCCTGGGTAATGCTTTTCCCAGCCTTCAGTGAATAAGCCTTGCTTAGAGAACTTGGGCTTGGGATCGACAACAATAATTCTGCTGTCTGTGTATCCGCGTGCTTTCAAGCTGTGCGCCATCATAGACACACGTTCGTATGGTCCTGGTGGACAACGGTATGGATTGGGTGGTGGCACCATTACAATGTTTTGACCGTTTTGCAATGCATCCAATTTAGCTTTCAATAATTGTGTTTGCGGACCGGCCTGCCACGCATGCGGTGCAATAACTGCATCTTCTTCGGAGTAACCAGGCACACTGTCATACTTAAGATCGATACCCGGCGCTACGACTAGACGATCGTAATCAACGCTACTGCCATCAGCCAAGGTCACCGTTTTTGCGCCGCGATCAACATTCATGGCGAATCCGATAACAACGTTTACGCCGTAATCTGACGCTAACGTATCGTAGCTATGCGTTATAGAACTAAATGAACGGTACCCGCCAAGATACAAGTTTGAGAAGAAACAGGTAGAGTATGTGTCTGATGCAGTAATTAGCGTAACATCAATTTTGTCACCTGCATCTTTAGCAACATAGCGTGCAGCAGTGGCACCAGCAGCACCTCCGCCAATGACAACCAACTTCGCTTTTGATTGTGCTCTAACGCCGGCTGGCACAGCCAGTGTTGCTGCAGCAGCACCTAGCATTGTATTGAACTGTCGTCTTGAAATTTTGCTCACTGTTTAGCTCCTCTGCAACTTAGAATTGTTATAGCTCTTTGTGTTTATTAAGTGACTTTGCTGTTAAATAGTTGTAAGTACTCGTGATTTGATTATGTTCAAGATCATTTTTGAATCCAACGCGTGTATCCATCGAGAATATTATTGCTCGCGTCTTCTACACCCGCTGAATAGGCTTCGGTAACCCGCTGCTCCTCTAAAGGTGTATTACCAAGCGCGCCAGTAGCCCATCCGTGGTAGTAGTTCATGTCTACGCCGGCTTCGTGCATTGCCTTCAGGGTTGAGTGGTAAACTTTCTTATCCATTGATATGAGCCTAAATCAATCAGTGTAGGGTGAAAATATATCCAAGTGCATAGGTTCGGTCAAAAATTGATCGTTGAATTGCATCAAACGCAATCTCCAGCCCTTGAAGCATAACCAGATTAACCGAAAATGAGTCATTCTGACACAACAAACAGCATTCAAATTACACCTAGCGGACGATTTTTTGACTGTCACGGACAGCAAAGTTTGTTGGAGGCTGGCTTATCAGCGGGCTTGGCACTGCCCTACAATTGCAGTAATGGTAGCTGCGGTACCTGCAAAGCATTGGTCACAGAAGGTGCTGTTAAACAGGTTCAGTTTCACGATTACGTGCTGTCCGCCAGTGATAAGCAACAAAACATCTGCTTAATGTGTTCGTACACTGCCCTTAGCGATTTATCTTTGGAAGTTATCGAAGCCGACAGCCCCGATGACATCCCGGTTCAAACACTGGACGCAAAGCTACAGACCGATGAATTGTTATCTGGCGTTCATGTTTTACGATTCAAATTTAAACGCGGCAACGTAATGCGCTTTTTTCCAGGTCAATCAGCCATGCTGACGCTTCCATCCGGACGGCAGGCGGTACTGCCTATTAGCAGCTGCCCGTGCGATGCGACCTATGTTGAATTTCATGTTTCGCATCAGTTACGGTTAGCGGCTATCTCATCTATTAAAAAAAACAAGTCAAATGACGATAACTCAATGGTGTCCGAATTGTTCGTTGATGAGTTACTGAGCTTAAAGCGACTAGCTCAGATTAAAGTAAGCGGTCCTTATGGAAAGTTACACTTCGCCCGTGATTTAAAAGCTCCGCAGCTGTTCTTGGTATCAGGTATTGAGTTTGCGCGGGTGCAGGGTCTTTTAGAGCATGTATTTAATATTGAGCTTGAACAAAACAGCTGTTTGATTTGGGCCCAGGACGGCACTGAACTCTATCGATACAATCAATGTCGTGCATGGCACGATGCTATTGATAATTTCTGTTTTATACCTGTTGAGCACAACGCATTGCTTTCAAATGAGATTGACGCTAGCTGGCTAAACGCATTTAATCAAGCTACCGTTTATGTTGCAGATACATCAAATCAACTCCTACCAGATTTAAACCAACTTGGATTTTCGCCTGCTAAGACTGTGCAGCTTCTCGACCGAACAAGCGGTTCACTGATCGAGTAATCTGACCACCTAAATCCGGCGCTTCAATCGCTATGATTTGATCGATTACCCAGCGATTCGTGTTGTCTTCGCCCAGCACCTGTAACACATTAAATCCAAAAAACCGTACGCATTCAAACCCTGGTTCGCTGCCTTTGTAATCAAAACCGGCGTACTCAGAGAACCGTTGATTTAATAACTGAATAAACGGTGGCTTGTAATTGCCCGGCCCTGCGATATCACTTAAGTTATCCTGTACCTGCTCAGCAACCTTTTCACACAATTCAATGATAAGTGCCTGACGCTCCTCATCGGTTAAAAAGGGGTGGCAAAGCCGATCAGCATGTTGAATCTGGAATGCTAGCATTTCTGTAATGACCGCAATTCGTTGCTGATCATTGTCGTATCGAAAATCTTCCGCATGCAGATTGATGGCACAGTTAAGCGCCTGACGCCAAGCAATATAAGCAATGGCACTTGCCTGATCAGAGAGATTTTTCTCGGACAGCACTTCTCGTTCCTGAATATCCGGAGTTGAGTTATGCCAACGGTCTTTGATGCGTCGTTTAACCAGAATATTTCTCCATTACTAAAATCCGAGCCAGATTATGTGCGCAACACTGTGCTCGTATACTTCGCTAAGCATAGCACTATGGTAGTCTAAAGCCATGAACCAGCTAGAAGAACTCAGCGTCAATTCGCACATTTACGCAGTACAAAACGCGCTGACTCCAACACTATGCGCAGATATGATAAAGCGTTTTGAGGCAGCAACCGACGAACAATATCAAGGTCGGGTTGGACAAACGGTACACGAGAACTTATCTATAAAACGCTCCACCGATTTAGTACTTAGCGGAAAGCCACATTGGAAAGACATAGACACGGCGCTGTTCCGTTCACTTGCACAGGCATTGCATGTATTTAAGCAAGAGTATGCCTTTTTCCGCGAGGGCTCCTTTAAAGACTTCGGCTATGCGATTCAACGTACGCAACCCGGAGAACACTTTCACTGGCATGTAGATAGCGGCAGCCATTCGTTTAGTCATCGCCAGCTTGTGGCAATTTGGTACTTAAATGATGTGCATGGTCCTGGCGGAGAAACTGAGTTCAAACACTACTCTGTCAAAGTGACACCTGAAACCGGCAAGCTATTACTGTTTCCTCCATTCTGGACACACGAACATCGAGGTGTAACATTGCAAGCTGGCGTAAAATACATCGCCACAACCTGGATTATGTTTGCCGATGACGGAACAGACATTTAATAGTTGACATAGCATGATCGAAATAAGCAACTTACTAACCACCGATGAACTTGACGTGATCAACGGCCTGCTGGCCGGTGGTACATGGTTTTCGGGCTCACGCAGCGCAGGACTTGCAGCATCCAAGCACAAACATAATGAGGAAATGGATCAATCTTGCGATGAATGGCAAAAGATCAATGCCTTGGTTGTTCGTAAACTGTATCAACACCACGAATTTAAGCGCGCAGCCTTACCAAGCAAAGTATCCGCCGCATTCATTTCAAAATACTGCAGCGGCATGCACTACGGAGCTCATATAGACAACCCCATTATGGGCTCGCCGGGCGCGCACTATCGCAGTGACTTGGCCTGTACCGTGTTTTTAAGCGACCCAAGCACCTATGACGGCGGTGAACTCAGTATTCATACACCGCTAGGACCGGTAAACGTCAAACTCAACGCCGGTGGTGCGGTGGTGTATCCGGCATCCAGTATTCATGAAGTGCTGCCCGTAACAAAAGGTGAACGTATAGTTTGCGCACTGTGGGCGCAGAGTTTAATCGCCGATGCGTCTAAACGCGAAATTCTGGCAGAACTGGATGACGCAAGAATGGCCTTACAACAAACGCTACCTGAAGCTAAAGTAACGCAATCTGTTGATCACGCCTATTCGAACTTAATGCGCTTGTGGGCAAAAATATAGTTAAAACTGCGGCCGAATACTTAGTCGTAGTGTTTGTGATAACTGCGCCTAGTGCCCGCGCGTTGCACGATGACCCCTTCAATATCCTGTATATCCACATCGATAATGTCGTGCCGGTAGACATCGTTCAACGCTTGTAAATACCAACGTTTATTCTCGTGTTGCTTCAGCTGTCGAAACAGATATTGCTCAAGCACACTTTCATCGTTTTCTGGCGGGGTGTTATAAGCTTGTTGCGCATCTTGATTATCTGTGTTGGCCTGAACTTTTGCTAATACATAACAACCATCTCTCGCCCTTCCAGTGGGGTCAATTAATATAATACAACCCTTACGAAACTCAGGCTCCATAGAATCATCAAGCACGCGTAGTGCGAACGTTTCAGCTTCAACGCAGGTTGATGGTTCAAGACGAGTTTGATCTGCACCAGGTCCAGGATGTGCTTGCGGATGCGCACTCTGGGGTACTGACTGTATAGCCTGCGCAAGCTCAATCTGGGATTCGCTTGAGGCTCTGTCGAGCAGACTCGACATTTTGGGGTAGAAACGGACGCGACCTTCACTCATGTAAAGTCGCACCGTATATAAACCAACATATATAAACCAACATAGTCAAACTAGTTTAGTTTGCGCCAAGGCAACACAATATCGGCAACTGCCAAAGACAAAGACTTCAATACACCGAATTCGTCCATGCGCAAATATTGATAGCGCATGGTTACGGCGCTGCCGAAAATAATGGAGATAACGGCCACAAAGGAGCCTAAAGCAAGTGTGGATACACCAGAAATTCCTTGACCAACCGTGCAGCCTAATGCCAATACACCACCGAAACCCATGAACACGCCACCAATAATATGATTGATCATGTCTTGTTTATCCGTAAAGGTTTCTATACTGAACTTACGCGTGATAATGGAATATAAAAACGACCCTGCAATGATTCCACCAACGATTGACACCCCAAAACTTATAATGGCGCCGGTGTAGGTCATTAAATAAATGAGCGAGTTGCCCGATGGCGCAATAAAACTCAATGATTCAATTGGTACCGGATCGAAATCGTCGTAACCGATAATGCCCGTGATTGCCCATCCTGCTGTGATGATAAGCCCAATGACGATACCGCCGAACAGGTTGTCTTTATCGTCACGAACTCCAGGCTGACGAACAGCCCATACAATTAGCAATAAACTGATCACTGCCGCCACCACAATACTGAGCGCTGTACCGTTCGCCATACCGGTTAAATTGGCAATGACGTTGGCGAGCCCCTGATCTTCGATACCGCGATCAGCCAAATCGATCGCCTGACTGTCAATATAGTCGACACGGAAGACGCCAAACAAACCGCGCAAAGTCATGTAGGCGGAGATGCATAGAATCAAAAAGACGACCAGCGCCTTAAGATTACCCGAACCCACCCGTACTAACGTACGCTGACCACATCCGCCAGATAGTGTCATTCCTACACCAAATATGACGCCACCAAGGATATAGCCTAACCATCCAAAGGTTGATCCTCGGTAAATGCTTTCATCAACCGCTACCAAGCCAAGCTGTTCAAGCGCTTGGGTGCCTGCTATCGCCACTCCCATTGCCAGTAACCACGCTCCGAGGCGCCCCTTTGAGCCCATATTGACCCAGTCACTTACAGCCCCCATGGTGCAAAAGTTAGTTTTATTAGCAACGGCACCGAATACAAGTGCGAGCACGAATCCGCACATCGCCACTACGTGTATGTTCTCCCATTCCATATCTACGACTTACGTAAGCGATAGACGAAGGCATCTCCTTCTGTAGTGGACTCAAGTAACTCGTTGCCGGTTTGCTTTGCAAAAGCCTCGAAGTCCTTAACCGAACCCGGATCAGTTGCTACAACGCGCAAAATATCGCCCGACTGTAATTCTTTTAATGCCTTTTTAGCGCGCAAGATAGGCATTGGGCAGTTTAATCCGCTGGCATCAACTTCTTTGGTAACTTCACTCATGGACGGCTTCCAAGTTAGATTAATAGGTTGTCGTAGTATTTTAGTCGTGCTCGCCCATGGGGCGCTCTTCACGTTTTTCTTTAAGTAACTTTAACGCAAGTTCGGAGTTGGCTGCAAACATCATCCGATAGGTTGTTCCACTGGAATTGGATTCCATGCGCAGCTTGCGAACACAATCCTTGCTTTCCCGATAACTATCAAAAGTGTTTAGCAGCGTGTATTGCTTAAAGGGATTAATTTCAAATATATGATAAGGCATAACTATGATGGACCACCCCTATTCCATAAGACATACATATCGCTACTCACACAGTTTCTCTTGAACAGCCAGCACCGCCGCTTGCACACGAGTATTAACACCGAGCTTCTTCAGTACGGCGCGCACATGCAATTTGACCGTACCATCAACAATCCCCAATGATCTGGCAATATCCTTATTACTCTCGCCCATGGCTATATGACGCAAGATATCCATTTCTCGTGGCGTCAAACCGTAAACTGGCGGCTTATCAACTTCAACCGGTTTGGTTTTTGACACAGCTGCTTTGGCCAATAAACTCGTTAAATCTGGCGCAACGACTATCTCGCCATTAAGCGCCTGATGCAAAGACTTTACGAACGTATCGGGCTCCATGTCTTTTAACAAATATCCAGCCGCACCTAATTCCAGCGCTCTGAGTAAATCAGATTCCGCAATGCTGGTTGTTAGAATAACAACACACTGTTCAGGCTGACTTTGATGAATTTGCTCTAGGACTTCAATCCCGCTTAATTCACGCATCCGAAGATCAAGCAAAACAATGTCAGGCTGTTTTTCTGCAACCAACTGTGCCGCCTCAGTAGAAACCCCGGTCATTCCAATGACATCGAGTTCACGATGTGTCAATAGCTCGTGCAAACCTGTACGAAACAAGGTGTGATCATCAACAATCACAACACTAATACGTTTATCGTTCATAAAGCTTGACTCTCAGAAAGTGGTGGGAGCGTTAACGTAATGCGCGTGCCTTCCTCAATCTCTGACTCTATATCCAGCACCGCACCAATACTGAGTGCACGCTCTTGCATAATCGAGAGTCCAATATGGTTACCGAAATCCTCTTTACGATCATCACTTAGCGCTTTTAGTTTTTCATAGTCGAACCCAATACCATCGTCTTCGATTAGTAAAACCCGCACACCTGATGGCCTTAATCGCAGATACACTCGAATCATGCTGGCTTGTGCGTATTTTTGCGCGTTATTAAGTACTTCGGCCACGATATTCTGTACGATAGGTGCTTCGCGAGGCGTAAACTGTAGTAGCGAGTCTTCTTGCTGAAAAAACACTCTGCTATCTGATTTTTCTCGAAAACTTTCAATGAGCTCCTGCAATGAATCGGTTGATCTATTAGCACCGAGTTGACTACGATATTCATGAATTAAACCGCGTAACTCAGAATTAGCTTCACCGATTGTGCTGTCCAGCTTTTCAATCGAACCTAGTAAATCTTCTGGAGTTTGCTTTTTGACTGTATCGCGTAACATCGCTATTTGGTATCGCGTTGCTAACAAGGTTTGGGCTAGAGAATCATGAATTTCAGCTGCCATTTCACTTCGTTGTTGGTACAAACGGGTTTGTTGTCCACGCTCCGCAGCAGAATACTTGCTTACAAATAGCGTTAATTGTTGGGCCACTGTTGAGAGTATGCGCTTGGCTTTATCCTGCTTTAGCTCAGTCAAATCATTAGATTCAACGATCAACAAACCAGCCTCTATATCACCATCCATAAACGCAATTTGAGCATAACCCTCGACGTTCGGTCTGCCGCTCTTGGATTCGACTGTGTAATCAGACGGTGTGGTTTCGGGGAGCGCCTCAAAAAAATACAGACTCTTACCAAATTGCTGATTAACATGGGCCGTAACTTTTTCAACTATCGCATCCGGCGAGTTAAAACGCGTTGTTGCTGACTCAGAGCAAGCAGAATTTAAAAAACGATATTCGTTGTTATCGATCTTAAATAAACTGACTTGCACGTCATCAAACCAGTTAGCCAGCGCAGGACACACAGTGTGCGCAACAGTCTGTAATTCTGACTCACGACTAACAGCCGTGGTTAAATCGAACAATAGCTTTAATTCTGCCTTTTGCTGTTCCAGCCGGTTAGTTTGCATGCCTACCAGACTATCCATGTCAGTCGACAAGTCTCGTAACGCAACCGTTAAATTTCTGGTATGAAAATTAAGTTCATTGTAGTGTTCATGCTGCTCAGGTAGTCCGATACGTGCCGACAAGTCACCATCACATACCTGCTGCAACCACTTTCGGAAGGCCAAATCAGGTTCTATAAAATGGCGTTTCGTAAAGTGATATACGAGCAACAACGACCCAAGAGTCGCGACAAACAATAGTGCCATGATTAAATCTACATGAGTATTTTTGCTGCTGGCACTATGACTAAGGTTAAACCACAACAGCAAAAGCAAGCCCAGCAACAAAACGCCCAAAGCAATAAAGATGGCTTGTAAAGTTCGGGCGGATGCCCACGCACGCCCGTAAGCAGACAACTGGCCCCGCCTGGTTTTATAGAACTGATTGTCTTGTTCGGCTACCATCATCGACATGTGCAAATCAGGGCTGTTGATCATCTTTTGGCGGCACAAATGTAGGATCGTTTGGGTTTAGGAAAATAAATTCTTTAGTTTCTCCTTCTAACGCGACAAAGTCTAGTTCGGTGCCTGCCAGCAAAGGTTTGTGGTCCTTATTGATTACAACATCAATTCCACTACTGGCCACCATTGTGTCGCCGGGACCTGCTTCATCAAAACCCATTTGATACTCTATGGAACCATCAGGCGTCTTCTGAGCGGCTACGCGCAGCGGCATATCATCGAAGTCATGGGCTTGCATGCTACGTTTTAACTCTGCTGCCGCTGATTTCGTCACTTTAAACATAATCACCCATCCGATATTTCGTGGCTCGACCTAGTGCGCCCGATTGACTATTCTTTCCAATAGCCAATCAACCCATGGCGTACTGGCGGTATGTCTAAAATGGGCATAGGTTGCATGTACATTATTCATACGAACACCATCGTGCTTTCCATCAATACCAAATCCGCGTTCTACATGATAGATAAAATCCGGTATTGCATCGAACACAACCCGCGAGTGATGAAACTCATGTGCACTAAGTATCGGGCCGTGCGTCTGGGCTACATTCGATTCCGATGGCCGACGCACTTTAATAGGATTACACGTTTTTAGACGCATGTAGCCCCTACCCACTGGTCGATCCAACAATTCAACATCGGCGTTCAAACAATCCGACATAGGGTACTGAGTACCGTTGTGATAAATTGAACGGCACAGATACATCAACCCCGCACATTCGGCATGTACAGCCAGCCCCTGAGTTACCGCACTTTGCAAGCCTTGACGAAATTGGACGTTACTACTTAATGCTTCAACAAATCGCTCCGGGAAACCGCCGCCCATAATGAAACCATCCAAGTTCGTAGGAAACGGATCGTGTATCGGTGATACCGGAACAATTTCTACGCCGCGAGATCGCAGTTCATCTATATCATCCTGATAATAAAAATGAAAAGCTTCATCCTGCGCCAACCCAATCCTCAGCCGATACTGAGACTGACTGGGCTTTAAATTTGTGTGCGGCTTATTTTTAGAAATCGGCTCGTGCTCAGCAACGTTAAATTTCTTTATTACCTGTTCTTGTTCCTGCGATGAATCGAACAATGCGTTTAAATTGCAATGTTGCTCGAGTAATTTCGCCGCGTTTTCTACAACAGCTTCTGAATTTTTACATTCCAGTGCAGGCACTAAACCCAGTTCTTTTTCAGCCAATGACAGATTTGCTGATTCGGGTAGCGCACCTAACACGATAAAGTCGGTGTATTGCTTAAGGACGGCTTCTACTTTTTTAAGGTGGCGGTCAGATTTAACTCTATTGAGTACGATACCAGCATACGCGACATCGGTATCGAACGCTTGTAAGCCGTTTACCAATGCTGCGAGCGTGCGGTTCATGCCTCGACAATCGAAAGTAAGTACTACCGGCAATCCCAGTTGCTTTGCTATTTCAGCGTTACTATCTGAACCATCTTCCATTAGGCCATCATGCAAGCCATGTGCGCCCTCAACTAAAGCGAAATGACCTTTCTTGAGATTCTGAGAAAAGGTACGGGCATATTCAGTTGGTGTTTGTAGATGTGGGTCCAGGTTATAACAAGCTTGCTTACTCGCTAGCGCTAACCATTGCGGATCAATGTAATCGGGACCTTTCTTGTAAGATTGAACGCTGATGCCGCGGTTATAGGCGGCCCGCGCTAACCCAACACTCACTGTCGTTTTGCCGCTTGATCGCCATGGAGCGGCTATGTATAAACCACTAGACATCGGCTTCACTGAATCCTGCTGCCGGTTTTATTTTCGGCGGTAATAGCGGAAACAAACGTAGGCCAAGAACACATACTAATAACGCTATCGCGACTCCACCCATCCCAAGCCCCCATTCCCACAAGCTCGGTTGATATAACGCAAAACCGGCATCTCCGAAAGTGCTGCTGGTAACGGTTTTACCTGGAAACAATTTTTGAGGAGTGCTTTGCGACCCGATGATGATGGCATACAGCAAACACGCCGACCCAATAATGGCGCAAACAGATGCTGAGACCAATCCGTTACTACCATTTAAGCCACGTAACAATATCCAAGGCACCATTACCCCTATGACCACATGACCTAACCAGAAAATAATAGAAAACGATCCTGACAACGCAAACTGCTGAGTCTCAGAGTGCTCCGCAACATACAAATTTGTTAAATGATGTACAACAGAAAAATACAATACTGCCAATAAAAACCATCGCAAGTATTGCTTTAATGATAGCAGCAGGTCCTCGCTCGCAGTTTCTCCACGCCATCGCATAATAAACACAATGCAAAGCGATAACATTGCCATTCCCAACGCGAACGACACGGCGATAAATAAGGGTGCTAACAACGCGCTATCTAACGCATCTCGGCCAACAAGAAAACCAAATATGCTGCCGGTACCAGTGGTTAATATCAGTCGCCATACAAACGCGAGCATGCCAACCTGCCCAACAAAGCGATTGAATGGTCGTTCAATCATCACAACCAGATAAACTATTCCGATAAAGACAAATCCGGTATACAAAAATATATTCCAGGTAAATATGGATTTAAAGTTGAAATGCGTCATTGCAACGATAAGTCGATCTGGACGCCCAAGGTCCAACACCAATACAATTAAACCACCCACCAACAGACTGATTGCCAGCAGCACTGACACCCGTGCAAACGGCTTGTATTCACTTCGTCCAAACACACTACTTAAACTGGCTCCGTTCAACGCACCTGAAGCTGCAACAATGAGCGATATGGCGAACACATGTGGCAACCCCCAAACAACATGGTTGTTCATACCGGTAATGATATGCCCGTGTCTGTCCATTACATGAGCACAGTACAACCCCAGCAACGCGAACACGAGCAAACCTGCAAGCAGCACAATAAAGTTGCCTGTTTTGCCTGATAGCGCAGTAAAGTTCATAGCTCGGTGTACCGCACGCCAGGATTGAGCTCAAGGTCTGCTCTAATCTGTATAGAATCCTGCGCCTGCAGCGCTTGAGAAATATCGCTGTTTGGATCGTTCAAATCACCAAACACGATTGCACCGTAACCAGCTTCTGTACAGGCATCAGCACAGGCAGTCTGCTGACCTTTGCCAGCGTCGATACGATGAACACACAAAGTACAACTTTCTACGGTACCTTTGCCTCTCGGTGTAGACGGTTTTTGATCAGTGATGACTTCATGAATAAACGAACGTGCTTTATATGGGCACGCCATAATACAATAACGACACCCTATGCACGTATGCTTATTCACTAACACAATACCATCAGCACGTTTAAAGGATGCACCCGTTGGGCATACGTCGACGCAAGGTGCTGATTCGCAGTGTTGACACATCACCGGCAACGAACTCTCGCGCTGTGTAAAGTTGTCCTTCAAATCGACTTTTCGAATCCATTGGGCATCTGTGTCGGGGTTAGCCTCGGCGTTCAATCCGTGCTCTGAATTACAACCGCGCACGCATGCATCACAACCGGATGAACATTTGGCTGTGTCAATTAATAAGCCCCAACGTTGTTCCGACGTTACCGCTTTTGACACCGTAGCGGATACAGCCCGGGTTGATGATGCGATTTGCGTTGAAGCATGCAGCTCCACAAGACGTACAGATGCCACAGTGCTGGCCACTGCAACCAAACCAAGTTTTTGCAAAAAGCCGCGCCGGGCCTGCCCTGCGAATTCGGGCTTTGTTGGTTGTGGGTTATTTGAGTCCATGGAGCTTCGCAATAGGGGTAGAAAATATCGAGCGCTCGGAATGCGCTTTTTCCAGCAAACTATCTATGTGCTTGTATGAGAATTTATTCTGGTGTTGATCAAGCTGAACACTGGCGGTATCTTGCGATTCCGGCACAGCCGCATGACATCCAAAACAATCAATTTTTACAGCAGCAAAACTATGGCAGCTTTCGCAAAATTGGCCTTCAGCATCAACACGCAGCATTTGCCCGTTATCATCTTGACTTGCATGACAATCCACGCAGCCAACCAAACTAAAGGGCTCGCCTCTAATACCATCAATAACGGTTTCATCGCGTTGATGCAGCAATACATCCATGTGGTTCTTGCGCATGAATTCCGTATCCGCAACGCAATAATCGCCCTTGCCTTTAGGGAATACCGGCCCATCTGATGCAAACGCAAACCAAGCGAAGCTAAAGCCTGCCATACCCAGACTCAACAACACGCAAAGTTGCCGCACAACGTTAGACATGCTTAGTGACCCATCCCCATATCAATGTAGCCTGAAGGACACACATCAGAACAAATATGACATCCGATACATTTGTTGTAATCGGTATCGACATATCTGCCAGTGGTTTTCTTATCTTTCTTAACTCGGAACACGGCATCCTGCGGACAATAAATCACGCAGTTATCGCACTCGAAACACATCCCGCAGCTCATGCAGCGATTAGCCTCAGCCACCACTTGTTCTTCCGTTAGTAGCTTTAAACGTTCTTCAAAGTGCCCCAGAACTTCATCACCTTCGGGCACCTCTTCCGTACGCTTGTTTCGCTCCTCCGGTTTCCAGTGCCCAAGGAATAATTCATCTGCAGCGGCTATTTCTTTTGATGACCTGTCTTCATAATTGTGCACTGCAAATGCTGACTGATCTGTGCCCCATGTGGGTTCATCAGCGTACGCCGTTGGTGCCAATTCAACCTCTTCGAGCTTCTCCATGAGATTAAAGTGGTGCACATCTACTTTGGGGCGTTTGTGCTGCGCTTCGCCACTTAAATATAAATCAATGGAGTTGGCTGCAACAGCTGCTTGACCAATAGCCGTTGTTAACAAGTGCGGACGAATGATATCGCCAGCTACAAAATGTCCGGGACGATCTTTTACTTGGTAGAAGCCATCTGAATCGATTAATCCACGGCCGTTATCAAGCTCTTCTAATCCTTCTAGGTTACCGCCTTGGCCAATCGCAACAACGATTAAATCGGCCTCAATGGTACGTTCCGTCTCTGGAACCATTTCCGGTCGACCATCTTTATCTACGGAACAGTCACACAGCACGATGCTGGTGGCTCGACCTTTCGCATCCTTGTTGACTCTTACAGGCATAACACTGTTTATGATGGTCACACCTTCAGTGAGTGCATCGTGCACTTCGTGTTCCGCCGCTGTCATTTCAGCTCTGGGCAAAAGCGAGGTAAGTGTGACATCGGCACCGCTTCGAGCCGCAACGGTAGCAGCATCGTGCGCCACGTAGCCGTGAACAACTTGCTCAGGTCGGTCTTGCGTTTTCATTTTCTTGATTTTGCCAAGACGCCTGGCCACCGATACCACATCGATTGACGTATCACCACCACCAATACAAACCACTTTATCTGTCGCCACTTTTAAGCGGCCGGTATTGAACGCTTCGAGAAATTTGACGCCGCTAACACAATTGGGCGCATCGCCGCCTGGCACCGGTAACGCGCGCCCGGACTGACAACCGATAGCCCATAACACAGCATCGTATTCACTTTCTAAGGCTTCGATGCTGATACTTTTACCAACGCGCACGCCAAGCTTAACATCGATATCCCCCATGGCCAGAATGCGATCGATTTCGGAATCCAAATGCTTTCGTGGTGTTCGGTAGCCCGGAATACCGTAGCGCATCATCCCACCCAGTTCTTCGTGATCATCGAATATGGTTGAGGCTATTCCTTTTAAACGTAATTGGTACGCAGCAGCAACGCCTGCAGGACCACCGCCAATGATGGCAACACGCTTATCAGTTGTAAGTGCCGGCGAATCAAACTTGAAACCTTGCTCCGTGGCAGTATCACCGATGTATTGTTCAACTGCATTGATACCAACAAAGTCATCGACATCGTTTCGATTACAACCGGCTTCGCAAGGCGCAGGACAAACCCGACCCATTTGTGATGGAAAAGGATTAGACGCGGTAGAACGCTTAAACGCATATTCCTGCCAAGACATACCCTCAGGTGGTTTCTCAACACCACGCGCAATCAATAACCAACCACGAATATCTTCTCCCGATGGGCAACTGCCCTGACACGGTGGAGTTCGATTAACATAAGTTGGGCATTTGTGTGATTCATCGGCAACGAAAATCTGCTGCGTCCAGTTCTTCCAAGACTTATCACCGTCCTTGTATTTTCGAGCGGTCTGATTTTCAACCTTTAATGTTTTACTCCACGGCGTTGTCATGCAGCTCTCCAGTATTTTTAATGTTCTTGATCGAAAACCAGCGCATCACCCACCAATTGATGCACACTGACAATTTGATCCATGCGGAAACCGTAGTACGGTAGGATTTTTGAAAACTGACTTTTACAGATGGCGCATATTGCTGCCATGTGTGTTATCTGGTGTTCGTCGTTAACTTCTTTCAATGCCTGCATTCTTGGCATTGCTCCCTTAACCCGTAACTCGAGTAAATCATCCGTTAACAATCCACCCCCGCCTCCGCAGCAAAACGTGGCTTCGCCAATTGTGTTAGCTGGCATATCGTAGAAGTTGTTACACACTGAACGAATGACATCGCGCGGAACGGTGAACTGTCCGCCGGCTTTATTGCCCATTCTGGATGCGCGCGCCACGTTGCATGAATCATGAAAAGTTACGCGTTTTTCGTCATTGGCTTCAGGGTCAAGCTTTAATCTGCCATCGGCAATTAAGCCATGAGTCACTTCAAGGATATGTTGCGGAACCGGGTAATTTTTATCCAGAAAATCAAATGGTCCGGCCAGGGTGTTTAAGAAACTATAGCCGACGCGCCAGGCGTGCCCACACTCACCGAATACGATGCGTTTCACGCCGAGTTCTAGCGCTGCTTCTCGGATACGCAACGCCACTTTACGCATTTGATCGTAATTACCGATAAACAAACCAAAGTTGGCGGCCTCGGAAGCATGTGATGAGATAGTCCAACTGATTCCTGCTTGGTGGAATACCTTTGCGTAACCAATTAGTCCATCAATATGTGGCTCTGCAAAAAAATCGGCTGACGGTGTAATCAATAAGACATCTGCGCCTTTTACGTCCAATGGGAATTTAATATCAACGTTAATCTCTTCTAAAACGTCTTCTTCCAGACCTTCTAATGTATCGGCTAATGCAGGCTCGGGTAAGCCAAGGTTGTTACCCAACTTATGAACCTTGCCAATAATCTCATTACAATACTTTTGTCCCACACCAACGCTTGCCATGATTTCACGTGCCGCCATGGACACTTCCGCAGTATCGATTCCGTATGGGCAGTAAACTGAACAGCGACGACACTGCGAACATTGGTGGTAATACTTGTACCAGTCGTCAAGCACTTCTTTGGTGAGGTCTTTTGCGCCGACTAACTTTGGAAAATATTTACCGGCCACGGTGTAGTACCGCCGGTAGACTTGTCGTAATAAATCTTGCCGAGCTACGGGCATGTTTTTCGGATCTTGCGTGCCTAAAAAGTAATGACACTTATCCGTACAGGCCCCACACTTAACGCAGCTGTCTAAATACACTTGCAAGCCGCGATACTTTTTCGTTAGTTCACCTAACTTGTTAACGGCTACATTTTGCCAGTCATCTACCAGTTCACCGGGGAATCCCAGCGCTTCCTGAAATTCAGGTTTAGCCACGAATGGTTGGCTGTGTGACATTGTGTCTTCAACCAGCTTTGGCACAGACAAGTGCTCACCCAATTCGGGTGTTGGAAACTCAGGTGCTTTAGCCATTATCTGATTCTTCTTTTTTGGCCCAGCTAGAGATGTGCCTACGTTCTCTGGGATTATCCACTTGGTTGCGTGATGGGCTAAAAAACAGGCCCGGCGCATGCAGTAGTTTTGAAAATGGAAATATTAGCAGCAGCACAGCAACTAATATTAAATGTACAAATAGTGCAAAACTAAATGGCAAGGATTGAAACTCAAACTTTAATAGGCCCAAAGCAAATTGCTTGAGTGCGACTATATCGATATGACTCACAAAACGCATAGTCATACCGGATAAACCTATCGCAATTAAAAACACCAACATTAAATAGTCTGAAGGAGCTGAAATATAACGAACACGATCCACCAGAAATCGACGGGCTAACAATCCACACAAACCAATGACCATTGCTATTGCAGCGTACTTACTGAATGGGGCAATCAGTGCCACCCACCACCACACAGGTTCAGTGAAGTAACGTAGGTGTGCCAGCAATGTGACAAACAGGCCTGCATGAAATAACCAACCAAACAACCATGTCCATCTGGAGGCTTTGAACAGACTTTCAAAAATGACGATTTCACGAATTAAGCGACCCACAACGCCTAATCGAGTTGTGGGTGCTGGCGTGGTTGGGATTTTCAGAGGAGCTGGCGTACTCGCGTACTGGTATATCTTACGCCCTAGGCCAACAATACCTATAAATGCGGTTACGTATAAAACAATGCTCAGCAGTAAACCCATGGTATTTGAGCGTTCGTTTTATTTGCGGCCGGATTATACGCAACCGGTAGGCTTAGGTAAGCCAGCGTACTTACAAGCCTGCTTCGCAGGACCATATGGGTATAGCTCGTACAAGTAACCACTGTTGCCTTTGTCTTTACCCAGTTTTTTGCCAATCGCTTTCGTTAGTACACGAACCGCTGGCGCGATTTGATATTCATCATAGTACTCACGTAGAAAGTTGATCACTTCCCAGTGATTTTCTGACAGTTCGCAATCATCAATTTCGGCCATCACGGTAGCAACATCTGGTTCCCAATCTGACAAATTCGCCAAGTAGCCTTCTTCGTCGGTTTCAAACGTTTTGCCGTTTACTTCAATACTGCTCATGTTTCACTCCCGTGGTTGAGCAATTAACAATTTATAGCCAGGAATGTACTCGGTCGTGAGATACAACCAAATCCACAAATCCCGCATAATCAACTTTTTGCACGCAATCTAACAAGCTAGCGCTTGCGAAACCTCGTGCGTCTAAATCTGGACTTAATACATATAACTTAGACTGAGCACCGGTTGTCTCCATTGTGCTGCTTAACGCAGTACCGGACACAGCAGCCACCACGGCGTCTTCGATTAACAGAACACCGTCGTCACTGCCAATTCTACTGATACACTGATCAAGAGTGCGCTTTTCGAATGGCGATTTATTAATTATATTCAACGTACTCATATTAAAAACTCAGCACTACGTCGTGTTCATCAATTAATGGCTTTACCGCACTTCTGTCTATGACTTCGACATCGATCAGCAAATCGTCGTCTGTAAGACCACGCTCCACCAGTGACTCCCTTTCTACGAATACTTTTTCAACATCATAGCCTTCTAGCGCTCTGAAGGTTTTTGAGAAGTTCTTGATGTCCAAGCCGTCAGGTTGTTGTTCTTTTTTGATTTGATATACGCCATCGTCCATAAAAAGCATACTGACGTCTTGATCGAAGGCCGCGCCTATCAATACGGTTTCCAGAGACTCTTGTGCGTAAACTGTGCCGTGCGGTGCCCGACGATTAACGTAGATAAACTTCTTTACTACGCCGCCATCGTCACTAAAATCATCATCGCTCATTGTGCTTTGCTCTGAGTGTTTTGAATGCTGTATCGGTTTTGATGCGTTAGCGTTCGCGTTTGGATACTCATGCTAGTCTCCAAATGTGACCAGGCGATCGGCACCGATACCTACTTCTATAAGCTGCCCTAAACCAGAAATTCTGAAGCCTTCGAGAATATTGGTAGCGTCTTTGCCATTGCGATCGCGCTCACCATCATCAACAAGCCCACGCCGCTGACAAGCCGCAACGCAAAGCACAAGATCAATATTTTCTTCAGCTGCCAAACTAGACCAACGCTTTTGAATGTTGCGATCATCCTGCGGAGGCGTGGCTAATCGCGTGCCGTTATGCACACCATCGTGGTAAAAGAATATACGCAGTATTTCATGGCCAGACGCCAATGCAGCTTTCGCAAATTGATAAGCCGAATCAGCGCTTTGATGCTGATAGGGCCCCTCATTAACCAGAATTGCAAGTTTCACGTGTGTTGTACCAGGAAGCTAGAAACGAATATGACTGGATGAATTCAAGCTTTTACGCGAACCACGCCAGTTATCAATATGGAACTTAGTAAACGGCAGCTCGGTGATTTCGAAAAAACGTGGCCAGCCAATGCGATCGATCCAATCGTTAATACGTTCCCAATCACGCGCATCTTCTTTATATGCATAAAGAATCTTTTTGACCACTTCGGTGGCTTCCGGCCAACGTGGTGGGTTGTTTGGTATGCCCGCCGCAACCAGCTTTTGGAACGATGGCTTACTACGAGCATTAGAATGGTTACCACCAACCCAAACCGCTAATTTCGAATGCTCTGGATCGTTTATTTGCATGGGCGGGCATGGCGGATAACATGCGCCACAGCAAATACACTTCTTTTCATCAACTTCCAAAGAAGGTTTGCCATTTACCATTGCAGGTCGAATCGCTGCTACCGGGCAACGTGCGACAACTGATGGCCGTTCGCACACATTAGCAACCAGGTCATGGTTTATCTTAGGCGGTTTTGTATGCTGGATATTAATGGCGATATCACCTTGACCACCACAGTTAATTTGGCAACACGAAGTGGTGATATGCACTCGATTTGGCATTTCCGCTGCAGTAAACTCGTGAATTAATTCATCCATCATGGATTTAACAATGCCCGATGCATCGGTACCGGGAATGTCGCAATGCAGCCAACCTTGCGTGTGGGAGATCATGGCCACTGAGTTTTGGGTACCACCTACGATAAAGCCAGCATCTGTTAATGCCTTTATTAACGGTTCAACTTTGGCTTCATCATCCACCATGTATTCAATGTTTGAGCGAATAGTAAATCGCACATGCCCATCAGCAAACTCATCGCCAATATCGCACAGTTTGCGTAACGTAAACACATCGAGAATGCGTTGTGTACCAGCGCGCACGGTCCAAATGGATTCCCCGCTTTCAGCGATATGGCATAACACGCCTGGCCGAGGGTGTGTGTGGTTTACCCATTGGCCAAAGTTTCGCAACATCACCGGATGCACATATTGCATTCCATCGGGACAGCCACTTTCAATGGCTTTGCGCATTTTTTTCTTTTTAGCAGCTCCGGCCATTATTTGCTCCCCGCTGTTGCTGCCGACGCGTTTTCGCGGCGCTCAAACCACTTGGCTGCTTCTTCGTCCCAATCGTCCATGCGTACGTAAGAACTTTCACGCGGATGGGCGACCATGTTTGGATCGACGTCTACGCCTATGCCTTCTAAAAAGTTAACCAGACCAATGCGCTCGATCATTTCACCGGTACGTTCATGCTCTAGTGCGTTTTCAGCAAAGAAGTCGATAGTCTCTTCTGCAATCTCTACAATGCGCTCGTAATCTTCTTCTGTATTGAGATGCATAAACGGTACGATGACGGTACCAAACAAGTCACCAATTTTAAGGGTGCGTTTACCGCCAATTAAAATACTCACGCCTTTGTCGTCACCCGGACTGAACGCTGAAGGTACGACGTTTAAGCAATGCATACAGCGCACACAGTTTCGGTTGTCCACTTCTACAGAGTCATCGTCTTTCAATGACAAGGCATTACTTGGGCACCGCGTAATGATGTTGTCAATAACATGCTGACGACCTTTACGATCAACGTAATCCTTGAACGCAACCTGATCGACTTTCATGTCATCTTTCCAAGTGCCAATAACAGCGAAGTCGGCACGCTCGATAGAGTTCATGCAATCGTTCGGGCAACCCGACACTTTAAATTTGAATTTGTACGGTAGTGCTGGACGGTGAACATCGTCAGTAAAGTTATTCACTAAGCTGCGGTGAATTTTATGTTCGTTCGCGCAGGACATTTCACAGCGCGAACTGCCAACGCATGACATCGCCGTTCTCACACAAGGGCCGGCGCCACCTAAATCGAACCCGTACTCGTTAATATCATCAAAAAAGTGCTGCGTATTTTCGGTTGTAGCACCAATGAACATGATGTTTCCGGTTTGGCCATGAAAGGTAACCAGGCCAGAACCATGCTGTTCCCAGCTATCGGCTAACTTACGCAGTACATCAGTTGTGTAGTGATTCCCCGCTGGAGGCTGGACTCGCAAGGTATGAAATTCTCTTGATTTTGGAAACATGTCTCCAACTTCAGAGAATCGCGGAATGATGCCGCCACCGTATCCATACACACTCACGGTTCCGCCTTTCCAATATCCTTTGCGGGTTTTGTACGAGTGCTCCAGTTGGCCCAGTAAATCGTTGGCCATATCGTTGACACGTTCACTGGGGTGATCATCACGCAGTCGTTTAATACCGCTTACAAAACTTGGCCATGGACCCGACTCTAGATGATCGAGCATCGGGGTGTCGTGAGTGCCCTTTGTGCTGTCGTCTGCCATTTACTGAATACCTTGTGTTTTAACCCATCGGTAAATCGCTAATAACGCCGAAAACGGCCGATTATCAGCTTCAAAAACCCGCTATACCAATAATGCCATAGGTACAACAGACTATTTCCTGAAATCTCCCCAATTGTAGTGTGTTTAATTCATTACAGCCAGCCACCCATAGGGAACACTGCGATGTAAATACCTATCCCCAAAGGCATACAAATCGGAGCTTTTGACCAAGACTTCACCAGCACGATAAACTGAACCGACATCCTGCATGAAATCGCGAACTCCGAGACGGCCTTTCAGTTCAGAACTATTTAGAATATGCGGTCCGGGACATGAACATGGCAAAACCAAAATCTGATCAAACATTACCGTCTACGGCACTACGCGCACCTTTCGACGGCCTGTCGGATGAGTATCAAGTATTTCGTAAAACACAACTGAACCTGTCGCAGCAGCAGCAATCTGAGCGAATACGAATCCACAGGTTTGGCGACAACGCCGAATCAGCTCAAACCACCGATTGTCTTGACCAATTATGCGCTGATTTCGTGAATCAAGGGTTTGCCATGTACGAATGGAACAAAAGCGCTGAAAACCCCCGACAACGTGAAGTCAGACTGCATGCCAAGCTCGGCTTAAGCCAGCCTGACAGTGGAATAATCTCTGGCGACGACAACTTGTCTCTACTGGAAGATAAAACTGGCACCTCGTTCAGTCGATTCGTACCGTACTCAAATCGACAAATGAACTGGCATACCGATGGCTATTACAACGCTCAAACTGAACCGGTTCGTTGCTTTACGCTTTACTGTATTGAGCAAGCGGCCAGCGGGGGCGAATTAACAATGATGAATAACGCATTACTGCTGATTGCTCTGTATGATGAAAACCCCAACTGGGTTGCAGCGCTGGCCCACCCTGAAGCCGTGCTATTCCCAGCTAATAAAGACGAAGAAGGTCACCATCGTCCCGACCGAAAAACAGCCGTTTTCTCCATGTATGACGATGGCCAACTCAATACACGATTTACAACACGTACCCGCAATATACAATGGCGCACACCGGAAACTGAACTGGCCGCTAAAATGGCGAGCAAGTTAATTGACAACAATCCTCAATGGCACACACGTGTGCGCTTGGAGAAAAACCAAGGCTTGATCACAGCCAACCTGTTGCACAAACGCGAAGCGTTTATTGATGAGCAAACGGTTGGCCGCAGGCAAATCCTGCGGGGACGGTATGCACACTTACCTTCAACGGCACTGCATGCTTAAAACATGTAAGAGCAAAAATACCTATGTTAAAAGTCAGTGATTTACTGCTTCAGCACCGCGAAGTCACCACATTTGAAGAACTTGTTGAAGTCGTCAAATTGCGCGCGCCAGGAGAAATGTTTTTTCGCATGGATTTAAAACCGCCCTACCCAGACACGCCAATGAATTGGGAAGCTATACTCGAAGCCGCTTTCACAGGATATCAATCTGATGTCTGATACCCCGTTTCCGGAATC
>CAYMHU010000005.1:71340-87563 GCA_964390335.1 uncultured Granulosicoccaceae bacterium | reverse complement strand
CGAAGCCGCTTTCACAGGATATCAATCTGATGTCTGATACCCCGTTTCCGGAATCGTTACCGCTCTCTGAAGCCGAGCGCAAACTCTTCGATAAAACACCGGATGCAGCCGCAGAAGTACGCATGGCAAACTTAGAAGAGCAGCTTGCAAATCTGGATAGTAGCGAAGCCAACACATTAAAACGAGCAAGCATCGACCTTGAACTCGCTGGCATGTTGTTGGATTTGGACCGCAAGGCAGAGGCTTATCCTAAAGCTCGCGCCGCGATCGATATTTTTATCGATGCGCAGCAATTCGAAGATGCGGCTATGGCTTGTCAATACGTTTATCTATGCGATAACGAGGATGCGTTGGCCGCAGCCGGGCAAGCAGCGTGGTTAGCCGTCACTTACCCTATAGACCCACGCCTTACAGCCAACATACTCACGCACATTGTTGATGAAACACCGGATGATTCGGATGGTGCAGCCGTTGCAGCTGCAACAGCGCATTACATTGCCGACTTACGATGCTCAGGTGCCGATCATGCAGAGCTCACGCTGTTCACCGGCGGACTACTGGCCCGCGTTGCGCGAAGGCACAGCAATGTACAAAACCAAACAATGTTTGAGTTATGGGTAGAACGACTCGAATTGGACCAACCCGAAAAGTTTCTTGTTCGATTGCGTAATGTAATTGATGTGATGGTACAAACCGATTGGTGGTTTGACTACGAAGAATTGCAGCAAGCCCTACCCGATAACGAGTAACAATCCCAGGGTATAAAAAATGAGTACGTGGATAGACAAAACACCAGACATAAAACAGGCTGATGCACAAACCGCCGATGTGGTGTTTAAGCTAGACTGCAAACGATTACCGGTAGACCACGCTACAGAACTGGCTAACGGGGTTTGCCAGAGCGCGCCTTGGCTAGCTGATTTACCCAACTGCGCAATACACAGTGTACATGTAGCAGGCTCTCAGAACGGTTGGACTCGTCCAGATGCACACAGCGGTGAATGGTTAGAACTATCAAAACGCACTCGTTTACGTATTCGCGTGCCGTTAATGGAAACAGCGCGACTTATCGAGAATTTAAGTCATAGCCTGCTTACAATTGACGGCGAGCCATTGCACATTCTGGAAGGCAAGGTAAAAAAACTGACAGCCGGCCCCACGCTTTTCTCACGCTATGCAGCATTCCAACAACTGGATGACAGCGCAGACGAGGATCAATTTTTAGCAAAGGTTATTGAGACATGCGAATCAGTCGGATTCACACCAAACAAACTCATGTGTGGTCGTACGCAGTCTATTGCGTCTCCAATGGGTTCTTTACTAACCCGCAGTGTCTTGCTCGCAGATGTACCAGATGAGGCATCGATTAAATTGCAGGACACAGGAATTGGAGATTACCGATTGCTGGGTTGCGGCATCCTGATTCCGCACAAGGATACTGATGCAGTGAATTAATCAGTACTTCCTAAGCGAATTCACTCGGGTCAAAACCTGCTTTCGCGTAACAGGCATTCGCCTTTTCTTCATCTGGCTCAACCCCCCGCCCTTCTTTGTAAATTAGCCCAAGCGTTGACCATGAACCAGCCAAACCATTTTCACCAGCGCGCTCCAACCAAAATATGGCTTGCTCAGTATTTTGCTCTACTCCTTCGCCGAAGAGGTTCATAACACCCATCGAATGTTGTGCCAGCGGGTAGTCTTTTTCAGCCGCATGCAGCATTAGTGCTGCGGCCTCTTTAGGGCGCGCGATAACGCCAAGGCCGTTTTGAATCATGACAGCACATCGGTATTGAGCTTCTTCAATACCTTGATCCGACAGCGGTTCAAGCATTTGCCAGGCCCGGCGAAATTCTTTGGCTTCGAAAGCAGCTATGCCACTGGCTAACTGCATTGAATCTGCATCGTTCATTGAGTCACTCTGTTATATTGGTCTGACTAGCGAACTGTTCTTCGCACTGCTACTACAATAATGCCCGACAAATTAGCCTAGAACAATCGACCATCAGGAATATGCATGTCAGAATCGAAAATTGTCTCCGTATGTCATCTCAACGCCGTTCCAGTGGGCGAAATGCGCTGCGTATCATTAAGTGATAGAAATGTGCTGGTGGCGCACACCAATGCCGGTGTATTCGTGGCTGATGAGATGTGTACGCATGAAGACGCCAGACTCTGCGATGGTAACCTGAACGGTACGTTGGTAAAGTGCCCTCTGCATGGCAGTCGGTTTGATTTAACCACTGGCAAAGTGCTTGACGACCCGGCCGACGAAGATCTAACCATTTACCCAACAAGCGTATCAGACGGTGTCATTCAGATCGAACTACCTAAAGGTGCATAAACCGTCGCACGGAATCGGACGACTCAATTAGCACGTAAAATACAAACCCTAGTAAGCACAGCAACACAACAACAAAGAAACGAAACATGTCAGCTAACATTAACCAATCTGTAGCACCAGCCGACGCGGCGCTAATGCGCTCGGCGATACAACGCGTAGCAACCGGCCCTGAATTGAGTAAGAATGTTTCTTATGAAGAATCTCGCGCCGTCATGCTGGCTATCTTGAATGGCTCAGCTGACCCGGTTCAGGCAGGCGTGTACTTAATTGGCCTGCGTATGAAACGCGAAACCGATACAGAACTGCAAGGAGTGATGGATGCGCTTCGGGAAACCACAACTCAGGTAAACGCAAACGTCGACGACGTGGTTGTAATATCCGATCCCTACAATGGTTTTAATCGTACGGTACACGCCTCTTTATTTGCTATGCCGGTATTAGCTGCGTGCGGTGTTAGTGTGTATTCGCATGGTGTGGATTTGGTTGGCCCCAAATTCGGTGTTACCCATCACGCAATTATGCGTGCTTTAGGCGGCAATCCACTATGTTCAGTAGAAGAAGTCGCTAAACGCATCACCGATCCGTCCATTGGCTGGGGCTATATGGATCAAGCCGTCTTTAATCCACAGCTGCACAACTTAAACGAGCTTAGAAATCGCATAGTCAAACGGCCGGTACTCAGTACCACAGAAGTGCTGCTAGACCCAATCCGCGGTCAAAAAACAACGCACTTAGTCACCGGATATGTACACAAACCTTATCGCGAAACCTATGCCATGCTTGCAAGACACTGCGAATTCAATTCCTTGTTACTGGTGCGCGGCACCGAGGGCGGCGTTATCCCCTCGTTCCGCAAAGATGCTCATATTGTGCATTACGTAAACAGAGATGCTGAACAAGAACTTGATATCGAATTAGCACCGTTAGATTTGGCCCGCGACTACCGCGCATTTGATATACCCGACACAGTAAAGAAACCAAGTGAAGCTGAACAAGCCTTGGGATTAAAGTGGGACATTGATGAGCTGGCTAATCTTGGCGCTGATGCAGGCAGAAAGGCACTGGCAGGTGAGCCAGGCCCGGTATACGATGCAGCTGTTATTGGTGCCGCTTTAACGCTTTGGCATATGGGGCGGGAAACAGATATGCAAAGTGCCGTTAAGAAGGCGCGTGAAGCGATTAGCAGTGGCGCGGCTGCGGAGCGGTTGGAAGCTGGGTTGGTTTGATTACTGTACAAAAATATGTTGACTCTATTTTACGGTGCAATTCTCTTTCGGCCTAACTGACAGAACTGCGATTTCTGCGAGAGGCCAAAGGCGAACAATTTGAATCTACATGCGTAGAGTGGAGCTTTCGACCAATGCCATCCTTAGCTCAATCAGATTGTTGATGGTTTGCTTTGTGCTTTTGGCGGCCACTTGTAAAGTTTGAAATTGTCCTAGAATTGAGAGATTACAAGCGGCAAAAATCGGCCAAGAGCAGAAGTTTTCTCACTGATAAATTGAATGCTCAAAACCGATGATTCACTGCGTAATATTTGACATGGACGGCACTTTGGTTGATAGTGAGACTCTGTGTAATCAAGCCTACAAAGATCTCATTCCTGAAATAACTGTACCTGTTGAGAGCCTTGTTGGTTTATACCGCGGACGGAAGTTGGCGTGGATATTTAATGACATTGAGAAGCGCTTTAATTGCTCGCTTCCTGATACCTTTGAACAAAATTATAGGCAACGTGTTGCGACGCTCTTCGACTCGAATCTAAAGGCATTTCCTCGTGTACATGAAGCACTGGAATCAATCGAAATGCCTATATGTATAGCTACAAGCGCCCCACTAAAAAAGGTGAATCATGTGTTGTCAATAACTGGCTTGGCTCAATATTTTGACGAGAATCTATTTAGCTCTTACGAAATCGGTTCGTGGAAACCTGAGCCCGATATATTTCTTCACGCAGCAAAGTCCATGAATGTATCGCCTAGTAATTGCTTGGTGGTGGAAGACAGCGCAGCTGGAATTGAGGCAGCACTTTCGGCCGGTATGAAAGTTGCGCAATTCTGCAACGTGCGGCAGGCACTCTGCGATACGATATTTAGCGACTATGGTGAATTGGTAGAGCTGATTTCAACCTTACGAGCAGCCGGTTAGGACACAAAGCCGAAAATCGACTCTACACGTGTAGTGTATGGACCTCTCCTCATTTACACTCTCCCTTAATCAGGCGCCGAGCATGGCAAAGGAAAATCCAAAATCACCTTTAAACAAATGAACGTTATAAGCCAGTTAAGTCCTTGATGACGAGTTATGGTCGGCGTTAGCTATCACAACAACTCACTACTGCCCAGCAAAATACTTAGCCAACGCGGCCATTTCATCATCGCCCAATGATTTTGTTACCTGCAGCATAGTTGTGTTTGAACGAACTCCATTTTTGTATTCCAGCAGCGCACTGATAATTTGAGCTCGATCCAACCCATGAATAATGGGCACACCGCCGCTCGCCTCACCTGCTTTATGACAAATAACGCATTCGCCGGATAAGTACTCGCCATAGTCGGCGTCGGCGTCTAACGCCAGTATTTTTTCCACGTGTGGATTTTGACTGGATTCAGCTGTTTTGTTTTTCTCGCCAGCAACAGAGGATGCCGCACCATATAATACGAACGGTACGCACAAACACCCGAACACCTTGATCAACGTTGACACCTGTTTCAATGTTGCTTTCCTATTATGGTTCAGATCACTAACCTATTCGCCTTCAGGGGTTACGTCAAGTACCCTTGCCCGCATAATGACCTTGGCAGGCGTATCCATGCAATCGGACATACAGGGTTCTGCGACAGCTGCCACATGCGGTTCATCGGCGCGAGTGTCGTCAATAAAATTGGCTTCGTTGACCATACTGACGGATGTAAAGTTATCCGAACTCAGAATAAAATCTTCTTCTACCATGTCGTTCAGGTACAACAGGTACGCTGTAATAGCGTAAACGTCATCATCACTCAGAGCGCGAACGTTACCAAACGGCATGGCTCTGCGAATGTAGTCGTATACGGTAGACAAATACGGCCAGTAAGAGCCAATGGTTTTTTCGGGTCGCTCTTCGGTTAACGTATCATAACCTCCTGCCAGCACAGGCCACCTACCCGTACCTTCACCAAATACTCCATGGCACGCTGAGCATTGCGCATCGTATAGATCAACGCCATCCAATGCACTACCAGAACCCGGCGGCAACCCTCGACCATCAGGCCGGATGTCGATATCCCACGCGGCAACTTCGGTTGGTAAGGCAGGACGCCCTAAATGCAATATGCCGTGAGTGGGTACCACTGCATAGGCAGGTAATAACTTCAATGCTTTTTCTTTGGCCTTAGCGTCAGCTTCGGGTTCGGGCACTATGGGTTTGGGTAATTCCCCGTCCACGCCGACTGCGCGAAGAAAAGCCATGATGTGGGCACGCTCTTCAGTGTCTCGAACACCGGGGTACGCCATTTTGGTACCGGGTAAATATTTCAGCGGATTTTCTAAAAACTGATCTAGCGAATCGTCGTTCCAAAGGATCCCACCTGCCGCAGCATTTTTAAATGCTGTGGAATAGTCGTAACCTGCCGCAGAGCCTGCTGGCTTATCGTATACGCCGTTTAGCTGCGGGCCAAATACATTTTTTGCATCCGGTCCAATTGAGTGACAACCCAAGCATTGCTTGAATAATTTTTCTCCTTCAAACACATCTTGGGCCTGAACAACACTACTGCAAAGCAGCAACAATAATACAAGTGCGTGGCGCTTTAACATATCAGGAAATCTCCACGTTCTCGGCAGTACCATCATTTTTAATGTGCCAAGTTTGAATAGCGTTGTTGTGGTAAATGGAATTTTCCCCACGCGCAGCACGTAACTGATTCTTGGTGGGTTGCACATTGCCAAACTCATCAATCGCTCGACTTTGCAAAAACATTTCTCGTCCGTTCCAATCAAAGTCGTAGTAGAACCGATGTAATGATTTACTTAATGAAGGACCATCTAATCGAGCCGTTTTCCAGTTTCTGCCACCATCGATTGACACATCAACGCGTTTAATTCTCCCTAAGCCCGACCATGCAAGACCGGTTAACACAGTTTGCCCTCGGCCATGCGGTATGGGTGCTTGCGGGCTCGGGTTTGTGATAACCGACTTAACATCCATGGTCCACGTAAACCGGCGTGCAGTACCGTCTGCCAGTAAATCTGTGTATTTGGATGTTTCCTCACGGTGATGCCATGCTTTATCGCCGACTTCCAAGCGACGCAACCATTTGACCCACATGTTACCTTCCCAGCCCGGTACCACTAAGCGAAGCGGATAGCCTTGTTCTGGTCGCAAGGCTTCGCCATTCATCTTAAAAACCACCAGGCAATCGTCCATTGCCTTTTCCATTGGAATTGAACGGGTCATGTGTGACGGATCTGCCCCCTCTGGTAACAGCCACTTTGCATTGGTTTTTAACCCTGCTTCTTCCAGCAAGTGCTTTAAGCGGATACCGGTGTACATAACGTTGTGCACCATGCCATGCGTGTATTGACATCCATTAAGCTGCGAACCACGCCATTCCATACCGGTATTAGCAGCACATTCAAGGAAGTACACATGGCTCTCGCGCGGAAAGCGCAACAAGTCTTCCATAGTAAAAACCAATGATGTGGTCACCAATCCATTGATCATCAACCGATGATCGGCTGGATCAATTTCCGCAATACCGGCGTGATGACGCTCAAAGCAAATCCCGTTTGGCGTTATGATGCCGTCGAGTTCGTGCAGTGGCGTAAAGTTAACGGATGATTTCGCATCGGCGGTTAACCAACTTACCGTGCGACGCACAACATCGCTTTCGTATTTGGATGGTTGACCATAAGGGCGAGCATCAACACCTTCCCCCATGTACCGATTCCAATCCTGAATCTCAGTGATCAGCGGATCACCAGCGGCCGCTTTGGCGACGCCAGGTACTGACAACCCAGCACCAACGGCACCGCCAATTTTCGCAGTTGTTTTTAACCACTGTCTACGATTTATTTTTTTAGTTTTGGGCTTGTTAAGTTTGTCCAAAGACTTCATAGAAACGGCCTGACTTATTCGACTTGATACTTACGAATATTATATGCCAGCAGAATCACCTCTGACTTTGACAACGATCGTTTTGATTGACAACTTAGATGTAGTTAAGCAGCAAGCCTATTCATAAAGGAATATATCAACCGGTAACTGGTTGGTATTTGTACTGAAACAATCGGTTGCGAAACGACGTAAAGACATGGTCAGTTCATACACTGGATGAGAACAAAGGTGGAACTAATTATTAAAAATAAGCTCGGCAATCCGACCACGTTGTTCATGGTCAAGACCCGATGAAGGACTTGTAAAAAAGGAATAACGCAAAAAATCTGGCCGAGCAATCACCCGGCCAGCTGGAAACAATCTTAAGGCTGCTTAGGAGTCTGGTATTCAGTTTCTTTTTGAAACTCTTTCCATTCTGTTTCGTAGCCAACAAAGCCTTTTTCGTTCGCCTTCATTTGACGTGTTGTTACAAATTCAGTTTTACCTTCTGGTACTACCGGACGTTCTTTTGATGGAGCGCTCATATCAATTTCCTCAGTTGCACATGTCATTAAGACAATTAATTAAATTAATATACTCGTCTCAAACACATCCATTACGGATGCTTGAGTAAGTACACCACTATACCTGTAAAGACGCTACCAGCTTTTCTGCTCGCCGCACGCCCTCTGAGGTTTTTTCTTTAAAATTTGTGTAATCCGTATCTTTAAACAGCTCGCTGATCTGCTGGTATTCATGTACCGACGCTTCAGCCATATCCAAATAATCTGATTCTGCTGCCAATGCACTCATGGCGGATGCGCGGTTGGCGCAAACAATAGTCCAAACCAACGGCATTTTATCTTTCCCTAACACCTTCAGCACGGCATCGTACATCGGAATGGATGCTTCCAATGCTGCAATGTCTTCTTCATGTTTACCCAATGCTTGCATCGTTGCCGCAAGATTGTTCTGCGTTATCGCCCATTCCATAGATGTTTGATCATGACTTCGTTCGGCCAATGCGTTGCGCAACGCAACGACCGCCTGTTCTAATGTGCGCGCACCTTTACGATGTGTACCCAGTTGGTACAGTGCTGTGCCAACACTGAACATGGCTGCCGCCCAGTCCTCTGGATGTTCATCACGCGATATATGCGTTACTGCCTGCTTAAACAAATCCTGAGCTTGCTTCAATAGCCCAGTATCGTCTTCAAGCTCACCTATCGATTGCAACACCAACCCGGTGTTGAACGTGGACTGAGCCCACTCCGAAGGCATAGCTTCCAAGGTTCGTATTTCCAAGGCTTGCTCGTAACTTAACGCAGCTTGCTCCAGAAAATGCATACTGCCACTGCGCTGACCAATAAACCCCATGACATCACCAATGTAATGATGGATAGCGGCAAGTCGTTGAGGCTCTTCACTGCGATCCGTCATCATCTGCATACCTTGCATAAGCTCAATCGCTTGCTGGAATACATGAGCTCCACCTAATCGCAGTTCGCGACGATCAGCAGTGTCTTGCAATGTATCGTGCGAATTCGCCCACTCTATTAAGGTTGGCTTATTAAGACTCAGTTCGAATACGGTATTTTCATACCGATCAATTGCCTGACCCAGCGCTTTGTTCACCGGCGAATCATCATCCAGAATGCTTAACAATTCGCGGCCGTTGTTCTGGTATCGCCACTGCAGCGATACGTCTAACCCTGGGGACAACAACGTTTCTGCATATAAATGGTGTGGCAAATGCGTAACCTCAGAAAGGTTTAATCTGAGATGGGTTTGATATTCTTATCATCCCCAACAATATCACTGATATCAGGGTCTGCATTAACGGGCAGGCCTAACTCCATTTCTTCATCCGTGGCATCCCGCACACTGACTATATTGAGCTTGAAAATCACTTCACGGCCGCACAACGGGTTATTGCCATCGATTGTCACTGTCTTCTCGTCGACGCGAGTTACCAGGAAAGACTTTGTGGCACCCTGATCGTTTTCCATTAGTATGGATGTGCCAACTTCACGGTATTCTTCCGGCACGTTTTCAATGTGATCTGTAATAACCAATGACTCATCGCGCGGACCAAACAACTCATTGCAATCTATCGGCACATCGATAACATCGCCGGGCAACTTGCCTTCTAGCTCGCGCGTTACTGGCGGCGCTAGAATCTCGTTAACACCGTGTACATAGCCAATAGGAAAATCAACTTCAGTCAATACGGCTTTTGATTTAGCGTCAATAACCTTGTATTTAAGCTCGACCATTTTGCCATTGGCAACGGGTTCTTCCATTTGCATCGTATTCACCTAGTTTTCCAATATAGAACTAATTAACCAGCAGTGCGTACCATCGAACTCACTAAAGTGAGTTTAAGGCTGTTAGAAAATGGAAGCGCCGAAGATCTTGATTTCATCTTCCTTGTCATAGCCCAACACCATGCGTCCTAGCCACTCACCCTCTTTCTTGGAACTACGTACTCGGTACAACACCGTGACATGCTCACCACGGCGAATGAGTCCAAGAAAATCGTAGTTAGGATCGAGTGTGCGGGTTAGCTCACTTTTGGCGAATTGCTTCCCAATTTCTACTTCGTTTAGTCCGAACAATAAATCATAAGAGAAGTTACGAATGAATTTGCCGTATTCGCCAGAATTGGAATACTTGATTAGGTCATCCCACATTGGGTGGGCAACAGCGAGGATGTCGTCGTCGGTTTTTTCAATAATATTCATTATGTATTTTCCGAGAGAGCTATCGCATCTATACGCGATAGCTCTCTGGATAGATGACGACTAAGCCGCGTCAGTCTCTGACTGATCTACATCAACCAGATGGTAGCAAGGTGCTTTTTCCATCGTGTATTCACCCGTTGCAGGATCACGACGCGACACGGTTAATACATGCCAGTTATCATCATCAAGCTTTAAGTGATCGCCGCGGTAGTAATAACCAGGCCAGCGAGTTTCCTTACGGAACAAGGTGTGATGTAACACAGATTCTGAAGTCAACTGACGGTGCTTGATTTCCCAAGCACGTAGCAGTTCATGGATATCTTCAGCCGCCACTTTTTCAAGATCTTCTTCAAGCGACTTCATCTTTTTCAAACCAATGTTCAGTAGTTTTTCATTGGTCATGTAGTTAACCGTTACGCCACCGGCGTACTCGTCCATTAACTTCTGCAATCGGTCCAAAGCCTGGCGTGGGTTGATGTAATTCGGGTTAACGGTACCTGCCGTAATTTCGTTACGGTAAGTTCGATAAGTTTCCATCGGCTTGTAGATTTCTTCTTTGCGTCGTTCAATCTGCGCATCATTAACCACAATACCGTCTGCTTTACCATCATCAATGTATTTGCACGCGGCTTTTGCAGCAATACGGCCTTCAGTAAACGAACCTGAAGAAAATGCGTGTGGTGTACCACCAACAGCATCACCGGCACCGAACAATCCTTCAACGGATGTCATACGGTTATAGCCCCAGAAATACTCTGGTGGAGACAGATCTTCAGGACCTGAACACCAAGCACCGCAACCAGTTGCGTGTGAACCCATTACATACGGTTCGGATGTGGTTAATTCAGGGTTTTCGTATTTTGGATCAACATCGGTTGCAGCCCACAATACAGCCTGACCTACAGTCATACCCAAAAAGTTGTGCCAACCAATTTCTTCAAGATGCGGATCCTGGAAGGCTTCCATAGTCACCATGTGGATAGGACCACGACCGGCTGATACTTCCTGAATGAATGCGTGATTACGCAAACAGGTTGGTATAGGACGATGACTGAGGTGCGAATTTTCAGGGTCGAGGTACTCTTTACCTACGATTTCCTGCAAAGAAGGCCACCATTTGGATTCGTATTCTTCACCTAAACCGTTTTGTGTGTAGGTTTTTAAGTGCAAAAAGTACGCGCCCACGGGCCCATAACCATCTTTGAATCGCGCCAGTACGATACGATTTTCCATTTGAGTCATTTTTGCGCCGGCACTGATTAACAAGCCATACGCAGAACCCGAAGACCACGGTGCATACCATACGCGACCTGCACCCTCACCAACTGAACGTGGCTTAAAGATGTTTGACGCGCCACCAGCAGCAACAACAACAGTCTTCGATTTGAATACGTGATAGTTACCCGTACGCACATTGAAACCAACAGCGCCGGCAACACGATTCTCTTTCGCATCATCCATTAGTAAGTGAGTAACACAAATACGGTTAAACACTTGGTCGGCTGACTTCTTCGCCGCCGTTGCAACGATGGGCTTATACGATTCACCGTGAATCATGATCTGCCAGCGACCTTCTCGCAAGTAGGAACCGCTGTCTGGGTTTTTCATTAACGGCAAACCCCAGTCTTCGAACTGATGCACTGTTGAATCTACATGGCGCGCCATATCGAACAATAAGTCTTCTCGCACCATACCCATTAAATCGATACGTGCATAACGCACGTGATCTTCAGGGTTGTTCTCACCGAATCGAGTACCCATATAGCAGTTGATTGCATACAGGCCTTGGGCAACCGCTCCAGAGCGATCGATGTTAGCTTTTTCAGCTATGACAATCTTTTTATCCTGACCCCAATAACGGGCTTCGAACGCAGCGCCTGTACCACCCAAGCCGGCGCCACAGACGAGAACGTCAATATTGTCTTCAACAATAGTTTTGTAGTTCATTACAGCTCAACCCCCAGCTTCATCTTCAAGCCATTTGATTCAAGCGTGTGAATATCGCCTTCGTCAAACCGAATGTACTTGGGTTCGTTGTATAAGTGCTGGCTTTCACGCTGCTCTTGAGTAGGAGGCTCAACGTCACGCAATTCCGGCTGTCCGGTACCCCATGGCTTAGTCGTGATAGGTGCTAGCAAATCCATGTCTTTTTCACCATTGCGGAACTTAATGCGCCAAGCGATAACGCCTTTCTCTTCATCGCGCTTTACACGAACTGAGTGACCAAGCGGTGCGAAGTCAGCGTAACCACGAACGTCGATGGCTTGATGAGGGCATGCTTTAACACAGGAATAACATTCCCAACACATATTGGGTTCAATGTTGTACGCACGACGTGTCGTGGTATCAATGTGCATGATGTCTGATGGACAAATGTCGACGCAGTGACCACAGCCGTCACATCGAGTCATATATACAAAAGTTGGCATTGCAATTCTCCAGACTAATGAAAGTCAATTAATAGTGACGAGGTGGTTCAGCTTTGATACCGAGCCCCATATTCGGTGGGTTGGTTCCCATGTACATTGGAACGTCTGGGAAACGCTTATGGGTTTCAGGATCCGACAAATCGAAATCTTCCGGCAGGTTCTCTCTGGAACCATCTGCCATGGCAACCTTCTTCTGGAATGCAGCCGCTGGTTTGAAAAACATGTGAGCGAACTTGGACCAGTACACAGAACCAAATAAAAACGTGGAGCTGATGATAAATAATACAAACAACAGTGTTGCAAACGCGCCAGCACCTACAGCCTGGAAAAACGACCACAACAATGCAAATGTAGCCGTTGATAGCAGACCAAGAATGAAGAAATCACCACGACCGTTAATCTGATTCCAACGAACGCCCTCTGACGCAACATCGACACGAATAGAAAACCAGAACCAATACCCGCCAACACACAAAGACAAGGCGCCCAGGTGCCATAAAAACGGAATTAAACCGGGAGCAGTTTCACCACTGCCGGTGTACTTAAAAACAAGTAAGGCTGTGGTAACCACGAAAAAGATAAAACCGTACATGGTCATCAAATGAGACATACGACGTTTTGAATTACAAAATTCAGACGACGTCAGCACTTCATTAGCAACAGTTTTAGCAGCGAGCCCGGTTTTTTTCACAGCGCCAACTTTAACCTTAGCGTTGGCCTGCGCTTTTTTGGAATTGGCGAAGAAGTACTTCGCGCTTTGCTTGTGGATCATGTCCATAACGGTCCCGCCTATTACCAGCAAGATCATTAAAACAACATATATTTTCATTGCCGAAGGCGGGATGAAAGCCGCGATTTCGGTAAAAGGGTTACTGGTGAGCATTAAGCTGTTTCCTCCGGTTTACGGGCACAGTAAATCACGCAACAGTTGCGAGATAACGGCCGTATGGTAGCGGTCTTGAACCCTTAAAACAAATCATCTTATTAATGCCGCCATAAATAAATTTGATGGGCTAAAAAACAGCTAAACCATAGACATTTCCAGGCCAGCGGGATATCGTGCAATCGGCTCTGTATCGCGCTTTCAGCGATAGAAGTTGGCAAATCTGCCCAAATGAGAAGTGGGCGAAAACTGCGAGATCTTGATGACCAACCTGATATTACCCCACGGCGCTGACACGCTTCGTCCGCTGTACGTAGACGACGATGCAACTCGGGCTGCACTTGAGGCAGAAGCAAAAGCGCTACCAACCCTGTTAATCAGCTCTGCGGCAGCAGGTAACGCGGTCATGTTGGCAGCAGGTTACTTCACCCCGTTGGCCGGATTCATGAACAAAGCAGACGCGCTGTCAGTTGGTCAAAACATGACCACTAGCGGCGGCCTGTTCTGGCCCACACCTGTTATGAACCTAATACCTGACTCAAACGGACTGTCAGCAGGTGACCGGGTTGCGTTGCTGGATCCGAACGTGGACGGCAATCCTGTGATTGCCATCCAAACCATTGACACCATCGAATCCTTAAGCGCAACAGAGCTCGATACACTGACTCAGCAAGTCTACGGAACCACCGATCCCGAACATCCCGGCGTTGCTGAATTCAGATCACAAGGCGACATCTGCATAGCCGGGCCCATTCAAGTTCTCAACTACAGCTACTTTGAAACCGAATTTCCGGATACCTTTCGTACTGCAGGCCAAATACGCGACAGTATTCAAGCACATGGCTGGAAACGCATTGTTGCGTTTCAAACCAGAAACCCGATGCACCGTGCGCACGAAGAACTCTGCCACATGGCGATGGAGCGCCTTGATGCCGATGGATTGGTTATTCATATGTTGCTGGGTAAATTAAAACCAGGTGATATCCCTGCTCCCGTTCGCGATGCAGCCATCCGAAAAATGATAGAAGTGTACTTTCCTGAAAATTCAGCCGAAGTCACGGGTTATGGCTTCGATATGTTATACGCGGGTCCGCGTGAGGCACTATTGCATGCAGTATTTCGCCAAAACATGGGGGCAACCCATTTCATCATTGGTCGAGATCATGCTGGTGTCGGTGATTATTACGAACCATTCGAAGCGCAGGAAATCTTTGATCAGATTCCGGAAGGCGCTCTAATAATAGAACTCTTTAAAGCTGACCACACGGCTTACTCGAAAAAACTCAATAAAGTGGTCATGATGCGTGAAGCGCCAAACCACACAAAAGAAGATTTCGTGTTGTTGTCGGGAACTGCCGTTAGAGAAATGCTCAGTGAAGGTAAAGCGCCTCCGGTTGAGTTTTCCAGACCAGAGGTTGCTAAAATTTTAATGGACCACTATCAGCAAAGTGATGCCTGAACAACGTGATACTTAAATAAATGCCGAAGTGGCACTGGCATTCGCGTCATTTCGTAGTGAGTTTATAACTTGTCATACTTGGTAGCGGTACCACGAGCTTTGTCAACCGGATACTTTTTATCATTGGCTTCGATTTTCTCGGCCGCTGCTTGCAGCAAGTCGATTCCGGTTCGCTCTGCAACTAATAACAAATACAGCAATACATCCGCACACTCTTCACGCAAGCGTTGTTGCATCGGCTCCGTGATCGCTTCATTTTCGAATGCTTGTTCGGGCTTCCATTGTGAAAGCTCAAGTAGCTCGCTGGCTTCTAAATTAAGCGACAAAATAAGGTCTTTTAGCGAATGGAACTGACGCCAATCTCGATCATCTCGAAATTGAATTAGCCGGTCGGTTAATTCTGCGAGTGTGGGTGTTTCCGTATTCATTATGTTAATTTGTCGTTCGAGTAAAGGGTAGTTTACTGATGTCATCAACAATTGTACAAATCACAGATACCCACATCAGCCAAGACGTGCCGCAACGAGCACAAGAATTAAAAAAGTGTGTGCAGGCTATAAACAGCTTGGATATAAAACCTGAACTTGTTATTCATACCGGCGACATTACCCATAACGGGCTGCCAGAAGAGTACCACACCGCGAAAACATTGCTGGATGAACTCACTATGCGGTATTACGTGATACCCGGCAACAAAGACAAACGTGAAGCGCTACGCGATACATTTAAACACGACAAATATGAGATTCCTAACACAGGCTGGATACAGTATTCCATTGAGTCGCTACCAACCAGACTCCTGTTACTTGACACCCTGAGCTACGACAGCAATCAAGGAAAACTGTGTGCCGACAGGCTTGCACATCTAGAACGCATGCTAAAAGCTGACTCATCTAAACCAGTCGCCCTGTTTTTACATCACCCTCCTTACGAAGCAATCGGCATCCCCGACCCTTGGCAATATGAAGATTGGGCTGATGTCGATAAGCTTGCCAACATCATTGCAGCAAACAAACAGATCACTAGCATGTACTGTGGTCATGTACACCGCTACATCGACGGTCAAATAGCAGGAATCAAAGCCAGCGCAATCACCTGCCTAGCAAGCGATCTTCGTAAAGGTGAAATGAGTGACGAAGACAGAGTGTCTGTCGTGTACAAAGTGTTGGACATTTAAAAACCACCCTAGCATGCTGGGGTTAGGTTATAAACGAATCTCAACACGACTTCGCAACCTAGACTAGGAATCTAGACTAGGAATTATGAGTCTGTATTGTTGCTTAGCTGTTC
>CAYMHU010000005.1:30879-71240 GCA_964390335.1 uncultured Granulosicoccaceae bacterium | reverse complement strand
CTAGACTAGGAATCTAGACTAGGAATTATGAGTCTGTATTGTTGCTTAGCTGTTCTAAAAACTTTGCAGCCGCAACCGACAGGTGGCGTCCTTTAAGCTGACCAAAATGCAACTGCCCGACCGGGAGATCTTTTACTTCAACAGGCCTGTGAGCCAACGAATCATCGTTCAATATGCCGGACGGGAGCGTAAAAGAAACCAGGTCTGAGCTGGTTACGGCCTGGCGCAACAAGTAAAAATTATCGGACTCAATAGCTATCTGTACTGGGGTGGATATTCTTATTGCGGCATCTTCAAGCAAGTGCCTAATACCGTTGTTGCGGGTGGATAAAGCTAAGGGCCATTCTAAACAATCACGTAAACGAAGTGTGTCTTTTTTTGCTAAAGGATGTGAAGCATTAAACTGCGCATGTATTTGCTGTGGCACTGAACTTACTGTTTTAAAATCAGCGGATGCATCTGGTTCAAACACAACCGCGATATCAGCATTAAAAGACTGAAGCTCTACAATTGCTGACTGTCGGGTACACACATTAATAGAAAATGTTACCGCAGGATGAAGCGATCGATACTTTTCTATTTCCACAGGTAATAGCGAAACCATTGGTGCTTGACTGCATGCAACAGCAACATGCCCACGCCGCTCGCCTTGCAGATCATTGATCTGGGATTTCACCCTGTCCATTTCCGCAAGTTGTTTGCGAAAGTGTTGCACTAAGATTTCACCAGCTGCATTTAGCCTCACCCCATTTGGCACTCTGTCAAAAATCGGAACGCCAAGATCTTCTTCCATTCCGATGATTCGGCGGTTTAGCGCACTTGAAGTTATTGCTAGTTGATCGGCAGCCTTTCGAATGGAACCAATCCTGGCCACAGTATCAACATAACGCAGTGATAATTGATGACGCATTGCTTTAACTTATCGTGCTGCGTTTTCTGAAGCACGCCTAGTGATTAATAACAGAAGCAAATATGCCACAAATTAAATACTATTTGCGTCAATCAAATATCAACTGGTTAATAGATAGGTTCTATATGAATTTTTCACTGATTAAAAACAAAGTTATTAACATACGCGCATTAAAACAATGCACTGGATTAGTCGCTGCACTCTTACTGTGCACAACAAACTCTGTCGCGATGGAAACCGTGCCATTGGAGTTAGAAAAAGATGAACTGAAATTTGGTTTTATCAAACTAACCGACATGGCTCCGTTAGCAATAGCTTATGAGAAAGGTTATTTCGAAGATGAAGGCTTATATGTAACGCTAGAACCACAAGCAAACTGGAAAGTATTGCTTGACGGCGTTATCACTGGCGGGCTTGACGGCGCGCACATGTTAGCTGGGCAACCTCTCGCAGCGACAATCGGGTTTGGAACCAAAGCACATATTGTTACGCCATTTTCAATGGACTTAAACGGTAACGGCATCACTGTTTCCAATGAGATCTGGGAAGAGATGAAAGAAAACATTCCAACTGACGATGCTGGTAAACCCATTCACCCGATTAGCGCTAGCGCCCTAAAGCCCATTGTTGATCGCTACATTGACGAGGGAAAACCATTCAATATGGGAATGGTGTTTCCTGTATCCACCCACAACTACGAATTGCGTTACTGGCTCGCTGCCGGTGGTATTCATCCCGGTTTTTATTCTGCCGACGACATAACCGGACAAATTGATGCAGAGGTACTGCTATCGGTTACTCCCCCACCTCAAATGCCGTCCACGCTGGAGGCCGGCACTATTTTAGGCTATTGCGTTGGTGAACCATGGAACCAGCAGGCCGTCGCTAAAGGTATTGGAGTACCAGTCATTACCGACTACCAAATTTGGAAAAACAATCCTGAAAAAGTATTTGGTTTAACCAAAGCATTCACAGAAGAAAATCCTAATACAACCATTGCAATCACTAAAGCACTCATACGCGCAGCTATGTGGTTAGATGAAAACGACAATGCGAATAGAAATGAAGCTGTTGAGATTCTGGCTCGTTCGGAATACGTTGGTGCCGATGCTGAAGTCATCGGAGCGTCCATGACGGGTACATTCGAATTTGAAAAAGGCGATGTTCGACCCATACCAGACTTCAATGTGTTCTTCCGCTATTTTGCTACCTACCCGTACTACTCAGATGCCGTTTGGTACTTAACTCAGATGCGTCGTTGGGGCCAAATCACAGAAGATAAGGATGACCAATGGTACGACGATGTTGCAAAGAGCGTTTATCTACCTGAGATCTACATGGAAGCTGCCAACCTGTTGGTTGAAGAAGGTTTTGCCAAAACAGAGGATTTTCCCGTAGGAACGGATGGCTATAAACCAGCAACCGATGAATTCATTGACGGTATAAGTTATGACGGTAAAAAACCGAACGACTACATCAAGTCTTTAACAATCGGTCTAAAGTCAGCCACACCGTAACTCGGTGTGGCACGTTGCCTTAATTAACGCATGATTTTGCACTTCAAATTGAGAGCTGAACTATGTCCGCAGTAGACGCAATATCTGATCAGGGCCAATCTGGCCGTCGTTCATTCAAATTCAACTTTTCTTACGTTAACCGTTTTCTGGAACTTATCGGCATGGGTTGGCTAGCACCAGCTTACCGATTAATGACAGGTGGCAACAAAGCCGCAGAGCTAGCAGAACTTAAACAGAAATTATTAATTCCATTACTGGGTATCTCCGTATTTCTGGGTGCCTGGACATTCCTTGCCCCTAAAGTTCAAACATCGCTCGGTGTGATCCCGGGACCAGCACAGGTTTGGGAGCAAGTTGGTAAGCTTGCAGAGGATCATCAACGAGAACAAGAAAAAGCCGCTGCGTTCTATGAACGGCAAGAAAAGAAAAATGCCGCACTAATCGCTGATGGTAAAGCCGACAAGGTGAAACAACGAACATACACTGGCAAGCCGACTTTTATTGATCAGATTACAACGTCATTGGCTACCGTAGCATTAGGGTTCTTCATTGCTACTGTAATCGCTATACCGCTTGGTATCGCGAGCGGGTTATCAAAAACAGTTCAAGGGGCGATTAATCCGCTAATACAAATATTCAAACCGGTGTCGCCATTAGCCTGGCTACCAATTGTTACCATGATTGTATCGGCTTTGTATCTTGACCCCAGCGAGCTGCTGCCCAAGTCTGTGTTGATATCTGCAATAACTGTAACCTTGTGTTCCTTGTGGCCAACTCTCATCAACACGGCTATGGGTGTTTCCTCTGTAGATAAAGACCTCATTAACGTCAGCCGGGTGTTAAAACTATCGACTTTCCAATCAATAGTAAAGGTCATTTTGCCATCGGCCATGCCCTACATGTTTACCGGGCTTCGTCTGTCTCTGGGTGTAGGTTGGATGGTATTGATTGCAGCCGAAATGCTGTCACAGAACCCCGGTCTTGGGAAATTTGTTTGGGATGAATTCCAAAACGGCTCCTCCGACTCGTTGGCAAGAATTATGTTGGCAGTGCTGGTTATCGGGATTCTGGGTTTCATACTCGATCGTTTAATGTATGGACTGCAGGAAGCATTTACGTTTAGCGAGAACCGGTAAATAAACATTGATGAATAAAACTGGTTGCTTTTAGTAAAGCCAAACCAATAACGCTGGAATAAAACAATGACAATTTTAGAAGTCAGTGAGCTTAGCAAGCACTATGGAGAGAATGAAAATAGAGTTCACGTACTAAACGGCATTAACCTTAAGGTAGATAAAGGTGAGTTCGTCTCCATAGTAGGATTTTCAGGCGCTGGGAAAACCACGTTAATTTCTGCCATTGCAGGTTTAATTGATGCGGACAGCGGTGGCGTGTTATTCAGAAACAAAGAGGTCACTGAGCCCGATGCCGATATCGGGGTTGTGTTTCAGTCCTACTCGCTCATGCCATGGCTAACTGTGGAAGGCAATATCGCACTAGCCGTTAGCGCGACTTGCGATCACTTGTCTAAAACTGAACAGAATGAACAGGTATCCCATTACATTGACATGGTTGGATTGAGCCATGCCACAGATAGACGCCCAGCCGAATTGTCTGGTGGTATGAGACAACGCGTGGCCCTGGCGCGTGCGCTGGCCGCTAAACCGGATGTACTGTTGCTAGATGAGCCCCTGTCAGCATTAGATGCGCTTACGCGCTCAAGATTGCAGGATGAACTGGCTGCCATATGCGAAAAAGAGCAATGCACTATCGTGCTAATCACCAACGACGTCGATGAAGCGATACTGCTGGCCGACCGAGTCATACCCATGACACCGGGACCCGCAGCAACGCTTGCAACTGAGTTCAGAGTGGATATCCCCCGTCCTCGAGATCGCGCAGAAATTAACAACAGCAATCAGTTTATAAAACTGCGTTCCGATATTATTAAGTTGCTTATGACAATGAATGAGTCGTCGAATGCCACGGACATGGGCAATTTAAAAGCACCAACAGTGGTACCTATATCTTTCAACAAGAAACCAAAAGCGATTGATGCCGCTGCGAAGTCAGTACTAAGCACGCGATACTTGGAATTCAGTCAAACCGAAAAAGTGTACCCCACTCCCGATGGCCCGTTAACGGTTGTTGAAGATTTCAACCTAAAGATGAATAAAGGTGAATTCGTCACATTAATTGGGCACTCGGGTTGCGGAAAATCCACCGTACTGTCCATGACTTCCGGACTCAATGAAATTAGCAAAGGCGCTATTATTCTTGACGGAACCCACGTTACCACCACAGGCCCAGACCGAGCTGTGGTATTCCAATCGCCGTCTTTAATGCCATGGTTAACCGCTTATGAAAATGTATCGTTGGGTGTTGACAAGGTCTATCCAAAAGCCAGTAAAGCCGAACGTAACGATATCGTCAGCTATTACCTGTCAAGAGTAGGCCTTTCAGACTCAATGCACCGTCTGGCCAGCGAATTGTCGAACGGAATGAAACAACGTGTTGGGATTGCACGGGCGTTTGCATTATCGCCAAAACTGCTGTTGTTGGATGAACCCTTCGGCATGCTAGACAGTGTAACGCGCTGGGAACTGCAAGATGTGCTGATGGAAGTATGGGAGCGGACCAAAGTGACCACTATCTGTGTAACTCATGATGTAGATGAAGCCATTTTACTTGGGGATCGCGTGGTTATGATGTCCAACGGTCCAAGAGCCAATGTGGGCAATATCATGGAAGTCAAACTAGAAAGACCTCGTTCACGCGATGCGTTACTGTCGCACCGCGATTACTATGCTTATCGAGAAGAACTGTTGGACTTTCTGGAAGCCTATGAAGGTGGTGCAAATCCAGCACCTGAACTACTCGAAGCCATCACACGCAAACGTGAAATTCGCATAGCAGCACAGCAAGAGCAAGCTGAATCAGCCGCGGCCGGTATCGCGGTCCCTAATCAGGAAGTCGTATGAGCAACAAAGAACAACTAGTGATTATTGGCAATGGTATGGCGCCGGGCAGAATGCTTGAGACCTTGCTAAAAGAAGATGCACAGCGCTATGAAATAACCATCTACAATGCCGAGCCCAGAGTGAACTACAATAGGCTCATGCTATCACCGGTATTATCCGGCGATAAACAATACAAAGACATCATCACACACGATGATGACTGGTATTCAACGAACAACATCACGCTACACAAGAGCACACCAATTGAGTCGATCGACACCCAAAGTAAATCGATAACCACAAACACTGGTGCAACTCAACAATACGACAAACTCGTCATAGCAACCGGCTCTACTCCTATTATGATTCCGTTGCCCGGCCATAAGCTAGATGGCGTCAAGGTCTATCGTGATCTGGACGATGTTGAATCCATGTTAGCAACGGCAAAAAAAGGCGGTAAAGCAGTCGTTATCGGCGGTGGTCTTTTAGGTTTAGAAGCAGCCGATGGATTAAATCAACAAGGCATGGAAGTAACAGTTGTACACTTGGCTGAGCATCTTATGGAAAAGCAGCTGGATAAACCGGCGGCCTATCTGTTGGAACAGGCAATGTCTGCGAAGGGCATTAAAATTCTGACCAGCGCCAACACTAAAGAAATCAACGGCGAAACTTCTGTTACTGGCGTAACTCTGGAAGACGGCACTCATATCCAAGCAACCTTAGTGGTTATGGCTGTCGGCATCAGACCTTCAACGACGCTGGCAGAATCTGCCGGTCTCAGCGTTAATCGCGGTATCGTGGTTAACGACCAAATGAGCACATCAGACCCATCTATATACGGCTTGGGTGAATGCGTTGAACACAGAGATTGTTGTTATGGCCTGGTGGCTCCTCTGTACGATATGGCCAAGGTACTGGCTTTAACCTTAACTGATCAGAGCAGCGCTTACGAAGGTGCCATACTATCAACAAAGTTAAAGGTGTCGGGCGTCGATTTGTTTTCGGCTGGAGATTTCCTTGGCGGTGACAACGAAGAAGAGATTGTTATGCGTGATGCTGCGGCAGGCGTATACCGTCGACTAGTATTGCGCGACAACATCATCGTAGGTGTTGTGTTGTATGGCGACACAACAGATAGCGCATGGTATCTTGATCTACTGAAACAGCAAACCGATATTACCGATTACCGAAATACATTGCTGTTTGGGCAAGCCTATCAGGGGGACCCCAACCCGGACCCTACGGCAGCCGTTGCAGCCTTAGCAGATAGTGCCGAAATCTGCGGTTGCAACGGCGTATGCAAATCAACCATTGTTGAAGCCATTGATGCGGGAGAACATACATTAGACGGCGTGCGAGCCTGCACGAAAGCCTCTTCATCTTGTGGCACTTGCACTGGCTTGGTAGAACAATTACTCAGCTTACAACTCGGAGATAACTTTAAACGCAGCACGGTAACTGCAATGTGCGGTTGTACTGACCTGGGCCATGCTGATGTCAGACGCCTGATAAAAGCAGACTCACTTAAAACAATCGATGCAGTGCTGCAAGCGCTTGAATGGCGGACTTCGTGCGGCTGCGCCAAATGCCGCCCAGCCCTCAACTATTACCTGGTTTGCGAATGGCCAGACGAATACGCTGACGATTATCAATCTCGATTTATCAATGAGCGTGTGCATGCCAATATTCAAGGCGATGGTACGTTCTCGGTGGTACCCCGAATGTGGGGTGGCGTAACCAGTTCATCTGAGCTGCGCGCCATTGCCGATGTTGTCGATAAGTTCGATATCCCGATGGTCAAGGTGACTGGTGGACAACGCATCGATATGCTGGGCGTTAAAAAAGAGCAACTGCCGGCAGTCTGGAGCGATTTGGGAGAAGCTGGTTTTGTGTCGGGACACGCATACGCCAAAGGGCTTCGCACAGTCAAAACCTGCGTTGGCAAACAGTGGTGTCGATTTGGTACTCAAGACTCCACTGGATTAGGTGTGAGACTTGAAAAATATCTATGGGGTTCCTGGACTCCGGCCAAAGTCAAGTTGGCCGTATCGGGTTGTCCGCGTAATTGTGCTGAAGCAACATGCAAAGATATTGGTGTAATCTGTGTTGAATCAGGCTTTGACATCGTGTTTGCTGGTGCAGCAGGTCTCGATATAAAAGGGACCGAGTCGCTTGGCCATGTAGACAACGAAGATGATGTCATACTCAAAGTGTCAGCGTTACTGCAGATGTATCGCGAACAAGGCTTTTATCTGGAACGCATTTACAAATGGGCTAATCGTGTTGGCCTTGATGAAATCCGTTCACAAATCATGGACAACAGCGAGATGTGCGCTGCCTACGCTGATCGCTTCTCTGCTTCACAGCGTGTAGCACAACATGACCCATGGGCAGAACGAGCAAAGGAAAACGTACAGGCTTACGAGTTCGCGAAGCCAGTTATTAACGTTTCGCAGGTTGCCGTATGAAGATGCGTGAAGAAGTTTGGATAAGACTGTGCGATATCAATGACATTCCAGCACGTGGGGCCGTAAGAGTAGAACTGAACGATAAACAGGTTGCTATATTTAAAACGGCCAATGATTCCGTTTTTGTGCTTGATGACGCTTGCCCGCACAAAGGCGGTCCGCTTAGCGATGGCATTGTGCACGACAACTGCGTGACCTGCCCGCTACACAACTGGGTTATCTCATTAGAAACCGGTGAAGCCACTGGCGCTGACTCAGGTAAAACCACACGCTATAAAGTGAAGATCGAAAACACTGACGTATTGGTCGCTATAGATCCGACCCTTTGGCTCGCACAAGCCTAATGACTAATCAACGACCGCGTTGTCAGAGCGTTAACACAACGTGTCCCTACTGCGGGGTGGGTTGTGGCGTTACGAGCACGAGTAACAGTATCGGTAACTTTACGATTGATGGCGATATCAATCACCCGGCAAATTTCGGTAAGCTATGCTCTAAAGGCTATGCCCTGCCCGACACACTTCATGGGGATAATCGACTACTGTCTCCTCGCATAAACGGTAAAAACAGCACATGGCGGGAAGCGATCACAGCCATTGCCACCAAGTTTCAAGACATCCTTAACACACACGGCCCTGAAGCCATTGCATTCTATGTATCAGGACAACTACTCACCGAAGACTATTATGTTGTTAACAAATTTGTTAAGGGCTACCTTGGTACAGCAAACATTGATACTAATTCTCGCTTGTGCATGGCCTCTAGTGTCGCGGGCCATAAACGCGCGTTTGGCAGTGACACAGTACCAGGTTGTTATGAAGATCTAGAATCGGCAAACCTTGTTGTGCTGGTGGGTTCAAACCTTGCGTGGTGTCATCCCGTCTTGTTCCAGCGCATCGAAGCCGCAAAGCGCCGAAATCCATCACTTAAAACCATTGCTATCGACCCTCGCGAATCTGCAACCGCTCAGCAATGCGATATACATTTAAAAATTAAACCCGGCGGCGAATGTGATGCCGTCCTGTTCTCAGGTTTACTGAATTATCTGGTTAATCAACATGCTTTGGATAATGACTGGATAAAAGAGAACACCAATAATATAGAAGATGCAGTATTGTCCTGCACTCAGTGGACGCCTGGCGCTATAGCAAGTTTTACAGGCCTACCGGTTGAACAAATACAATCGTTTTATGCGCTTTTTCTAAAAACAGAAAAAGTGGTTACGGTTTACAGCCAAGGCGTTAATCAGTCCCACTGCGGAACGGACACCGTCAACAGCATAACAAATGTTCATCTAGCTACGGGTAGAATTGGTAAAGCGGGTGCTGGTCCGTTTTCTATAACAGGACAGCCCAATGCAATGGGCGGACGAGAAGTTGGTGGCTTAGCGAACATGCTTACCTGCCATATGGACATTGAAAACGAAAACCATCGCTCGCTCGTTCAACATTTCTGGCAATCACCCACCATAGCGCAAAAACCAGGGCTAAAAGCGGTCGATTTATTTAAAGCAGTAGGAACCGGAGAGGTTAAAGCCTTGTGGGTAATGGCTACCAACCCGGCGGACAGCATGCCATTGGCAAACGATGTTGCCGACGCAATCAAAAACTGCGAATTCACGGTCGTATCGGAGGTGAGCTCACACACGGATACGTCCGATCTTGCCAATATTCAATTACCAGCCAGAGCATGGGCTGAAAAAGATGGCACAGTCACCAACAGTGAACGCAGAATTTCCAGACAACGCGCGTTCAAGACATCGCCAGAGCACAGCCGATCAGATTGGTGGGCCGTTGCACATGTTGCAAAAGCCATGGGTTGGGCATCGGCATTTAGTTATCAATCACCCGCCGACATTTTCAGGGAATATGCAACGTTATCGGGAGAAAACAACTACGGAACACGCGACTTTGACATCAGCCTGTTTGAAGACATTGACGATACACAATACAATGACCTGAGTCCGGTTCAATGGCCATGCACCAAAACCAATCCGCAAGGCACCAAACGATTATTTGCAAATGGCGGATTCTTTACAAAAGATCGAAAAGCCAAGTTTATACCGATTAACGTTGGCCAAAGTGCAACCAGCACCGCCGGGAAAGCCAACATCAACTCGGCACATCCATTATTGCTCAATACCGGCCGCATTAGAGACCAGTGGCATACCATGACGCGGACCGGGTACAGCCCAAAGCTTATGTCACATACCGGCGAGCCATTCGTGGAGATAAACCCGGCTGATGCGCAAAAATTACAAATCAAAGACGCAACACTCACCAGCGTTTCCAGTGAATTCGGCACCATACAACTTCGAGCTTTGATCACCTCAAGGGTCACAGTAGGTTCTGTGTTTGTCCCGATGCATTGGAATAAACAATTTGCATCCAATGCTCGAGTCAATGTGTTGGTGCATAACGTGACTGACCCCGTGTCGGGCCAACCAGCGCTTAAAAATCAATACGTACAGTTGAAACCATGCAACTACGCGTCACATGCGTTCGTTTTAACCACAACAAAACCATCCGCGCTGACATACGATTACTGGGCTAGCATCCCGGTAGAAAACGGTTGGAAAACAGAGATTGCATCTAAACTCACGCCTAGCGAGCTCTATCATTCAATTAACGGTGCGCTCACCATCGAGCCACCCGCTGAACCAAACACCGAGGAACCATTGGTTTACCATGACGCACCTCATCATGATTTCAGATCTGCATCCTTTAACGCTACTCAACTGGTGCAAGCGGTTTTCGTGCATAAAGAACCGGTACACGTTGCCCGACAGGTGTCTGCGAACTTACTGAATCATGCGATTGATAAGTTCACTGATCGCGTTATGGTGTTGTCAGGACAAGGCTTGCTTGATATGCCTGATACAGGCGCAACCATTTGCAGTTGTATGAATGTAGGCAGTAAAACAATCGAATCGGCCATTCAGGCCGGCAATTTAACGATCGATGATGTGGGCAAGGCCTGCAACGCCGGAACTCAATGTGGCTCGTGTCGCGCGGATATATCGCGCATGATAATGGCAAATAAAAATGCCGCTTTAACAGCCGGTTCGGTATCAGAATAACGCTGACCTTACGTTTAATTGTTTAGCGCAACACAAACAGCAATACCCCTTGTGCTTCAGAAGCTAGGCGTTGTAGGTATTACTGGTAACACCACCACCGCTACCAATCCAATCCGTGTGGTGAAAACTGCCATCACCACCGACCTTTTGATAAGTATGTGCGCCAAAATAATCCCGCTGTGCTTGTAGCAAATTAGCTGGCAGCGACGCGGTGCGATAACCATCAAAAAACGCAATTGCGCTGCTCATGGCAGGAGTAGGAATACCAATCTCGATGGTTTTTGCAATTAATGTGCGCCAGTTAGCCTGAGCGTTCTCTACTTCCTCTCTGAAGAAATCATCCTGCAACAGATTTTCCAGTTCAGCATTTTTATCAAAGGCCGCTTTTATGTCGTCCAGGAATGCCGAGCGTATAATACAGCCACCACGCCACATCTGCGCTATGGCACCGTAGTCCAGCGTCCAGTCGTACTCTTCCGCCGCCGCGCGCATTAACATAAACCCTTGTGCATAGGAAATTATTTTCGATGCATATAACGCATCGCCAAGCGGGTTAATCCAATCTTGCTCGGGTAACGTTTGCGCATCAGCATCCGGGCCTGAAATCATTTTTGAGGCACGCACACGCTCTTCCTTTATCGCAGACAAACACCGGGCGAATACCGCCTCACCTATTAACGTTAAAGGTATACCCAGTTCCAATGCATTAATGCCGGTCCACTTACCAGTGCCCTTCTGGCCTGCACGGTCCAGTACAGTATCAACTACATACTCGCCATTTTCTTGATAACCCAGGATGTCCGCTGTGATTTCAATAAGGTAGCTGTCCAGTTTTCCCTTATCCCATTCACTGAATACTTCATGCATTTTGGCATTTGGCAAACCCATTCCAGAACGCATGAAATGATAGGCTTCGCAAATAAGCTGCATATCACCGTATTCAATTCCGTTATGCACCATCTTGACGAAATGCCCAGCGCCATTGTCGCCAACCCAATCACAACAAGGCTCTCCGTTATCCGTTTTGGCTGCTATAGACTGAAACATATCCTTCACAAGCGGCCATGCGTCAGCATGACCACCCGGCATTAGCGAAGGACCATTACGTGCTCCTTCCTCTCCTCCGGATACCCCCATACCGATGTAATGAATACCCGTTGTAGACAAATTTTTTGCGCGTCGCTCGGAATCCTCAAAGTTGGAGTTACCTCCGTCGATAATGACATCACCCTTATCCAGCAACGGTAGCAATTGCTCTATCACTTGATCGACAGCGTCACCGGCTTTTACAAGCATCATTATTTTTCGAGGCACACTTAACATGCCCACCAGCTCTTCTAAACTCTCTGCTCCTTTCACCGCCGTGTTAGCGGCAGACCCGTTAACAAAATCGAGCATTTTCTGCGCAGTACGATTGTAAACGGCGACCTTGATGCCGTGATCGTCCATGTTCAACACCAGGTTTTGACCCATGACTGCCAAGCCGATTAAAGCGATATCTTGTTTCGTACTCATAACATTGAATTATTTAATTTGAACGGGGCTGACCCAGAATTAATACGGACACCTTCGATGGCTGACACGGGTTATAGCCAAAGAGATACTCGGTTGCGATAGCTTACACTTAAAACTGTTTATCAACATTATTTCATTAATTGCATATATAATGAATTATGAATATTAATGCCATGGAACAAACTGCAGTCGAAGTCAGCCACTTAATGAAAATGTTGTCGGCTCCGAACCGCTTGTTGATTCTGTGTCAATTGGTGGAATCTGAAAAAAGCGTGGGGCAGCTTTGTGAGTTACTAGGACTGAAGCCGCCTGCCATGTCTCAACAGTTATCGTTGTTGCGGCGCGAGGGCTTGATTGATGCCAGACGACAAGGTCAGTCCATTTTCTATTCGATTTCGGATAAAAACCTCTTATCCCTACTCTCGTATCTATACGAAACCTACTGTAAAAATCGTGATAAACAGGAAAAATTGAATGCATGACTTTGCACTTGCTCTAATTGGCGGAATGATGATCGGTGCATCCGCTGTGTTGTTATACATCTTAAATGGGCGCGTAATGGGTATCAGTGGTATCGCCAGTCGTTTAACACCACCGGTCAGTAGTGACTGGAGCTGGCGAGTGGTATTCATCATCGGTATATTGTGTGCCGCACCTTTAGCCATTTTATACAGCGGCAAAACACCAACAGTTGATATCACAGCCAATCCCTTATTGTTAATAATCGGTGGTTTGCTCGTGGGTTTTGGCACAGTGCTAGGCAATGGTTGCACATCCGGACATGGCGTCTGTGGTCTATCACGTTTGTCTACCCGATCGGCTATTGCCACTGGGATTTTCATGCTCAGCGCAATCGTCACGGTACTGGTGGCTAAATTATTCACCGGAACAGCATAATGAAAAATATTTATATCTTTCTAACCGGCTTGCTGTTTGGATTGGGCTTGATTGTATCTGGTATGATCAACCCTGCAAAGGTCATTGGCTTCCTGGATTTATTTGGACAATGGGATCCATCCCTTGCTTTTGTTATGGCGGGGGCTGTGCTTGTAACGACTATCGGCTACCGTTATGCATCGAAATTATATGTAACCCCAATGTTTGACCTTGAATTCCGTTTACCAACCAGAACTGACATAGACAAGCCACTGATACAAGGTGCTGTGTTGTTCGGTTTAGGATGGGGTTTAGTAGGACTGTGTCCGGGGCCAGCCATCGCTGCAATAACGGCAGCACCGTCGTCCGCAATCATTTTCGGAATAGCCATGGTCGTCGGCATGTTCGCCGCGAGAAAATTCAGTGCCTGAACATAAAAACGATGCGTTGCCGTACATGCAGCGTACGCGCGACTACTATTTAAAACTGGGTTATGGCGCACCGTATAAATGGGCTCACTATGACACCGTTCCGTTCGCGCCAATGCGTAAGCCGTTAGCTGATTGCAGAGTCGCTATAGTCACCACAGCAGCGCCCTACCGGGCAGACAAGGGTGATCAAGGTCCGGATGCACCACTTAACGCCGACGCCAAGTTTTTTAGTGTTTATTATGAATCCACAGCCAGTACGCCCGATTTACGGATTTCACACATTGCCATAGATCGAGATCACACCTATGCGGATGATCTCGGCGCCTATTTTCCATTAGAAGCATTGCATGCAGCTGCCAAAGAGAAACGAATAAAAGAAGTTGGTCCACATTTTTATGGACTGCCTACCAACCGATCTAAACGAACCACCATAGACACAGATTGCGTGGTGTTAACCAATCAATGCAACACTGATGGCGTTGATATTGCCCTGTTAGTGCCAAACTGCCCCGTATGCCATCAAAGCGTGTCATTGGCTGCACGCGCGTTAGAAGAAGCCGGTATCGTTTCGGTAGTTATGGGGTGCGCCAAAGACATTGTTGAAAACGTTGGCGTGCCACGCTTTGTATTTAATGATTTTCCATTGGGAAATTCAGCTGGCATACCTCACAACAAACGCAGTCAAACAGATATATTACACTTGGCACTAACAACCGCTGAAAGCGCAACAAAAGCCAGAACCACGGTCCAGTCTCCGTTTCAATGGGAAGGTAAATCCAATTGGAAAGACGATTACTCCAACGCTGATAAACTCACTGAAGCGGAAATCATCAAGCGAAAGAGAGCGTTTGATGAAGGTAAAGCGATAGCGAAACGCAAACGCCAAAACAGCAAAACGCCCTGACTTATGTGACTCTGGTCACGGTTTTGTACAACCAGTCTATTTTTAGGTGTTACAGCGATCACCCTGAGGTGCAAGGCTTGAATTGATTTGCCGATACCAATACCACTAATAATCAAGAAACGGGCTCACGGACATGGCAGGAAAGCATCGACTAGTTACTCGCAGTGATTTTGACGGCTTGGTGTGCGCGGTATTACTTAAGCACTTGGATCTTATCGATGACATTGCCTTTGTGCATCCGAAAGATATGCAAGACGGCAAAATTGAGATTACCAACAAAGACATCACAACCAATTTGCCGTATGTGTCAAGCGCGCATATAGTCTTTGATCATCACGAGTCCGAGAAAAATCGAAACGACTCATCGGCGACTAATTATGTCATCGATCATGAGGCGGCGTCTGCCGCACGCATTGTTTGGAAACACTATGGTGGCCACGATACGTTCCCTGCATCTTGGGACGATATGATGGAAGCGGTGGATAAAGCTGACTCCGCGCAATTCACGATGGATGAAGTTATTCAACCGCAAAACTGGGAATTATTGAATTTGCTAATGGATTCCAGAACCGGATTGGGTCGTTTTCATGATTTCAGAATTTCCAATTACGCTCTTATGATGGATTTAATTGACTACTGTAAGGATCGCACCATTGACGAAATTCTTACTCTTCCCGACATCAAAGAGCGGGTAGATTTATACGAAATGTATCAAGAGCAATTCAAAGAGCAAATTGATCGTTGCAGCACGGTGTATGAGAATCTGGTGGTCTTAGATTTAACCAAGGAAGAAACGATTTACCCTGGTAGCCGGTTCTACATCTACGCAGCATTCCCACAATGCAACATATCTATTCATCGCATGAGTGGTTTTAAGAATCAAAATACTGTATTCGCTACGGGCAAATCTATTTTCGACCGCACGTGTGCTACGAACGTTGGTAACCTCATGTTAAGGTACGGCGGTGGTGGACACGCTGCGGCAGGCACCTGCCAAGTGGATCATGACATAGCCGATTCAGTGCTGCAGGAATTAGTCACTGCCATCAATGACGATGAAAAGAATAAAGATTTACGCAAAGCAAGCTAACCTTTCACGTAATTATCTTGACGCCTTGGTTCAATGGATTGAACCAAGCTGTTAACCTCACAACACCCAGCCGCCACAAACCAAACCAATCTAATCCAAACCAAGCAGGTCAAAATAGAATGACCACCCTTGTAAGCAAGTGATATGCTAGAGGCCGAATGCGAGCGCAATTGAAAAGCTGAAATTTCGTTTTTTTTGTTGCACAACTCTAAGCCCTAATTTACCCCCGACAACTTACTGAATGCCCGATTCAGAGCAACATCGAAGCGTGCCAATCCGACAAAACAGCAAACACGGCATTCTGCTGATGTTGGTCGGATTGTTTATGTTTGGCGTTACGGATATGCAAGCCAAGCTGCTGACAGACTCCTTGCATCCAGTGCAGATAATATGGTTTCGACAAATTGGCCTACTTGTTGGCGTTTTGTTTCTACTGTACTGGCACGGTCCAGCTATTCTAAAAACCAACAATCTGCTTTTACAGCTTGGCAGAGGCTCTTTGGCGATATGTTCTGCACTGTTATTTGTATTCGCGCTACGGTATGTGGCTCTGGCCGATGCCGTTGCGGCAAGCTTCATTGCGCCGTTTCTCGTCACCTTACTAGGCGCGGCCGTGCTTGGTGAAAAAATCGGTGTAAAACGCTGGTCCGCAATTGTAATTGGTTTTATCGGCGCACTTATTATTGTACGACCGGGTTTGGGCGTCATTCATCCTGCGGTCATGTTGGTGATTTTGGCAGCGTTCTTCTATGCCTTGCGACAAGTCGTGGGTCGCCTACTAGCTGATTCCGATCCAACGATCACAACCATTACTTACACAGCCCTTGCAGGCAGCGTAGTTATTTCTATTCCACTGTTGTTTGTTTGGCAATGGCCTCCAAGTTTAACAATCTGGCTAATACTGGCCTCGCTCGCAATAACAGGCGCGCTGGGCGAGATCTTTATCATAAAAGCGCTGGAAGTAACCGAAGCCTCGGTTCTCGCACCCACCCACTACACCTTGATAATCTGGGCAACGTTGTATGGTTATTTAGTGTTTGGTCAGCTACCAGACGGATGGACCCTTTTAGGCACAGGGATCATTGTGACCGCTGGTTTGTACGCATGGCACCGACACCGCCGACTGGCCACCACTTAGTGCAATCGGTTTAATTAATTAGCGGACTTGTATTGTTCACAAACTCAATCCTCCAGCGGAGGATGCTCCGTATTGTGCATCGTAGCTAGAACAAATGACCGACGCTTTTAGCGTAAATTCCATTTGCGAAATACCACTTTTGTACAGACACGAACCCAGACCAAACCCCGCGACCCCCACTTTTGCATACTCGGCAAAGTCAGTTGAATCGATACCGCCTACCGCGCAAATATCGATATCTTTAGGCAGAACAGCCATTAATGCACCAATACCTGATGGCCCGAGATTCGAAGCAGGAAATAGTTTCAACGCGGTGGCACCAGCGTTTATTGCGGTGAAACATTCAGTAGCGGTATAACAACCGGGAATACTGGTCAGACCCAACGCTGCTGCCGACTCGATAACAGTGACATCAGTATTGGGCGACACAATTAAGTTTGCGCCAAGCTTATGCAACTGTTGCACGTCTTCGGCGTTAAGTACAGTACCGGCACCAACTAAACATTGATCGGGTGCAGTGCTATTGAGGTGCTGTACCGCGATGTCGATAGATTCAAATGCATTGGGCGAATTAAGCGGTATTTCTATTGCGTTAAACCCTTCTGCAATCAAAATATCCAAATACGGCACTACCTCGCTCGGTGTTATGCCACGCAAAATCGCGACAAGTTTGCGATTAAGTGAATGCCATGCAGGTGTGTGCCCCATACAAGTAACCTATTTAGTTATGTTAATGCGAGTTCCGGCCAGATCGTCTTTGCAGCCCAAACGAGACCGTGCCGAACCGTATCCTCACTGCTTAAACAACTCACCTCAAATCCAGCCAGCTGTAACGCTTCATTGTACAACGCACCCAGTGAGCCACCGGCAATCAACGTTATCGGACTTGAATACCTTGAGCGCATACCCGCTATTTCTAAGCCAATTAACAATCCGGATAAATCACTGCTTGATTCTTCGGTACGACGACCTAATCGAAGTGCCGTCGCCCGAATTGAGAATAGCCGTTGTAACGCATGCTCTGGTTCCCTGAGTGAGCGCTCTACAGCATTGCGAAAAATCGGATTTGAAGCATCGATAGGTCTTGATGATTCACCGTTTGCATTCTGCAAGAATACGCTTAACGTTGAGTGAGTTTGTAGAAGTCCAAACAGCTCACCTGTTAATGCAGTTGAAAATGAGGTTATAGCCTCGTTATCCAATACTGCCCATTTACTGTGGGTACCGGGCAAACAAACGGTCCCGCTCACTTCATCGAGTAAAGCACCCATTAAGATGGTTTCCTCACCACGCATCACATCTGGCTCGGCATCCAATGCTGTCGCTACACCGGGTAAGATCTTTACTTTGCGCTGAGTGGTGGGTGCATCAATAGCATGCAAAGCGATTGCGCTCAGTGAATCGGGAATATTTACGTAGCCGGCATCAACCCAACCTTGTGCGGCTCCTGCCATACCGCAAATAATCACGGGGATATGTTCGGTTATTTGTAAATTCTGCAGCTGTTCCTCTAGCACATTGTTAAAACCACCAGGCGCTACACTGGCCATGCCAAATGGCCCTGACGACTTTGCTAGAACCTGCGCCGCAGAATTTAAAACCCACAAGCGAAAGCTGGATGTTCCCCAATCAATGGCAACCAAACTGGGGCGACTATCGTTCACAACAGATCGATCTGGCGACATGGTTTTACACGGGTTTCACGGCTTTGATTGCAGCCAGCACCTTATCTGGTGTTGCTGGCAAATCTCTGACAATGGCCCCTGTAGCATGGCGAATGGCGTTCACTATGGCAGGCGCAGTGGGAATCAGCACATGCTCACCAAGACCCTTTGCCCCATAAGGACCCTCGGCATCTGGTACTTCAACAATAATATTGTTGAACGGGGGTACATCGCCGATAGTGGGTATTAAGTAGTCATGTAAATTTTCGGTTCGCCCTGGCACATACTCTTCCATTAACGCCATACCAATCCCTTGTGCAACACCACCTTCAATTTGCCCTTCTATCAACTTTGGGTTAATGGCTTGACCTACATCATGAGCGGTTGTGATGTTATCGAGCTTAACCGTACCCAAGGTGGTATCAACGGTGAGCTCAACAAGTTGCGCCCCATAACCATACACAGCATAGGGTACACCTTGGCCTTTTTTATCGAGCGGTTCTGTTGGTGGATCATAGGTTTCTTCCGCCATCAACACATACCCAAATTCGTTTGATTTCAGTTCCTGTAGGTCGATTACTGCGTTTGTATCACTGGTGCTGATATTAATAGTGGCGTCGCTTATAGAGATCAGACTCTCTTCGCCCATATTGCACCGCCTGAGTATAGAAGCCCGCAATGCCTCGCCAGCCAACTTTGCTGCCGAGCCGGTAACATAGGTTTGCCTTGAGCCCGATGTTTTGCCGCAATCAGGAGTTAAGTCTGTATCGCAATCGATGATATCGATGGAGTGCACAGGCACGCCTAACGCATCCGCGGCAATTTGAGTAATGATGGTGTTGCTGCCTTGACCGATATCCATAGCACCTTGATGCAACACAACCTTTCCTTCACCGGTTATTCCAAACCGCACAGTGGACGGATTAGAGATCGACGTATTGCCGCAGCCATACCAACAAGAGGCTAAACCAACCCCTTTTCTAAGATGACCAGCACTCGTATTGTATTCGGCACAATTATCCAACGCGCTTTGCCAAGCGGGCTTGAGTGCTTCAAGACACTCAACAATACCGATACCGGAATCCATAACATGACCGGTAACCGTTGGCTGACTGTTGCGCAACGCGTTAATCAACCTGAACTCCAATTTATCCATGTTGATTTGATCAGCCAATTCATCGAACGCGCATTCTTGCGCAACGGCAGCTTGTGGCACACCAAAGCCTCTGAAGGCTCCGGCCGGTGGCGTGTTGGTATGCACAGCAATGCTTCGCGCTCGGTAGTTCGGCATATAGTACGGACCGGATGCATGCACCGGCACTCTATTAGCGACAGTTGGTCCCCAGCTGGCGTAAGCACCGGTGTTGAAAACACCGTTAAAGTCGAATGCGATAATTTTTCCTGAGCGATCACACGCAGCGGTTAATTCAATTTGCGAAGGATGGCGTTTCGTGGTTGATCGCATTGATTCGGTGCGGTCGTACACAATTGTTGCTGGTTTTCCAGTAACCCACGCAGCAAGCGCGATATAAGGTTGAAATGATAAATCCAGTTTAGAACCAAACCCACCACCGCATGCAGATGGTTTTACGCGTATAGAATCTAGCGGTAAATCCAGAATCTCTGCCAGAGAATCTCTATCCATTTGAGCGGCTTGAGTACAGCCACAAACGATCAGTCTGTCGCCTTCTCTGCTTGCATACCCGGCTTCGGGTTCTATATAGCCATGTTCTACAAAAGGCGTGGAAGTATGCACCGTTGTAGTGTACTCAGCCTGATCCATAAACGTATCGACATCACCCCGTTCCACAACACCACGAATCAATTCATTGTTGTGTCGGCTAGCATGTATCGGTGCGGTGTTCGATTTAAGCGCTGCGTCGGGTAGCAAGGCATGAGGCTGTTCAGACCAACTGACAGGGTATTGCTCTGCTGTTAACGCAGCTATTGCCTCCGATTCACCAACAATAGCCGCAACGGCTTCTCCACGATAACGTGCTCGTCCTTCGGCGAATACCGGTTGATCGGCAAAGGGAGGTATAACACCAAAACAGTTCTTGCCTGCTATGTCACTGGCATCAAGCACGCATTCAATGCCAGAGTGCGCGTCAAGAAATGCTTGCTTGTTTACGATAGTGAAGTCGGCGTTATGATAAGGGCTGCGAATAACTTTTACCGATAAAGCATTAGCAGGCACTGTATCAGCACCAAACTTGAGTTCGCCTGACACTTTGGGAACACCATCTAAGTGCAATATGGCTTTACCTACACTTGCACCCGCGTCGGGGATAATATCTTGAGATTCAAATTTATTGGTATGCATTACAGCATCAATTATTTTGCTGTACCCCGTGCATCGGCACAGCACACCGCCCAAAGCATCTTCTACTTGTTCACGTGACGGGTGTTGTTCTTTCTGTAGTAGCGCTTGCGCTGCCATTAACATTCCAGGCGTACAGATCCCACACTGAGCTGCGCCATGGTGTAAAAAACTTTTTTGCAATAAACTTAATGTATTGTTTGTTGACAGTCCTTCTACTGTTTCTACAGAGCTGCCGGCCACTTGCCCCACCGCCGTTAAACAGCTGCAAACCGGATCGCCATTAATCAGCACAGTGCAAGCACCACAATCACCTGCATTACAACCAACTTTAGTTCCACTGAACTCCAATTCATCACGGAGCACATCCGACAAACGCGCGATTGGAGACGCCGAAACCCGTGTGGGTTTGCCGTTCACTTCAAATTCGATTGTCATGACAATGTATCCGTGGTTGCGACTATGGCTCGCCGCACAAGTTCTACTGTTGCGTCAAGTCGATATTGCTTGGACGCACGAACATCATCTATCGGGGAAAGTTCAGATAAACTTCGCACAGTTACTTTTCCAACCACCGCGGAATTGACAAGCTCGCCTATTAAACTTTGCTCCAGCTCAGATAAACGTTGAGCTACCAGCGAACACGACCCAACGCTGATTGCTGCATCACTAATACAATTATTGTTATCGCAGGCAATTCGAACCGCCACCATAGAAATTGATATAACAAGGTATTTACGCGCACCTAACTTTAAAAAGCTTGAACTGCCAGCGGTTGATGCTTTAGGAATAAGAATAGCGCTGACCATTTCGTTAGCTTGCTTAGCAATTTTTCGATTACCTTGAACAAACTGACTTAACGGCATTGTTCTGCTTGCGGAGCTTGATACCAGCTCGACCTGCGCATCCAATGTAAGCAATGGTGGAACGCCATCTGCTGCAGGCGATGCATTACATAAATTGCCCACCAAGGTAGCACGATTCTGAATTTGTACTGAACCGACTTCGCGCGCAGCCAATTTTAGTCCATCAAAGGACGCAGGAAGATCATGATCGATCAGTTGAGACCACGTGGCCAGTGCGCCAATCCTGAGCATGTCACCGTCATCCGTTATGGTTTTTAACTCGTCTATGCCCCATATATCCAATACATTACTTTGCACAGCGTGATCTTGCAAAGACGGGTAAAAATCGGTACCACCCGCCAAAATGGTAAAGTCGTCTTCACTTAGACAGTGTAACGCGTGGTCCAGTTTTTTAGCTTGTATTAACTTCATAAGCACGCCATTGTTCCAATTCCTGATACAACTGTCAAAGCTGCGCCTGCTTATTATAAAGTGCACGGCGTTCAGCTAAGTCGTAAAAACGCAATACAGGCTTATTAAGCCGCATGCACGTCGCTTTTATCACAATATGAGGCAAATTCCCCACTATTGGTTTACACTTATTTTTGAAGTTCAACAATTCGGAGTACTACAATGAAAACCATGACCTGCAAACAAATGGGCGGCGCCTGCGACGAAACGTTTTCTGCCGAAACTTTTGAAGAAATGGCAGAGCTTAGCAAGCAGCACGGCATGGAGATGTTCCAAAAAGGCGACGAAGCGCATTTAAAAATAATGGGCGAAATGAAAGAAATTATGCAAAAACCCGGTGCCATTGAAGAATATATGGCGGAAAAACGCAATGCGTTCAACGAACACCCAGACGACTAATTTGCGCTAGCCAAACGCAAAGCTGGCTTGTCCTGCGCAATGAGTGCATTAGGCAAATCGATTAAAATAATGCTCGGTGGAATTGTATTCATAGCCCTGGCGCTGGTTGTTGGCGCAGCATGGTATCTGTTTCCGAGTGCAAATAAAGTACTCGCTGCTATCGAAAAACACCCTCAGCGCGCCTCGCTGTACTTACGCGTTAATAACAAAGCTGTTGTTACGCATAATCCTGACATACTCACGCCACTGGCAAGCACTGTAAAAATTATCATTGCCATTGAATATGCTGAACAAGCTGCTGCTGGCAAAATCGACCCAGACATGTTGGTACCGTTATCAGAACTGGACAAGTTCTACGTTCCCAAAACCGACGGTGGTGCGCACGGTGCATTCCTAAAGAATTACGCCGATAAAACTATTAACAATGTCGTTTCATTACGCAGGGTGGTCAAAGGCATGATTGCGTTCAGCTCTAACGCCAATACCGACTATCTTGTCCACTTATTAGGAGTTGACCGAATCAATCAGCGCCTTTCGCTACTTGGTGTGAAGCAACATTCCCCCATCTACCCACTGGTGGCTTCTATGTTCGTGGCTGATGAACTCGTGGCCGAAACGGGAAATAATCAAACAATTGCAACACGGGTACGTGAGGTACCTGATACGCAGTACTTGAACTACATTGAACGCGCGAGTAGCCAACTGGCGTCTGACCCAAACTATAAAACGACACTGACAAACATTAACTCTGCTGTTCAAAAAGTGTGGACGGAACGCCTACCCGCCTCTACTGCGACAGAATATGTTGAAATCGCTTTTAAAATGAATTCGCGGAGTTATTTTTCTCCACAGGTACATGAATTTTTAAACGAAGTCATGGAAACCATTATGGAGAATCCAGCCAACCGGGAATGGCTTGTGCACTCAGGCCAGAAAGGCGGCTCAACCGCAACGCTACTAACAAAGGCGCTATACGCAACCCTTAAGAACAGCAACACCATTGAGCTTGTGTATTTTTTAACAGAGTTAAAAGTCTACTCTATGGTGCGCCTGTCTATCAGTATGAATGCGTTTGAACACAAAATACTAACTAACGATGCATACCGCACAGAGGTGATTGAACGCATTAACAAGCTTCACTAGCAGTATGCGCAGGCACTACATTACGTCCCTAAAGACGAACTTGCATGTAATTCTATTTTCGGGCATCGGTTCATAACCATCTGCAACCCTGCCGCCTCTGCAACGACTGCTGCCTGTTCGTCAAACACACCCAGTTGAGCCCACACAACTTTAGCGCCAATGCTGATTGCGTCATGCGTGATAGGAAGCAAATGTTTTGATGCTCGGAATACCTGCACCATGTCAACAGGCTCTTCTATGGCTTCAAGTGATTCATAAACCAATAGTCCATGTATTGTATTGCCTGCTTCACGTGGATTGACTGGCTTCATGATATAGCCCTGCTCATGCATATAACGCAGCACATCATTGCTTGCTCTAGTAGGCTTTGGACTGGCGCCAATCAGCGCGATGGTTTTAACTTGCGATAATATATCGGCAATATAGTTGTCCGGATACGGTTCTGAATGGTTCATTGTGGTTTGCAATATATGTATGGATAATCTAAACGCGTTAATCGCTGTCGACAACACCAGCACCAGCGCCTAACAAACGTGATTGTTCAGTTGCTGGCGCATAGGTTCGATGAGCATACTCACCAAGACGAAGCCATATTGCCTCATCAATATTCACTCGTTTTTTACTTCGCGAATAATGGTTATAAGACTTACCAGTCAAATCTAACTCGCTTGAGCTACACGACACCAATGCAGCATCGGTACTGGCAACGGTAAAATCGCCGAGTATCGCTACTGAGTTTTGCGCAACGACCGCTTCAAACTCTGAGCATGCAAACTGCAGTGTGCAACGATACGCCAAAGCCACATCTGACAAGAACGGCAGTGTTAACACTGGATAAGCTATTTTACCCATTGTAATCGATTGCAAGTCTGTTAGCAGCACAGCACGATCATTGATACATAATCCAGTCAACAATGGACACATTGCTGATTGTTCGCAGGACCAAGTATCGATAAGCTTGGACGGTGCACCAAGCGATTTTGAATCTATGTTATCCAACACTGCACACAGTGCTGAAAAACCATCGATACCATGCGACGAAAGCCAATATAACGCTCGCGACGCGTCTTCCGCTACCCCCCAACTGTAACCAACGCCACGCACCGCAAGTTTGGCTCGGGAAGCCGACTCATTTAACGAGTAGTCGCTCACGCCATTGAAGAAAATTGTGAAGATTCAGGGGAGACTTCCGGATATACCCAGAAGTCGGCATCACTGTGCTGAAGCTCTTCAGGATATGGCGCATGACCAAACATGCGTATTCGCACCCACCTATCAGACCTGGGGTCAAAGTGGATCGCCCCAAAGAATGATAACTTACTGCGAAGCATATCGATGGGTAACAACTGTTGATCTATCGTGTTGTCCCTAATTTCTCCGTAGGGCAAATTTGCAATAGTTTGAGCCCGTCGTACACTGTATCGGTGTTCCGGATGTTTCAGCAACAACTCGGCCACGGTTGACTTCGCAGGCCAATGCTCAAGCGCATCAAGCAAACGGATGGCGTCTCGCGCTGGAGCCAACGGCTGCTCGTATTCGGCAATCGGTTCGTCGAAGCGCTCACCTAGTCTGGGTTCGAGTTTCTCTTCAGACACATACCAGGCTCTGGCATTGCATGCCGGTGCATCCCAGTTAATAGGACGAGCCCATTCATAGTGAGTACGCAATATCGTTTGCAGCTCTTCGAGTGTCATCGCCCCATTGATTGGTAATGTAGAAGCAGCGTCTGACCCCATGCAACATTCAAAACCATCAATAAGATGACCATACGGTTCGAGCATCATGGACACTAAACTTTCCTGTGCTTCAATCGACAACGTTTTGTACGCCCATTCGTATAATTCATTCCATGGCTGTGCTTGTGCAAAGATGTCTTGTTGCACTTTATTGTTTAAGGTTTGCAGATCACGTTGTAGTTGCGAAATTCGAGGTTTTTGTAATTCGTGCTCTGAATGCCATTGCTGGGTCGATAGCAGCGAGCTTTGCAGTACGTTTTTAAACCGAGTTATTTCTGATTGCGAGGGATTAACCACACTACGAACCTGTGCCAAGGCTGTTTCTCTGGCTACAATCCAGTTATTGAACAGCTGAGGGTGGTTAATAATAAATGGGGCCATACCCAGGCCCGTGGAATTACCGATACCTAAGCGACGAGCAATGGCTTTATCTAATGGCACTGCAACGTCACCGCCACGCACCTGAGCCATATGCTCTACCAAATCGCGCACGAAAGTTCTGATTAGATAAACACTCAGCATTTCCATTTGAAACGGAGCTTTACATTCATCTCGCTGTGCAATACTTTCTCTATCGGCAGCGCCAAACTTACCAGAACCATATACCGCTGTTGTACGCATCAGATAACCAACAGAATCAATTTGCGACAACTCGGGTTGCTTGCCTTGTGACAACTTATCGACAACGTGTTCCCAGAGTCGAACTGATCTATTAGCGCGGGATAATGTCAGTTCTGTTGCACTGACACGCCCCGCTTCCTGATACGGTACGTTCAGCGATAACCGTTGGATATCGTTCGCATCGGGTACCCCATCGAACAAGGTAAACGTTGCATCCCACGCTTCTGCAATAACGCGATCAGATCTTTTCTCAGCTGGCAGATCGTGTGCAAACGCTATTAAGGAATATGAACGCTTTGGCCCTGTTGCGGTGTACACCGCATGCCCGACACCCGAATCGTTAACATTAAATTCTGCGCGCGAAAATGCCCACTTCTCTTTTTTAAGTCGGCGAGTTAATACCCGCATAAACGAGAGTCTAGTCTGGTGAAACGATCCCAAACGTTCCAATCGCATAACTTGCGACGCGGAACGTCGCGCTATTGTTTGCGTATTTGGATTGGAGGAAGTCAACGATCTAATGCTCTGGAGGACCAAAATTCTCTGAATAAAAACGAAACCAGTTTTCACCCATGACAGCAGCGACTTCTTGATCGTTCATACCAACGTTTTTTAATCCTTGCTCAATATTGACTAGATGTGTATTGTTTTGGAACCACTCGGGCATTAGCGGAAATCCGGCATCAGATGCCGACCCTTCGCCGTAGTCAATTTCTTTCGTCCAGCGTCCAACACGCATCCACTCAACCACACTATCCGGCTGGTCTTGGCATAAATCAGACCCTATGCCTAAATGCTGAAGACCATATTGATCAGCGCATCGCGCGATCATGGTGCAAAAGCTCTCGATAGTACAATCAGACTTATCTTTTAAATGATGAGGGTATAACGAAAACCCGAGCATCCCGCCATTATCTATAACTGCCTTAATAACATCGGGTTTCTTATTGCGCCGCGCCGGCATCCACTCAAATGGATTGGCATGTGTAATGGCGATGGGTCGTGTGGAATACTCAGCTGCTTGAATCGTGGAAAGGTCTGCCGAGTGGCTCATATCGACAACCAATCCAACCCGGTTCATTTCTTTAATCACTTGCTTACCCATTCGCGTAAGCCCCGGATCGTGCTCTTCGTAACAACCAGTAGCAAGTAAAGATTGATTGTTATAGGTGAGTTGCATAAACCGCACACCCAGTGCGTGCAACACTTCTACTAATCCGATGTCGTCTTCCATTGGACTTGGATTTTGCAAACCATAGAAGATGGCAGTACGGTCTGTTATGTTGGCAAGCTCTATATCGCTGGCAAATTTCCCGTGCATAATGAGGTCGGAGTATTGTTCGAACCATCGATTCCATTGCTCTATGTTATGGATGGTTTCCCGAAAATTTTCATGATAAGCAATGGTCACATGAACGGCGTCGACTTGCCCAGCACGCATTTGCCGAAAAATTTTCTCCGACCAATTGGCGTATTGCAAGTTATCTATTCTCATACAGAAGAATCTAGCAGAGTTTCGCGTTGACTGGCATCGCTAAGTTGTTCATCCAGCGACACATCAGCACCGTCCATGGCACCAGCAGAATGCGCACTACCACTGCGATAACGCACGGTGCGGCGTTTTGAACCTTGAATATCGCCGGTGCAATTCTCTTCAACCAACTCACGCTTAACGACAATAAGCGAGCTAGCATATTGAGGATCATTACTCGCCTTATCATGCACTGCTTTTTCAGCCGCTAGTCTGTCTGCGTGTATCTGCTTGCACCGATTCAATACCGATACGCCGAAGCCCACCCGATAATCGAAACTTGCAGAGCGACCAGGAGGCACAGAGCCTTCTTTTTTTCGTAATCTTAGCGAGCGTTCCATGGACGCTGATAGATACTCATAGGTAAGGCTTGCCACTTCAGCATCAATGCTAAACCCCCGAAACTCTATTTCACCCGAATCCACACAAATGCAATCATGCAGTATGGCCACGGCCGAGCTTAACAAAGTCACATAGCTGGGAACGGTTCGAAAGCGCTTACCAATACCAGCACTTCCGAACTCTGACGTTTCAAGGTCAGCAAACGTAACCCCAAACTTCAACATCAAAGACTGGCATCGGCGCAATGCAATTTCTGCCTCATTCGGACTGGACTCGCCAGATTGACTCATGGCGTAGAGCTTTCGTACTCTGTCCAGAATTTTATTGCGATTCATGGAATGGTCAGTTCGATGGGGTCGAACTAGTATACGCTGCTCAACCACAATACAACGCGGCGCGGCTAGGGGTACTTCTATGCACAAGTACTTTAATCTATGAAAAAAAAGCACTTTATCGCATACGGTTACTATTTCGACCTGCCCACGCAATTGATGAATATAGTTCACATATTGAGCAGCACATTGTCAATAATTAAGACTTATGAGTCGTAATCGGATAGGACTACTAACCCTTATTTGTTAAGGTAGTATTACGCACAGCGTCTAAGACACGCATTGCTGCTGCTAACCAATAATTTGTTCATAAATCAATCAATTAGTATCAACGCATTGTTCATGCGTTATGGAACAAACTACCGCTAGCAGCAAGACACCACGCCAGGTTTACAATGAACGGATCTGGCATAAATAAACCTTGCAGCTTGAAAGAAGCAGAGGAAAACAATGAAATTAATAAAGAAAACCGCCTTGGGTTTGTCACTACTCGCCACTAGCGGATTTGCTATGGCAGAGTGTGGCGATATTCAAATTGCTGAATGGAACTGGGCATCAGGCGAACTGATGGCCAACGTGGACAAAGTTATCCTTGAAGAAGGCTACGGCTGCAACGTGGAACTCATTCCTGGCGCCACCACCACAACGTTTGCATCAATGAATGAAAAAGGTCAACCCGATATTGCGGGCGAACTGTGGATTAACGCCGTACGAGAACCATTAAACGCTGCACTCGAAGCCGGTTCGTTACATTCAGCGAACGATGGTCCGATCACTGAACTGGGTGAAGGCTGGTGGATCACACCCGCAACCGCGGCCAAATACCCTGAACTTAAAACGGTACTGGACGTATTAGAGCACCCCGAATACTTCCCTGATGCTGAAGACCCATCCAAAGGCGCCTTCGTCGGTTGTCCTGCTGGTTGGGGTTGTCAGCTAGCAAACGCAAACCTGTTCCGTGCTTTCGATATGGAAGCCAAGGGCTGGAAGCTGGTAGACCCGGGTTCAGCCGCTGGCCTTGATGGTTCAATGACCAAAGCCGTAGAGCGTGACGAAACCTGGTTTGGCTACTACTGGTCTCCAACAGCCATGATCGGTAAACATAAAATGGTTAAACTGCCTTTCGGTGTTGAGTTTGCAGGTAGCGAAAATTGGGACGGCTGTATCGTTAAAGCCGAGCAAGACTGTGCTGACCCACAACCATCTGCGTGGACTGAATCTGAAGTACACACAGTGGTAACAGACGACTTCAAAAACAAAGGTGGCCCGGAAGTGATGGATTATCTTGCCAAGCGCGTATTCCCAGGTGAAGTCATGAATGGCATGCTGGTATACATGGGTGATAATCAGGCCGCTGGTTCTGATGCAGCCATCGAATTCTTGATTGAACACGGTGATATCTGGGAGTCCTGGGTTAGCGCTGATGTTGCTGCCAAGGTTAAATCAGCACTTAACTAAACGCTTGAACTAAACACACGCATCGATAATACGATGATCTAGTTGTAAGCACGCGAAGCCTGTTCGCAGCAATGCGAATGGGCTTTTTTTATTGGTACATTCAGACAGACAAGAGGCACGCTTTGAGTTCCCTGACAGAATTTTTTACAGAGTTTCCAACAATGGGTCGCACCGATCTACGCGACCTGAAAAAATTTATCGATGCAAGCTTCAGAGATTTCTCCAGAGAGTTTGGTGAATCCATTGAAAATTTTTTTCATCCATTGCTCACATTTCTGGTCTGGCTGGAGAAACTGCTACTCGCAACACCCTGGCCCATTATCATTTTGGTGGTTGCTGCATTAGCTTGGCTTGGCTCGCGCAATATCAAGTTGGTGATCGGCAGCGTTGTGTCGTTTCTGCTTATCGGTTATTTCGGCATGTGGAAAGACACCATGTCTACGCTCGCGATTATTTCTGTTGCCACCATTGTATGTATTGCCATCGGCATTCCACTTGGCATACTCATGGCGCGCTCGAACCGCGTGCAAGCCTTTGTTACACCCATTCTGGATGTCATGCAAACAATTCCGGCGTTTGTGTATCTGATACCCGTAGTTATGTTACTAGGTATAGGTAAAGTGCCCGGCTTAATCTCTGTCTGTATATATGCCCTACCACCAATTGTTCGCCTCACAAATTTGGGTATACGGTTAGTAGAAAAAGAAGCGTTGGAAGCGGCCGATGCTTTCGGTGCCAGCTATACGCAACGCTTATTCGGGGTACAAATCCCGTTGGCATTGCCGAACATTTTTGCCGGGGTTAACCAAACCATTATGATGGCACTGGCCATGGTGGTTATCGCATCCATGATCGGTGTAGCCGGCCTTGGTGTACCGGTATTACGATCCATTTCAAATCAGTACTTGGCTTTAGGTTTAATGAACGGCCTGGCAATTGTTGCACTAGCCATTATTTTTGATCGTGTTTCGCAACAGTACGGAGATAGACTGCAACGTCATCGCCATGGAGCTAAACATGACTGATACAAAAATAAAAATAGAAAACCTGTACAAGATATTTGGTAACAAACCAAAATCGGTATTGCAGAAAGTTAAGGATGGCATGTCTAAAACAGACTTGCTTGAGCAGCACGCGCATGTGCTTGGTTTAAAAGACATCAACGTTGATATTCCTGCGCGCGGTATTTCGGTCATCATGGGCTTGTCCGGTTCTGGCAAGTCAACGCTCATTCGTCACATCAATCGTCTTATCGAGCCCACCGCAGGCAAGGTAATCATAGATGGCGAAGACGTACTGGCCATGAACAAATCTAAACTAATGGATTTTCGACGCCATAAGGCTTCCATGGTGTTTCAGAAATTCGGCTTACACGTACATAAAACAGTGGCAGAGAACGTGGCCTATGGTTTAGTGATTAAAGGCATCAAGCTCAACGATGCCAAAAAGCAAAGTCATAAGTGGTTAGAGCGAGTTGGTCTGGCAGGATTCGAAGATCACTACCCGTCGCAACTATCAGGCGGCATGCAACAGCGCGTTGGACTTGCCCGCGCATTGGCAACCGATGCTGAAATCCTGTTAATGGACGAAGCATTTTCCGCACTGGACCCGCTTATCAGAACTGATATGCAAGATGTGCTGCTTGATCTGCAAACTGAATTGCACAAAACCATTGTGTTTATTACGCACGATCTTGACGAGGCGCTGCGCATTGGCGACACCATCGCCATACTCAGAGACGGCGCAGTCATCCAGCAAGGTGAACCGCAAAATATCATTATTAACCCTGCTGACGACTACATCTTCGACTTTGTAAAAGACATTAATCGTGGTCGAGTGCTACAGGTAAGAACCTTGATGACACCCGACACCAGCGTGAACGGTCCGGATATGGCTAAGAACACGGTGCTGGAAGACGCACTGCAAGTGATCGCGAAATCTGACTCGCAAGCTGGCAATGTTAAAGACGATAACGGCAATACACTGGGCACTATTTCGCTGCAACAAATTATTAGCGGGCTCGCCCGTCCTGATGTTGAAACGGATCCTGAATCAAGGTATCGCTAACACTAGATTACCGAGCTCATGACGCATGTGCTCAGTAATCAGGTGGAAACCAATTGATGCACCAAGTGATAATAGGGATGGAATAGTCAGATGCTGCTAGTCATCGTCGTACTGTCTTTCGCCGCATCTGCTCTGGTCAGGTTCTGGATGATGCGCACCTATGCCAAATGGGGTGCACATCCTAATACAGTGGGCGCAAATGGTCATGATGTAGCGCGCCTGATACTCAATTCCCATGATCTACAGCATGTGCGCCTCGAGGAGTCTAAGGGCAAACTCAGCGATCACTATGTGCCCAGTCAAAAACTTATCCGGTTATCAGAATCGATTAATAGAGAGCCTTCCGTTGCGGCCATCGCCGTGGCAGCACACGAAGTCGGCCACGCCATTCAGGACAAGGAGCAGTACGGGCCGCTGAAGTTCAAGGCTGCCATGATGCCCATGGCCGCTGCCGGAAATCAGTTCGGTTTAATCTTAGCAATGGCCGGTGGCTTTCTCGGTATCCCCGCACTGTTAAATGTAGGCATGATCATGATTGGCTTAGGTGTGGTGATGCCGGTACTCACACTACCCATCGAATTTGACGCCAGTGCCAAAGCGCTGAATGAATTACAAAAGCATAATTTAGTTAACGATACTGACTATGCCGGTGCAAAGTCTATGCTTACTGCGGCCGCCTTAACTTACGTGGCTAGTGCCGCGTCTTCCATGGCAATTATGGGGTTATTTTTACTTCGCATGTTTCGCCGTTAATGCTAAAGCTTCGCTGGCCTTTTGCAGTTGTCGCTCACGTTGCCAAATATACAATCCGCTTAACACGATAAGCAGCGCACCGAACGCAGTGGTCGTGCTTGGAATGGAATCAAATACAATCCAGCTTAAAATTGTGATGTATAAAATTTGCGAATAAACCGTTGGCGCTAGCACGGATGCTTCAGCCATTTGGTGGGCTCGGGTTAATACACTGTGCCCCAGCATGCCAAGCGAACCAATCAATATCAATAAAAACCAACTCAAAGAACTCGTTGGCCACTGCCAGATTAAATATCCAATGGGCGCTAGCACAACCGTTGCCACACCCGCACAGTAAAACTGCGTAACCGAGTTCGAGTCGACGCCTGCAATCACTCGGCTCATAACAAAGTATCCGGACGCACAGAACAACGCGGCGAATGCATACGACACGTGGTAATCAAATTCTGCTCCCCATGGTTCAATGATAATAAGCACACCTATAAAGCCAACGAGTATCGCCGCAAATCGTTTTATACCAACCTGTTCTTTTAATATGGGAATACTCAGCAAGCAAACCACCATAGGAGATGCAAAAAAGATGGCGATGGCGGTCGTTAATGGTAAGTATTTCAGCGCGGTAAAGTTAAAGGCCGTCGCACTTAACAACATGACAGCTCGCAATATCTGAAGGCGCGGATTGTTCGAGCGCATGATCTGCGTACCTTCCGATGGCAGGTACAAAATCAGCACCCACAAAAAGTGTCCTAAATAACGCAGAAACGCAACTTGCAAGGATGGCACCGCGGCCATCACCAACCACTTTGCCGATGTATCCATGATCGAAAAACATAGGAATGCAATCAGCATTAACCCCAAGCCGAACGTTGTTGAACCACCTGCAGGCGTCGGTTTAGGTTCTTTCACTGGCGGAGTAAGCTCAATGGCACAAAATTGCACGGTTGAAGAAGTTTACGGATTATTCGTTGTCGAGCACAGCTAATTTTAGTTTGCAGCTTAGGATTTGCTGACAATTTTAGACTATGATAACTGCTACTCCACAATTGGCTTAGGTAGCGACGTCAGTGTCAAAATCAGGTTCAGAGGCTTCGTCTGTCACACAGGCATCTGCCGCATCCACTTTGCTAGAAAAATACCGACTGCCCTTATCAAAATTGTTTGTGGCAATCGTCTTATTATTGATCGTTTTTACCGGACCAAAGTTTACGCTTAGCGATACGGGTGTCTGGGTGTTCGATAGCATCGCTCTACTATTGTTGCTGGTTGCGTGCCTTGGACGTGTTTGGTGCACCATGTACATTGGTGGCCAGAAAAATACATCGGTTGTATCAGCAGGCCCCTATTCAATGGTGCGTAACCCACTGTACTGCTTTAGTTTTATTGGCGCACTGGGTTTGGTGTTAATGACTCACTCCATTGTTATTGCTGCATTACTACTGGTGTTCTTTATTGGCATCTACCCGTATGTGGTTGCCAAGGAAGAAGAAAACTTAATGGGTATATTCGGTGAGTCCTACGCCGAATACTGCAAACGCACCCCACGCTTTATTCCGGCATTCAAACAGTACTCTACCGACGGGCAAGTACCAGCGGATGTAAAGCGTTTAGAGAAATCCTTGTTCGATAGCGGTGCGTTTGTCGTGGCCTTTATTGCACTCACCGGCATCCGCCTTGGTCACGAAACAGGCTTTATTCCAGTGCTGTTTACGTTGCCATAAGCTGCATCGAAGGAACTCGCTAGCCATAAGCTAAAGACGGCGCCAGCCAGCGCTCGCTGGTGGGTAGGTCGCACGCTGTTCGTGCAGCGTAATCCTCTACCTGGCACCGCGTCACTTTCCCCAATCCAAAATAACGGCTATCCGGATGCGCGAAATAAAAACCGCTAACCGATGCCGCTGGCATCATGGCTAAGTTTTCTGTTAATGATATGCCGGCATTCGTCAGTGGGTCGATTAAATTCCAAATGGCATTCTTTTGCCGATGATCTGGATTAGCCGGATACCCGGGTGCCGGCCTGATACCGCGATACCGTTCGCGGATCAGTTGTTCGTTGTCCAGTGCTTCATCCTTTGCATAGCCCCATAACGATGTTCTGACTTCCCGATGTAAATATTCTGCAAAAGCCTCCGCCAGACGATCTGCCAAGGCTTTAGCCATAATGCTCTTGTAGATATCATTGTCGTTATCGTATTGATCAACCAACGTATCCAAGCCCACGCCGGCCGTCACCGCGAAGGTACCGATATAGTCATTCAGGCCGCTAGCTTTTGGGGCAATAAAATCGCTGAGACACAAGTTTGGCCGCTCATCAGGGAAAACCCGTTGTTGGCGTAAACAATAGATGGTTTGCAACACATTGCTTCGCGACTCGTCGATATAAACTTCAATATCATCATCGTTAACCGAGTTGGCGGCAAATAATCCAACTAATCCATTCGCCGATACTGAGATCGCATTGTTGGATTCAAACTCCGCCAACATGATCTGCGCGTCTGCATACAACTTTTGCGCTTCCTCCCCGACGGTTGGGTCTTTTAGTATCCGAGGGTACTTACCGCGCAATTCCCATGCATGGAAAAAAGGGGTCCAGTCAATAAACGGAATAAGAGTATCGAGTGACACATCGTTATAGTGCGTGATACCTAATGACGCTGGCACATGGATCTCTGACTGTTGCCAGTCTATGGACATTTTGTTAGCGCGTGCAGCATCTATATCCAGTAGCTCTACTTCGCTGGTTTTAGCGGCAAAGCGTTTTTTGTACCGCTCATAATCGGTTGCCAGTTCCTCTGCAAAACTGGCTTTGTGTTCATCACTTAACAAGTGACTGGCTACCTGCACGCATCTGGATGCATCAACCACATGCACTACGGGCTGGTCGTAGTGGTCGGATATTTTTACGGCTGTGTGCATACGCGATGTGGTGGCACCACCAATTAACAATGGCACGGTAAATCCCTCGCGTTGCAGCTCCTGCGATACGTGGGTCATTTCTTCTAACGACGGTGTTATTAATCCAGATAAGCCAATAATATCCACATCGTGCTTGCGCGCTTCCTCCATTATTTTATTGGCAGGAACCATAACGCCTAAATCAATGACTTCAAAGCCATTACATTGCAACACAACGCCCACAATGTTTTTACCTATATCGTGCACATCACCCTTAACAGTTGCCATTAGCACGCGACCGGCAGAGCTCGCTTCACCGGTTTTCTCTTGTTCCATATACGGCAACAACCATGCAACCGCTTTTTTCATGACCCGCGCTGATTTCACCACTTGTGGTAAAAACATTTTACCCGCACCAAACAAATCACCCACGCGATTCATACCATCCATTAGCGGGCCTTCGATAACATCTAATGAACTTGGCAAGGCCAAACGGGCTTCTTCTACATCGGCATCAATAAACTCATCGATGCCTTTGACCAAGGCATGCTCCAATCGTTTCTCTATCGGATAGCTACGCCATTCCTGATCTTGTTTATCTTGCTCGGTTTTAGCACCGCGGTATTGCTCTGCAATATCCAACAACCGATCGGTTGCATCCGAGTCGCTATTCAGCACTACATCTTCAACCGCTTTACGAAGCGCCGGATCAATCTCTTCTACTATGGCTAATTGCCCTGCATTCACAATGGCCATATCCAAACCGGCCTGTATGGCGTGATACAAGAAAACCGCGTGAATAGCCTCGCGCACGGTGTTATTGCCGCGAAACGAAAACGATACGTTTGATACCCCACCGCTGACCATGACACCTGGGAGTTTTTGTTTTATTTGCCGAGTTGCTTCAATGAACGCAACACCGTATTCATTGTGTTCATCGATACCCGTAGCGATAGCAAAAATATTAGGGTCGAAAATGATATCGTAGGGATCAAAGTCGATTTTATCGACCAACAAGTGATACGCTCGTTCGCAAATACTGACCTTGCGCTCGATGGTATCAGCCTGCCCCTCCTCATCAAACGCCATCACCACCACAGCTGCACCATAGCGTTTTGCTAATCGTGCCTGCTCAAGAAAGAGCTCTTCGCCCTCTTTCATGCTAATAGAATTAATAACGCATTTACCCTGCACGCACTTGATGCCTGCCTCTATAACGGACCATTTGGACGAGTCCAACATAACCGGTACGCGAGAGATATCCGGTTCTGATGCAATCAGATGCATAAATCGTTGCATCACTGCAGCAGAATCCAATAAGCCTTCATCCATATTGACATCAATAATTTGTGCGCCGTCTTCAACCTGTTGGCGCGCAACGTTCAGTGCCGTTTCAAATTCGCCTTCTTTGATTAAACGCAGAAACACTGCAGAGCCCGTGACATTGGTGCGCTCACCAACATTAACGAACAAAGAATCTTGTGAAATTTTGCACGCTTCCAAGCCGGATAATCGGCACATGGGTTCAATGCTTGGTATCGTTCGAGGCGATTCATCCAGCATAATCTCGCGGAACGCCGCAATGTGTGCAGGCGTTGTGCCGCAACAGCCGCCAATAATATTCAGAAAACCACTGCGTGCCCATTGGCCTATTTCTTCTGCCATCTGTTCGGGCGTTTCATCGTAACCACCAAATGCATTAGGTAACCCGGCGTTTGGATGCGCACTAACAAACGTATCAGCCATGTTAGACAGCTCTTCAACATAGGTGCGCAGCTGGGTCGGGCCCAATGCACAATTAAGCCCAATTGACAGTGGTTTAGCGTGCCTGACTGAATGCCAAAATGCTTCTAATGTTTGCCCCGATAACGTTCTGCCCGACGCATCGGTTATGGTGCCGGAAATACTGATGGGTAATTCGTAGCCGAGATCTTCAAAACATTGCTGCACGGCGAATATCGCGGCTTTCGCATTTAAAGTATCAAACACGGTTTCAATTAGAATGATATCCACCCCACCTTCAATCAGCGCTATGCTCGCATCATAATAGCTATCCACCAGTTGATCGAAGGTGATGCTTCTAAAACCCGGGTCTGCAACATCGGGCGACATGGATGCCGTTTGATTAGTGGGGCCGATAACGCCCGCAACAAATCGTGGTTGTAAGGGATTTTGTTGGGTGTACTGATCGGCTGCTTGCTTGGCAAGTCTTGCACTTACGCGATTAAGCTCAGGCACCAGACTCTGCATGGCGTAATCTGCCATGGAAATGCTATTGGCATTAAAGGTATTGGTTTCGATGATATCGGCGCCTGCCGCAAGATACTCTTCATGAATGGCGAGAATAATGTCGGGTCGCGTCAGCGATAACAGATCGTTATTGCCTTTTAAATCCGATGCCCAGTCTTTAAAACGCTCGCCACGAAAATCTTCCTCACCCAGCTCATGCGTTTGAATCATGGTGCCCATAGCGCCATCCAGTAGCAAAATGCGCTCGTTTAATTGCTGATGCAGCAGCGATGTGCGGGCGGCTCGTTCTTCCTGGCTTACATTCATTACTGACTAGCTGGTGACTTCGGACTAATTATAATAACATGCACATATAAAGATATCTTTATATTTACGAATTTGTGAATATGTCGATATATTTCAAAAGGTTAGAGACAACCACAGATACTAAATCGGGCCAGAGCCACACTCGGCCACCCATTCGATTCTATAATTGCTGCGTTGAACGAAAACGCGCTAATCCACAGCCATCGGATACGCCATACTGCTCGTAATAAGCATTGAATTGAACATAAACTGCTAATAGGGATTTGATATGAACATGGGTGTCACCTCCGATACGGCCACTACCGGCATCATCATTTGTGATCACGGGAGTCGACGGGCGCAATCAAACGATAGCCTCAAAGATGTTGCCGATCGTTTCGCCGCTCGCTTTGCTAAAGACTGCAGTATCGTTGAGCCCGCCCATATGGAATTGGCTATGCCCGATATCGAAACCGCATACACAGCCTGCGTTAACAGAGGTGCCAAGCATATTATTGTGCTGCCGCTCTTTCTTGCTAAGGGCAAACACTGGGTTCGTGATATCCCCAGTTTGACCAGTCAGGCTGCGGCAAAGTTTGCAGGCACCACGTATCAAATCGCCGAACCGCTTGGTATTGATGACTTGCTGCTGGATTTACTTAAAAAGCGACTGGATGCGAATGATCAACCAACACTTGCCAGTGGGGAAGCTGATCCAAGACTGAAGGATACGCCAGCAACGGATAAACGGATACAGTGCAGCACATGCCCGTTTGTATTGGATAAGGCAACCGGAACCGTTAGCGTGAAGCCGGACAGTGGACTGCAGATTTAAAAACGAGTTTATGCTGGTTCCCAGTTATCGGGTGCCAGCTCAAAGCCTGTAAACTCAAAACCCGGGCTTACAGTACACCCCACTAGTACCCAGCCATTGACCGGTATGGATTTCTGCCAAGCATCTTTCGGCACAATCAATTGAGGTCGTTGGTTGTTGGCGATGTCTGGTCCCAGCAACAATACCTGTTGCCCCTGTTCATCTGCTACATGCAACTCCATGGCAGAACCGGCATACCAATGCCAGATTTCAGCTGCATCAACCCGGTGCCAATGACTTTGTTGATGCGCCTCCAATAAAAAGTAAATAGCTGTGCCCGAGGCGCGAGGAGACTGTGTTGAATCGCGCCATGTTTCTGCATACCAGCCACCTTCAGGATGTGGCTGTAGATTCAACGATTGAATAATTTGTTTCGGGGTCACAATCCAGTCCAGCATTACCGTTCAGGCATATTCTACATGAGTGACTACAAAGCTAGTTTCGATTGATACTGATCAAAATAAAGACTCAATGGGCAAGCTAGTCTGTTTACAACACTCCAGTAATCGAGGTGTAAACGTGACTGCAAACAATAGCTACTTGAAAACCATCACAAGCGCCGGAGATACCTACATCATTCGTCCCGTTGCCGCAGAAGATTTTGACAGAAACTTAACCTACTGCGAAAACATTCCTGATGCCACTCCAACAAGTGTGAATTTTGGATTGAAACCCAACGTGGAAGCGCTTAACTTACATGGCATCTATGACATAGATGATGTGCGTTCCAGCGGCTTTGTTGTCACAAAAGTCAATGACGGTGAGCCTGAACATAGCAAGCGTGTCGGACTGGCGATCTACGGTAAACACAGAAAGCTTTATAGCCATGAGTTCCACATGTCCATAGAGCAATCACTCATGACAACGACATTACCTGTGCAGCTTTTCCGGGTGCTCGTGAAGCACGCGAAAGATCACGGAATTAAAGTGCTGTTCTGTCATGCCAACGAGCATAACCCTGCCATGCAATCATTGGCAGAACAAGCTGGCATGCTGGTAACGTTAGAGCCAGAGCAATCACACGGTGTTAAGTACACGCTGTTACTGGACAAAAGCCCGGATATTTTGCAACGCTTGGCATCCTGAAATCCCCTTAAAAAGCATTCAGAATGTAAACTCATCCAGATAACTGGATGTAATATGCAAACATGAAATCCGATCAGTACAGGACATCGGTGTTAAGCGTTGCCGAAATGTACCAAGCCGACGAGCTGGCATTGCAGCACGTCAAATCAAGTTATTGCCTTATGCAGCACGCTGCCACAGCAGTTGCAGATTTTGTTCAAACACTAGTATTGTTGAGCAATCGCAAGCCGTACGTATTATTACTGTGTGGTAAAGGCAACAACGGCGGTGACGGATTACTTGCAGCTCAAATACTTACTCAGCATGGTTATCATGTAAAAACCATTTTCTGCGGTGAGCAAAACGATACTGATGCACTAACTGGGGACGCTGGCAAAGCATTTGATGCATTCACCAAAGCCGGT
>CAYMHU010000005.1:3253-30779 GCA_964390335.1 uncultured Granulosicoccaceae bacterium | reverse complement strand
TGGGGTCAGGTCTTTGAACAATGGGGTCAGGTCTTGATTATCGATGCAATATTTGGCGCTGGGTTAACGCGGTCTATACAAGGGTCTGTAGCTAGTCTAATTGAATCAATTAATGCGCTACGACAAACGGATGAATTTACTGATCGAGTGTCCATCCTCAGTATTGATTTACCAAGTGGCATAAACGGCGATTCGGGAAACAGTCACCTTACGGAAAATGCCAAAGGCACACCTCACTTATGCGCTATTAAAGCAGACTACACAATCAGCTTCTTTCGACCTAAGCCGGCTCATTTCTTATACCCCGGTAGGGCTTACTGCGGGGAACTGACTATTGCCGATATTGCCATCCCTAATTCAGTGCTTGAAGACATCCAACCACAGATACACGAAAACACACCGCAGTATTGGCAAACACTGTTTCCAATACGAAATGACACTACCCATAAATATCAACGTGGTCATTTACTGATTGCGAGCGGGACTCGGTATTCCACCGGTGCCGCACGTCTGTCTGCGATTGCCGCGCTTCGCGCCGGGGCTGGTTTGGTTACACTAGTTTCCCCAACCGATGCAATGGACATACTCGCAGCACACTGCACAGAGATCATGCTACAAGCTGTGGACTCAGTAACCGAACTGGAACAATTATTTGAAGATAAAAGGCTTAAATCGATCGTGATTGGCCCGGGCTTTGGGGTTGGTGAAAAGTGTAAGCAATTTGTAGTCACGGCGCTCAAACACTGCAACACAGTGGTTCTGGATGCAGATGCGCTGATGAGCTTTACCGACTCAACAGAGCCAGATACCAAATCACTTTTAGCTTCGATAAATGCAAGTAACGCGACTGTTGTGCTTACACCGCATGAGGGTGAATTCAACAAACTGGCTTTAAGCTGTGGGCTTGATTCACATACAGATGCTAACGAGACGAAACTAACACGTACATTAGCGCTGGCTGCCGCTAGCGGCGCCTACGTTGTGCACAAAGGCGCGGATACTGTTATTGCATCACCAACAGGCGAGTCTGTACTTAGCGTGCACGGCCAACCATGGCTTGCCACTGCAGGCAGTGGTGATGTTCTCGCTGGCACTATCGCCAGTATCTTGATGCAGGGGCGCAACAATCCATTGGAAGAGTACAGGAATAATCTGACAGTATCTTCCGACGAGACTCTGATGCTGGTTGCAGCTGCAGTTTGGAAGCACAGTGAAGCTTCACAGCGTTTGGGACCTGGATTAATTGCAGGTGACTTGCCTGCTGTTTATCCCGATATTCTAACTGATCTTTATACCATGCAGCCTTGAGTCAACGAACTATGGATCACTGCATCCATCGGAATATTGTTTTCAAAGGGTACTTCACTTGACAGACCTTGAACGGCATCGGCATTCACAAAGACTTTGGTTAACCTCCAAAACGAGTTGTTCAACCATGCTTCTTGTTCCGTTCTGCTAGGTTAGTTTATGCGGCAATCAATCTGCAGAAGAATCCATCGACTTCCCTTCTTGTCCCTTCTGTCGAGTCTTCGTACTTATCTTCATAAAATACTTCTGCATTATCTTCTCAACAATAAATTGCAGAAACTTTAAGCGAATAATTCTGATCACAATCGCCAGCAACAACAAAAATATCCCCACAGGCAAAAAGATTAAAATGATATACGCACGCGAATGCGAGCTCATGGTGCGCCATCTTGCGATGGCTTTATCTCGATTAGCAGTTAGTCCGGCAACAGTTTGATTAAACCGAACCTCTAGCAACCCATACTTCTGCATTAAACGCGAAATCGCATTTTTGCCGAATACGGTTAAAAGAATTTTGCCAATAACCCGCAAGACCAACAACGGCACAAGAAAAATAATCTTCTTCCAAAAAGACATTTTCAGTAGCAACGGCATCGATGCAATGATAGTCAGTACAACCGCATACACCAAAGGGCCCACTTCGTCATACACAAAGCCGCCAAAATAAACAACAAGAACTGCAACAATAAATAAGGCAGCTCGGGCCACTTACTTGAACATCCTGCCAAACAGCGATGCAGTGGTCGCAGCATAGTCTTTTACCGTTGCGACCATGTTCACCATCATCTTCTTTATTAGATTCCACAACAAATGCCGTGCTTCCGAGCGCGTAAAGCTGATACTTTTCATGGCATCTAAGTCTTCAACAATGGCTTTGTGTCTATCAGGGTCAAGTCGATCATGTGCTTCCAGCCAATCCAGTGCGGGCAACAACATGCCGGTGGCGCCACCTAAAATAAAGCGCAATGCAAAGACGGGAAAGAACACGGCGCCAAACAACAAAAAAATCAGCTTCAGCGAACCAAGCGCGATGAGCTTTAACAGCGGTATAAGTGGAAGTGCCATAGCCTACCTGTCTAAGAAACGAGCAACCATAATACCCAATTCAATAATACGGCCTACTCTCAATATCTTAGCAACAATCAGGCAAAAATCCGGACCGTTCAAACTGTTCTCGAATGAGTCGTTTTTCGGCATCTTTACGGACTATATCCACTGCAAGCTCGTGGCACACTACAGCAATATAAACCAGCCACGTTGTGGAGTAACAAATACATGACTGAGTTGTCCAAAGGCCAATCCCGCCGCGGCGCTCGCGCTGCGAAACGAGCATTACGAGCCGCCCCCATTGCCGATGAAGATCGCGCTGTTAGGCCAGGTATGTCAGGTGGCAGGTTTAATCCGCTTGCCGATGCCGATATGGATAAGGTTAATAACGCGGTTATGGATGCGTTGGAAACCATTGGATTGGCACAAGCCATACCTTCGTGCGTTGAAACGGTGATCAACGCCGGAGGACGCTATAAAGACGGACGTTTGTATTTCCCACGTGCATTGGTAGAGGACACCTTGGCGAACTGCGCCAAGAATGTGGTGCTATACGGTCAGGACCCAAAGCACGACATTGAGGTGGGTGATAAGCGTGTGTATTTTGGTACCGCCGGTGCTGCTGTGCACATAGCCGACGTCGAAACCAATGAGTACCGTGAATCCACGTTGGAAGATCTGTATAACATTGCCAGAATGGTCGACAAGCTCGACAACATTCACTATTTCCAACGTTGCCTCGTACCTCGGGATGTAGCTGACCCCTTGGATATGGATTTCAACACATGCTATGCGGCCATCTCAGGCACCACTAAACATGTTGGATCGAGTTGGGTAGCACCGGAACACTTCGATAAAACCCTCGCCATGCTGCATCACATAGCTGGCGGTGAAGCTCAATGGCGCAAACGTCCGTTTGTCAGTATGTCAAATTGCTTTGTGGTACCACCCATGCGCTTTGCCGAAGATTCTTGTTACTGCCTGGAATCTGCCGTGCACGCCGGTATGCCGGTATTACTGCTGGCTGCAGGTCAAGCAGGCGCAACCAGCCCCGCTGCGCTAGCCGGTGCGGTGGTGCAAGAAGTGGCAGAAGTGTTAGCAGGTTTGGTCTGGGTTAATTTAATGGTACCCAAGCACCCGGCTATTTTCGGCACTTGGCCGTTCGTATCCGACTTACGCACCGGAGCCATGAGTGGCGGTAGTGGTGAGCAAGCCGTGTTAATGGCAGCCTGCGGGCAAATGGGTCGCTATTATGGCCTACCTACCGGTATTGCAGCCGGCATGGCCGATGCTAAATTCCCCGATGCTCAATCTGGTTTTGAAAAAGCCTACACCAATACACTGGCTGCGCACTCCGGTGCGAATTTAATTTATGAATCGGCCGGTATGCACGCGTCACTATTGGGTTGCTGTTATGAGAGCTTCGTTATCGATAACGATATGCTTGGCGCAATAAACCGAACTGTGCGCGGCATCGAGGTGAACGATGAAACCTTATCGTTACAAGCCATGCGCGATGTGTGCATTGACGGACCCAGCCATTACCTTGGGCACGAACAAACCTTTGGCTTAATGCAAAAAGAATACATCTACCCTGAAGTGGCCGACCGCCTGAGTCCGAAAGAATGGGCTGAAAAAGGTAAACCGGTACTAATGGAAACCGCACGCGCCAAAGTAGATGAACTGCTGAGTACGCACTACCCTAGCCACATCAATGAAGCCAGCGATGCGCATATCAGAGCAAATGCAAACGTGCTGCTACCACGCGAGAAAATGCGGCCGGCGGGCAGCGATAATTAATGCCTGTATCTAATGGCGATAACTATCGTCAGTTTGATCCAGAATCGTTTTTAGCTGCTCAAAATGCGCAAACGCTGAATCGCTGTATTTCTCCCACGCACAGGCTGTTTCTTCAGCAAGCTTGGAGTCCATGACGCTGAGCGGCTGACCGGTTGAATACGCCAACATCATGGTTTTGGCTGCACGCTCAAGATAATACAAGTGCTCAAATGCCTCAGCGACTGTTTCTGCAGCACAAGACACTCCATGATTGCCCATCATCATCACGGACGAATTGCCAAACGCACTGGCAATGCGCTTGCCTTCCTCGTCATCGTCGGCGATACCACCAAAGTGTAAATCAACCGCCACACGATTAAAGAACCGAGCGGTGTTTTGGTCTATGGGTTTGATGGTGGGATCTTTCAATGTAGACAATGCCGTTGCGTACGGAGGGTGGCAGTGCAACAGTACTTTGGCATGTGGTACCTGCGCGTGTACAGCGCCGTGAATACACCAGGCTGTTGGTTCGGGCGCGTTCTCACGGTTCATCACATCGGGGTCGTCTGCATTCAGCAGCAGTAAATCGCTGGCTTTAACCAGTGAGAAGTGCTTCCATTTTGGGTTTAGCAAAAATTGCTTACCATCGGCAGACACCGCCGCACTGAAGTGATTGGCAATCGATTCGTGCCAATCAAATTTAACCGCTAAACGAAACGCGGCTGCGAGATCGACTCGCAGTGCCCACTCTTCGTCACTGACATTGTTGATGGATTGTACTTGCATTGACACTGCTGTTCTCTCCCCAAAATTTGCCAGCGTATAAGACAGTTGATATGTCGATTGCTAGCAAATGATTACTCCAATCACCGCGCCTTAGCGCATGGTAAACCCTTTAGATGCAAGAAAGCCCTTCATGTGTGGTCGCGATTCTTTACCAACCAGGGCCTTCATTTCCTCACTCCAGGAGCTGTCTTTTTTACCCCCAGTACGTGAACGATAATACGCTCTTAATGTGTCATCGTATTCGCTGATGCCCGTGGCAATAGCATCACCATCGTATTGATCTTGCATGAGTACTGTTGGTAACGGATGCCGCGGTTTAATTTCCGGGTCTTGCTCCGGATGGCCAATGCAAAATCCAAACACGGGATACACATTATCTGGCAACCCAACAATGTCAGACACTTCTTGAGGGTTGTTACGCAGCCCGCCAATGTAACAAATTCCATAACCCAACGATTCCGCGGCAGTTGCACAGTTTTGTGCAAACAGTGCCACATCGACGGTTGCAATAATAAAGTGCTCAGTCATGCCGGTTGAGAACTCGCCACCGCGCAACGCACAGGCTTGTGCGGCACGATTCAAGTCGGCACAAAACACAAAAAAGTTACTGGCGGTTGCCACGTATTTTTGCCCACCGCTGAGCTCTACCAGTTTTTCACGCGCTGCCATGTCATTGACTTGGACAACGGTTGTGGCCTGCACGTTACTTGATGTGGCCGCCGCCTGACCGCTGGCAATAATTGAATTGATGACTTCCTGATCGATAGGGTCTTGCGAAAACTTTCTTATCGAGCGGTGAGATTGCAATAATTTGATGACATCGTTCATTTGGTTTTTTATTCCCGGTAAATCGGTTAAGTCTGTATGTGTAAATACGTTTTATTTGAGTGCGTTGTATTTGAATATTGAATAACATTAAAAGGCTTACGCTAAATATAGACTGCGTTTAACTGGCCTGCTCTGCCCCTTCAAGCTGCAGCTGCACAGCAATGTCGCCAATCAGCAGTTGATCGCCATGAAGCATTTTGCGCCGTTTACGATCTTCAGGCATGCCGTTAACTAATACTTCCCCATTTTCGATCATGATTTTCGCGTGTGCACCACTTTGCGCAAACCCTGCAAACTTCAATATTTTGTACAGCTCGACCGGTTCGCGATCTATCACCACAATTTGCATGTAAGTAACTATTCCGTCTGATTGTGCTAGTTTACTGCAATTCAGGCGTAAAAAAGAATCAATCCATGCCAAATGCCTTTTTTACCAGCGCAGATAACCGTTGGTTTGAACCCACAGCACACACGCGAGGGCCGTGGGATATCCATGCGTGTCATGCAGGGCCGCCCACCGGCTTACTGGCGCGTGCAGTGGAGCTGACCGCGCCTGATAAACGCTTGGTGCGACTGACCGTTGATTTAATCAGACCGATTCCGTTCAATGGATTTTACGTAAACGCAGAGCTTACTCGTAGCGGTAAAACCGTTTCCACTTGCTCAGCGCAGATAACAGACACTGATGGCATAATAATGGCCAACGCGTCAGCATTGTTAATGACAGAGCAGCCCACAAATTCATTCGATAGCTACAATAAAAAGCTTGGTTCTATCGATAAATCGACTGAAGGCGACTTCCCCATTCAAACCCTGCACGATGAACCTGCGTTTTCCGGCAATGGTGTGGAAATAAAATACGTAGAGGGCCAATCCAAGCAACCGGGTCCAACCGCACTTTGGATGCGAACGGTCCCATTATTAGAAACGGAAGAGCCATCACCGTTCCAACGCATTTGCCCGCTAGCCGATTGTGGCAATGCGTTTGGTAGAAATGCCGAACCGTCAGAGGTCAGCTTTGTTAATGCAGATTTAACCATCGTATTAAACCGCGACCCTGTTGGACAATGGTTGGGATCTGATAGCGTGGGCTACTGGGAAAGCAATGGTCACGGTATGGCGGACGCATTGTTGTTTGATGCGCACGGCGTTGTAGGCCGTGCGCTGCAAACATTGTTACTGAGAAAAACCTAATTAAACGCGTTTCAGGATGAGAACCCCAGAAGCGCTTTATAGGCATAAACGATAGCAATTCTATTCATCGATGCATACAGTAGCGATGAATAGAGTTACTACTGTTGTGCTATAAACCAGACTAGCTAAGCACAGGCTTCGCAGGTTCAGCGTATACCACAGCCATATCGTCAAACATAAATGCACCCAAATGAATCACACTGGTTTCATCATTTAACACTTCCGCCGCATGATCAGCATACACATACTCAACCGGCGGAACCGCTAATACGCTAAACACTTCAGCGTCGAATGATTTTATTTGACCCGGTTCTAATACGATGGGTGCTGTTGTTGTAATACTATTAAGATCGAGCATCCGGTTGTTAAAGATTACCGTGCCAGTGATAAACTGATTAATCACTAATTGCTCTGACCCAGCATTGAACATCAACACACTGTTATCAGGTACCGAATTGGTATCAACTATTTGAATTTGCAGTTCACTTTTACGTTGCACTGCTGGTGGTAATTCCGTTTGCTGAGATTCTAGTGCAGTGGATATACCGGCCATTGATGCGAAGGGAACCGCCGTTAACGGGGCCGCGCCAAACCATTTCAGGGTGCGGCGCTTACTTGTATCGGTCATATTAAAACTCCATGAAATGAAGTTTTATAATGTACACCTGCGATACTCAAATCAAGTTTTACGTAACATTGATTCACACTTGAGCGTATTCAAGCAGTTGGTCGTGTAGCGCTTTATTCACGTTTACACCGGTAACAGCGGTTCTTTCACGTGCTTTGAAACGCCGATCAGACGGTAATCGAGTGCCGTCTTGTTCCAAAATTTTGGCAAACAATTGCTCAGCACGCGCAGTGGCACTAACTGTGGCGGTGGGCTTCGCGCAATGTTCAGGACTAATCGCAATAATAAATTCCCCACCCACTGGTGCACCCACTTTATGCGTATCTTGCGCGGAAGACTCAAAACTGAAAAAGTCACCAATCAGCGCCCCGGCTAGTAGTTCAACCATGAGCGCAATAGACGAACCTTTATATCCGCCATAGGTTAATTGTGCTCCGGCTAACGCAGCCGTCGGATCGTTGGTTGGCTGCCCGTCTTTATCAATGGCCCAGCCATCGGGTAGCGCATGACCTTCTCTGGCATGCAGTTGAATTTCACCACGCGCGCTGACGCTGGATGCCTGATCAAACACTAATGGTGGTCGCCCTTCTCGCGGCCAACTGAATGCCATTGGGTTGGTACCAAATAATGGTTTATTACCTCCGTGCGGTGCAACAAACGCATTGGACGCGGTAAACGCGAATGCAACCAGATTGTTTTCGGCCAAGTGTTCTACTTCAGGCCACAAGGCTGCGATGTTATAGGTATTGTTAATGGCTAAGGCCGCAATGCCATTGTTTTTAGCTTTGCTAATGAGCGCTGGCAAGCCAACGTTAAGCGCTAGCGGACAGAATCCGTTTTTGCCATCAACGCGAATAACGGACGAATCCTTTTCAACTAATTCAGGTTTGGCGTGCGCATCGGTTTTCGGGTTGCTGCAGGCTTTAATATAAAAAGGTATCCGGAATAACCCATGGGACAAACACTCGTCGCGTTCAGCGGCTGTGACTGTATCGGCAATGGCAGCTGCCTGGTCTGCTGAGAACCCTTGTGCGGTGAGTGCGTTTAACGCAAGTTTTCGTACCGAATCAAGGTCCATACATACTGTGTCATTCATGGTTGATATCCCACTCGCCTAACTTGTTTTTTTGGCCAATTAACTAATATGATGCCAGCAGCAATACACAGCAATGCTATGAATACATTGCTACCCAAGGACTCATCTAATAATAGCCACCCAAACAGTACACCAAATATAGGCGCAAGAAAACTAAACACAGCCATGTTGGCTACCGGGTATATCGATAACACCCAAAACCAGACTAAGAACCCTACCGATATAACCACGACAACCTGGAACGCAAATAACAACCATATGCCAACGGTCGGTTCACGAAGCAAGTCATTGCCCGACAACCACGCCACAGTTAATAAAATGGGAGCCGAAACGGCTAATTGATACAGCAACTGCATTTCAGGACTGGCTTTTTGCAATTGTGTGGTGCGGGCAACAATCGCAATCCCAGCCCAACATGCGGCCGCAACTAAACAGAACAAGTCGCCCATCAACGCTTTCGGTGTACTGGGTGCCGCGTTATGACTCAGTGTTAGCAACACACCAGCCAGCACCATAATTAGCCCTAATACTTTTAAACGGGTTATACGTTCATTGGGTATGAGAAAATGCGCGGCAACGGTAACCCAAAACGGCATTGTGTAAAACAGCACAGATGCTCTGGACACACTGGTGTAATCCAACGCTTGGAATAAAAACATAAACTCACCCGAGAACAATAATCCGGATACAACACCCGGTATAAAACTACCATCGAACAAGGATAATTTTCGGCGCACAAACAGCGCGAATAGCGCAACCAGGAAAAACGCACAGAACGAACGCAACCCGGCTTGAAAGACTGGATCAAGACCCGCGTTAACCAGCTTCATGCACACTTGGTTTAATCCCAACAATGCCGAAAACGCGATGAGCACTATGGCTCCAAAGCGATCGATATGATCTTTTCTGTTATCCATCGCCAAGGTAGGTTGAATGGTTATAGATTACTGTGGTTTAGAGGATGCAACACGTTAAAGGCATGCTACCGGCATTAAGCCTCACTGCTTGACAGAACCGCGGAAATTTCTCCCAGTAAATCATCGACCTGAAGTGGCTTATGCACTAATCTGAATCCACTGGCAGTCGCTTCTTTCAAGCGTTTAGCTGATGTATCGCCAGTAATAATAATCGCCGGTATTTCCTGATTAAATTCTTCCCGGATGTAAGCGATGGCATCTACACCTGTTTTGCCTTCTTTTAGTCGGTAATCTGCCACGATCATGGTAGGCGCTAAATCATCTTCATTGAGTTTCGTTATGGCATCGTTAGCGGTTGGAGCTGTGACAACCTTTCCGCCATACGGACCCAATACCATTTGCATGCTATCGAGAATATCCGTTTCATCATCTATAACCAGTATGGTATGTCCGGTTAATTCTTGTGTTTCATTAGCTGATGCATCAAAGGCAATCTGACGGGCATCGCCCAGCGGAATATAAATTGAGAATATAGACCCGACACCCTCCTTTGATTCGAGCTCAAATTTAACCTGTAGTAAATCAACCAGCCTTTTTACAATAGCCAGCCCTAAGCCCAAACCAATGGTAGGCCGATGCCCTTTGTTATCAAGCTGATAATATTCTGAGAAAATTGCGTGTTGTTCGTACTGTGGAATCCCCGGGCCGGTATCGGCGATGTCGATGCGCAATGCCTTGCCAGACGACTCACACCGAACCGCAATAGATCCTTTCTCTGTATACGTAATTGCATTTTGAATAAGATTGCGCAGGATGCGTTCCAATAGAACCGCATCGGTAAACACAATATCCTCTACAGTTTCAATGTCAAAGTCCAGTGCCTTATCAACCGCAATTTCATCGAACTCAAGCGCTAGTCTTGATAAGAGACAATGCACTGAAAAATGTGTTGGCACAACTTCCACAACACCAGCGTCTAGCCTTGATAAATCCAGCAAACTATTGAACAGCACGGACAGCGCCGTACTGGAATTTTTTATTTTTGCTATGAGTTCAAGTTCATCGTCTCGCTTAATTTTCGCTTCTAAGACATCGAGGTATAAACCCAGCGCGTGCAGCGGTTGGCGTAGATCATGACTAGCTGTAGCGATAAATTTGTTTTTTGCCGTTACCGCAAGCTCTGCCATTAAACGACTGTGCTCCGCCTTGGTTTTTTCTTGCGTCACTTTTTCAAGCATGTTGTTGCGTTCGCGCAAGATTTCTTCGGTTTTGACAATCGTGGTGACGTCCTCCGAACAGATGAGCAAGGCATATACCTGCCCCCAGCTATTTTTAAGGGGAACACGTGTAGTGCGACGATGACGAGTATCCCCCGTCATCACCCGCCATTCAGGATTGTTTTCAACTTGTGGAACACCCAACTCGACTGCCTTGTCGTCCTGCGGCCAAAACCCCGGCCAATCTGCCGTGTCACTGCCCAGTACAACTTCTTCAGCAAACCCAATTTCTAAATCGTTTTTACCGATAACGGAGCTGAGTTCTTTATCAATACTTTTTGTGTACTCTTGACTGACCGCTAGAAAACGATGATCCAGATCTTTAATAAACAACCAATCGCTGGTTTGGTCGACAACGGTTTGAAGCAGCCGAGCTTCGGGCGTATTGGTGGACACAACGGAGATAGGGTCGCGGTAGCGACTGTCTAATCGATGCAAACGCAACTTGAATGATGAGCTTGTAAGCTCCGATGCACAAATGAAATCGTTAAAGCCTGCTAATAAATGCAAATCGGGATATTGTTGATCGTTAGATACTAGTGCTACTACCGGACTACGGCCGGCGCGGCTAGCGAATTGTTTAGCGATGTCAAGATCGCCATTACGCCAGTCGACCAGCAGCACATTAAAGCTTAAAACTTCTTCAGCGTCGCACTGATCAATGCCATCGACATATAACTCGTACTGAAAACCTGCTGATTCGATGGCATCCAGAATGGATTGCTCGATCTCCTTATCTTTGGCAGGAATGATCCTTAGCTTTAATGGTCCGTCAGGAGTATGCATCAGAGCACACCTGAAAAAAGTTTAAGCCACGGTATCGTACACTTCATAAGCCGCATCCACTCCTGCACATTGCGGTGTTTTGAATCCATGCCGGTTAAGCGTCATTTCCAAAGCACTTAAACAACGAAGCACATTTGACTTGCGGCAAACATAGCCCATTGTACCTATACGCCAGATCTTTCCATCCAATGGACCGAAAGAAGTGCCTATTTCTATCCCGAAATCGAGAAGCATGTCGCTGCGCAGCTGTGCGCCATTACCACAGGCTTCAGGGATATGGACGCCGGTCACATTACTCATGAGATGATCCTGATCACCAAACAGGCTTAACCCCATGGCCTTTAAACCGGCTCGCAGAGCCTTACTGGTGAGTTGGTGACGCGCCTGACACTCTGCCAAGCCCTCTTCAAGTAATACGCGAGCGCATTCTCGAGCCGCAAACAACATACTGGCAGATTCAGTGTGGTGGTTCAACCGTTGCGGCCCCCAATAGTCCATTAGCATCGCTAAATCGAAATAATTCGATTGAATAATGGGGCCATCTGCATCGACAACACCCTCTGCGCGAATGCCGGCTTCGGTGTGTTTTCTATCCAGCACACGCTGCACGACTTCATCATTGAACGATATGGGCGAAGAGCCAGGAGGACCGGATAAACATTTTTGTAAACCAGCACTAACCGCATCGATATGCCAATCGTCAATGGGGAGCGCATTACCTCCCAATGTTGCAGTGGCATCGACATACAATAGGCAATTGTGCTGCTTGCAGATTTCACCTAGCTCTTTCAGTGGCTGATTGACGGTAACGGAAGTATCGCCTTGGCTAATAGCCACAATTTGTGGTTTGTGCTGTTTTATCGCGGCTTCAAACTCATCGGTGGTAAACACATTACCCCATTCGGTTTCAATACTGTGAACGGTTGCACCCGAGCGCATAGAGATTTCTCGTAGTAAGTGCCCGAAGCGACCATATATAGGTGTTAGTACAACATCACCGGGACGAATCATGGATGCAAGACAAGCTTCAATGCCGGCGCGAGCTGTACCGTTGATTAAAAACGTTTGCTCGTTCTTTGTTTCAAATACCTGCCTGTACAGCACTTTGATCTGATCCATGTAGCGAGTAAACTCAGGATCGAACTGCCCTTGCAATTGGGTGGACATGGCCTTGAGCACCCGCGGATACACATCAACCGGGCCTGGTCCCATGAGTAGCCGTGGAGACGGATCGAGTTCTTCAAATAATGTGGGTGAATTGGGCACGTTAAAATCCTGTCGAATACCGGTTAAGCTTTTTCTGCCTGGCACAGTTCAAACACTGCTTCTAATAACACTTGCGCTGCCATTTTCGCATCGGCCGTAGTAACTGACTCTGCCGGGTTATGGCTTACCCCGCCTGCGCACCGCACGAAAATCATACCAACCTTTGTCAGGCTGGCCATTGCTGCCGCGTCATGCCCGGCTCCGCTGGGCAGGCTTATAACTGGCAACCCCTGCGATTCTATCGCTGTGCTAATGCCAGCCACCAAGTGAGGATCACAATCGATCGATGCTGCTTCGTGTACTTGCTCGATTGATAACTCAACATTGTTTTGCAAACTGATATCGCTGAACTCATTTTTTACCCGTTCAACACTTCGCTGGCGATCAGTATCGAGCGCGGCGCGGATATCAACGCTAAATTGCACGTCTCCGGGAATCACGTTCCCTGCACCAGGTTTAACTTCCAGCGCACCAACGGTTCCAACCAAACCAGGCTGGCCGGAGCACGCCTCTTGCACACACAACACACATTTAGCCGCCGCAAGCAATGCATCGCGACGCAAATCCATGGGTACCGTACCAGCGTGGCCTGCAGAGCCTTTTAGGGTTACGTTGAGACGTGTCGCACCAGCAATGCTGGTCACCACCCCCACGGGCAATCCCTTTGATTCTAATACGGGACCTTGCTCAATGTGGACTTCAAAATAGGCCCGTAATTCGTGTGCCTCTCTTTTTGCACTGGGTAGTTGGGCCGGACTGGAATCAAACATGGCGAGTGCATCACCCAGAGCGATGTTGTCTTTATCAAGACGCGCCAATACAGAGCTATCCAAGTTGCCGCACAATGCGCGACTGCCCAAATATGTGGATTGATAGCGCACGCCTTCTTCATCGGCAAAGCCAACGACTTCAATGGCGAAAGGCAATCGGATACCTGCCTCATGCAAACTTTCAACACAGGCCAGCGCACACAGCACACCTAACATGCCATCAAACTTACCTGCATTAATTACAGTGTCCAGATGCGACCCCAACAAGATTGCCGACGCATCAGGGGAGCTTGCTTCGTAACGACCAAGCACATTACCGATGGCATCTACGGACACGGTCATATCAGCATCACGCATCCAGCCACCCACCAGCTCATTGGCTTGTTGGTGCTGAACCGTTGCAAAGCGCCGCGTTAGCTCATCGGGTGTTTCGCTAATCAGCGCCAGCTGATCGATGCGTGGCATTATCCGCTCGGCAGCGCTTGAAGACAAAGGAATAGACGTGAATAAAGACATCGTAGGAACAGTACGCTTAATGCACAATTATGTATAGTGAAAAGAGTTCAAAGTATGACATTAATCCTGACACGCAAGCACGCCAAAAACCAATCCGGTTAAAAAGTCCCAGCCTGAACTTGCCCCCATACGCTGAATCAGACTCTGCAGCACAGCAGCGTCCACACTGGCACTCAATAATACACACTCCACAAGCTGGTGAGCATGCTCGTTTATCCGCCCGTAGCAGGCTTGCTTTAACAAGCTTGCTGATACAGGGGTTGTGTATTGCTGAGTATTAGCCAATAGCAACGAACGCAATTGTTGTATTGGTTGGTGGTTGCCACCCATATGCAGCGCACAAAGAACACCTGCCAGAAAGTCATCACCGGATGGAGTCAGCCCCGGTCCGGCACCAAGTAATTTTTTAATGACAACAGGTGGCTCAGTAGGCGCTTTCAGCACAACACTGGCATGCACCCAATTAAGCAACGCCTGCACAGCGGAAGCAACAAATGTCAGCAAAGAATCTCCGCGCGCACCTTCAGGTATCAACGCGCCCGAATTTACAGGAAAAATTAGTTTATGCGCACTCTGATTTGAACAGTCGATTTGGCGTAACAATGGTGCTAGCCCTACCACCATAGGGTTCTCGTGAAATACCGTGGACCATCGACAAATATTTTGCCGTTTAACGTGACGCACTTCGAGCAAGCCAGAATAGGATTGCGCGCCATCGATATCGATAGAGTAGTTGCCAATATGGATATAGCGGTGGGAATCGAAAGCAACAGACGTATCTACCTGCACAGCTTCATGTAGCTCTGCCGTCTGACTATCTAACTGCAATACAGTAGGCCCTGCACCTAAGCTCGACAACGCCAGACACACCCAGTCGTCATTAAATTCAAGATACGCGCTTTGATCAAAACGCGCGACCACAATGCCGCGACTGGTAGTGTTAAGTATGGGTAGTACTGCATTACCAATCGACTTTAGCTGGCTTGAGATGCGTTTAGCGGTACCGAGGTTTTCGTCTGAGTAAATCAACAGTCGCCAGTTCAGTGTTAGTCGATTTAATCGTTAAACGCATTGTCAGTCACTATATGCGTACCCGTCTCGCCTCTGATTGCCTCCATGACTTCTTCAAGTGCGCAAATGACAACGCGCTGCCCACCGCCATCAATAAACCGGATGGCCGCATCTATTTTCGGCCCCATACTCCCTTCTGGAAAATGGCCTTCCCGTCGATACCGTTTAACATCGTTGATAGACACCGTATCCAACAGTTGCTCTTCAGGCTGACCAAAATGAATAGCCACTTTTGGCACGGCAGTTAATATCACCATCATCGGGATACCGATAACGTTCGCCATATGTGCAGAGGTCATGTCTTTATCGATCACAGCGGCAACACCGGTACGAATGCCTTTGGGTCCGCGGATAACAGGAATGCCACCACCACCGCCAGCAACCACAATGGTGCCGCGTCTGGCGAGTACCTGCACCAATGACACATCGCAAATATGTCTTGGTTTCGGCGAAGGTACATTATGACGCCAGCCCCGACCAGCATCTTCTTTCATTAACCAACCGAGTTCAGCACTGATGGCTTGCGCTTGCTCTTCAGTATAAAACGCACCAATGGGTTTACTGGGGCTTTCAAATGCAGGGTCGTCTTTGTCGACTTCTACCTGCGTTAACAGCACGGCACAGTGTCGGTCGTTATCGATTTCTCTTAATGAGTTCTCGATTGCTTGCATTAGCAGGTACGCAATGCCACCTTGACTATGAGCAACACAAATATCCAGCGGCATAGGTGCGATGCGATCACGGGTTAACACTTGCCGCATCAATATTTTGCCAACCACCGGGCCGTTGCCGTGAGTAATAATGAGCTCGTTTTCGCTAGAGGTTAAAGGCAACAATGCCTGCGCAGTTCGACGCGCAATCTCCGCTTGCTCTTCCGAAGTACCCTCTATTTCTTCGGGGTGCGTGGCATTTCCGCCAACAGCGATCAGTAAACGTTTTGGTAACGCTAATGGCGAACTCATTCTGCTGTGCTCATGTTTCGCACTCCGTGTTAGGGGTAGGTATCAGTTGTGAGCCCCGATACTGGCAAGTGCAAGCTCAACGGCAGACGCATTACTGTCTGCAACAACCACGCCCGCTTGATTCAAAATAGCAATTTGTTTGCTTCGATTCTGCGGATCGGCATCGGTCCCGGTTACCGACGCAATAATAAGGATGTTGTTTTGTCTGTTGGCCTCAAGGCTTTTTACAAACACCGATGCCGGATCGGCATGTGCTCCATAGCCGATCACTAAGTCGACTAACAGCACTCCAACCGTGTCGTCGCTCAGCGCGTCTTTTACATAGGTGTCGCGAATGGTCGGTTCGATCATCGGGTGCGGTCGACCTTGAGTATATTCATCAGCGCCCAGATCAATTAGCGTATGACCTTGACCTTCGTTTAATGCACTAATGCCGTGTAATTTTACATTAGATACAACCGACACATCAGCGCGCTTAAATAACACCAACGCTTCGGTACACAACGTGCCACCACAAAACAATCCCCGTACCAATTTACCTTTTTGTTGATCAGCACTGAACTTGGTTTGATTAGCATGATTCAGACTACTGTCACCAACAGCCATCGCAGCTGCATCGTACAAACTTGACGCCCAACCACAGTTACCTGGCATCAGAATTTCTTCGCCACCTAAAAAACAAATGGTGTAAGGCTTCGTCGATTGAGATGCTTTATGCAATACGCGATCTGCCACATCATGAGCAGGAGGCTTGGAGATCAATACAACGTGTTCGGTATTTTCGTCACGTTCAAGTAAATCCATTGCCATCAACGTAGATATCCCGCCCACGGTTTCACTGAGATCTCGACCGCCGACGCCAATCGCTTGCGACACACCTTTACCGGCATGCGCAATAGCGCAAGACACTTCCTGAATGCCAGTACCGGATGCACCGACGATGCCGATATTGCCATGCGGAACTTTGTTTGCAAATGCCAATGGCACACCATTGATAATAGCGGTACCGCAATCCGGCCCCATCACCATTTTGCCCAGCTGACGCGCCTCAGTTTTTAATTCAAGTTCTTTTTCTACCGGCACGTTGTCGCTGAAAATCATCACATGCAAACCGTTACGAATAGCCTTGCGCGCTTCACTGATCGCAAACGGGCCTGGTACTGAAATTAATGCAAAGTTTGCCGCTGGATTATTTGCTACGGCACTGCGAATGGTTTTAGGCTGCCAAACCTCACCTTCGCCGGACGCGCTTGGCGCATCCAATAAGGTTTGGGCGGATGCTATGGCTTCATCGACCGACTGCTCACTTGTACCACTTACACTGATAATAAGATCGCCACCACTTGCATCTACGTTGGTCGAGTCAAGTAAGCCAGCATTGACCATAATCTCTAAGTTAGCGGGCGTTGCCATCATCAGTGCCGCTTCATGCACGCCGTCCATTGCAGCAACGGATTTAGAAAAACGCATCAACGCAACCGAATCCAAATAAAATTTCGGCCGCACTACCCATCGCTTATGCATACTCATGCAACACCTTCTTTTACTGCAAACGCTCGCAATGCCTCGCTAAAACATTTCATGGGAGCTCGCACCACGCCAGCGCCTACTTGCCCAATGCCCGGTTCTTTGTGAGCAATACCCGTGTTGATGGTGGGCGTCATACCAACCTCGACCACTTTGCGAATATCGATACCGGTAGGCACGCCCAGGTAATCCATTCCCGGAATACTCCACTCGGCATTTTCGGCGCAGGTAATTTCACTCATATTCTTGGTGAACACAGCGGCATCCGATGCTGCGCCTGCGCCAACAAAACCCGCCACTGCTGGGGATGCGCCCATGGCAAAACCACCTAAACCAATCGTTTCAACAATGGTGGAGTCGCCCATATCAGGATTAGCATCGGCCTCGGTAAACCCCGCAAAATACAAACCTTCGGGCATTTCTACTGGCGCGGTAAACCATTGGTCCCCAAGACCGCTTACCCGAATGCCGAAGTCGGTGCCATTGCGACACATGGCGGTAACGATGGAGCTGTGTTCAATATCGCGTACCGGATCCATTAGTGCCTTGCCAGTGGCCATGCCAACATTTAGAAAGAACTGGTCATTGCCTCCCATAAATTTGAGTGCTTCTGATAACGCTGCATTGTCTTTACTGACTAATGCCATTAACGGTGCCAGCTCGCGCAGCAGTAAACCGGAACACGCAACGTTGCGCTGGTGCATTTCGTCACCCATGGTTAAACCGCGTGCTATTAAATTCTTTAGTGCGATACCGTCACTTTGTTGCAAGGCCGCCGCCATCATCGGTGCCAGGGCGTCGCGCAACCATGCCAAGCGTTTCAACACACCCTCGTCATTGCCGCCAAAGCGCATGACTTTGCCAAGCCCCTCGTTAATGGCGCAGTACGCATAGTTATCGAAGGTTTTGTTATGCACCACCATCAGTGGCTGGCTTTTGGTGGTCATGCCCGTCATGGGCCCCACGGCCCGATAATGATGATTCGGCTGAAAATTAAACTCACCCGCTTCGGCTTTGCTAACGGCATCGTCCAGATCTTTTGCCCAGCCTTCAAACACAGCAATGCCAGCTATTGCACCTCGCATGGGACCGCACATGCGTTGCCATTCGATGGGCGGACCGGCATGGAGAATGGTGTTGCCGTTGGCAAGTTCTGGAATGGCCTCGACTGCTGGCACCACATCAATTAAAACCGGGTCACCGGTTAGCATGGTGTCGATCGCCTTAGCATTGGCTTGTTCGATCAGGCTCACTGTATTTTCTGCTGCTTGCGACGTCATGGTTAACTTCCAAGCTTGGATAACAGCTCAGCCAATTCGGCATCCCCTTCGGCTGGTGGTCGCCAATCCAACTGCGTCACGGGTATTGATTGCGACGCAAGTTCTTGCGCAAAACCTTCAAGCCCAACATTCACAATATTGAGCGATTCTTCAAACAAGTTATCCGGTTGCTTTTCCAATTTAACTCCAACAGCCACAGCTAAAATCAGTTTGCATTATAGGCTGTTTAACGACTTAAACCGCCCCTTGTGTATTTTTATGGCTAAACTGTGCCTAGGCATTGTTTAATCTATTTCGATCACTCTGGAATGGCAGCATGATAAACACCAAACGAGCTTACAACGGCATGGTTGTGGCACCGCACCATCTGGCATCGCAGGCCGGTTTGCGCGTACTGAGCGACGGCGGCAATGCGGTTGAGGCCATGATTGCTGCGGCCAGTACCATCGCCATTGTATACCCCCATATGAATGGGCTGGGCGGGGATAATTTCTGGCTCATTCATTCTAAAGGGCAAGCCGTTCAGGGCATTGACGCCTGCGGTGGAGCCGCCAACAAAGCCGATATCCCATTCTATACAGATCAGGGCTTGGACAAAATTCCCGACAGAGGTCCGTTGGCTGCGCTAACCATGGCTGGTGCTGTGAGCGGTTGGCAACGTGCGCATGAATACAGCCAGCAACAGCTAGGAGGAAAGCTACCACTGTCACGACTACTCGAAGACGCGATTCACTATGCGCGCGAAGGCGTAGCAGTGACCGGCACGCTGGCCAACAATGCGGCGGGTAAGCAAGACCAACTCGCCGCACAACCGGGATTCGCTGATGTGTATATGCCGAATGGTAAAACCGTACAAGAAGGGTATCGGCTGATACAAACCAACGTGGCGAACACGCTTGAGCAACTCATAAAAAACGGACTCAGCGATTTTTATCATGGTGAGCTGGCAGCGGCTATGGCTGAAGACTTATCAGCAGTGGGCAGCCCGATCGCACTTGACGATTTCAAGCATCACAAAGCACTCGATGTAGAACCGCTGCAACTAAACGTTGCCGGCCATACCGTTTATAACATGCCACCTCCCACGCAAGGGCTGGCTTCCCTGCTACTGCTTGGTGTGTATGCAAAGCTGGGTATTAAACAAGGTGAAGACGCAGACTATATACACGCCTTGGTCGAATCAACAAAATGTGCTTTCCGAATTCGCGATGCAGTTGTAACCGACCCTGCTTATATGTCGGCGCCTGCAACGCAATATCTTATAGATCAACACATAGACGAACTCGCAGCGCGCGTGGATATGTCGGTTGCAGCACCGTGGCCTGATCCGGCAAAGCACGGCGACACCGTTTGGCTTGGCGCAATGGATAAGCAAGGCAACGCAGTCAGCTTTATCCAAAGTGTGTATTGGGAGTTTGGCTCTGGTGTGATACTGCCGCAAACCGGGATTACCTGGCAAAACCGCGGCACCAGCTTTTCGTTAGATCCAGCGCATCATAATTGTTTAACGCCCAAGCGCAGACCATTCCATACGATTCAACCGGCGTTAGCGCAACTGTCTGATGGCAGAGTCATGTCCTACGGCACCATGGGTGGTGAGGGCCAACCACAAACCCAAGCGATGCTGTTTTCACGCTATGCACTAAACAATATGCCGCTGCAACAAACCATCAGTGCACCACGGTGGTTACTGGGTAGAACCTGGGGCAGCGAGGCAACCAATTTACGCATTGAGAACCGCTTCGACGATCAGATTTTCGATACCTTGATTAAGCGCGGCCACGATCTGGAGGTGGTTGGCGAATATGAAGAAATCATGGGACACGCTGGCGCACTGGTGCGACACGGAGACGGCCTGATTGAAGCCGGCGCCGATCCACGCAGCGATGGTTCAGCGGTCGGTTTTTGATCACATTTTGAGGTTTTTGAGCAATTTCAACGGCTTGAACCGCTGTTAAGTGTCAATATTTGATACAGAACCGTTGAATCACGGTATATATGGCTTATCTTATTGACTCCATTAGCAATTGAGAAAAGTCAATGACCATAGATTTAAACAAGCGTTCGTCCATGAAAAAGCTGGTTGCTGCAACCGGTGTACTGGCTGCACCTGCAGTGCTGAACGCCTCTCCTTTGAACATGGCAACGCACTCAGTAGTGAGTGAAGCAGTTAGTGAAAACGTTTCGCTGCGCGGTACAGGACTGGTTATTTCCCTGGCTGATCACAACCCGGTAACAGGTAGACGTAAAGTCATTATTAGTAACATCACGAATAAAGATGTGACTTTATCGCACGTGTACCCCGGCATTGTGTCAACGAGTGAAGGCAACTACGACTTAAACGAGCTTTTAGCCTCCGGACCAAAAGTGTTTAACGCAAAGCAAAAAGGCGAGTTCACATTAAGTGCAGTACAGAATAAACCGGTGGAGCGAAAGTTACCGGCTTACCAACTGCAAACCGCTAACGCCGAAGTGGTCACCACCATTAACAACGGCCAACGCGTCAGTACGACCAGACAATTGTTTGTATAAACTCAGTGTTTTTTCACAGTTATATAAAACACTAATTTGATACAAACAGTCGTTAAATCGGGGCCAATCCACGAAGCGTGGATTGGCCCTTTTTTGTGTTTTTTATTGTGTGTGTTTATTTGGCGTTTTCTATGCGTTCTTTATGCGTCATATAAACCGCTTTCTTTTAATCGCTGCGCAATAGACGCGATATGTTCAGGCCCCACTTCGCAGCAACCACCCACTAATGTTGCACCTTGCTCAACCCAAGCCATGGCAATGGTTGCGTAATTCTCTGGCCCCAGATCTTGACGGGCGCTTAACACATCAACCGTGCCACCCGCATCCAACGCACTAATCGACGTAAACCCGTTCGCGTACGCACCAATAGGACCACTGCCGCTGGCAAGTTTTGACCATGCAGCATTGATGGCTTCTGGCTGACTGCAATTAATTAATTTCGCGTGTACACCCAGCTCATCCAACATGGCAACGGCTTCCTCTAATGGCTCGCCGCTTCTTAACAGTCCTTTATCGTTGTCTTCAACGGACAAGCCAACCCAAACTGGCAAATCAGTTTCTAAAGCTGCAACCGACGATGCACGCGCTTCATTGATTGATGACATCGTCTCGCACTGGAAAACATCGACATGAGGTGCCTGTACGGCAACCACTTGTTTATAAGTTGCCAACATGGTGTCGTATTCTGGTGCTAATTCAGGCCGGTAACTACCCACCAACGGTGGCAAACAGCCAGCCACTTTTACGGACGCCACACCGGCTGCTTCCCGTGCATCGATGGCGGCGTTAATCGCACTGCGTTGCAAGTCTTCAAACAAGCTGACATGACTATCTCTGGCTAAACGCTCTGGTGTTGCGCTGTAAGCGTTAATCGTAATGACCTGCGCACCAGCCTTGATAAAGTCCACATGCAGATCGCGCACAATCTCTGGATTATCTTTCATGACTTGCGCAGACCACATTGGTGTGGGTTCAGCGCCACTGCGCCGCAATAGTTCCTGACCCATGCCACCATCGAGTAAGGTGACAGACCGTGCCGTTGTATTCATGTTCGTATTAGATTCTTGCGTTGTTTAAATTCAGTCTGGATTGCAGTTTCGGAGTATTTCGCAATAATACTGGCTATCGAGCATTCAAACACTAACTGTATTGTTCAAGTGCAGACAACGTCGCAGAACGATAATGTCCACCAAATTTAATCGCGTGCACAGTAAGCGGCGCTAACTGGTGTAATGACACTCGCGACTGCCATCCCGGTTGCAATGGAAAAACGTCGCTGTATGCATCGAAGCATTCCTCGCCGTAGCCGCCAAACAAACGCATCATGGCCAAATCAAATTCCCGATGCCCGCCATGGGCAGCCGGATCAATCAACCAGCTATGACCGTGTTTATCGACCACCCGATTACCCGCCCACAGATCACCGTGTAATAAACTAGCCGCTTCGTCAGCGGCGCCAAACTCTGGCAATTGTTGACTGATTTGTTCCAGCAGTCGTATTGCTTTATCCGGCAACGCGCTTTTATCTTTGGCAAGTTTGGCCAACGGTAACAACCGTTGGCTGGCATAGAATTCTGCCCACGAATCACACGGTGTGTTGGGTACCGCCTGACTACCGGTGGTTTTTTTATCTGGTCTACCAAAGCACGCAAACGGTAATTGATGCATGTGTGCTAAAGCATTCCCGAATTCGTGTTCCGTTGTGGTATTCGCATACCCCAGATCAATCCACTCCATTGCCAGAAAAGGAGGTGTGTCGCTATAGGCCATAACAGATGGAACGTTGACTTGTCCCGATGTGCGCAGCCACTCAAGGCCTTGTGCTTCCGTTGAGAAAAATCCGGGCGGTGGATTACTGTGTGTTTTAATAAACACCGTTTGCCCCGTGGATAAAGTTGCTTTGAAAGCCTGCGCGAAATCACCGCCACCTACGTGCTGCGTGTCTGTGATTGCTGCATTGAGTTGCGACTCTGCCGCCGCCTGCCAGGTTGCCATATATAGTGATCAGTCATCTTCAGGTTCTAACAATATTAACAAGGCCCCGTCAGCGACTTGATCGCCCACCGAAAATAAAATGTCGGCAACCGTGCCATCACGCGGAGCGTTAAACCTGTGCTCCATCTTCATCGCCTCTAATATGATTAAGCGGGTCGTCTCGCTTAACTTTATCACCCTCAAGCTTTGGACTCAATTTCCAATAGTATTTCCAAGCAAGCTTCGTGAGACCCTTAATCTATTGCGACCCTAATGCAGTGTTAATAATAAAACCGTACTAATCATATTTCTATGGGTTTCAAACCAATGCACGAATTTTTTTGGTAATTTACATGAAGAAATTTATATTCCTTCAGGAGTGTAAGGCTGGATAAGAAATTCCCATTTTAACGGCGATTGCTTCCAGCCTGTTATCTGTTGTCCAAAGGGATACATTGTCAGAAATTATCACTGAAGCAAGTAGTTGGACATCAACAAAACCAACGCCTTTACTAAACAACTCTCGTGACTCAATAAAAGTTAAAATTTCATCGATAGCAACAATGGGCAATGTAGGGATTGCCTTTAAATAACTTAAAGTTTCTATTCTTTTTTTTAAACTGCCACAGGCTATCTCAGCAACAACATAAGGATGAGTCATTACTTGTTGCTCCTCTAGCAGACGAACAACCTCACCATTAGATTCACGAAAATGCCGAATCCAAACTGATGTGTCGAGCAGTACACTCATTGTGCTGATCGGCGGCGAGGTATGTCCTGCATCTGTGGTTCAGACCCGCCAAGCTTGGCGAGTCGTTTCGCGCTTTCCCGAGCGATCAATGCTTCCATGCCCATTCTAACAATGGCGGTTTTTTCCGAGACGCCGGTGAGCTCTTGTGCTTTTTTTAACAGCGTATCGTCTATGTTTAATGTCGTTCTCATGTCCATAATCCGCAATTGATCTAGCATCATTATATGCATATGTTGATGCCTTTACAATACATACTAACCATATTTTGTACCAAACATCATTTTATCTGAAAAATAATAATGTTCATAAAATCAATTAGATAGTACGAATCAGCTACTGAATTCCCATTAGCGCGCCGTGTAATAAACTAGCCGCTTCATCAGCGGCCCCAAACTCTGGCAATTGTTGACTGACTTGTTCCAGCAGTCGTATCGCTTTATCCGGCAACGCGCCTTTGTCTTTGGCCAGTTTGGCTAACGGTAACAAGCGTTGGCTGGCATAAAATTCTGCCCATGAATCACAGGGTGTATTGGGCACCGCCTGACTACCGGTGGTTTTCTTATCAGGTCGACCAAAACACTCAAACGGCAATTGATGCATGTGTGCTAGTGCAAGACCGAATGCGTGTTCCGTTGTGGTGTTCGCGTACCCCATATCAATCCACTCCATTGCCAGAAATGGTGGTGTATCGCTATAGGCCATCACTTCAGGCACATTCACATGACCCGATACGCGCAACCACTCAAGCCCTTGCGCTTCAGTCGAGAAAAATCCGGGCGGTGGGTTACTGTGGGTTTTGATAAACACCGTTTGCCCAGTGGATAATGTGGCTTTGAAAGCCTGTGCGAAATCACCACCACCCACGTGCTGCGTGTCGGTGATGGTTGCATTGAGTTGCGATTCAGCGGCCGCCTGCCAGGTTGTCATAAACTGCACTTAGACATTAAATTCACCGTCACTTTCAGGCTCTAACGATATTAACAAGGCCCCGTCAGCAACTTGATCGCCCACAGAAAATAAAATGTCGGCAACCGTGCCATCACGCGGAGCGTTAAACCTGTGCTCCATCTTCATCGCCTCTAATATGATAAGCGGATCATCTCGCTTAACTTCATCGCCCTTTGACACAAATACCTGCACTACTTGTCCCGGCATTTGAGCAAGCAGTGAGTCCTGGGCATGCGCATTCGAGTCTTGTTGGCCGAAAACGCTGATGTGCTCAAAAAGATGCTGAGCATCATGATTCGTTACACTCACTTTGTTATCAAAAACGGTAATGCTCGTTTGCCGTTTTTGGTTTGCTGTTGACACACAAAAGCCATTGGCAGTGTACTCGATCTTAAACTCCAGTGCGTCCAAGGCAAAATGCCCTGCATCCAGAATCGTTACCGCTACTGTGCGGCACACTTCTGCGCACTTAAGATCTATAGATTGCGTTGCAACACCCCAATGTCGAAACCCGATTAACTTGTCCCAAGGCAATGCATTGTCAGCAGGTAGAAGACCCATCATGGCCACCGCACCCAACGCCCAGTCCATAGAATCGGGTTGTTTGATAACACTTAACGATTCGATATCCCGCTCAATGAGTCCCGTATCAACCTTACCTGCACGAAAACCTGCATGACGCGACAGCGCTCCAATAAACGCTACATTGGTAACCGTACCAATGATTTGGGTTTGTGCTATTGCGCTGGATAGTTTACTCAGTGCGGATGTGCGCGTATTACTATGCACAATAACTTTAGCAATCATCGGGTCGTACCACGTGGAAATCGTGTCGCCTGAACGCACACCACTGTCTACACGTAACGCACCGTGCTCAAACTCTACATTGAATGGAAAAGATAAATGCTCGAGATGCCCCGCCGCAGGTAAAAACCCTTTTTGAACGTCTTCCGCATAAATACGAGCCTCGAATGCCCAACCGTTGATTTGCACATCGTCTTGCGAGACCGGCAAGGGCTCACCGGCTGCAACACGTAGCTGAAGCTCAACGAGATCCAAGCCCGTAATCGCTTCTGTTACTGGATGCTCAACCTGCAAGCGCGTGTTCATTTCCATGAACCAAAATCCATCCTCACGTAAAGGCCCTGAGCCATCAACGATAAATTCAACGGTTCCGGCACCTTGGTACCCAATTGCCTTCGCTGCATCCGTTGCAGCCTTACACATCGCTTGACGAACACTTTCTGGAATATCAGGCGCTGGCGCTTCTTCTATGACTTTTTGATGCCGGCGTTGCAGTGAACAATCACGCTCGAAAAGATGAATGATGTTACCGGCTTGATCACCAAACACTTGAATTTCAATATGACGCGGTTGCACAATATATTTTTCTATTAAACAACTCGGGTCGCCAAAACTGGCTTGGGCTTCACGTTGCGCAGCACCGAGTTCAGCTTCAAAGTCAGCCGCGTTTTCAACCAAGCGCATGCCTTTACCACCACCGCCGGCTCGCGCTTTGATCAACACTGGATAACCGATCTCGTCAGCTTGATTAGCAAGAAAAGTAGGATCTTGATTTGAACCGTGATAACCAGGCACAACCGGCACACCGGCATTAATCATCAGCTCTTTTGCTTTATCCTTAAGACCCATTGCATCAATTGCACTGGCTGTGGGCCCGATAAAAGTGATACCGGCTTTATTCACGGCCTCTACAAAACCTGGATTCTCTGATAAAAAGCCGTAGCCTGGATGAATAGCTTCGGCTCCTGTTCGCTGCGCCGCTTCGATTATTGTTTCACCTTGCAGATAGCTTTTCGACACTTCAGACGGTCCAATATGCACAGCCTCATCGGCCAAGGTCACATGTTTTGCACTTGCATCAGCATCAGAATAAACAGCAACAGTTTTAATACCCATCTTTCGGGCAGTCTTGATCACGCGACACGCGATTTCGCCACGATTGGCTATCAGAATTTTTTGAAACATGACGCCCTCAACCTACATTCTGAAAAGACCAAATCGCGTCTCAGCGATGGGGGCTTTAAGGCTTGCGCTTAACGACAAGGCAATTGTGTCGCGCGAACGGCGCGGATCAATGATGCCGTCATCCCACAAGCGAGACGACGCATACAGCGGATGCGATTGCTCTTCAAACATGTCTATAGTGGGTTGTTTAAAGGCGCGCTCTTCTTCATCTGACCAAGTGCCGCCTTTGCGTTCAATCGCACTGCGCTGAACCGTTGCTAACACACCGGCTGCTTGTTCACCCCCCATTACACT
>CAYMHU010000005.1:1817-3153 GCA_964390335.1 uncultured Granulosicoccaceae bacterium | reverse complement strand
CCATCGACGAGACGCGCGATGACTTCGCGCACATCATACGGTGTGCGTAAATCGGCTGGCACCACGCCGAGCATTTCATCTGGATCGTACAGGGGTTCTTCAACTGGGATGACATCGCAATGCAGTTGTTGTTTACTGTTTAGATGTCGCACGGCTTCGCGCGCCAGTTCCAATGCATGATGATCATCATTGGCCATGTAATCTGCCACACCTGAAAGCCGGGTATGCACATCCGCACCGCCCAAATCTTCAGCTGATACCACCTCACCTGTCGCCGCTTTTACTAATGGCGGCCCTGCTAGAAAAATCGTACCTTGCTCTTTAACAATAATCGAAACATCCGACATCGCCGGCACATAGGCACCACCCGCCGTGCACGAGCCCATGACCACGGCTATTTGCGCAATGCCCTTGGCCGACATATTGGCCTGATTGAAAAAGATACGACCAAAGTGATCGCGATCGGGAAAAACCTCATCTTGGTTAGGTAAATTTGCGCCACCGCTATCGACTAAATAAATGCAGGGTAGATGGTTTGCTTCTGCAATCTCTTGCGCTCGTAAATGTTTTTTAACCGTCAGCGGAAAGTAAGTACCGCCTTTTACCGTTGCGTCATTACATAAGACCATGACTTCCTGATCGTGAACCCGGCCGATACCGGCGATCACACCGGCGGATGGGCAGGCATTGTCATAATGCCCTTCTGCCCCAAACAAACCGATTTCTAAGAACGGTGAACCTTTATCAAGTAGTGCCGCAATGCGATCACGTGGAAGCAATTTGCCCCGCGCCACATGACGCTCTTTGGAAGAGGCACTGCCCCCGTCAATGGCACGCTTTGCAGCGTCACTAACAAGATCAAGATCTTTTTGATGTGCGCTTTGATTTGCCTTGAACTGATCTGAGCGCGGTGAAATTGAAGAGCTCAGAATACTCATTACGAACTCTTACCCACAAGCTCACGCCCGATCAGCATACGTCTTATCTCACTGGTACCGGCACCGATTTCCATTAACTTCGCATCACGAAACATCCGGCTAACCGGGGTATCGTTCATAAAGCCAGTACCGCCCATCGCTTGTACTGCTTGATGCGCGACGACCATTGCTTCTTCCGAGGCGTATAACACGCAAGCTGCGGCATCTTGTCGTGTGACTTCACCCCGATCACATGCTTTGGCGACTTCATAGGTATAAGCGCGTGCTGAATTTAGTTTGGTATACATATCAGCGATCTTTCCCTGCATTAATTGGAAACTACCAATTGGTTTACCAAATTGCTTGCGCTCCGAAACATATGGCAGAACCTCATCGAGACACGCGGCCATAATGCCTGT
>CAYMHU010000005.1:0-1717 GCA_964390335.1 uncultured Granulosicoccaceae bacterium | reverse complement strand
GAACCTGCGCCTGATTCCGACATCGCCAATGACCCGACACTTTTACCCGAGATAAGATCGGGTAAGTACTTGGCTTTTTGCTCTGGTGAGCCATTGAGCTTAATTTGATTAACACATAAGTTAGAGTGCGCACCGTAACTTAACGAAACCGACGCAGAAGCCCGCGCAATTTCCTCAGTTGCAATAACGTGTGCAAGGTAAGACATTCCCGAACCACCATCCGCTTCCGGTACGGTAATCCCTAACAGGCCCAATTCACCCATTTCTTGCCATAGATCAGCAGGGAAATTATTCTCACGATCAATCTTGTCGGCAATGGGTTTAATTCGTTCTTGCGCCCAACGATGTGTCATCTCCTGAAGCGCTTTTACATCATCACCAAGATCAAATGTCATTGAATGGTAAAACATGGACTCACCTTCTCTAATCTATCAGTCGATTACACCAACGCTTTGCAGCGCTGCCTGCTTATAAAATTCTTCAATCTCTTTGGGCTTTTTAGCGCCCTTGGGCCGATACCAACCGCTAACACCAACCAGCATTGATAAGATTGCCCGAGTATGCAGCGACACATCATTCAGTTTAAAGCCATCAGTCGCAACGCCCTCTTTTAATATCTTTCTTAATGCCCCTTCAAATTTATCGCGTTTAGGCAACACGATTTCGGCACTGCCATTCTCAAGATGTCGCAGCTCCATGTACGCGATAAAAATGTCGTCCGGGTTGTCGATGTTGTAGCGCACATGCGCACGCACAAAACTCTCTAACTGCTGGCGTGCTGGTAGCGATGGATCGATTGGCGTAATAACCGCTTCAAACGCGCGGTCTAAATTGTCCGTCATCAGATCCAACAAAATGGCCTGCTTTGAATCGTAGTGGTTGTATACCCCGCCAGGCTGTTTGCCGATGGCGGACGCAATATCTTTGATGGCCACAGCGGAATAGCCGCGCTCAGCAAACAGCTTGCGCGCGGCATCGCGGAGTTCTTGCTTGGTCTTGTGTTCCTGCTGCATACGTATATAATGAATGATCAGTCATTCATTGTAGAGTCCGAGTCGACGGGTGTCAAAGACCACCGCACAAAATCTCGACATACCAGCGCAGACGTAAATAAAGGAACACAAGTGGATAAAACAAAGGCGATCCTCATCACCGGCGCGGCCTCTGGCTTAGGCCAGGCAACATGCCAATATCTTGCGCAACGAGGATTTAACATTGCCGCGCTCGATCTTTCTGAAATCAGCCTTGATGAGCTACCTGAAAATGCCAAGCCCTACCAGATAGATGTTTCAGATACAGCAGCGGTTGAGACACTGTGCAAACGAATTGCAGATGAACAAGGTGGCGTTGGTGGTCTTGTTAACTGTGCGGGCATTGTCGCCGGTGGGCGGCTATTGTCGAAAAAAGGGCCGCACGATGCCGACGTGTTTCGTCGTGTTATTGAGATTAATCTGATCGGCTCTTTTAATATGATGCGATCAGCTGCAGAAAATATGGCACAGAACGAACCCGATGATCACGGCCAACGCGGTGTCATCGTAAATACATCCTCAATTGCGGCTTATGATGGTCAGATTGGACAGATTGCTTATGCTGCATCGAAAGGCGCACTGGCATCAATGACCTTACCCGCTGCTCGCGATATGGCTAGCCTTGGCGTGCGCGTGGTCTCGATTGCTCCCGGTGTTTTCGATACAGCGATGATGTCATCCATGCC
>CAYMHU010000004.1:184439-186381 GCA_964390335.1 uncultured Granulosicoccaceae bacterium | reverse complement strand
AACTCTGAAAAATCAACCATCACATGCTCCCGATAAAACGGCATCTCGGTCAGCAAAGAATAATAGCGTGCAATATTGGGCAACGCATCTCGCTCAATATCTATTTCATGATAGCGAAATAATATATGCCCAAACTGAATATCTGCCAGGGTGAAATCCTTGCCGACTAAATACTCATGTTGTGTCAAACGGGCATCGGCAATTTTCAAAAACTTCTCGAAATGGTCAATTGAATTTTTAAGTTTCGTATAGTCTGGTGGCGATTTTGCGGCTCGCATTACCGGCCAGAATACGGGTGAGTTAAAATTCATTTGCGCGCTCACCTTACCCCACTCTGCCCACTTATCAACATTGGCCCGCTCTATTGGATTGCTTGGCCAAAACGGATCGCTTGCGTATGCGTTTGCCAAATACCGCACTACTGATCCAGACTCCCACAGCGGTGGATTATCACCATCTTGAATAGTGGGAATAGTGCCATTGGGATTCATAGCTAAGTAGTCGGACGTGTTATTAACACCATAATGTAAGCCTACATCGAGCCGTTCATACTCAATACCAAGCTCGGCAATACACCACATAACGCATTGCACATTGGCAGAACTTGCTCTACCCCAAACTTTTATCATGCTACTGAACCCAAACCCCATTAAAATTCACAACTTCACAAGCCGATCCGTGCCTCTCGAATTGCCAGTCGTTTTGGCATCTTTCGATCGCTTTCCGTGTGAGATCATCAAGAGAGTCGTTGCTTCCACCAATCCACCCGGCCCAGTTACCTAGCGGTCCTTGCACTATGACTTTCACACCAGTGGCTGGTAGATATTTATTTTTGTAATAGTTACGAGACCCTTTCAAAATTAAGCTATCGATGCCTTGCAAGTAGTTTGGCATTGCTGCGGCTACCGTATAATCCACCCACTCTCCGTCTACATTAACAACCAGACACTGCTCATCTTCTTCTTTATCTTTCGTGCCACTTTTGCATAGCGCCCCAGCCAAACTCACGGCCAGTTCTGGTGTAGCCACACCAGAGGAAAAGGTGCGATATCGAGTGCCAAACTTAGCGTATGCCCTGTGACCATTGGCAGATTGATATCTCTTGAAATGTTTCTCGCTGTAACCGTTAAAGGGTCCATTGCCGCATTTTTTGCTCCAATATCTTGATTGCTCATAGTCAACCGGAAGTTCTGGCGAGTATCCAGCCGTCACAGATGGACCTTTTACTTTTTCGTTAGCGTATGAAGCTGCCAGCAAACACGCTGCAGTGGTATGTCCCAAGTTGGCAGCTTTCAACGTTAATTCAGTTGTACGCTCGGGGTCATCCTTTGACAACATGCCTGCCAGTAAATAATACGCAACACCAGCTTTCTCTGGCTTTTTCTCAGCTACATCCAATAAACATTGTTCGGATTTTAAAAACATGCAGTCGGTGGTTTCTAAATCGATCTTGCCACTGTTAAGTAACTTTTTTAATTCATTGAAATTTTTCTCTGATCCGCCAAACGCGACTGCAATTTCAAAAGTGTCTTTGGCTTGTTCATAATCTCCTTCTTCAAGATACAATTGACCAAGCAAGTACGCAGCTTCATTTACCTCTGGCGTGGCTCCCTCAAGAATTGCGCCGGTGAATTCTTTAAGACACGCTTTATCTTTTTGCTCATAGCAGGCATTAACTGCATCAAACTGCGCATGGGCGTAACTAGACGATAGTATAAGTAACAAAGCGCTAACTGCTACGCGCAAGATATTCAGATTGAGTTTCATACAACGATCCATCGAGGGTTTCAGCAAGTCTGCTTGGGGAATAAAATACTACTATACAATCCAGCAAATACACCAGCCGTTTCTATAAACGGCTGGCATGGCTTTTAACTCGGGTTTAGCACATTGTGCTAATCGGACACACTGTAATTATTGTTGGCCGTTATAACTCAGCGCC
>CAYMHU010000004.1:149487-184339 GCA_964390335.1 uncultured Granulosicoccaceae bacterium | reverse complement strand
ACATTGTGCTAATCGGACACACTGTAATTATTGTTGGCCGTTATAACTCAGCGCCCGCGCTAATCCATTCGCGAATGACAGCGATAGTTTCGGCTGGTAGTGGTGTAGCGCCGAACGGCATTTGCGCACCAACCGCGGCAGTACCTTCCAGCTTTTGAATAAGATAACTGTTATCCGGATCGCCTGCTGCGACTCGAAGAATAGCCGGTACTTCAGTACTGGAAACACCCACTAAGTTAGAGTAAGCAACAATCGATTCAAGCGAGAGCTGTGCTGGTGGTTCAGCTCCGGAGTGACAAACAATGCAATGCACATTAAACACATTTTGTCGGATAGCCAAAAAAGTGGGCTCGAATGGAGGTGTAGCACCGGCTGTTGTTTCGCCGCTTGTAGTCGCGCCAGCTGTATCACCACCCATGCCGTTGCTCATATCGTCGTTGCTCGAACTCGAACAGGCCGCAAGCACTAACGCTGATACGAAAGCAAGTATTGTTGTCAAAGGGAATTTTTTAAGCTCTGGTAATAATGACATAGTGGCTCCTATTTGTTAGCCGGCGCTAGTTGGAATGAGTCCAGCACTCCTACCTACTATTGCCCATCTAACTAAATAACTTAGCAGATCAGCACCAGATAACAAACAATACAGAAGCACTAAACCATTAACAACGACTCAGCTTTCATATCGGCAGGTTGTTCTAAGCCCATTAATTGCAATACGGTAGGCGCGATAGAAGGTAGCGCCAGTCCACATTTCAACTGCCATACTTCAATATCTTTGACTACACACGCCACCGGAAACGTGGTGTGTTTGGTATGCGGGGCACCGCTAATGGGGTCAATAAGCATATCGGCATTACCGTGGTCAGCGGTTAAAACTATTGAGTAACCATTTTTCTCAGCGCACGCCCACAATCGTCCAACCTTCTCATCAACCACTTCAACCGACTTAATAACCGCTTCAGGAACACCCGTGTGCCCAACCATATCAGCGTTGGCAAAATTAACCACTATCAAACCATATTGCTGGCTATTCAATGCGTCTTCAACGCCTGCAGCCACACCTTCAGCACTCATCTCTGGCTGTAAGTCGTAAGTGGCTACCTTCGGAGAATCAACAAGCAAGCGAGACTCATTAGGTAAAGGCTCATCCACCCCGCCATTAAAGAAGAAGGTGACGTGAGGATACTTTTCTGTTTCTGCAGAACGTAATTGTTTTATGCCTGCATTAGACACCACTTTACCTAAAGTTAACTTTGGCTCGTCTTTGGCGAACGCAACTGCAAACGGGTAGCTGGATTCGTATCGCGTTATTGTGGTTAAGGTAATTGGACTGAACGAACCTCGATCAAATTCTGTAAATGATTCCAGGCCCAGGGCTTCGCTTATTTCGCGCGGACGATCGTTACGGAAATTAAAAAACACAAATTCATCGCCTGCCTCTACACCGGGGTGGGCATCCAATACTGTCGGCTTTATAAACTCATCGGTTAAGTCGTCGCTATAGGCAGCATCTATTGCCGTTGTTGCATCGACTGCACTTTCGCCCTTTTTATTAACAATGGCCTGCCAAGCACCTTCTACCCGCTCCCAACGTTTATCTCGATCGAGTGCGTAGTACCGGCCTATAACAGTGGCTATACAACCACTGGCTTCGTCCATAGCTTTGTTTACATCGGGCAAATATTTTTTGGCGCACTGCTGCGCGGTATCGCGACCATCGGTAATCATGTGCAGCACCGGCTTAACATTGTGGCGCTGACATAAACGAATCATTGCCAACAAATGCGCCACATGGCTGTGCACGCCCCCGTCTGATACCAACCCTAATAAATGCATGGGACGATCAGATTCTTTAGCGCGAGTGACTGCTGCTACTAGGGCATCGTTAGTGAAGAAACTCTCATCTTTTATGGCGTCCCAGATTTTGACCAGATCTTGTTTTAATACGGTGCCTGCCCCCAGGGTCAGATGGCCAACTTCTGAATTACCCATTTGACCATCAGGCAATCCAACGGCTGGACCAGAGGCTTCAATTAAGCATGAATGATGACTTGAATAAATACGATCAAGATTAGGCGTTGCCGCGCTTGCAACACCGTTATTAATTTTAGACGGGTTTACACCCATCCCGTCCATGATAATCAGAATAACGGGTTGGCGTGGGACAGCGCTTTTGTTAGACATTGGAACGTGTTATGGGCCTTCGTCAAGCGCACCGTCATCGGTGCTGTCCGTCAGGCTGTTTCTATAACTGCCCTTAGCTGCGGGTGTAGGCTTTGACTCAGCCTTGGCAGCCTCGGCTTCTTTTTCCAGCATTTCTTCGCGTGCTTCAGATGCTTCTTGCACCCAGACTTTAAAGTACTTGGATAAAAACACACCCACTTCAAACAATAGCCACATAGGCACTGCCAGCAAGGTTTGCGAAATAATATCGGGCGGGGTTAAGAACATGCCGATGATAAACGCACCAACAAAGACATAGGGGCGCATTTTCGCGAGTTTTTCAGGTGTCGTGACGCCAGTAACAACTAACAGTACGGTAGCCACCGGTACTTCAAATGCAATACCGAACGCAAAAAACAGCGTAATCACGAAATCCAGATACCGCGCTATATCCGGACTCACCTGCACACCGGTTGGCGCAACATTAATGAAGAACTTAAAAACCAACGGAAAAACCACAAAGTACGCAAACGCACAGCCACAATAAAACAGGATAGTGCTTGAGCCCAGTATTGGTGCGACCAACCGTTTTTCGTGTGTGTACAAACCGGGCGCTACAAAGGCCCAGATTTGATACAGCAAAAACGGGATTGCGAGAAACACGCTGAGCATCAGCGCCAACTTAAACGGGATAAAAAACGGACTAGCCACTTCGTACGCAATCATTTCGGTGCCTTCCGGCAAAAAGCGTGACAGAGGATCGGCTAACCAGGAATAGATGTTGTCGCGGAACGGGAACAGGCAAATGAACAAGCCCAACACAGCGAGCAACATTTTCATTAATCGGTCGCGCAGTTCGATTAGGTGCGACAGGAATCCCTGTTCTTCATCTACTGTGTTATCGGTGAGAGCCAAGGTCTTCGTTCTCGTCTTTAACTAGCTGCGTATAAATAGACGCTGTGCGCCATGAATCTAGGATGCTTTGTTCTCTGAAAGATCTGATGCATCGTCTGTGTTTTTACTGTGCTCTATTTGTGCTGCGTCCGCTGCCAAATCTGCCTTTGTTTCGGCAACGTGCAGCTCATCTTCTGCGATCTCAACGTCAATTAAATCACCTTCAGGATCGTGAGAGACATCGTCAGCATCATTCTTGATATCAGCCTGCATTTCCTTAAATGAAGACTCAGCGTCTTTAAGCGCGTTACTGGTGGATTTTTCGATATCGGTCGTGGCCGCTGCGACCACTTTGCGCAGCTCATTGATTTGCTCTTTTTGGTCGCCAATCATTTTTTTAAGATCACCGGCTTCGAGTTCGCGTGTGATATCAGAACGCACGCCTTGCACAAAACGGCGCGCTTTGGCGACGGTTGTACCCACTTTTGCGGCAACCTCGGGCAACCGCTCAGGGCCAATCACAACCAGCGATACAACGCCGATCATGAGAATTTCCATAAAACCAATATCAAACATCGAAATTGCGTGCCCTTACTAACAACGTAGCATTCGCACTAGCAACACTAAGCAATGCGAATGTGCGTTAACTAAACTTTGGTTTTGTCTTGGGTGCTGACAACATCTTCAGCAGCATCTTTGGCTTGCTCTAGAGCTTCTTGAGCATCGTCTTCTTCTTTAACTGCAGTTTTGAATCCCTTTACTGCTCCACCAAGATCGCTGCCGAGGTTTTTCAATCGCTTTGCACCAAAAATCAGCACAACTATAGCCAGCACAATCAGTAACTGCGGTACGCTTGGCATCATAATATTTTCTCCTAAATCTACACTTCTGCACGATTGGCTTTCTCTGTAATTCCAGAGGTGCCTTCGCGACGTTTCAGTTCTTGCAATATATCATCTGGCCCGAGGCCCTTATGACTCATTAATACCAACATGTGAAACCACACATCAGCTGCTTCGGCCACTAAATGGTTTTTATCGTTACCCTTAGCCGCCAGCACAAATTCGATTGACTCTTCACCCACCTTTTTCAAGATGGCATCGTCACCAGCGGCGAACAGACTAGCCACATAGGAACTTTCGGAATCGGCAGATTTTCGTTGTTCAAACGTTTCTGCCAACCTGCTCAGTACTGCTTCAGTGCTCATTGTACGGACTCATTTCTGCCTTTTGTTCAAATAATGCGTACAGAGAAGCGGACTCAAGAGCGCTCCTGAAAAAACTCAATCAGCTGCATTAAGGTGGCGACAAATTGTTGTGATCTCAAGCATTTATTACCTTGCGAGACCAACAAGCGCTGACTGTTCACACTTCGTTACGGGAAAATCGGCCTTTTAGGACGATTTATCCTTGTAAATCTCGCTGGCGGGCTTAATCACAGGTTCGGTGGACACCCATTGTTGCTCACCTGATTCTGCGTCGAGCTTACGATAAAAGCAATGTTCTCGACCGGTGTGACACGCTATTCCGCCTATCTGCTCAACCTGCATTAATATGACATCACCGTCACAATCGAGCCGCAGCTCTTTAACCGATTGCACATGACCGGACTCTTCACCCTTACGCCACAGCTTCTGACGTGAACGCGAGAAATACACGGCGCGTCCAGTTTCGATCGTTTCGCGCAGCGCTGCTTTGTTCATCCACGCCACCATCAGCACTTGCGATGAGGCGGCGTCCTGAGCTATGACAGGCACTAATCCAGCATCGTTAAACGCGACTGCTTCGATCATCTAAATTCAATCACTTAGCGGTTGTTGTCTGGTCCCCATTCTACCACGCAGCGCTATTGTGCCTAAGCGTTAGAACGAGCTAATTAAGGTTAGAAATGCGCTATAAATGCCAATCAAGTGGCACTTTTATGATACGAGCAGATAATGAAGATACTGCGCTAAAGCCGGACTTCAATTCCTTGCGCTTGCATAAAGGCTTTGGCTTCACCAACAGAAAATTCACCAAAGTGAAAAATACTGGCGGCTAATACGGCATCCGCCCCACCTTTCACCACGCCATCACACAGGTGTTGCAGGTTTCCAACCCCACCCGATGCAATCACTGGAATTTCAACGGCATCGGACACCGCTTTGGTTACGCCAAGATCGAACCCGATTTTAGTGCCGTCGCGGTCCATGCTGGTTAGCAGAATTTCGCCGGCGCCCAGCTCGACCATTTTCTGTGCCCATTCGATGGTATCGATGCCTGTGGGTTTACGACCACCGTGGGTGAAGATTTCCCAGCGTGGTTCTTCACCTTCGGCATGCACGCTTTTAGAGTCGATGGCCACAACAATACATTGCGAACCCACTTTATCACTGGCTTCTTTAACCAATTCGGGGTTGTGTACAGCGGCGGTATTGATGCTGACCTTATCAGCACCTGCATTGAGCAATCGGCGAACATCGCTGACTGCACGAATACCACCACCAACCGTTAACGGAATAAAAACTTCGGATGCCACTTGCTCCACCACGTTGTACATGGTGTCGCGATTATCAGAGCTTGCTGTGATATCGAGGAACGTAATTTCATCAGCGCCTGCTTCGTTATAACCGCGCGCAACGCTAACTGGATCGCCTGCATCTCGGATATCAAGAAACTTAACGCCTTTAACAACCCGACCAGCGTCTACATCCAAACACGGGATAATGCGTTTTGCCAAACCCATCTAACTGATACCAACTAATTTATCGGCTACCGTTTGCGCTTCGCTTAAATCGATCGAGTGCTCATACAAAGCTCGGCCCACGATTGCGCCATATATAGACGTACCATCCACTTTGCATAACGCAGTGACATCATCAAGGTTAGTTACACCACCGGATGCAATCACCGGAATTGTAACGGCATTGGCTAAACTGGATGTTGCTTCCACGTTAACGCCTTGCATCATGCCATCGCGACTGATGTCGGTATATACAATGGCGGACACACCCACATCTTCAAAACGCTTACCTAACGATACCGCAGTGGTGCTGGAGGCTTCAGCCCAACCTTCTGTTGCCACAAAGCCATCTTTTGCATCAAGCCCAACAATCACTTTACCCGGAAAACGTTCGCATAATTCATCTACAAATTCCGGTTGCTTAACCGCCAAGGTACCAATAATAAGATAGCTGATGCCAGCATCAACGTAACTTTGCGCGTGTTCAACACTCCTTATACCGCCACCAATTTGTACGGGCAAATCAGGATGAGCTTTACAAATAGCTTGAACAACAGCAGCGTTGCGCGGCTCTCCAGCAAACGCTCCGTCTAAATCCACCAAGTGTAATCGGCGGGCACCTTGTGCAACCCAGTCAGACGCAACCGCAACGGGATCGTCTGAAAATACCGTGTCATCGTCCATACGACCCTGACGAAGTCGAACGCATTGACCGTTTTTCATATCAATGGCGGGAATAATGATCATGCGCTGGTACCGTCCCAGTTAACAAAGTTGCGCAGCAATTGTAACCCGTCGGCCGCGCTTTTCTCGGGATGAAACTGACACGCAAACACATTCGGCTGAGCAACGGCAACCGCAAACTCATGACCGTAGTGACATTGACCCACAACGCTTGCGCTATTCTCGGGCGCACAGTAATAGCTGTGTGCAAAATAGAAACGACTGTTGTCTTTAATGCCATCCCACATACTGTGCTTTTTTACTTGTTTTACTGGACTCCAACCCATATGCGGTACTTTCAAACGTTCGCCGTTGTCATCAATTAGGGGATGACTGAATCGTTTAACGTTACCGGGAATCACATCAATGCATGGCACGCCATCGTTCTCTTCACTGGTTGTTAACAACACTTGCAAGCCCATACAAATACCCATAAACGGACGGGTACCGACGATGTTTTTTATGGGATCGATAAGCTTTGCGTTGTCTAACGCCGACATACAATCCGCTGCAGCACCTTGTCCGGGACACACAATGCGATCGGCGCTTTCAATAATTTCGACATCACTGGTAACACAAACTTCATGTTCGGGCGCAACACTTTCAATAGCCTTAGCCACAGAGCGAAGGTTGCCCATACCGTAGTCGATGACGGCAATTCGTTGCATACGTATCCGTTCTTGTTGGAGGCTTTACAAAACGCCTTTGGTTGAAGGCATCGCATTCGCAGCGCGCTCATCGACCGAGCAAGCCATACGCAATGCTCGACCAAACGCTTTGAACAAGGTTTCAATTTTATGGTGCTCATTGGTGCCACGAATCACATCCATATGAATGGTTGCTTTTGCGTGATTGGCAAAACCCATAAAAAATTCAGAGGTGAGTTCCACATCGAATGTACCTACCTTAGGTCGCACAAACTCTGCATTGAAATGCAAGCCAGGGCGTCCAGAGAAATCAATAACGACTCGCGACAAGGCTTCATCTAGCGGCACATACGCATGACCGTATCTTAAAATACCTTTACGGTCAGCCAGCGCTTCGTCGAACGCCATACCTAACGCTATGCCGATGTCTTCGACACTGTGGTGATCATCAATGTGATTATCGCCATCACATTCAATGCTTAAATCGACCAAGCCATGACGGGCAATCTGATCAAGCATGTGATCAAGGAATGGAACACCCGATGCCAAGTTCGCGTGACCATGCCCGTCGATATTCAGCTCGACAGCAATTTTGGTCTCATTGGTATTACGCGACACACTGGCCTTTCGGTCTGACACCCCAAAGCTCCTCGTTTTCTAACCTCAATTAAACACGGCAAGGATACACGCTAGCGCCGTAGCAGGACAGCCATGAGGGTCACAACTCCTCCGCCTGTAGCGCTAGATAGGTAAAAAAGAGCAGTTTCCAGGCCGTTATGCGCCATTGACGGGTTTTTAATGACGTTTACCTAGGTTTCAAGCCAAAAAGTGACCGGACCATCGTTAATCAGCGCCACTTGCATATCGGCGCCAAACTGGCCGGTTTGCGGTTTTTGATGCTGCTGCTGGATCTGCTGACAAAACGCATCAAACAGCGCATTGGCAAGATCGGGTTTTGCCGCTGTTGAAAAGCCGGGCCGTCGACCTTGTGAGGTATCGGCAGCCAGTGTGAACTGAGGCACTAACAGGATTTCGCCGCCCGATTGCCGGATATCCAGATTCATACGGCCATCGGCATCGCTAAAAATCCGGTAACCCAATAGTTTGTCGACAAGCTTTTGCATTGTTTGTGCGTTATCGGCTTGCTTGACGCCCAACAGCACACACATACCGGCAGAGATTTCACCTACTACACTGCCATCAATGGTGACCGATGCTTGAGTCACACGTTGCACAAGCGCTATCAATTGTTGCTCCTCGACTGTCCCAGTTGAATGGGGATGGGTTGTCGATGATACAGCAAGTGGAGACAGCAACTCATCGCCGACCACCGAGTTACTGCTAATATTCATACTCATGCAAAGCGCGATCATTCGAAGTGTGGCTTGGGTGCTTGCGCGTATGCCATTACGCGCAAATCATGCTGTGGGGGCATCTTTTGGTTGGATTGCATGGATTTCCCACTCCAAGTTGCGCACTACCAGCGAAATCAACTTGCAACTGTGTTTCCCCGATATGGATGACAAACAGCGCACGCGTATAGCGCGGGTAAGCCTATTGGAAACCGGCAAGGCACTCAGTGAATCGTTCTGGCTCTGGACACAAGCGCCGGAGAAAGTCAGTCGCTTAATATCAATAACCGAAGGCGAACACCTACTGCGCGAAGCCCAACAATCCGATCGCGGTGTGATTATCGCAGCACCACATTTGGGCGCATGGGAAGCTTGTTGCTTACCGTTAGTTGCCAATAAACCGGTAGCCTGTCTGTATCAGCCACCCAAGTTGCCTGCAATGGAAACCTTAACCGTGAATGGTCGTACAAACTTGGGTGCACTACCGACCAAACTGGACCCACAAGGTATTAAGTCTATTTTGCGCAGATTAAAAGACGGCGAAACGGTGGGCATATTGCCCGACCAGGAACCCGATTTACAAAACGGCTGCTTTGCACCGTTTTTTAATGTACCGGCGAACACCATGACACTGCTTGCACGGTTTGCTAATCGTACTGATGCACACGTGTTATTTAGCTATGCAGAGAGATTACCCAAAGGCGCGGGATGGCATGTCAAATACATCCAAAGCGACCCCGACGTAAGTCACACAGACAAACTGGTAGCCGCAACAGCATTAAATAAAGGTGTAGAAAACTGCGTGCGTGGCTTAACCGAACAGTACATGTGGAACTATAAACGCTTCAGAATATTACCTGATGGCACTCGGCGTAATTACAAAAAGCCATCGTGATTCGTTATTGGTACTTACAAAGGCAACGCCTTGTAGCATCTATACAGCAATCTCCATCCAATGTGGCTATTGTGTTGTCGCTTGTGGGCATTGCGTTGCTATCCGCCATGGATGCATTAGCCAAATGGATTCTTGAAGACAGCCTGCATGTCATACAACTGTTATTCGTACGCGGTTTAATCATCACTGTTTTTTTACTCGTCACTTTTGGTGCGTCAGGCAAATTGCACCGACTGAAACCCACACAAATTAAAGCGCAAATATTACGCGGCACTTTCGGTTTTATCGCACCGTTCGGGTTCTTTTTATCACTAAAGTACTTACCACTCACCAATACTAACGTGGTGTTTTTTAGTGGCATATTCTTTATCACGATTATGTCCTCGATCCTACTAAAGGAAAAAGTAGGCCCGTATCGATGGGGTGCCGTTATTATTGGTTATATCGGGGTTTTCATTGCCATTGATCCCAGCGGCGACGGAGAGCTACTTGGCTATGTTTTGGCGCTGATATCCAGCGCAGCATACGCTGCAATTTTTGTTAGCGGAAAAATCCTGAGTAAAACGGAAAGTTCAGAATCGCTGGTGCTGTTCTATAACCTGGGTGTCGGTGCGGTTGCGGCCATTTGGTTACCCCAAGTATGGCAAAGCATGGATATGCAAGACTGGCTTAACATCATTGGCTTTTCGGCTTTGGCAGTGGTCGGACAGTACTGTATGACTTTGTCTTATTCCATGGCTAACGCATCATTGATCGCGCCGCTGGATTACACTGCAATTGTATGGGCGGTGCTATTCGACATACTGATTTGGCAATCCATACCTACAATGCAAACCATAGTCGGAGGGTTCATTATTATTAGTAGCAGCGCTTTCGTGATCTGGCGCCAACACGTGAATCAACAACGTAACATTGCTTAACGCATTGAAAATGTGGGAAACACGCAGCTGGAACAGCAGTTTTTCATTCATGTGGCGTGTTATGGGCTTGCATCAAACACCAATTAACTGCACTATTACTGCATGCGCAGCGCAAGCTGCTACAAATCGATGACTCAACGGGGTGCCGTAAGGCTGAGAGTTAAAACAACCCGTCGAACCTGATCCGGTTAATACCGGCGTAGGGATTGAGTACAAACACCTCCGTTCGGTCATCAATAGGCTTTATTACTCATTCTGCTGGAGATGAACCGTGTTCAATCGCACTATTTTTAATACGCTTTTACTGGCATCGGCCGCCATGGTGTTTACGCCATTGCAAGCCAGTGCAAAAGAGTTAACCGTTTATACCTACGACTCTTTTACCTCCGAGTGGGGTCCTGGCCCAATCATTAAAACCGCATTTGAAAAAGAATGCGATTGCACGCTTAACTTTGTTGCTATCGATAATTCTGCAGCCATACTGAATCGAGTGCAATTCGAAGGCGCAGGCAGCAAAGCCGATGTTGTGCTGGGGTTGGGGTACGACCAAATGGCAACAGCTGAAGATACTGGATTGTTAGCCGAGTCTGGCGCTGATCTGTCGGCGGTTAAGCTACCTGTTGACTGGTCATCATCCACATTTGTGCCTTACGACTATGGCCATTTCGCCTTTGTGTATAACACTAAACTGATGAGCGAACCACCAAGCAGCTTAGATGCACTAATCAACGCACCTGATGATGTAAAAATTATTATTCAGGACCCTCGCACCAGCACAACCGGTCTTGGTTTTTTGTTGTGGATGAAGTCTGTTTATGGCGATGACGCAGCGGCAAAATGGAAACAGCTACAACCTAAAATTTTAACGGTGACCAAAGGCTGGAGCGAAGCTTACTTCTCGTTGTTCCTCAATGAAGAAGCGCCAATGGTACTCAGCTATGAAACCTCGCCCGGGTATCACATGGCCATTGATAAAACGGATCAATATCAAGCAGCTGCTTTCGATGAAGGCCACTACTTGCAAATTGAAGTCGCGGCTTTGCTGAAGAACTCACCGAATAAAGAACTCGGCCAGCAGTTTTTACAGTTTATGCTGAGCAAAGAAGCACAATCGGCGTTGCCGTTGACCAACGTTATGTACCCGGTTACGGATATCGGCGATGCAATGCCCGCGGAGTTTTCCAAACTGATTACCCCGGCAAAGTCATTGCTCATGGACCCTGCAGACGTGCGTGATAATCGTAATGCTTGGATTGAAGAGTGGCTTGAGTCGTCCAACTAGTCAGTCTGCTACAACACCATCGCTTAATGCCTTATAGTTAGGCGATGGTGTTGCTCTTACACAAATCCAAATAGCTTGTTCTGCGTGACAAAGCTACACTCAGATCCTCTTCGACAGTGGTGGCAACAATGGTGGTTGCCAGGCTCTATCGCCATAGCCATTGTGCTACTAATGACGCTGCTACCATTACTGGCACTGCTGCGTTCCGCTAGCGATGTATCTATCCACAGCATTTTAGACAACGCGTATTTTGTGCGCGTTATTAAGTTTAGTTTTTATCAAGCTTTTTTATCCGCTGTGTTGTCTGTGGGTCTTGCCATCCCGGTTGCACGAGCGCTATCCAAAGAGCAGCAATTCGTTGGGCGCGGATTAGTTGTTAACCTGTACAGCCTATCGTTGGTCATTCCAACCATTGTTGCCATATTCGGCATTGTTGCCGTGTTTGGCCGAACTGGATGGATAAACGATCTCATTGGGCTCGCGGGTATTAAGCCGTTTTCCATTTACGGCTTAGCAGGCATTCTATTGGCCCATGTGTTTTTTAATATGCCATTGGCATCACGTGTGTTACTGCAATCATTGGACAATATTCCGCGTGAGCAGTGGCGCTTAGCCACTCAATTGCGCATGAAGGGTCTTGCGCAATTTAAATACCTTGAGTGGCCCGCTATGCGCCAGCAGATTGTGGGTATTTTTATGTTGATATTTACCTTGTGTTTTACGAGCTTCACTATTGTAATGACGCTTGGCGGCGGTCCGCGAGCAACCACAGTGGAAGTCGCCATTTACCAGGCGCTACGATACGATTTTGATATTAATGCGGCTGTATCGCTAGCACTGGTGCAATTAATACTGTGCTCAGCAATCCTGATCTTGGGCGCCATGATCAAGCAAAGCACCCCCACTGGATTCAGCTACCGTCCACCCAGCGACACGTACCGAGCACCCGATAATCATCGCTGGATTAATTTTGTGGTCATCGCGTGTGCGACCATGTTTGTTATTTTGCCGCTACTGGGACTACTCATTTCGGCCATCAATCCAAGCACGATAAAAACCTTACTGCATGACAACACAATGCGAGCCAGCCTGAACACCGTGTTAATTGCATGCTGTGCCGCACTGTTAGCACTGGGTATGGGCATAGGCATTTTACTCAGCACTCGTCACCTGCGGATTCGTCGCGGCAAGACTCGCATTGGTAACAGTATTCAGCTACTGGGCAACATCATATTAGTGATGCCACCCGTGGTACTGGGCACAGGCTTGTTCTTACTGTTACGCGCATACGCCGATGTTTTTTCGCTGGCATTGATCTTAGCCACCATAATAAACAGCTTGATGGCATTGCCCTTTGTACTGCGTATACTGGATGGCCCATTAATACAGGCGGCTGAACATAACGATAAACTGATCCAGTCTTTAGGGATAACAGGTTGGAGTCGATGGCGATTACTCGATTGGCCACTCATTCGAAAACCCATTGGGTTTGCCTTGGCCATATCCGCCACGTTGGCGGCCGGGGATTTAAGCGCGATTGCGTTGTTTGGATCTGAACGCGCAATGACGTTGCCTCTACTACTGTTTCAGCGCATGGGTAGCTATCGATTGTATGAAGCAGCCGTAACAGCAGCCATTCTGCTCATTGTTTGCTTAGCCTTGTTTGTATTTTTTCAAAAATTGATTGGTGGGCATAAACATGCTGAAGCTTGAGAATGTGCGCTTGCAGCTTGGACCTAACGATTACTGTTTCAACCTGGACGCAAATAGCAATCAGGTAACGGCCATTTTAGGCAAAAGCGGCTCGGGCAAAAGCACGCTACTCAATTTAATTGCAGGCTTCTTAAAACCTGATTCCGGCAGCATTCAATGGAACGGGCAATCCTTATTGAATTTAAAACCGAATGAAAGACCTGTAACCACCTTATTCCAGCAACATAATCTATTCAACCACTTAACAGTTGAACAGAATGTTGGCTTGGGCGTTAACCCAAATCTAAAACTTTCCTCCGCTGATAAGCAACGAATTCACGCTGCGTTGGATGAAGTTGGACTTGGCGGACACAAAACTAACTTGGCATCGACTTTGTCAGGCGGTGAACAACAACGAGCAGCATTGGCGCGTTGCTTATTACGCCGGCAACCCATTATGTTATTGGATGAACCCTATGGCGCGTTGGATGAACACACTCGACACGAGATGTTGCAGTTAACACAGCAAGTGATCAGTACGCACAACCTTTGTGTGTTGTTGGTGACGCATAACTCAGACGATGCCGACAAACTAGGCGCTATCCGGTTTAATTTGGTGGATGGGAAATTATCCACCTGATAAATGATGCTCGCAGTCGAATTAAAGGAAGGGTGCTAGTCAATAAAATGTTTGTCAGAATTTGGCGTCTCTAGACTTAACAAATCACAACCAGTTTTGAGTTTTCAATTTTGGCACTCTGGCAAAGTGTTTTTTGTTGTTCGTAACTAGAATAAAATCATTGTGAACTGCATGTGCAGCAATCAATGTGTCTAGATTGCCAATCGGCGTGCCTTTTTTCTGTAGGTAGGCGCGAATCTCGCCGTAAGTCGATGACGCGGACCACGGCAGAATAGCCAATCGAGCAGCGAACTCATCAATAAGAGTATGAATTTCATGTTTTTTGTGTTGATGATTATCCGCCCCGAAACGTAATTCGGCCAAGACAATCTCAGAGAGTGCGATATTTCCAGTCTCTGATTCAAACTTTCTCTGAAGCTTGGCGGATTTGGTTTTTAGAACATAGCTGCATGTGTCTGTGTCGAGCATGTACATCATCAAAACAGCTCACGATCTTGCGCTTGTTCGTCCTCTCTATCCTGGAGAAAATCATCGGGTGCGGTTTCTGGATTTGCGAAAAACTCATCCCAACTGCGTTTGATGGGCCGCAATACGAGCGTATTACCAACTTTTTCTATTTGAACTTCATCGCCATCAATACGATACTCGGCCGGAAGCCTAACCGCTTGAGAGCCACCGTTCTGGAATAATTTAGCTATTTTCGGCATGATTTTATATATATTAAATGTATATACAATGGTATCGGCCAAACCCTCCAATATCAAGAGCGCTTTTTGGGTAGGTGGTGTACTTGTAACTGGTCGTTAAGCCACACCCCTGTATAATTGGGATTATATTCCCAGTTTTGAGAATGAAATGCCCATCTTCAAGAGCTCTTGTGTCGCGGCAGCCCTATTGTGTTTGACCGGCTGCACACCCAATCAAGAACAATCGAACCCACCCGACGAAACCACTCCCATTTTCGACCAACAGGGTAACCAACTCATACCGGACAAATCCGGGATGGTCGCATTCATACTAACGTCGTATTCATCCACAAGCTCAAATCGCGTACGTCGATTGCCCGGCGACGAGACACCCGTGTTGTATCTAACCGAAGGCGATGATCAGCAGCCGTTCGCATCAACAGGCCGCGGCAACTTCTACGCAAGCTGTGAAGAATACCGATTTGACTATACGTATAACGCAGACGCTAATTCAGGAAGGAATCGACTTGAATTAACGCAAGTTGAAAGAGTGTTGTTAGAAGACACTTTCGGTTGTACCTCGAGCACTGCCCCTTACTCCGTAGATGCTGCGACGATCTCACTACCGGTATTTTCGCAAGGTAGCAGCTTGTTGTCGGATCAGCCAGAGTCGCAGTTAGTGGTTTATGGGGAAAATTCAGAATGGCTGACATTTCAGCTGGCAGACGCAATGCCAGCGGACTCAAGCACACTGCAATTAAGCTCAAGCGACTGGATTCTCTCTGCCTATCGAACTGGCGCAAATTCCTTAATACCGGCTCTAACCGATAATCCATTGAGCATTCGATTCACCGAAGACGGGCAGCTCCTGGGCACATCACCTTGCCATACAATCAGTGGCGAGTATGAAGAGCTGGAGAACCGTATTGATTTTAATAATGTTTGGCTTAGCAGTAACAATTGCGCATTAGAATCTAATACGGGAATAAATCTGAACGCTGTAGACAGACAAATCCAATTGCTGGGGAGCGCACTGCAGGGTCCTGCAAATACGGTATTCGAAGACAATCGATTGTATTTGGCTAAAGGCGAATTTGCTTTGGTGCTCACAGGCAGAGCACTGGCTGAAAATGAAACTCGGTTAGATGTGAGGACCCTCACCAAAGGTGGATACCCATTAATGAATAACTTTAACGACGCCATAAACCAACCGGCAATACAACTTATACAACAACAGACTGAACTCAACGGCCTGTGGAATATACCACTGGGTAACGGCAACACGCTCGGCACACCGCCTATCATCGACTTTGAACGCTCGGTAGTGCTATACCTGCGTATGGGTTTTCGGCCACATCTTGGCGAATCAATGACCGTGCGCAGCGCGTCGATCAATGATGATCATATTTTGATTGAAGTAAACACGAGTTTTTCTGACTATGACGACCCTATTTTGAGTTTATGCGCTTATGCCGACGCAATCGCCCATCCATTCAGTTTTATTGTGATTGAGAGTGATTCGGTTACCAATAAGGAAATCAACGTAGTCGAGCACCGAACCTCGGCTTGTAGTGGTTTGGTTGAAGACGATGGCTAAAAAAATGAAGTTATCGTTTAAATGGTTAAGCTCTACGGTTTAATTGCTACTGCGATGTTGCTGATACTAGGGTGCAGTGACAAAAGCACCAATGGCACACAACACGGCATACTGATACCGCCAACATCGTTGGCGTGTTTAATCTTCGACAGGGCTCAATAGAATACTTTGATAGTTTTGCCAGTGAGAATGGCGCTTTTGCCAATTTCATGCACTCAACGCAAGCTCTCAGTCCGACTGATTTATTAAACACTTGATGTGTACGTAGCTGGTAGTTTACTGAATTCCATGCCTAAAACACGTTAAAATACACAACCATCAGCTTGGCATTGAACATTTTCGTAATAATGCAGCTCAAAGACGCAGCTAAACGATGAAACTTAAAAAAGTCCTATCCCGGTACTTGAAGCCGAGCCGCTACATCAGCAATGCTGATTTCTCGCCCTTTACCATGCGTGTTATCGAGTACAGAAAAATTCGGGCTTCTGATCGCCATGAATTAAGCTACGGCGAGTGGTCCAGAATTTATGAATACCCGTTGGTGCTCGATAAAATCGAACAGTATTCCACTGGCAGTGATATCTCAGTGCATAACTCATCTTGGGGTTTTGAGACTTGTCATATCGATTTTAAGAATGTGCTGGAATCGCGATACACAACCGTTGTGAATAGCGATATCAATCACTCCGATGTACCCAACACCGAACTATGGGATATCACAAGCAACCCACCGCCCGAATACGTCGATCACTTTGATGTAGTACTAAACGTATCAACGGTTGAAGAAGTTGATGCTGATCATTTAAAAATTATCAGAAATCTGGTGGCACAAATCAAACCGGGTGGGTTACTGATAATGACATTCGACTTACCAGGCATGCAGCTGGCTAAATTGAATAAACTGCTGGGAGCCAATCTGGAACAATTCGATGACAATCTAAGCGGTGCCAATTCCGCCCAACCGTCATCGAAATACGCAACGCTTAACTGTGGATTATTAGTACTCAAGCGCGAAGCTTGAGTTATCCATAACCTATAACCATGCAATCATCTAGCATTTCAATAAAAGAACGCTTCCAAATTGCTACCACAGCGCTGCTCAGCGCTTTCTTGTTTTTCTCTGTTGTTTGGTTGATTGTGGGTTTGTTTATCGACAACAACGTACCTATCGTCTATACCGGCTTCGCAGCTTTAGCCGTCAGCGTTATTACGTTTATATTTCCAATCGTTTGGAAGTATATTCTGGAAGTGTTTGGCGGCATCCTCGCGATGTTCGGGTAAAGCAATAGATATCCATCAAAATATGCTTTTTACACAATGGGAACATGAAGTCGTCTTAAACACCAAGTCCATTGTATTTCCAGATGGGTGCCAAGACACACTGCTAGTCGAGGACGCGTTTTCTTACCCATCTATAAAAACAACCATATTGGCGCTTGCTAAGTAGGGCTCGGCTTGCAGCCAACGCATTAGCAGACAAGGCTTCGCTCGTTGATATTGCGTTCACACACGGATACAGCGATCAATCGCACATGACCCAGGATTTTAAGCGCTGGTTTGGGCTATCTCCGGCACAACTGCGTCAAGACTCCACGTTGCTGCATGAGGTCTGTCAACTCGGATTGGGCAATTGGACGACCGAACAAATTTCTATTAGATAGCCATTCGGATCGGATACATAAGACGTAGTCTGTCCCCATGGTTCTTCTCGCGCGTCTTGCACAAGCGTGGCTCCGGCGTCGATAGCGCGAGCCAAATCAGCCGCCACATTATCTGACTCAAATGCCAGTTCGAAGGTGGGATTATCGGGTGATGGCGCGCGTGGATTTTTATCCAGTTGCCGCATTAGCTCGGTGGATGAAAACGCAAGCTTGGTTTCACCTGTCGAAAGCTCGCCATAGTCTTGACCTTCATGAATGAACAGTTGTTCGAACCCGAAAGCTCGAACATAGAAATCCATGGACTCTTTCACGTTGTCTACATACAGAATGGTATATCGGAATATCACAAGCAGTCCTAAAAATATGAATAGAGCACCGATTTTTTCACAACGAGCAGTCAGTGTATTGAACAATCGCGACACCGTGCAAGACTCAGTATCGATACGGTATTAAAAACAAGATTCAACGAAATTAACCGAGCAGAATGTTTCAATTTGTGTGCATCATGCAAACACTTGCGATCTGACTCCCGAAAAAACTAGCTCAATTGTATCGGCTTGTAAACATACTTATTTTTCCGTGGCACAAATTTATGTGTTTCGTTTACTGGTCGTTATCAATTCAACACAGTGATCGAGGGACTCGAGCAAAGACAAAAACTCGTTTGTCCAATTGTTATTGTTGCCTCATTAAGCTGTAGATAATAATGCAGTACTACCGTACCGCGTGCAAGTTTACTAGAACACAAATGGCGGAAGATTATTATGAAACAACCAATTATCAATTCACTGTGCGGAGCACCAGCGATACCATCTGGCCCGATGGGCTGGGAATTCGAGGAGTCGTTCGAACCGCAACTGCACGATCGTCACTTACCACTCTGTGTAAGTGTTTGCATCCACGTATTTAACCCCACAGTAGTCAACCCAGTACTGCAATAATGGAGTGTATAGCAATGAAAACCAACAACGAAATCACTTTCTTTCTCGAGGTAGAGCTATCGCGATTATCAGATCGCATATTGTATGGATTGGACGAATTTGAGGATCGATCACGGTATTATCGCTCGAAAAACAGATCACACCATGCCACATCTTAGTTAGATGCGGGAAGTTCCGTGTGCTTCAACGCTAAATGAGTTGAGCACTCATTCAGGAAAATAGCCTGCGGCGCTGGAGCATGCAGCGATTAGCACAGATACCTGTTTAGATTTCATAAGATACGCTAGGTAGTTGGTCATGCACTATGGGCTGAGCAAACCAATTTCCCTAGCGATTCTTCTAATCGTTTTGTTATACAGCTCTGGCTCTTGTTACCACTACAACTGAGGTGCCGATCTAGGTTGCAAACAGCTGATCGAGATCTTCGAACGCTTTAAACTCCAATGCATTACCGGCTGGGTCCAAAAAGAACATGGTGCGTTGCTCACCAGGTTGTCCTTCAAACCGAACTCTGGGTTTGATAACCCAGCGGGTTGATTCGTTAGCTTCAAGTCGGGAGCGCAAGGTATCAAATTGCTCGAAGGTTAATACAATACCAAAGTGTGGCACCGGTACACTGTCGCCATCAACCGCATTTTCAACAGCTACGGGACGATGGTGAGAGGGATCTAAATGCGCAACAATTTGATGGCCAAATAAGCTGTAGTCAATCCAGCCGGTGTCTTCGCGGCCTTGCTCGCATTGCAATACGCCACCGTAGAAAGCGCGCGCAGCTTCAAGATCATCAACGGGAAAAGCCAAATGAAAAGGACGTAATTCAGGCATATGTTTATCTCTGAGAAATTCTTATGCTCGCGGTAAAGATTCAAAATACTGTTTTATCACACTTGAAACCCGTAAGGCACCTTCTGCACTCACATTTCGATGCAAAACAATACGACTGGCATTACGGCCCTGCGACATCAACACTCCATGCTCTTTAGCAAACGCAGGCAAACTGTATCCATGGTCGCCTTCATAGTCCAGCCAAACCATATTGGTTTGAATCCAACCTGATCGCACATGCAGTCCATCAACTCCTACTAAATCGTCGGCAAGCCGTTGTGCGTTTTCATGATCTTCATGCAATCGCGCGAAACCTTCGGTTAACGCAAGCATGGCGGCTGCCGCTAAATGGCCAACTTGGCGCATACCACCACCAGTGACCTTACGCCAACGCTTTGCCTCTGTGATGAACGCTTTGTCGCCAAACAACAATGAACCAATGGGTGCACCCAATCCTTTAGATAAACACAAAGACACGGTATCGAAATGGGTAGCAATTCTATCTAACGACACGTCTAGACCCACTGCCGCGTTGGCCATACGCGCACCATCCAAATGCAGCTGCAAATTATGTTTTTGCGTAAATTGTTTCGCCGACTGCATGTACTCCAGGCCCTGAACACGACCATGCTGTGTGTTTTCCAAACACAACAACTTGGTGCGCGCGAAGTGAATATCGTCGGCCTTGATAACTTCTGCTACTTTGTCCAGTGGCACTTCGCCGTTATGCCCGAAGTCTACTGTTTGCGGCTGAATGCCACCCAAGGCTGCGGCACCTCCGCCTTCATACATATAAGTATGCGCATGCGAACCAACAATGTATTCATCGCCTCGCTGACAGTGCGTTAGTAATGCTACTAAATTTGATTGCGTGCCGGTCGGCATGAACAACGCGGCTTCCATACCAAGCAGTTCCGCACTCATAGCTTGTAATTGATTAACACTGGGATCGTCGCCATACACATCATCGCCTACCGGCGCATTCATCATGGCTTGGCGCATGGCGTCGGTTGGCTGGGTGACCGTATCGCTACGAACATCAATAAAGTTATCGGTGGCATTCATAGTAGAACTTTTCCAAGAGCGTATCAGCTGGGCACGTCTGCATTATGCACGAGCATCACCATTGCGGTTCCATCTTCAACGGAAACATGCAGTTTATCCGCATTGGTTTCATTACTAAGGCCCAACGTACTGCCGACGGCCAACACCGCGTTGTCCAAGGGATATAGCGCTCCATGTACGCACACTCCCGTTGCAGCTGAGCCTACCGCCGCTACACTGAATACGGTATTGCCGGTTACAAAAATATTTAACGGTTTGGATTGATTAACACAGTAGGCATCAACAGTGGAGTCGATAACACGCATAGCAAATGGCCAATAGTGCGATCCAATCAATAACCAGTTATAAAAGGCGTGGTCGGTACGACCGCCAGAAGCACCCAACACAACCACACTTTCTATTGGCAAAGTGGACAAGTGATGCAACGTTAGCTCAAGATCACTGGCATCTTTGTCACTGCGAAAAGTCAGGTGTTCGGTATTGCTGTCTTTTAGCTTGGTAGTATGAGCATCATTGATGCTGTCCATATCCCCAACAACAAGCTTGGGCTGAAAACCGGCTGCTACACAATGCCTAACGCCACCATCGACGCACACAAAATAATCATTATTGTTTAAGTCGGCCAGCCCAATTTCAACTGCAGTACATGACCCGTTAACAAAAACAATAGCGCGCTTTATCGTCATGTATTGTTGTACTTATTGTACGGTACCGCCGTTCGACACAAAATCATCAGCAAACGCTAAGGCACGTGTTAACCCTTTTAAAGAGGCGGTATACCTGTCACCGGATGTGTCATCGATATCTTCCAGCACTTCAACCTTGAGTTCGAATCCACGAATCATCAACGGTAATAAATCGTCTTGAATGAAGCGACGCTCAGCAACCAACTGGCGTGTTGAATTTTCATCAACACGAATTCTGGAGTTAACAATATCGCCAATAAAAAGCCCATCGACTCGCCAGATAATTTTAGTTGGCGAATCAATCTCTAAGATTGGGAAGTCCAGCTCAACAACGGTACGTTTACCAGAGCGCCGAGTTAACACAACTGTTGGGGGATTATTGCTGTCTACCCCTGGGCCGTCGAATTGCGCAGACACTTCACACATGAAGCTTTCGCGGCGTTGTGTGCAAGCTGCTAACCACGCACCGAAGTACGCGCGCAAAACTTGCTCGGGATCATCGTTGGCCACGGGGGCAATCTCAGGTTCGGCAGGTGTAGCAACCGCGGTTGCTACCGGAGCTGTTGGCGCTATTGCCAGGCTTTGAGACGATCGTACACCAGGCAATTGGCAATCGTTTTCGCTTGGCACACGCAAGGTAGTTAAGTCCGTGATGTTTAAGATGCCGTTGTGCCCTTCGTACTCTTGCCCTGGCACAACTCTCCCCGATAGCTCAACATACAAAACTTGTAAATCGGCGGTGGCCTTTTGCAGATAGTCTTGCTGCAGTTGGCCAACAAGTTCGTTGTCACCTTCAACCCAATAGCGTTCATTGGCACCACATGGTTGAAAACTGTTTCGATACGAACCGTACACGTAGAAACCGCGTAGCACATTCAGATGGTTGGTATTACTTGAACGTAAAGATTGCAATTCGGATAATCTCTGCACCGACATGGTTGCAAGGCAGTTCTTGGCAACCTTCTCTGCCTCATTTCTAGGCGAAGAAAATTCCAAGTACCACAGACAGTTCTGTTTGCGATATTCATAGAACGCGGTTTGTGCGAGCTGGAATTTGTCCAGTGGCGCATCGTTTAAATCTTTTGCAATGGCATCCGAGATGGACAAGATACTGTTGTCCAACTGATCGAGATAGTTATCCAGGCAATTGTGTATTTCGTCGTCCAGAGTTGTGAGTTTCATGCACTCTTCCAGCGCATTAAATGCATAACCGTTTTTCACTGGCATCGTGGCCAGCGATATCCCGATGAGGACCAGCGCGACGCGGAGACTGCAAAAATACCGTGATAAAGACATAGTTAAGACTGCTTGATTACGCACCACACCTATAATACAGAACATTTGTTCCGGGGAACCAAGTCACACAACATCAATTATTCGCAACTTTGCAGCAGATCAGTCCCGGTAATGTGAAAAACGCCAATTTTTTCACGCTTGCGCAGGCTCTACAAAATGTATACTTCTCCATTAATCAACCCGTTACAACATGGCGCACGTACTTATGCCAAATTGGCATCCGAAAAATAATCAGAAAGGCACGGTGCTGATCTGGATGATCGTCTGGCTTGCTGGCATGGCTGCCATCTATTATTGGTGCGTGTTGAAGCATATTCCGGCGATTGAGCAGCGCATTCAAACCAATGCCCAAACAGCCTTAAGTAACGACGGCCATGAGTCAATCAATGTTTCGGTTTCTGATCGTATTGCAACACTTAGCGGCGAAGTCAGCAGCGAAGCTGAACGCGCCAGCATTGTCGATACCGTCAGTGCAGCAGCAGGCGTGCGTTCGGTAAATGACGGGTTAACGATACTGGCACAACGTGACACAGATCAGGACAAACCTGACGCGAACACACCAAAAGTTGCTGTTGCAGAAACCCCAACCGCAACTGTATCGGCTGACAACGACAACAACATTGTTGCCAAGGCTGTTATCCCGGCAACCAAACAAGCTGAAGAAACGAGCACCACAGACACCAGCAACGAGGCACAAGATTCTGCCGCAAACACGCCAGACGAAACGCCCACAGAGCCTGACGCTAGCAGCGATTCATCAGATCAACAAGTTGCTACACAAGACACGAGCGAATCGGTAAGTGCAGCTATTGCTGAAAATGCTATTGAACCAGCTGCTCAACCCGACAACGAAACAGATAACCCAACAACTAGCGAAATAGCTAACGCAACAAATAACGATATTCAAGTTGCTGTTGCAGACATTGCAGCTGGTGCAAAAACCTCTGTTGAAGCTGATGCGGCGGATATTGAAGCCAAAGCCAACGAACGCATCAAAGCTGCGCTTGCCATACAAGAGCAAGAGCAGACCAGCTCGCAACAGGAGCAGGTCGAGCAAGCCGAAACAGTGACAATGCAAATGCAACCACCCACATTAAACCTGCAGGTGGATGGCAACAGCCTGACCATAACGGGCGATCTCTCTGAGAACGATGATGCACTTGATCTCATCGAATCTGCGATGAGCGCTTTTGGAACGCCAATTGTGGTCAATAAAATTCAAACCCACAAAGATCGAAGCCCTGCACCATGGTTACAAGAGTTAACAGGCTTCCTGCCTGCCATGCAAGGGATAAAAAATGCGGGCGTTCGTATTAACCAGCAACAGCTTGTATTATCCGGCGACGCGAAAAGCGAACCAGCTCATGATGAAGTGATTAATCAGGCTTTGGCTAATCTGTCCATGCTATCGCTCGTGGAGCGCATGCGCGTTACACCAGAACAGGAAGCAGCACCAGCGCCAAAGGCCGAGGTTACGGTTGCCAAAGAAACTGCCGTTACCGAGTCAGACACACAATCGATGGCAGCAAAAACGCCTTCATCCGGAACTTTGGAAGACTTTTTAGTCGAGTACAATGAACTGGAAAGCACCAAGATACTGTTTGATCCTGGCAGCAATAAATTAACCGAAGACAGCATCGAAACCGTTATTCAAATTGCCACCATCTTGATTCGTCATCCGAATATCAAAATTGGCATTGACGGCCATACTGACAACTCCGGACAATCGGATGCAAATCTGAGATTAAGTCAGGAACGCTCAAATGCAGTACGAGACACCTTGATTGACCAAGGAGTCGATGTGGAACGTATCAATGCTTATGGATTTGGAGACGGTGTACCGATAGCCGACAACAGCACTCCGGAAGGTCGACGACTCAATCGTCGAATTGAATTTAACTTCAAGTTGGATCAGTCACGATGAACACCTTGCTTACAGAAATAATCGCATGCCTTGCCGCTACTGCGTTCCTCAGCTTATTTGTTGGTTGGGCTATCCGCAGCGCTATGGCCAATAAGGAAGTTGAGCAAACCAATGATAAATGGGAAACCAAAACTGCCGAACTGGAAGCGGCCCACAAACACGACGTGGATACATTGGAAGATCAACTGCAGGAACTGGGCACTGAGAACAAGCAATTGTCGGCAAAGATTGACAACCTCGATGCCTCACTGCGTGACAATGAAATCAGCGTTCATAAAGCACGAGCCGATGCAATCGAACTTAATCGTCAACAAGCTGATACACAGGAACGCTTACAACGCATTATTGCCCAGAAAGACGAAGAACTTAAAATTTTGCAGTCACAGGCTAGCTCCGCCACCGCCATTGGTGCAACAGCTGCGTTTAATACCGAAGCCAGTCTGACGGAAGAGAAAATCGCCACATTGGCCGCTAAGCGCGAGGCGTGGGAACGGGAGCGTCAAAGCCTGATTGACAGTGCAAATGATGAGCAGGCAACTGTTGCCATCGATCCAGCAGACCTACCTTTCGATCAACTCGACGCTACCGTTAAAATGGACGCCGACCAATTGGAAGCCATCAAAAATCGTGCAAGTCAGGCCAACGCTGATGAGGATGATTTGACTCAAACACTGGACAACAGAGACGCTAATCAACCGTACGTTATGCACGACCCATTGCGCGCAAAATTGAATCCTGATAACAAGAGCGCAAACGATCCACTGGGTGGGCAACCGGATCCGGACGACACAAAAGACAGCTAAACCAATGAACCCAGCCCACACGCTATACAACGTTCATGACCCCATGTGCAGTTGGTGTTGGGGGTTCTCAAAAGTATGGCAATCTATTAAAAGCGATTTGCCTGACAATGTTAAAACGCAGTATGTTCTAGGTGGCCTGGCTCCCGATAGCAACGAGCCTATGCCAGTATCAATGCAACACATGTTGCAACAAACCTGGCAACGAATTGAAACAACCATCCCCGGCACACAGTTCAATTACGACTTTTGGCAGCTTACCAAGCCCAGACGATCAACCTACCCGTCTTGCCGCGCCGTAATCGCCGCCAAAGCACAGAACGATCAGTTTGAAGAGCCTATGATAAGCGCTATTCAACACGCGTATTATCTCAATGCACAAAATCCTTCGGACGACGACGTATTGATATCGCTGGCTATAGATATCGGGTGTGATGCGACTCAGTTCAAAGAATCGCTGAACAGCGACGAAACGCATCATGAGCTGCATAATCATTTAATGTTAGCTAGCAAAATCGGAGCACGCGGCTTTCCAAGTTTGTTCATTGCAGCCGAGGTAGAAAATGCCCAACCTGTCGCACTTGATCACAACAACGCGCAGACTACCATCGATCATATCAACGCTATAATCAACGCTAATTCACAGCTTTCCGTCTATTAATATAAATCCGTGGACACGGATCACACCCTAAAAATTACTGCTTATTGAACTGCATATTCTGCCGTTAATAGCCTCGTGAGAGAGGCTAGATCGCAGTTCATGATAATAAGAAAAACCATAAAATCACTATTGTTGCCAAGCGCGTTGCTGTTAACTGCCTGTGGAGGCGGAACGGATTTGAACGCACCGAACACCGCTCCCGGTGTACCAGCAATAGCGCCAGCGCTGCCCGCCACTGAGGTAAACAACGCTGCACCGAACACTCCCCTGACAAAACAGGACGCGTTTCGGTTGCTGGAACAAACCACGTATGGTGCGAACACCAAGTTACTTGATAGTTTAGAAGGTCAAACGCCGGAAGCATGGATTGATGCGCAAATGGCTGCACCTGCAACCTACTTATCGGCGGGCTATCACTCATCGCCGAACAAACGTTGGAACGAGTACATCAATATTTGGTGGCGCAATAGCATTGGCGCGGAAGATCAATTGCGGCAGCGAGTTGCATTCGCACTCAGTCAGATATTCGTAGTATCAGCATCAGCTGGGCTCGGGGATGAACAACCTGGGCTTGCCAGTTATTACGATGTATTGCTGCGACACTCGTTTGGCAACTACCGCGACTTAATAGAAGAAATAACGCTGCATCCAATCATGGGTGATTATCTGAGCATGAAAGGTAATCGCAAACCGGATCCCGAGAAAAACATCCGTCCGGATGAAAACTATGCTCGTGAACTACTACAGCTATTCAGTATTGGTCTGAGCATGTTGAATGACGATGGCACCCCTATAACCGACGCAGATGGTGTTCCGCTCCCCACATACACTCAAGAAACGGTAGAAGGGTTTGCCCATGTATTTACTGGCTGGCACTTTGCGAATGCGGCGGATTTTAGATGGCCGCAAAACAAAGATTTTGTGAATCCGATGGTGGCATGGCCTGAGTACCATGATACCGGTGAGAAAGTACTGCTTAATGACTTCGTAGTACCAGCAGGCCAAACCCCCGAGCAAGATCTGGAGGATGCATTAGACAACATTGAGAACCACCCGAATGTGGGTCCATTTATCGTAAAACAACTTATCAGCAAGCTAATTACCAGTAACCCTAGCCCACAGTATGTACAGGACGTGGTTGCTGTGTTTAACGAAAACATCAATGGTGAGCGAGGCAACTTAGGCAGCACAATCAAAGCCATTTTGATGCACGAAGAAGCCCGGCAAGGTCATCTAAACGGCGGGCATACATTCGGTAAAACCAAAGAACCCTTACTGAAGGTCACCCAATTGTGGCGTGCGTTTGAGCCAAGCTATATTCACAACGACTTTAATTATGCTTGGGTCATGAAAGAACTTAAGCAAGCACCGCTGGGTTCACCGTCTGTGTTTAATTTTTTCAGACCAGACTTCAGTCAACCGGGAAACATTCGTGAAAGGGGCTTGGCGTCACCCGAGTTTGAAATTCTGGATGAGTCCAGCATCATCAAAATCACCAGCCGCTTGTTGTCAAACAGTGTGTGGTCACACAACTACAAAGTGGCAGGAGATGAGCACCGGATTGCCATTAACATTGATCGAGAAATGGATTTAGAACACGATCGCGAAGCCTTGCTTGATCATCTGGATATGTTGTTGCTGGGCGGCCGGATGTCGGACGAGCTACGCAGTACTGTATCGCAACTGATGGGCTCCCGTGATTACGCTAACGCCGCATCGCAGCGCATTGCAGAAGCCATATTTCTGATTATCAGCTCACCAGAAGCTGCCGTACAGATATAAAAAAACAATAAAAATAAAATAATTCAGAGAAAAACATGAACAGTCATCAGCGACGCCGATTTCTAAAACTAGGTGCGAAAACAATTACGGGTGCCGGACTGGCACTCGGCGCTAACCCACTGCTGACCCTGGCTAATGCAGGTAGCACGGCATACGCAAATGAATCAGACTATCGCGCTTTAGTGTGCATTTATCTGGACGGTGGTGCCGATGGATTCAGTTTATTGGTGCCTACCGGCAATGCCGAGTACAACGAGTACGCGAATTCTCGTCAAAACCTGGCAGTTGGTCGTGATCAACTGATCGATTTATCCAGCCGATCAAATGTAGGTTCAGTAGGACTGAGCCGGCACGCTGAACCGCTTTACCGCTTGTATCAAGAGCAACGTTTAGCCATGGTTGCCAACGTGGGAAACATTATCGTTCCCACAACCAAAGAGCTCTACGAAAACAAAGCTGTTCCACTGCCTTCGCAATTGTTTTCGCATTCAGATCAAGAAATTCAGTGGCAGCAGTTACAAGGTCGTGGACGTTCTGAGCATGGATGGGGTGCACTGGCAGCGCAATATTTAAATGGCTATCAGGAACGCGCCTACCTGACATCAGTAACACTGGATGGCTCTAACTACTGGCAAACGGGCTCGGGACAACGTCCCTATTCAATAGAGGAAAGCGGCTTACTCGAATACGCTGGCATGGATAGCACCAATGACTGGGAACAACCACGGGCAGACGCGTTCCGTCAGGTGATGGAGCAACCGCAGTCGCATGTATTCTCGCAAGCCTATGCTGATTTGCATACACGTGCCATGAATATCACTGAAGAACTGGGCGCCGTACTTGAACAGAACAGCGCGATCATCACGCAGCAACCTGAAGAAAATTCGCTGGCCGCACAACTTGGAATGGTTGCTCAGTTAATCGCCGCGCGCGGACAACTCGGGATGCGACGCCAGATATTCTATGTTCGAATGAAAGGCTTTGATGTACATGATCACCAAAACCGAGATCAACCCGCATTGTTTGCCGAGCTTGCCGATGCCATGAGTTTCTTCCAACAAACGTTGGATAATATTGGCGAGGCTGATAACGTCACCACCTTTACCGCATCAGATTTTGGTCGTAGCTTAACCGGCAACGGAGACGGCACTGATCATGGATGGGGTAATCACATGATGGTCATGGGCGGTGCGGTCAATGGTGGTGATGTGATTGGTGCCATGCCACGCATGGGCACTGAAGGACCGGATGCAATTCAGAATGGTCGCGTGGTGCCCACGTTGTCGTCAGCTCAGTATGCCGCCACCCTATTGCGCTGGATGGGCCTACCGGAAACTGAGCTTCACCATGTGTTGCCCACGCTGAATAACTTCGCTCAGCAAGACCTTGGATTTTTAAGCTAAGAATCTGCAGCAGCCCCCAAGGCCATTCAAATCCGGGAGAGCCTCTGCAATCGGTGTTGGGGCGCTACGGTCTTCGACCATCTGTGAAATAAAAAGCATATCTACCAAATATTGTCGTTATTAGTGACATTGAGTCATGTTTATAAAAACAGGTTAATGCACATAACAACGCCATAGATCATTGATTTAGCATCACATTGCTGATTCGAGGCTTATGCCTGTAACCAAAATCGACCAATTCTTAAAACAGATCTTGCCAATCAATCATGTACAAGATATCTTATACATGTTTGATTAGTCCGCTAACAACCTTGGTTCCATAAGTCGGTTCTTCGCGGATGGAGTTTGACAGTTTTTGGCTTTAATGAGATTCTTTGTCTCACTATTGCCTCTTTTGACATGCAGTACAAACAATACTTAGCAGCCAACCGACATTGACCTCACATCATTTGTACTGAGCGTTGCTATTACCGTCATTACCGTCAATCGCCTAATCTAACACCGCAACACGAGTAACTCTATATTATGTCCTTTGCTGAAATATTCAGCGACTTGCAATCGCTAGATGCGTTCAACGTGCTTATACAAGTCATTTTTATCGACTTGGTATTAGCCGGAGACAACGCAATTATCGTTGGCATGGTCGCCTCACGCGTACCGCCCGAAATGCGCAAGAAAGTCATCCTGTTCGGGATTGGTGCCGCCGTTGTCATGCGTATCGGCTTCTCACTAATAACTGTCCAGCTACTTAACGTCATTGGTTTAAAACTCATTGGCGGTGCACTGCTCTTGTGGGTGTGCTGGCGTTTATGGTCCGAGCTGCGCTCAGGCTACGACGAACTGGAAGGCGCAGACGGTGAAGCAAAACCGTTTACGTCGATGCGTCCAGCCATTTTTCAGATCGTCATCGCAGACTTGTCTATGTCGATAGACAACGTACTAGCCATTGCGGGCGTATCCAGGGATTATCCTGCGATTTTAGTGTTTGGTTTAGCACTGTCCGTAGCGTTTATGGTGTTTGCTGCAACCTTGATAGCTAAATTACTTAAACGCTATCCATGGGTTGCTTACGTTGGTCTGATACTCATCTTTTACGTATCTCTTGTGATGATGTGGGAAGGTGGCAACGAAGTTCTACAGCACTTTGCATAATCCAACGCCACAAAAATATAAATTGGAAGAATTATCATGAGTATTGAATACATTAAAAAAGCGACCGAATCAGCAGCTGCTCAGGACGACACCACTCGTACTATCGTGCAAGACATTTTGCAAACGATCGAAACCGAGGGTGAATCAGCTTGCATTGATTACGCGAAAAAGCTGGACGGCTACGAAGGTGACATCGTGTTATCCGAACAAGCCATAGCCGATGCATCGGCACTGGTACCGCAGAAGGTTAAAGATGATATTCAATTCTCATACGATCGCGTGCGTAAATTTGCCGAGAAGCAACGTGATTCATTAAGCGAGTTCGAAGTCGAATTATCTCCAGGACTTTGGGCTGGCCAAAAACAAATTCCAATGCAAACTGCGGGTTGCTACATTCCCGGAGGTCGCTACGCGCATGTCGCGTCAGCCATTATGTCCGTTGGTACGGCAAAAACTGCTGGCGTTTCCCACGTGGTAGCGTGCTCACCCCCAAAACCTGCAAGCGATGGCCAAGCTGGTGGCCCTAACCCGGCAATTGTGTACACGGCAAACTTATGTGGTGCTGACACCATTCTCGCGTTGGGCGGAGTGCAAGGTATAGCGGCAATGGCTTTCGGATTATTCACCGGCCACCCTGCGGATATTCTTGTGGGTCCCGGTAATCGTTTTGTTGCTGAAGCCAAACGTTTGTTATTTGGTCGCGTCGGTATCGATCTGTTCGCAGGCCCAACTGAAATCGGCATCATTGCAGATACAAGCGCTGACCCTCGCATTGTTGCCAGTGATTTGGTCAGTCAGGCAGAACACGGCCCTGATTCTCCGGTATGGCTGTTCACGACCGACCGTGCATTAGCCGACAAGGTCATCGAAATAATGCCGGATCTCATCGCGAAGTTACCTGACACAGCACGCGAAGCCGCCACGGCCGCATGGCGTGACTATGGCGAAGTCATCTTATGTAGCGACGATGAATCAATGGCAACCATCAGCGATAAGTACGCATCCGAACACTTGGAAGTTCATGCCGACAATCTGGATTGGTGGACTAAGCGTTTACGCAACTATGGTTCATTGTTTGTCGGTGAAGAAACAACCGTGACTTTCGGTGACAAGTGCTCTGGCACGAACCATATTCTGCCAACCCGGGGCGCAGGTCGTTATACTGGTGGATTATCTGCAGCTAAATTTATAAAAACGGTGACTACACAACGCATGACTAAAGAGTCGTGCCGCGAAGTTGCGTCAGCTGCCGCTCGCATCTCAAGACTGGAAGGAATGGAAGCCCATGCGCGAGCTGGGGATGATCGTTTAGCTAAGTATTTTCCCGACGAAACCTTCGAGCTTCAACCTGCAGATAAATAACCATGGTTGACGATGTGCCACCGCAGTTTTCCTTAGCAGGAAAAACAGCATTGGTTACCGGTGCCTCTTCAGGCATCGGACAGGCTCAAAGTATTGCACTGGCTTCGGCTGGTGCAAGTCTTGTATTGGTTGGTCGTCGGGAAGATGCACTAACCCAGACACTTAACACGATCCAGGACAACGGCGGAATGGCATTCACGTTGCCCGCCGATCTCAGCGACAAATCCACGTTTAAAGAGTTTGCCGCTTCAGCAAGCGCCTGTACCGGACAAATAGATATTTTGGTTAACGCAGCTGGCGTTAATTTACGCGAAGCACCTGAAGCCATCACTCCAGAAAGCTGGGATACCACAATCAATTTAAACCTCAGCGTGCCGTTTTTTCTCGCACGGGAATTTGTGGGTGGTATGCAACAGCGTGGCTGGGGTCGCATCATTAATATCGCGTCGCTGCAATCGCAACGCGCGTTTACCAACGGTATGGCTTACGGTGCATCCAAAGGCGGAATAGCGCAAGTTACTCGAGCCATGGCAGAAGCTTGGTCTGGCAACGGCATTGCCTGTAATGCAATCGCGCCAGGATTCTTTCCAACCGGACTAACCGCACCGGTATTTGCTCAAGAACAAGTAGCAGACTCGCTGGCTGCGCAAACGGCAATCGGACGCAACGGCAAGCTTGCTGATCTGCATGGCGTAACAGTGTTTCTGGCTTCGCCTGCGTCTAACTACATTACCGGTCAAGTCATTTATGTCGATGGCGGTTTTACCGCCAAATAGTTGCTTAAAAGCTATCTGGAGATCGTCAATGAGAGCACTCGTTTATACTGGCAAACTCAGTTTAGAAATGCGCGATGAGCCGAAGCCGGTTGCAAGCCCTAAGCTCTCTTTGGTTAAGGTGGAAGCTGCCGGCATTTGCGGCTCTGATATGCACGCCTACCATGGACACGATGCCAGACGCGTACCGCCGATGATATTAGGGCACGAGTTGTCGGGCACGGTTGTTGAAGGTGACATGGCGGGACAACGCGTCGCCATAAACCCCATGATTACATGCAATCAATGCCGCGAATGCAGACACGGCAATCCAAATCGTTGTCAATCGAGAGACTTGATTGGTTTAGGTCGTGCTGGTGGCTTCGCTGATTACATAGCGATTAGCGCCAATAATCTTTTTCCACTTGAAGATTCGATTTCCGCAACTCACGCCAGTTTAATGGAACCAACTGCGGTATCTTTACATGCAGTGGTCATGGCTGAACGGGCTTTAACAAGACCTATCTCAGAATCACGTACCTTAATAATCGGCGGTGGTGCCATTGGCTTGCTGGCGGCATTAGTGTTAAAGCAAAAAGGCGTACGATCGTTATCGGTTGCGGAAACCAACGGACCAAGGCGCGAAACACTCGAATCGTTGCAGTGCGGCAGCATTTATGATCCATTAACTAACGACACCACGCCTGATGATCGTTTCGACCTGGTTGTTGATGCTGTAGGCAGCGGAAGAACGCGTGCCTACGCCAGTCAAAAAGTGCGCGCCGGCGGCGTTATTTCGCATATTGGTTTACAGGACAATGAAGCCGGACTCGACACCAGAAAATTGACACTGCAAGAGATAACATTCATTGGCCACTATACTTATAACCAAACAGACTTAAAAGCCGCATTAAATTTACTTTCTTCCGGTGCACTTGGCTCGCTTGATTGGGTAGAATCACGACCCTTAGAGGAAGGCGCCGCTGCATTCAAAGATATTCACACCGGCGCTACTGCTGCGCCAAAAATTGTTTTACACCCGGCGCACTCATGAACAAGTACCGCTATCAGCAGCAGTGCATCAAGGGCGTGTCATATGGACCAGCACAATGTAATTCCAGTTTCAAAACCTAGCGGCATCACGAAACTCGCATTGGCATTGGTTGTAGTTGCAAGCGCACCGGTACTCGCAGCCGATTACGAGTGCCAGTCGACCGATGAGCGTCGTGACATTCGTTTAGAGATTCCTGGTCGCGAACACTTATGTGAGGTCACAGTCACCAAGGACGACAACAATCGCGAAGTCAAATGGTACGCCAATCAAAACACGCTTTTTTGCTCTGAAAAGCTAGTTGAATTAAAAAACAAACACATTAAAGACTGGGGATTCACCTGTACTGCGTATCCCGATCAACTTGGCATTCAATCACTGACGAAACGACAACGCACTGTTCTGGATGCGGAACTCAAGCGCTTGATACAGATAGGCGAAAAGGCCGAAGAGCCTTTTGTTATTGGCGGCTTAAAGGCCGTGAGCAACCAAGCAGCAGATTCCAGTTCAAGCACTATGGTGTTTCAATACTTTATTGCCGACATTCTTACGGGCAATCAACAGGATATTACTCAAATAATTATTGATAACGGTTTAACATGGCGTACCCTTTCTCAAATAGATAACATCGCAAACTTTGTTGATGTACAAGAAGGCTATCGGGTCAATGGCGCGATGGTAGCAGCAGTTACCGATGCGGGTGCGCTGGATATTATTACTGATATTGATATCACCAACACAACGACGCAACTAGCGCTGTTAGGTTCTGACGATCCGAATTTGAATGCACAATGTTTTGGTAGCCTGCAGCTAAAGCCGCGGCCAGGCGGTAGATTAGAACCCAGCACACCTCACAGACTAACGTGCCAGACCATCGGTAACCCGGCTAACGACGCCGGCTAGAACTACATCAATTTACTGCCATTGGGCACGGTGGTAGTGGGCCTGGCTAACACAATCGCGCCATCTTCACGTTCATACCCAGTCACCAAGCACTGAGACATAAAAGGACCTATTTGCTTGGGCGAAAAATTTACCACTGCCATTACCTGGGTGCCAATCAAATCTTCAGGCTTATACAGCGTGGTAATTTGAGCGCTGGACTTACGTTGACCAATCTTCTCGCCAAAGTCGATAGTCAATTTATAAGCAGGCTTACGCGCTTCCGGAAATTCATCGACTGCCAGCACGGTTCCCACGCGTAACTCTACTTTTTCAAAGTCTGACCATTCGATTGTGTTCATTGTTTGCTTCTCTGGGTTGGGTTAATTTGGGTTGG
>CAYMHU010000004.1:111715-149387 GCA_964390335.1 uncultured Granulosicoccaceae bacterium | reverse complement strand
GACCATTCGATTGTGTTCATTGTTTGCTTCTCTGGGTTGGGTTAATTTGGGTTGGTTTGATTTCGACGATTGCCTATCGATGGATTTGCATTATACAAACATGCTCAAATACTTGGAAACACGCTGTAGTGGTCACGAGTTTTTTGAGTAGTTTCCATCGTGTCATCCGAACACACCCATTGAAATAGCACAGCCCAATTCAATCAATAGGTCACCATCACATAGCGTAGAGCCACGCCCCGTCTGTTTGACTGACTTCATCACAAAAGCACTGTTAACTGTCTCTAATAATGCTGCAATTTCGTGCCTACAACGCATTTCAACAGAGCGAAGTAGATAAACCCATTTTCAGGCCGAAAACAATATCAGGAGAGGAGAACCCTGGCAGCTTCATAACAAACAGCTGGTGAGGGCACGTTGACATAAAATCCACAGAGAGGGTCATCATGAATTTTGTAAAAACCACACTCATAGCAACAGCTGCCATTCTGACTGTCGGGTGTGCAACCGACGATCCCAACCGTCGAGCAAAAACCGGTGCGGCTATTGGCGCAATCGCTGGCGCGGTAATCGGGAATCAAAGCAGCAGTAAGAACGGCAAATTTGCTGGCGCGGCGATTGGTGCATTAACTGGCGCGGCTGTCGGCAACTATATGGATAAGCAGCAGCGCAAAATGGAGCAGCAACTGGCTCAGGAACAGCGCAATAACGAAATCCGACTAACACGCATTGATGAAGAAACAATCAAGCTTGATGTCAGCAGCGAAGTTTCGTTCGACATTAATCAAGCGACTATCAAGGCAAACTTTCGCGATAGCCTCGATAAAATGGCCGATGTCATTGCTGAATATGAAAAAACAGCGGTCCACGTGATTGGGCATACGGATAGCACAGGGTCTCAAAGTTATAACCAACAACTATCGGAAAAACGTGCTGGCTCAGTGGCTCGATACCTGAACAGCAACGGTGTTCAGCGCGAACGTATGCGCATGAGCGGTCGTGGCGAGTTGGCGCCAATCGCTGATAACAATTCAAGCTATGGTCGCAGTCAAAATCGACGAGTTGAAATTTACTTGAAATCCATCGTACAAGGTCGCGAGAACGATGCATTTAGAACTCCGCAGGTAAACTAATCGATTAAATAGTTCTGATTGTTGTAGACAGCAACTCAATCCAACAAAAAAAAACGCTCATGAGCTGCTCATGAGCGTTTTTTTTATTCCTGAATTTTTTCTCTAATTAGGGCAATGGTTAATTTCCTTACAACGGAAAGAAAAACAAAATCAACGGCACGCTGACTACCACAATGATTATTTCTAATGGCAAGCCCATACGCCAGTAATCATTAAACTTATACCCACCTGGCCCCATAACCAAGGTATTACACTGGTGCCCTATCGGTGTTAAAAACGCACATGAGGCTCCAACCGCCACGCTCATCAAAAACGGATCGGCATTCACATTCAGCGCTGTGGCCATTGCAATTCCAAGTGGTGCCATAACCAATGCTGTTGCCGCATTGTTAATAACATCAGACAACAGCATGGTTACCACCAGCAATAACGTTAGGATTAACGCTATCGGCATACCTTCTGAAACCGAGATAAGCGAGTCTGCAACCAATTGCGTTGTGCCAGTTGTTGTTAACGCGTTACCAACAGGGATCATTGCGGCCAGCAACACGATCACGGGCCAATCAATGTCATCATAAATTTGCCTCGCAGAGATGATACCTGTTAATACATAAGCACCAATGGCTAATAAAAATGCCGTGGTAAGCGAGGTAACGCCAATAATACCCAGTAAGATAGCAGCTGCAAAAATAGCTGATGCAACAGCTACTCGCCGGGTACGGTTAAGATCGATAGGACGCGCAGCCAATGGCCACATACCGAGTTTTCTAAACTGTTCATCTATGGTGTCGGAATCGCCTTTTAATAACAATACATCCCCGGCGCGGAACTCTTGTTGTCTTAAGCGCTGTGTGACCGATCGGCCATTACGTGCAAGGCCAACTAATGCGACGGTTCGTCCGGTACGACGGCGAATAAATTCAACACCTTGACCGATAAGATCCGATCCATTATTGATAACACCTTCCAGCATGACTTCGTTATCTGGCTCAGGCTGCTTATAGGCTGGCGTGGCTGAACTTAGCAGGTCAAGCTTATGCTTATCCAGAAAATCACGCAGCACATTAGGATCAGCGCGCAGTATCAAAATATCTTCTTCTGAGATGACATAGCTTGCTCGTACGGCCCTGGCAAACTTACGCTTGCCCGCAACCCCAATAATCTCCACGCCATCGGAATCCTGACCGTCAGTATCACCCAGGCTTTGACCAACCAACGGGGAGTTGGCCGGCACCTTGGCTTCCGTTAAATACTGGCCCACTTCAAACAGTTTGGTTGTAGTATTGCCCTGCATACGCTCTTTAGGAATTAAACGCCAACCAATAAACGTTATGAACAAACCACCGATAATAGCCAGCGGTAAACCAACCGGTGTGTAAGAAAACATGCCGAATGCCTCACCAGTATGTTCAGCGCGAATACTGGCCACGATGATATTCGGCGGTGTACCTATTAAGGTCATCATGCCGCCCAATAAGCTACCGAATGCCAACGGCATCAATAACAAGGCAGGTGATCGTCCCCGCTCTTCACAAGTTGATAACGCGATAGGTAATAACAATGCGAGCGCGCCAACATTGTTCATAAACGCCGAGGCAACCGTAATAACAGCGGTCAATACGGCAATGTGTTTTATCGGCGTATCGGTCAGATGCCCGATACGACTGGCAATTTCATCAACCACGCCAGCGTTTTTAAGTGCACTGCTTATTATTAAAACGGCTGCAACCGTAATTACCGCCGGATGACCAAACCCAAGGAACGCTTTATCCGGCTCAACCAGCTGAAACAAGATGCAGAGAATAAGCGCAGACATGGCAACCAGATCGTAACGCCAACGACCCCAACCGAACATCAGCATGGCAAGCACCAGAATTCCGCTGATTGCATATTGCTCTGACGTCATTTATTTGCCTTTTTAAATTCGATGACCGTGTACCCATTGCACGGCTTTTGCATTCTACTAGGCTGTGCGCGTAGAAAGCGCTAATAGTCCCAATTAGACACAATAATGGACAAATAGGGCCCTGTGATGAAAGCCAACCAGCCTCAACAGCGCGTACCTGAGCTCTCAGTGGATCTGAGCGTGGCAGGTAAGCAGCACGGGTTTCTGACGCTGCCACAGTGCAGTCCGGACTCCGGGCTCGGCAGCATGCAGGTACCGGTGTGTGTGGTGCGTCGCGGCGAAGGGCCAACCATCGCTTTGCTTGCAGGAGCACATGGGGATGAGTTCGAAGGTCAAATAGCACTACAGCACCTGGCCAATACGCTGCAAGTCGATGATGTATCCGGCTGCGTAATTATCCTGCCATCACTCAATAAAGCTGCAAGCGACACTGGCCAGGCGTTAACACCCAGTGATCAGCGTGATCTTAGGCATAGTTTTCCGGGAGACGCTGATGGTTCCATAACGCAGCAACTGGCAGCGGCATTGATGGCATTGGTACTCGAACACGCCGACAGGGTGATTGAAATGCAATCCGGTGGTAACACGACTCAATTCACGCCGCTAGCGGCGGTGCATTTCAACACAGAGAATCGAGCGTTACAAACAAGGTGTGAAGAAAGCATGATTGCATTTGGAGCACCCTACAGCGCTCGCCTACTACCCGCAGTCAGCAACACATTGGCCCATGCCATACAGCAACAGGATAAACCGTATCTCGCCATACAACTTGGTGGTGGCGGCAGTTGCCATGCCAGTGGAGTTGAAACCGCACTGATAGGGGTGAAGAACGTTCTGGTACAGCTACAGGTGCTCAATCAAGAACTGGTGCTGCGGGCGACTCGCATGCTTGAAATTACATCGAGTAAAAACTATGTGTATGCACCAACAGACGGTTTGCTGCAGATGTGTAAAGAACCAGGCGAGGAAGTCTATCTGGGCAGCCCAATAGCTAACATCATTAATCCGTCCGATACCGGCACCCTACCCACGGTTATAAAAGCAGATCGAAATGGCATCTTGATGGCAAGACACCATAACGGGCGCATTCGACACGGTAATTGCGTGGCCATAGTGGCCGACGAAGTGCAGCGGTAATATCCAGACTTGAAAGTAATGGGTTTACGCGAACCAAGCACTAAACTAGTAGAGACTTGATTGCGCATACAGGTGCTTATTAAACACCGCTTCTAGTTCGTAGTCTTCGTATTCCAGAGCCAGTTCTACCGGTGTGTAGCCATCGATACTGAAATTAACGGTCGCACCTTTGGCTAACATGGCATCAATAACATCATTGCTGGCACTGCTGTTCATAGCGTATTCAACCGGGTACATATCTTGAAACTTGCTTTTTACATCAGCACCAGCTTCAATCAGCGCAATAGCCAGTTCATCGTCACCCCAATCCATGGCGATAGTTAATGGCGACTCACCGTCAGAATCTGTGTAGTTAATATCGGCACCATTACTGATTAACCGGCTTACATCGGCTACGCTGAAGTCGTCTTCCCACATATGAGCATAAAGCGCCTTGCTGCCATGGTTATCAGGAATACTTGCCGCAACGCCAAAAACCACTGCACACACAAATGCAAACGATCCGGCTACCTTAAGCCCACCGACCGCTTTTCTGATGTGCCGACCTTTTATGTTCCACCGTGTAATGGTTGGTGGGTTTTTAACACGGTTAGCAAATGTGTACAGGCTCCATGCGGCCCACAAGCCACCAACAATGTACACAGGTATACGGAACTTATTAATGAACGCGTAAGAAACCAACAAGCACATTAATAAGCTTAACAGTGGATACAGGCCAGCAAGCCAAGCTGGTTGGTCATACACTTTCTTACCAAGCGAAGCTGGTAAAACAGCATCAACCAAGTCAACAAACTCACCTTTTTTCTTCAGCGAGTCAAAGTGCAGATAGTCGGCTTCCAAACCCGACTTGGTTTTGTAATTTATATCCACACCTTGATCAGTGTCTCGGGAAACTAGCGACTGGATTTGTGCGAATGGAATGTATTTGATGTTGTCGCTACCGAGCACTTCGATTGCTGATTTTTTCTCGTGCAGCTGTTTGGCAACAGCTAAAAGGTGGTCTGAATCAACTGAACCAACGGCTAAACCAGTTTCTTCAAACACAATGACGTTGTCACTCTCACTGCGATCATCAATCCAATAGGTCAACATTATCCCCCCCGAAAAACTGCGCTACGCGGAGATTTCCACCTCACGCTCCATTTCAACCTTTGAATAAATTATCGGAACGAGGGGCCCCATCTTTACCGTCAGGGAGGTTAGTGAGTGTGAATTGCCATTAAACTGTTATTCATGCCTCACTAATTTGGGCTAGGCTATTTGTCCTTCAAGATTTTGTACTACTGCCGCTTCTAATCCGAGGCTTTTTGCCAAGGAATTCATATATTGCCGCTCCTGTTCATCGCCTAAATCAACCACCATAGCAGAGGCTAGATAGATCTCTGCAGCAGCTTCCGGCGAGTCAGCGGATGCTGCAATTTCAGCTACATCTAATGGTTTGGTGAGCTCCGTCATCAGAAAGGATGTGATGTCTGTCTCAAGATTCAGGCTTTCAATTTTGGAGGTAATTAATTTTTGTTCTTCAGCGTCCATATGGCCATCCGACTTGGCTGCCGCAATCATGGCTTTGACTATGGCTTCGCTGCGCGCATCGGCAGCATCGTTTTGCAATTCAGCTATCGGTGTACCGGTGTCCCGAATGTTGCCACCCTGTTGCTGTTGCCACTGGTTATACGCTTTATATGCTAGTCCGCCGACTGCAGCCACGCCACCCACTTTTAGTGCTGTGCCAGTAAGGTTACGACCGCCTTTGGTTCCCAGAAGCAACGCGACAGCGGTACCTGCCAATGCCCCTTTACCCAAACCACCAAGCATTGCGTCGCGTTCCGGACCCGATTCAGGCACACCCAATTTTTCTTCAGCTATTTCCAAGCCCTTTCTGGTTGCGGTTTGCGAGGTATCAAGTAAATTACTTAAGATTGCTTTTGGATCCATGGGTACTCCTTTTCTATTAAAGTGACAGTCGTAATCCTATTAAAATGGGGTTTGGAACTCGATTTTTCAATACGTATTTAGTTCAGAGACCAGACCATGAGCATCAGCGTTGTTATCCCCAGCTATAACCGGCTGCATACCTTGCCGCAGGCAATTGACTCGGTGTTGGCTCAAACTTTATGCGCTGACGAAATCATCGTTGTGGATGATGGCTCCACTGATGGCACTGCTGAATTCATCCAACAACAGTACCCAACTATCACACTCTTCACGCAACAAAACGCCGGAGTATCTCACGCACGCAATCAAGGCATCAGTATTGCCAGTGGCGATTGGATCGCTTTTCTGGATTCGGACGACACCTGGTTTAAGCACAAGCTTGCTACCCAAATGCGGGCTATCCACGAAGCGCCAGACTACTTGCTGTGTCATTGCGACGAGCATTGGATCAGAAACGGCAAGCGGGTGAACCCGATGCACAAACATCGAAAATACGGCGGATGGATTTTCGAACACTGTTTACCGCTGTGCGCGATCTCGCCCTCCGCCGTATTAATTCATCAACAACTGTTCGCAACAGTCGGTGGTTTTGATGAATCCTTACCGGCATGCGAAGACTACGATCTATGGTTACGGATCTGTTCACACTATCCCGTCTTGTATGTCGACCAGGCGTTACTGGAAAAAACCGGTGGTCACGAAGATCAACTGTCCCGCAAATACTGGGGTATGGATCGATTTCGCTTGCAGGCACTGGCTAAGCTTCTGCGCTGCGGCACATTGTCGCAAGATCACTACACGCAGGCTTTAAAAACGTTTAATGAAAAGCTGAACATTGTTGTTAATGGCAGCATAAAACGCGACAACCACGCACAGGCTGAGGAATTACAGAGCATGTATGCAGACTTATGTAATTAAACTGCGTAATCGGCGTTTCAGTCAACGTATACTAAAACTCAGCATGTTGTCACACCTATCAGTTAAATTAACAACCTGGAAACCCTATGTCTGCATTGCTGTTTAAACTACGGAATGTTCCCGAAGATGAAGCCGACGATATTCGTCAGTTGATGGATAAAAACAACATAGAGTATTACGAAACCACAGCCGGAAATTGGGGTATTTCAATGCCGGCTATTTGGGTACAACATGACGCAGACCTTGCCAAAGCCAAATCACTGGTCAGCGACTATCAACAAAAACGCGCTGCACAGGCGCGGCAGGCCTATGACGATATGCGTGCCAGCGGTACAGCACCCAGCTGGTTCAGCCGTTTTCAAGCCAAACCGTTGGCCACGGCTGGCATTATCCTGTTCTGCCTGTTCGTGCTATACGTCATGATCAGCCCCTTCGTGCGCTTGGCCCAACACGCAGGCTAGGGTGTAATTTGTTAGCATGCCTCTACTCACATTTTGTATTACTCGGACACTCACCACATGCAAGCCATTCAAGTAGACAAAGATTCAGACGGTAAAGTCGCCTCCAGCTTAATTGATATTGATCCTGCATCATTGCCAGAAGGCGATGTCACCGTTGCAGTTGACTATTCCACCATTAACTACAAAGACGGGCTGGTTCTAAACGGACTCGGCGGGCTGGTTAGAAATTATCCTCATATACCGGGCATCGATTTTTCCGGCACCGTGACTGAAAGCCAGAATGATGCATTCAAAATTAACGATAAAGTGGTGTTGACCGGTTGGCGTGTTGGCGAAACGCACTGGGGCGGGTACTCTGAATTAGCCCGCGTAAAGGCGGATTGGCTGGTGCCCTTACCTGATGGCCTCAGCACCCGACAAGCCATGGCTATAGGCACTGCAGGCATGGCGGCCATGCTCGGCATTGTGGCGTTAGAAGAAGCCGGCATGAACAAGGACGACGGGCCGGTGCTGGTCACCGGAGCAGCCGGTGGAGTCGGCTCGATTGCGTGTGCTGTACTAGCCGCCTGCGGCTATGAAGTGGATGCAGTGACTGGTCGTGAATCCAGCGGGCCGCATCTGCGCTCGCTTGGCGTGTCCAGCGTCATTCCGCGCGCCGATATCGAAACGCCTAATGGCAAACCGCTCAATAAAGAGCGCTGGATCGGTTGTGTCGATTCTGTTGGTGGCGCAATGCTCGCCAATATCCTGACCCAAATGAAATATGGTGGCTCGGTAGCAGCTATCGGACTTGCCGGAGGAGCAGCACTGGAAACCACGGTTATCCCATTCTTGCTACGCGGCGTTAATTTACTTGGCATCGATTCGGTTATGTGCCCCAACGATAAGCGCATGGCCGCATGGCAACGTCTGGCCACCGATTTGCCAACCGAGGCACTCGAAGCCATGATCAACGAGGTGCCATTGGCCGATGTACCGGCCTTGGGCAGCGCGATTCTCAGCGGTCAGGTACAAGGCAGAACCGTCGTAAAAATCAGCTAAACATCCTATCAGCTTCCTTCCATAACCAGTGAGTATGACGCCATGCTCGCTGGTTTCAGCGTTACCAAATTGTAGTAATAAATCTCGCTAAACGGTCCAATCCTAGCTATATAAATCAATAGCTTGAGCAACTTAGCTTGTTTTCATACAAAGGCCGTGACACCCATGGCCTTCGTTTCGTTTCATTGCAACTGGTTAGCAAACAACGATGATCTTTGGCGACAGAAAAAAAATCCTTGGCTTGGTTTTCGTCGGCATGACCGCGACTGCAAATGCTGATAACCAAGCTCCATCAATCGTTAATGGCCTATCGGCGACAGCAATCTCCAGCAACACTGCGCGGGTCGCGTGGAATAAGCCCTGGGATGATATTGGTGTGCAAGGCTACAACGTGTACCGTAACGGCAGCTACTTCGCGACCGTGTTCGATACCAACTATCTTGATACGACCGTTTCGCCAAACAGCGAATATCGCTATGGGATAGTGGCATTCGATGCAGCTAAAAATTTCAGCCCGGTTTCAAATGACGTGTCGGTCTGGATATCCGGTGATAACAACAGTATTGCTATAGCGCCTCCGGCACCCGAACCAAGCACAGGCAAACCAACACCACCCGATGGCTTGTTTGCCGAAGTGCTTGATGGCAGCAGCGTTAAAATTCTATGGCGTGCACCGGCAGGCACCATTAAAGGCTATAACGTGTACCGCGACAATCAATACGTCGCAACAGTGCACAGCCCGGAACACACTGATCGGGGTTTAGCGTGGGCGCAAAACTATAACTATCAAATTGTGTCGTATGACGATCAACAACAATTTTCGATTAAGTCAGACGGACTGACCGTCAATACGGCCAACAATACAAGCAATAGTAGCGCTGAGCGTGCGGCTGAGCCAACACAGCAAGTAGCATCTGCAACCGCATCCAATCAAAGTGGTTCCGTACCGGCTGGTTACAATCTGGTGTTTGCTGAAGAGTTCACCGGATACAGTCTTGATACCAGCAAATGGAATTCGTCGTACCGCTGGGGTCCGAATTGGATTATCAATGGCGAGCGCCAATACTACATTGATCGAATCAACAACCCTGATTTTGGGCACTCGCCATTCGAATTTGACGGTGATCACCTGACAATAACAGCGATTAAAACACCCGATCATTTAAAAGCTCAAGCAAACTGGCAACCCTATTTATCAGGTGCATTGACTACGTACAACAAATTTAAAATGCGCTACGGCTATGTGGAAATGCGCGCCAAATTACCGAAAGGCCGCGGCCTATGGTCAGCATTCTGGTTACTGCATCAACATGATCATGATCGCCGGCCAGAAATTGATGTTGTTGAATATATTGGTCAGCAACCCAACACCGTATTCAATACTTATCACTACTACGATAACTGGAACCTTCGCTCCACACCTTCGTATGAGGTAAACGACACAGACTACTCACAAGATTTCCATACGTACGGTATGCGCTGGGAACCCGGCAAAATAACCTGGTACGTGGATGGTGAGGAAAAAAATTCTTTCAGTGATGGCAATGTGTCTTGGGAGGAGATGTACTTGTTAGTCAATTTAGCCGTTGGCGGATGGTGGCCTGGCGACCCGGATTGGAGCACCCCATTTCCGGCTCAGTACAAAATAGATTACATCCGGGCATATCAGCAAAATTAGACCCTGTTTCAGCAAACAGACCCAATGATCGGGCGGCTTGAATAAGCCGCCCTTTTTTTTGGCCTACCATACGGCATTTTCAGCCCTCAATTTCCCATTAGCAGGTGAAGCTCGGTAGACTGACGAAAAGATAATTCTAGTCAGCGGATATGCGAACAAGCTTCACCAGGCGGCTGTATTCACGCCACAACGTCCTTTCATGTGCACCTCGATCAGTCTTGGTGCGCAACAGTATGACCGTTTTCGCGCTCGCAAGCCTCGTATCACTGACTGCATGCTCCTCGATAAATGCATTGATTGCGCCAAGGCAAACAGGTTCAGGTCAATCAGACTCAGTCAAACCAGATGCTTCGACTGTCGTCATTGCAACATCCGACACCTCAAAAAACGCGCCGATTACAGCCCCTGTAACAACGCCTGTCACAGAAAAGTCGACTGACTGGCATGAGCGATTAGTCCCAATGTTTTTTCGTGCCCGGAATTTGGTAGAGGCGCACACAGGACAAAACCTGAGATCGGTTAATTTACGCATTACCAACAACGCGAACATAACCAAAGAAGTCACACACGAAACAAAAAGGCTCGTTAACAATCAGTTTAACAATCCAAGATTCGCCGAGCATTTTTTAAATCAAGTTATGGGTGGCCAGGCAGGAACGTATGCTGCGCTATACGCTACACGCAACAGCGAAGTCATGATCAGCGAGCCATTACTGGCAAGTTATCAGGCCAGGCTACCTAACGATAAACAAACTCAAGATGCCGCTATATTAGCGCTATTGATACACGAGCTAGTACATGCAGCCGATGATAAAAAATACGGCATTCATGAAAATCGCAAATTAAACTTTCGCGCATCCTTCGCTCAATCAGCTGCGTTTGAAGGTCATGCACAATGGGTTACTCGAAAGATATGCGCTATAGAAAATTGTTCATCCGGACTCACGTCATTGGATAATTTTATGTTCGGAACAAGCAACCCACCTAATATGCTTACGCAGCCGGTACAAGCAATTAGCCGTAATGTACTGGAATACTCCTATGTTGAAGGGGAGCGCTTTGTTACGGATATTGCGAATCGACCCAATGGTGAAGCATTATTGCAACGTTTGCTGAGCAACCCACCTCAGGATCCCATTCAGATTCTGGATCCGGCCAGCTTCCCCAACACCGACCGTGAACAACGAAACCAACGTCTATTGGCCGCATCCACAAAAATTGATCATCCTTGGTTACATTCACCCTGGGTTAGTGTAGAAACTTCACCATTAAAAGGCGTTAACTTACGCGCCGATCCAGCTCGACGAGATGCTGCTGTTGATGGTTTTACACGCCTTATCACGGCCATGGTTGCTGTTCAGTTATATGATCAGTCAAGCCCAACTGACTCACCGATTGAAGTCACGCTGATTGATGCAGAATCTGCAAACACTGCTGATTTGTTCGCTCAAACGCTGCACCAAAACACCCAGGTAGCACAAAACGCATTACAACCAGACTCCTTTACCACTAAGGTGAGTGCTGCACCGTCACTGCCGGATGCACATATTTATGTGTCCAAAAAACGCGGGGAAAATAATCAGCCTTTTTTTACGACGGTGGGTGTCAGTGATCGCTACGTTGTGCAACTATCAGGTTTCGCTAAATCGCAGAACTTGTTTTTAGATTACACCAACAAAGTGTTAACTAAGCTGACGCAAACTTCACGACCAACTGACGTGCTTTGAGAATCGGGTTTTTAAAAATTCCATTTGATCAGCCAGTACATCGCGATTAGATAAATAAAAGAACTCGTACCGGTTCGGTGCAAATGGAATAGCCAGCAGCTGCATATTGGCCTCTTCCGGTGTTTTACTGCCCTTGCGATTATTACAGCGACGACAGGCAGTAACGCAGTTCGTCCAGCGATCTCGACCGCCACGAGAGGTTGGTTTCACATGATCTCGCGACAATTCTCGAACCGGGAACTCCACGCCACAGTACATGCACACCTGTTGATCGCGAGCAAACAACAACGAATTGGTAAGTGGTGGGGTAAATGCGGAGCTATCCACTCGGCCATCGCAAGCAATAATACTGGGTAATTCTAAAACCGAGCGTTCGCCGGATTTATTATAGCCACCGCGTACCGTGTGTATGGTTTCACCCAGCGTCCATATCACTTGGTCTTTAACCATGAGTGTGGCTGTTTCTTGCCAGCTGAGCCATGCGATGGGGGTACCTGCCTTGTTTAGGCGAAGCACTTTAGCGTTTGTATACGTTGAAGTGTTTGTCTTTCCGTCCTCCCTGCAAACTGTATAACACATTAATCCATCCGTGTTAAGCAGGCAGGTCTGCAGGATTATCCTGCAACAGCCCAAATTGGCTCCTTCGGTTAGGGCCGAGCGACGGGGTTAGGCTAAGACGTGCTGTGTAGCAACGACTTTCGTAGGGCCCGCAACGACTGTATGGCTGCCAGATCGGTTGCGATAGCCAGCTTACGAAGCTGACGTAAGGGATGCGCTTCTCCTTTGTGCTGGTGCTCTTCAATCAACCAGGCCACTGATTCACACACCGTATCAAACATGGTGTCTGGCGCATAAGCTGATTCCCAGGCTGCACGCGCGGCGTCGCCCCGCTCCTTAGCCTCACCGGCAACGGAACGCAGAATTTCAGGGATGTTTTTGATGTCTTTTTCGCGCACTTTTATGGCGAAATCCCAATTGATATGTGGTGTGGGCACCCATTGATCAGACATGATGACCGGTGCTCTGCCTGCTTCCAGGGTTTCAAACAATCGATACGATGATGTGCCGATGCCACGCGGGCACAACATAAACCAACTCGCTGCCATGGTGTCAGCAAAGACGCTGCCTTGCGCTGCTTTCACATCGTCGGTGCAGTCCCAGACATTAAATTCGGATGTATCTTTAACACCTCTACTGACATCACCCAAAGCCACAACATCACGCCGAGATCGATGACTGACTGAGCCAACAAAGGAGAACAACCACTTGCGCTCTACATCGCGTTTGTAAACGTCTTTTATAAATTCATTCGGTGTGGATAAATATGGAAATGCAATTTGTTTGCTGGGCTGAAAAAACCGTTTGGGCATTGAACAATACAAACCAGGCAATGCTGACCAGGGCTTATCCGATTCGTTATACATGAATACCTTCTCTGGGAAGGCTTTTACTAATGGATGCTCAGATAAGTTACTGAACAGGTAATCATCAAAATGCGTGTTTTCCGTAAAAAGAATGGCATCGGCATCGGCCGCTGAATCAACTAATTCATGGCGAGCATGCCTGTCTTTTGCCGCATACTCTTTTAAAGTATCCAGCATCTCGTGTGTTTCATACGCTGATGTAGCGAAGAGTTTCATTGCGCGTTTCACTGTCCAATATGCAGCTACCAATCCCGTAGCCTTATCCATTAATAGCGTCCAATGCCGGCTGTTCAACAGTACCTAGCAGCCCCATTAAGTGATTACGTTCACACTTTCGTTAGCACTTACATTTATCTCCTACCTATTGTTATAGCAAACAGAAACGCGAATTGCGCTGATTCGGGTAAAAACACCGAATATTTAACCCACCCCAAGAAAACCGCCAGATTGGCGACTCCACAACTGCGCGTACAAGCCTTGTTGTTCCAATAATTGTGTATGAGTTCCGGTTTCAACAATGTGTCCGTTGTCCAACACGATTAAACGATCAAGCGCTGCGATTGTGGATAATCGATGCGCAACCGCTAGCACGGTTTTTCCTTCCATTAACTCATTCAGCTGCTCCTGAATTGCTGACTCAACTTCAGAATCCAGTGCCGATGTGGCTTCATCAAGAATCAATATTGGCGCATCTTTAAGTATGACGCGGGCGATTGCCAGACGTTGCCTTTGGCCACCTGACAGTTTGACTCCCCGCTCGCCTACTGTTGCATCAAGACCCACTTTGCCTTGAGTATCGATAAGCCCGGGAATAAAATCAGTTGCGGCCGCACGCTTAGCAGCCTGCATAATGTCTTCATCACTGGCACCCGCTCGACCGTAGCGGATATTGTCTCGCACGCTTCTGTGTAACAAAGAGCTATCTTGCGTGACTACACCAATATTACTGCGCAAACTTGCCTGAGTAACTTGTCTGATGTCCTGACCATCAATGCATATCGATCCGTGTTCCAAATTATGAAACCGCATCAATAAGCTAATAAGCGTTGATTTACCGGAACCCGAACGCCCCACCAAACCAACCTTCTCCCCGGCCGCGATGTTTATGGTGCAGTTTTGTAATATCGGCAGTTGCGTTTTGCTGATCGCACTGGGCTGAGTTGCAGTGTGCGCTTTTGCATGTGTATCTGCATACTGAAAAGAGATATCGGTGAAGTCAATTGCGCCAGAGCTGACTTGTAAATCAGGCGCGTTAGGCACATCAACAATGTCTGTTGTTTGGCTTATTGTTTCTATACCATTTTCAATAGTGCCGAAATTTTCAAACAACGATGTAATTGTTCGCAGCATCCATCCTGACATTTGATTTATTCGAATTATTAAACCATTGGCTATAGCCACTTCACCCACTGTAATAGCATTGTTCGACCAAAGCCAAATGGATAAGCCTGCAGTACCCAGTATCAGCAAGGAATTAATAACGGTCATAGTTACCGTCATATTTAAGATGGCACGCATCAGCACAAAAAACGCATTAATGTGCCGACGAATACCTGCTCCGGCGAAATCTTCTTCTAGTTTATGATGCGCAAACAGCTTGACTGATTGTATGTTGGTATAGCTGTCCACAACGCGTCCGGTTAACGCCGATGTGGCTTCAGACAAACTCGCTGATTTATTGCGAACCGGTGGCACCATCCAAATAATGATTGAACAATACGCAACAATCCATAAGCCTATTGGTATCAACAATACGGGCTTGATATCCACCAAAAAGGCCACGATAGCAACAAGATAAATAACCAACAGCCACACGCCATCAACCACATTGATGACCACTTCGCGAACTGCATTACCGGTTTGCATAACCTTCTGCGCAACCCTGCCGGCAAAATCATTTTGAAAAAAGCTCATGCTCTGGCCCAGCACGTACCGGTGGTTATGCCAGCGGGTCAGCGACACAATGCCAGGTGCCAACGCCAGATTGATCAGAGAACGCGACACCAGCAACGCAAGCGGTCGCACGATGCCTGCGATAATGACCATACCCACAAGCGACCAGCCATGCGTCTCAAAAAACGTTTTAGGGTCTGTTTCGGCCATCCAGTCAACCAAATAACCCATGTAAGCGTATAAATAGAGTTCACAGACCGCAGCAATACCGGACGCAAGCAGGGTGCTGAACACCACCCATTTGACCGGCGCGATGAAATGCCAGATAAATTTGAACGTACCGGTGGGTGGTCGCTCGGCAGACTCGTCAGCGAACGGGTCGATTAAACGTTCAAAAAAGTTGTATACAGACACTTTTACTACGCGCCACAAATTAGAAGAAAGTTGGCGAAATGATGGTAACGCCGTAAAATTACGGACAAAAAAAACAGGCCAAATTGCAATCGAGTGCCAGCATACCGCGGATTTTGCGCGGTTTGTGAAACACAAGCACAATTTCTATTTGTTATTGAACGGCTAGTAATATATCCTTTGCGCAATCAATAGTGAAACGTTAGCACTAATAATATGGATAAGTACTCAGAAATGCTCGTTTTCTCCAAAGCGGCCGATATGGGCAGCTTTTCGGCAGCTGCTCGCGAGCTTGATTTAACCCCATCGGCTGTCAGTAAACTGATCACTCGTCTTGAGGATCGTCTTGGAGCCCGGTTGTTCCAGCGCACTACCCGTAAGCTCAGTTTAACGGCAGAAGGCCATGCATTTCAGGATCGCTGCGGCGCCATCTTGCAAGAAATCCAACAAGCAGAAGATGCCGTCATGGCACTGCATGATCGCGTAAGCGGCACCTTACGCGTAACAACCATCTCGGCCTTTGCGCGTATTCAAATGATTAAGTTGATGCCGGAATTTATGGCGTCCTTCCCTGAGCTGCGTGTTGAGCTCGAACTCAGCGAACGTGAGGTCGACCTGGTTGGTGAAGGTGTCGATGTTGCGATCGTTCTAAGCGACGGTTTAACGGATGAATCACTGGTTGCACGCCGCCTGGCAGTTAACAAGCGCGTCATTTGTGCATCCCCAGAATACTTAGCAAAAAATGGAACGCCTAAAACACCTGCTGATTTAATGAATCACAATTGCTTAACGCACTCTTCTATCCAGCATTTTAACGACTGGGAATTTACAACAAAAGACGGCATTCAATCCCAACGCGTCAAAGGTAATTTCCACACCAACAGCGCCTCGGCATTGCATGAAGCTGTTAAGGCTGGTATTGGTATTGCACGACTGGCAAGCTATGTAGTGCAACCGTCACTGGAACAAAATCTGGTGGTACCGTTGCTGCAAGATCATTCAGCGGATAGTTCGTCAATTCAGTTGGTGTACCCACACCGAAGGCACTTAAGCAATAAGGTACGTGTGTTTACCGATTTCATGGTCAGTAAATTTACGCCCCATCCACCCTGGGAAACACCCGCAAGCTGAAAAACCGGCAAGTTAAACTACCGGACTGTTAGAAAGGAGGTCGCCGTTGAATACCGGCGACCTGATTTTCGGTCAATGACAAGCTTAAATTGTCTATAAGGCTGATTCACCCTCTTCTTGAGTACGAATTCGAATAACTCGGTCCACCGAATCTACGAATATTTTACCGTCCCCGATTTTGCCTGTATTGGCCGCACGAATAATCCCTTCAATACAAGCATCAAGGATGTCGTCAGCGACAACCACTTCAAGCTTCACTTTCGGAATAAAGTCGATCACGTATTCTGCACCTCGGTACAGCTCGGTGTGACCTTTTTGCCGACCAAACCCTTTTACTTCAGTAACAGTAATACCAGCAACACCTGCGGTTGCCAGCTCTTCTCTAACGGCATCCAATTTAAAGGGCTTTATAATTGCAGTTATTCGTTTCATGTTATTTCCTCAAATTGCATGTTGCTTATTTTGGCGTAGAAGAGATGTTATGCATACTTAAATCTGCACCCATATGCTCTTGCTCTTCTGTAAGTCTAATACCAACCATAGCTTTTATCAGTCCATACACGACAAATCCAACTAAAGCCGCAAAAACCACACCGCTAACGGTACCGATGAGCTGCGCCTGAAATGAAACACCACCCATTCCTTTGAACGCTTCCTGACCGAAAATACCACAGGCGATTCCACCCCAGGCGCCACATAAGCCATGCAATGGCCAAACACCCAATACATCATCGATCTTCCATTTGTTCTGTGCCATAGTGAAACTCCACACAAACAATGCACCCGCGATAGCGCCAACAATCAACGAACCCATCGGGTGCATCACGTCAGAGCCAGCACAAACTGCAACCAGGCCCGCCAGTGGACCATTGTGTAAAAAACCGGGGTCATTCTTGCCGGCAATTAACGCGGCGAGTAAACCACCAACCATGGCCATTAACGAGTTCATTGCAACCAGACCACTTATACCATCAACTGCCTGAGCAGACATCACGTTAAAACCAAACCAGCCCACAGTTAGAATCCAAGCGCCTAACGCAAGAAACGGAATACTGGATGGCGCGAACGCAGCCCCAATTGATCCATCGGAACGATAACGACCTTGTCGAGCCCCCAGCAAGATGACTGCGCTAAACGCAATCCAACCGCCCACACCGTGTACCACAACGGAACCGGCAAAATCATGAAATGGTGCCCCGGCAACCCCTTCTATCCAGGCTTGGTAACCGTAGTTTCCATTCCAGATTAATCCTTCGAAGAATGGATAGGCCAACGCAACGATCACAAACGACGCTAACATCTGTGGATAGAAGCGTGCACGCTCTGCAATACCGCCAGAAATAATCGCTGGAATCGCTGCTGCGAAGGTAAGTAAGAAAAAGAACTTAACCAACTCAAATCCATTACCAGTTGAAAGCTCAGTTGCCGCAGCGAAGAAGTCCATGCCATAAGCGACCTGGTAACCAATAAAAAAATACGCGATGGTAGAAGCACCAAAGTCTGCAAAAATTTTACTGAGTGCATTGACCTGATTTTTTTCTCTGACTGTTCCCACTTCGAGAAAAGCAAAACCGGCATGCATGAATAAAACGAGAATAGCTCCAAGCAATACGAACAACGTATTACTACCGGACAAAAGTGCATCCATAGAAAATTACCTGTAGATTTAAGTGATTTTTAAAGCGTGCTAACACACTTTCTGTTTTGCAACGCGACTGTGGGTGCCGATGTTAGCAAAGTACAAAGACGTCTTGCACCAAAAAAATCGATTTATGCACTATCAGTGATCTAAAGCATAAAACAGGCGCTTTATCGCGGGGCAGTCGCACCATGTTGGTGCGGCTCTTTATAAGGGTTTACGCTTTATATGTGGCTTATATGCGCTTGTTACTACGCTTAATCTGGTTCGAGATCTTGCTCAATGGTTTGACATACAAAGGTTCTTGAGACGCCCAATCCATCTGCAATTGAATTCAATACATCAAGTTCTGCATCGACAACATTGCCATCAGCCATTGCAATAACACATAGGTCGCGAATAACTTGCATGCACTGTGGTTCAGTTGCATTTTCCTTGGTGCGTTGAATGCGTTGCGGTAATTCTTCTTCTATGCGTTTAGCGTTGAGCTTGTCGTTGTAATCGCCCTTTTCAAAGAATTTCTCAAACGCCGCGATTTCCTCGTCAGTTACACCGCCTGCAGAATTTGCTACAGCGATTGAACCAGCAAATAAGAGGTGTCGCATAGCTATTGCTGCGTCAGTTCGCGCGTCAAGATAGCTCGGCTCCATCAAACTCATTAAACGTTGCACACCAACATCCAATACATCTAATGAAGTACCGTTCTTGTCCATTAAATTGGATTCAAAAAACAGACGCAGTGCCTTTACACGCAAAGGACTGAAAGGGTGAGTCGAAAACCAGTCACCTTCTGGAGCACCTTGCCCCGGTTCAGCGTCAGCTGCTTGCATGTCATCTACTTGCTGCAAAAATTCATCTAAATCAAATTTAACTGTTGAGCCGGTTAAGCCTGATGCCAATTTAAATAATGCGCTGGCAACACTATGCAGGTCTTGCGCGCAATACGCACCTGCTCTGTCCGCTGAAATCTCTGCGTTACGCGACCATGCGAATAATCGCAAGGCAAGCTTGGGATCAGGGCGGGATTTACCTTTAACGAGATAACCAATGGGGATGGAGTGATGATCGTAAATATAGTGACCAAACTCATGACCCATTACAAATTGCAGTTCTTTCGGTGTAAAGCTTTCTAATAATGCAGAAGAAAACATGACATACAAACGTCCTTCTTCTGGTTTAAAACACATGGCATTAAACTGTGGACTGGCATAAACGTATAGTTCGAGCGGAATATCCATGGACAGGCGCTCTACACACTCATCAGACAGCGCATAAATATCTGGCGCCATTTTACGACTTAGCCGCACCGAAGTTGACAATAGACGGCGACGTAATCCAGTTGGACCTTCGGCTTCGTGTTCTTCTATCGCTTCATTAACGCGTTGTACATCGCGTTCCTGGAGCAATGCATCACATTGTTCTTTATCGTTCCGGTATCGCAGATCATCGGCGTGCACAGCAACTCCTCAATCGTGAATGAATAATGTTTGTAAACTAACGCTTATATAGCGCTAAACCCTTACCACACTAACGCTAAATGTCAGACTCAATGGTTTTAACTAACAAGGTACTTTCAAGCGTATGCAGCAATGTGACAATGTTGTTCACTTGTCCATCCATCCCCTGTAAATAATTACGACGCTGACTCACTGAAAGTGATGACAAATCGGCATCGACCAACTCCTGACTCAACTTGTGCATTGCGCGGATGGGCCCTTCCAGTGAATCAAACGCTTGCAAACCGCTGAGCTGTTGACCAACCCCAAAATACCATATTCCAATCCGGGATTTTTCAAGCATGGCATTGATGTCGGGATCGAGTACCGAAGGCAGGCTACCCTGTGCATCATATGAGTCACAAAACAGCATATCGAACAAACACTTGCGCTGGTACAACACATTGAGCACAGTTTGATGGATACGACCAATCTGAGAGCCTTCAAAACCATGCTGTTGCGATGCAAAAGCGAAGAACTCATTTAGTGCTATAGGCTTACTGATAAAAAAACCTTGTGCCTCTTCACAACCATTGGCCATTAAAAAATTATAGACCGCAGCCGATTCAATTCCTTCTGCAATTGAAGTCATCCTGAGCTCACGAGCCATGGATATGGAAGACTTAACCACATTTAGATTTTGTCGCGACGTTCCCATGCGTTTAACCACACCCTGATCCAGCTTAAGCGCAGAAAAAGGCAACTGACTGAGTCGATCGATCGAGGAGTACCCGGTACCAAAATCATCCATGAGTACCTTAATACCCAAATCCGTTAACCGCACGATGTCATCTTGGATAAGATCGAAGTTATCCATTACGATACTTTCTGTAACTTCTATTTGCAGATCATCCGCCGCAATGATGCCTTGATCTATAAAACCCTTTATATGATTACTGATGGCGTGAGATTGAAGATCGTTAGGCGCAACGTTGATCGACAAGGCCAAACCACTGCTGTGCTGCTTTAACTCTACTGCTGCATCAACTAATTGGTCGAGTAATCTGATGGTCAAATCATGCAACAATCCACTGCTTTCAGCCAGTGGTATGAATGCGTTGGGAGAAACTATCTGACCTTCTGCATCACTCCATCTAACGAGAGCTTCCGCCCCAATCACTTGCCCGGTAAGCAGACTGACTTTGGGTTGATAAAACAGCAACAACTCATCATTGGCAATTGCACGCTCCAACGCCTGTTGAGATATGAGTGATTCCATTAGGAAATTGACAATAGCGTTGGTTGATTAGTGACCCGTTACTGCCAGATACCGCGACTGCAATGCATCTTTCACATGCCCGGCAACGGGGCCAGCACTCATCCATTCTCGCTCTAGCTCTGCCAATGCCGACTTCTTGTCCAACACAGCGGATGACGTCATGCCTTCACTTAAATGCGCTAACTGATACTGCATGCGTAGCGATTTGTCTTCGGCAGGTGTTTCTTTCTCGGTCAGAATTTCCATACGTATCAGGATTTCACGACGCTGTGTCTCGTTTGCTACATAATCAAATTGAGTACCTGCTTCCAAGTGAGCCAGGGCTGCGTTGCGTCGCGAATTGAGCTTTGCCAGCATCTCTCGAGGTACAGGATGACTGCCAGATTCCCACGCATGTGCAATATCGTCACATAGATTCTCGTTTGCAGATGAGGGATTTTCTACAGCAGCTTCCAACTGTTCACACAACTCGACTAATCGTTGAACCTCGCTGCGCTCGGCTTTCGCTCGTTGCTTACTGGCATTAGCTTGCAACTTTGAACAGGCATCTAATGCACCACGAAAATCACGTAGCAAGAATTTCTTATCTTTATCAGGAAATTCATCCAGAGCCTGGAACTCAGCTTGCAGCGCCTGAATCTGAGCTTCATCGTAGTTAGAACCTTTTGCAATTGCGCGCAGTGTTTTAACAATCTCGCGGGCACGAAACACGTGGCTCATACTGGCTTGATATTGCTCACGCTTAACATTGCTTTGATGCTTATAGATGGTTCGAAGGTGACCGTTAAACTCTTCCCACAGCGCTTGATCATCTTTTCGCCTAACAATACCGACTAGCTTCCACGCACTTAACAGGCGTTTAGCTTGATTGGCGGAATGCTGATTAATATCGCCCTCAGCAAGCTTGCTGACTTTTTCGATTAGCGCTTTTTTCTCAAGCACATTCGCATCATATTGCTCGTTCAGCTTTTCTTCGAACGGCTTTAATGCATGTGAGAAACGCTCTTCCAGCGCTGGATCAGGTTTTCGATCCTGCACCCTGTTTTTACTCCAGTCGCGTTTTGCATCACTGACTTTACGCTGAATCTTTTTCCAATCCGGAGCGCTCCAGTCTATCTCCTGAGCTGATTTTTCTAGCTCATCACAGATCTTAATTTTGGTGTCGATTTTGGTTTGGCGCTCTGCATGCTTTTGTTCAAAGTAAGCTTTACAGGGTTCGTATGCCGTATCGCCGGCCGCTTTAAACCTTGCCCATAAATCGTTAGACGCGCGACTCGCTCCTAGTGCTTTCCATTGAGACTGCAGCGATTTTACTTCTTTCGCTAACGCTTCAGGCTTTAATGACTTAGCCGGAAGGCTTTCCATATCAACGCACAACGCTTCCAATTTAGGCCGTGCAGCGAAGTCTTGCCAATCTGCCATTTCATCGAGCTTTTTCTCCGCCAATGACAACTTGTCATCTATTTGATTGCGTTCGGCTGTTTCCATTGCATCGACTTTTTTCTTTATGCGCCGGAACATGCTGTTTGCCGGACCCCATTTACCTTCGGCTACCAGTGCATTTAAAGCACCAAACTGTCGATGTGTTGCTTTTACCCGATCACGCGACTCTTGCTCTGCTTTTTCCAGACGATTGCGCAACGCAGTGTGGTGTTCTTGCAGCTCTACCATGTATTTACACCGGGACATATCAACGCCCGGTAAGAGTTGGTCGGTGTTAAGTAAAGTGCCGATGCGTTTCAGGCGTTGCTTTATCGCGGCCGGACGGCCTTTTGCCAAATCATATGGAGGATCGAACATAACGGCTACTGACGTAGCATGCGACCATAAGGTATGCGCATCCGTACCCGTTTCGGGAGTCGTGTCAGGTTTAACACTGTCCAGCTCGGCAATCGACTTCTCACTGAGCATCGCCAGTAACGCGTCACGTTCCGGATCTGGCTTGGCAACTACCGTGTCTGTGTCGCTCTGATTAGTTGTTGTTGGGTTATCAGCGACTGCATCGTTGGAGTCCGTTGATGACGTCGATGCTTCTTCGGTTGTTTTGGTATGTTCATCGATTAACGTTTGCACGCGTTTTACAGCATTAGCAAACGTTACGTCGTAGTCCGACTTTAGCGGTGCATCGAAAGAATTCCACTTGTGTTTCAAGGATTGCAGCTTACCTGCTGTTTGCGGAGACCATACGCTATCGGCTAATGCGCGAATAGCATCTTTAGTTGACGTTACCGCATGTACTGCGGCAATTTCTGCGGCTTCGGCTGCTGCTTTTTCGTCTAACTGTTGTTGCAACATTTTTGCAACGACCTTATCGCGATTTCGACACGACTGCTGTGCAGCTTTTATATTATCGTGCTGAGATAGGCGGCTGGCGCAACTCATGCGCGCATCATGGAATCGTGATTGCTGAACCACTTTTAGCAACGTGGCTTCATCGGTAATCTTGTTAATCGCCTCATTACGAATTTTTTCACTGGCACTGTGATTTGCCATCATCGGAGCAAACGTGTGCTGTTGTGATTCTAAAAGCGCTAAGGCCTGCGTTTCAGCAACTGCGTTATCGGCCAGTAACGCAACCACTCTGGCCTCAGCGCCCTGTGCGATTGCAGTGCCATCCACACCGGACATAAACCGACTCAACAATGGCAAGTTAACCAATATATTAATTGCTGCTAAACGAACATTGTTGTCGGTATCGTCGGACGCCAGTTTGTCAATAATTGACTGACCTTCAGATGTGCTGGCGTCGATGTCTTGCAGTGAGTCTATTCTGACTTGAGGATCTTTGTGAGAATGACGATCTGACTTTAAGAAATTTTTCACACTGATTGGCTGTTATTGGCTAAATATCCGATGGCTTACAGTATACCAAAGCGCGGGTTACCATTTAAACAATCGAACCACTGGCACCAACAACAGCACCCACATTGAAAACCAACCCAATGCACCAAAGCCCGTGCTGGTTTTGACGCCTGGGGAGCCTGAACCCGTAGTAGCTGTAATGACGGGCGCATCCGCAATGGCAACGCCATCATCGTTGAAATTCAGCGTGTAATCTACCCGGTTATTACCGGATACACCAATGTAGAGCACAGACCCCGACCCAACAGCAAGCTCACAACTCGCAACACCATTGGTATTGGTTACCTGTTGGCACAGTGTGGTTTGCGGTGGGTTGTTATTGCTAGGTGCATTAGCTGAAATATGCAACGTCAACGCACTCGCAGCCGATAGACTCACGTTGACTGTACCCGTAGTGGCTACGGTTTCATAAACATCGACCTGATTAATTTCGTGAGTGTTTACCACTTGCTGACCAGCTTTCAATAATGGCTGACCAAGCTTCACAATCGAACCAGTAGACGGCACCCCATTTGAATTAACCACAAATAATAGGTAGTGTCCCGGCGGCGCGACTGCTCGATCAGCGGGCATAGTAAAACTGATCGAATTTGAGCTGGCTTGAAATGATAATGGAACAAGCCGTTGATCCTGGTTTTCAGAGTGCGTGACCGAACCGAGTTTTATAAGATGCGCTTTCTCAATTGAGCCTTCGGTGTTAATGTTCAGTGAAATCCGTTGCGCATAATTGACTTGACTTGGCACTGCTGCTAATTGCGGCCGGTCGGATAATGTACCGTCTTCATTAAATAGATACGGTGGGCTATACACTTCGCCATTGCGTTCTTCGTATCCAGCAGCATAGCAATCTCCACAAATACCGCCACCTGCCGACAGCACGCGACCGTCTTTTAGCAACAACGCAATGGAGTGGTATTGTCTGTCAGCTTGCATCGGGTTCAACTCAGTCCATTGTTCAGTAGCAGGGTCCCAAAGTTCGGGCGTGAACACACCGGCTGTTGGACTGAAGTACCGAGTACCGTCGCTGTTGCCGCCTGACGACAACACAGAACCGTCCGCTAATATCGTTAGATTGTGTTGTCGACGACCAATACTCATTGGTGTGGTGTCCCTGACCTGCCTAGATGCGGTATCGATAACAATCGCGCTTTTTTGTCCATCCGCGCCGCCGGATACTAATATTTTGCCAACGTCATACATCGCATAGCTTCCGTAATCACGCAATGCCAGATTATCTCGGGTAGAAAGCGGAGTGTAACGACCGGCGCCGTCAGTCTCGATGTCCGCAACCAAATTCTCAGGGCCAAAAAAGATCACTGAACCTTCCGGTGTTTGCTGCAGCCACTGATAGTCGCCACTTATTTCTATTGGCAAGCCACCCGACAATGGCCGCCAGGTTTGATTAAATTGAAATACTTCGCCAACCGGGTTGGGATAATAGCTGCCGCCAAACGTGAGCATCTCTCCGTTTGCTAAGGTAGCAACGGAGGAATACCAACGTGGCGCATTCATGTCTTCTGTTCGGTGCCAGGTGTTGGTCAGCGGGTTATAAATGTTACTGTTGGACAGGGGGCCGTTAGCGCCGTCTCTGCCGCTGTCACCACCTGCAAACAGGATTCGACCATCCCACAGGTGAGCCGAACCTGCACAAAATAAATCGGTGTCGGTATCGTTGTTTGTTGCCCGATGAGTATTACTGATGGGATCCCACAGCGTCACCCGCGTGGTGAAGTTATCAGTGGTATGAGGGTCGTCATCTGCATCGTCAGGTGTCGCATCCCATGCCAACACATTACCGTTTGGCAGCAGCGCCGCATGAATGGCAACTAGAGGCCAATCGTACACAGCGGACCACTGACCACCTACAGAGGGCTTTAATGCCGGTGCAGGCGCTGGCGCAATGATATCGGCAGACAACACGGGTTGCAGGTTTTCGATTTCGATACCGAGATCATGATTCGCACTAAGGTCATCACTGCCGCCGCTGTGACTACCATGATTACTGCCATGCCCCAAAACACTCAGTGGCAGCAATAACAACATCGCACACAAAGACGTAAGTGATGTACTTGAAAGCCCTTTGTACCGATTAGATTGATCAAGCAAAGCGTTGCAATTAAGCGCCATAATAAACCAGCAGTGTGTTTTCGAAAATTGAGAAAACCATAGCAAAAATACCGTCTATATTGTACTCACTACAGCTTGAGAAATCGTTACATATCTGCTTAATTGAAACAGTGATTAAACAAACCCTATTGCTGTACTAGCGGCAGTAGATTCGGCTTTTTGAGTACCCGTCCACATTATGAAAACCACCGCCGAACACTTTGACAAGAAGCGGCAATTAGCGCCGCAGGCAATCAAATATTGGCCGATAAACGTTATATTCGTTTACATCTGACATTACGCACAATGACGCAACCAGCTAACTCCACAGCAATCACGCCAATCAGTGACGTTTCCAAGGTACTCGATGTACTGGAAACCATCGTTTTAGGGAAACGGCCGCAGCTGAATTTGGCGGTAGCCTGCATGCTTGCAAGAGGACATTTACTGATCGAGGATGTGCCTGGAACGGGTAAAACCACACTTGCACATTCATTGGGTAAGTGCTTGGGTCTAAAGTCAACGAGAGTTCAGTTCACCAGCGATTTATTACCGGCAGATATTGTTGGCGTGTCAATTTTCAACAGCAACGAACAGCAGTTTGAATTCCGACAAGGTCCAGTATTTACTTCTGTTCTGTTGGCAGATGAAATTAATCGTGCGCCTCCTAAAGCACAAAGCGCGTTACTAGAAGCCATGGAAGAACGGCAGGTATCAGTGGATGGAAACTCTTATGCCTTGCCGGAAGAGTTTTTTGTTATCGCCACCCAGAATCCAACAGATCAGTTAGGTGCGTTTCCACTACCGGAATCTCAACTGGATCGTTTCTTAGTGGGCATAGAACTGGGTTATCCAGCTCCTGAAGCTGAGCGCGCACTAATGGAATCAGGTGACAAACGGATACAAATAGAACACTTACAAGCAGTATCAAATAAAAAACAACTTGAGCAGTGGGTAAACGAAGTGAGCCAGATTCATGTCTCCGCATCGATCTTTGATTATATCCAAGCGTTACTGCTGGAGTCGCGCACAAACAGCACTGGCTTGAGTTCGCGTGCCGGACTCAATTTGGTCAAGCTCAGCAGAGCTGTTGCGTTTCTAGCAGGAAGAGATCATGTGTTGCCCGACGATGTGCAACTTGCTTTCCCCGCACTGGCCGGACACCGACTGACTGGCAAAGTCAGCACTGGAAGAGCAGCAGCACAGCAAATTCTGGATAGTGTGGCTGCACCCTGAAATCACACGGTTTTGACTTAGCTCTGCAATGAAATCTTCAGTAGCCATTCTTCCATTACGCGTTGAGCAACGTATCTTTCGAAACCGGCCGGAAGATATTCTGCCGATCAAAATTCAGCATCAACGAATTTATATATTGCCCACCCGGCGTGGAATAGCGTTTCTGCTTTCGTTACTGTTATTGCTATTGGCGTCGATCAACTACGCACTGAGCTTGGGGTATGCTCTGAGCTTCTTGCTGACCGGGCTCTTCGCAGCATCGCTACTGCATACTTATCGCAACGTGGCCGGCATCGGGTTTAAAAGCATAAAAGGCAACAGTGTTTTTGCCGGCGAGCATACCCGATACCTTATAGAGATTGAAAATAACAGTGCTCTGGCCCGCCATGGCATCAGTGTTAGAACTAAGCGCGCGAATACCACTTTCAACGTGGCCGCGAACGACTCTACATCAATCCAGCTGACCCCATTGGCAGAGCATCGTGGTTACCATCACCTGGGACGACTAACCATCACCAGCACGTACCCGCTTGGACTTTGGCGAACTTGGTGTTACTTACATACCAACCAGCAATCGCTTGTGTACGCGACTCCTGAAAAATCACCACCTGCGATAAATAGCACTGCGCACACTTCGGACGGTGATAATCCGCAACAAGCAAATCAAGGAGAGATTGCGGGCGTACGAGACTATCATCCCGGTGACCCACCATCGGCCATTGCATGGAAAGCAGCTGCTCGCGGGCAAGGCCTGTACGTAAAAACATTTGAAGAGGAAACTCAAGGCTCGGATGCACAACTGAGTTTGCCTGCCACAGGTGTGCCCGATCTCGAGCATCAACTATCGCGCTTAACCGCTTGGGCATTGCAAGCAGAGTCAGCTGCTACAGATTTCTCATTAAGCTTGCCCGAAAAGCACATTGCGTTGGACCGTGGTGCAAATCACCTACACGATGTACTAAAGGCGCTAGCCTTGCATCGCACCGAATCATGATCAGCGCATTAAAACTACAAGCAGCCACACGCAAACGCGCTGGTGAACGCAGCAAAATCAAACAGGGTGCTGAAATAAACACTCGCAGTGTGCATGCTCTCGCTGCACTGTTGTTGTTATCGCAATTACCTCACGTGCTGCACTTGCCACTGTGGGTTAGTGCCGTAGGCATTGGTATTATTCTGGTAAAGCTGACACATAAACAACTGCCGGGCAGCGTTCCCAAAATACTATTATCGCAAACGGGCATGATGATAATTGCACTGACTGGGGCTGTGCTGGTTAAACAAGAGTACGGCTACTTTTTGGGCCGCGACCCCTGCGTTGCATTGCTGTTTATTCTTGTGTCTGCAAAATTTGCGGAAACGCGGCGATCATCTGATGCAACCATCTTGCTATGCCTATGTGCGTTTCTGTTGCTAACACAATACTTTTACTCACAAACAATATTGTCTGCACTTATTACGCTTCCAGCCGTACTGGCTTTAGGCAACGCCTTAATTGTTATACGAGACCCGCAATTTAGTAGCACGACCTCAAGCAACATCAAACTGGTGGGTAAACTATTACTGCAGGGAGCGCCTTTAGCTGCGCTGTTATTTTTTGTGTTTCCCCGACTACCGGGTCCTTTATGGTCGTTACCGAACGATGCAGTAGCAACAACAGGTTTGTCCGAATCCATGTCTCCCGGCACCATCGGCTCCCTGTCACTGTCTGATGAGGTTGCATTCAGAGTGGAGTTTGACGGCGATATACCTCCACCAGAAGAACGCTATTGGCGCGGGCCGGTAATGAGTTCGTTCGATGGCGCAAGTTGGTCTGTGTCGCGTCAGAATGCACAGGTACGTCCAAACCACACCTCACCAGTACAACTGAGTTACACAGTGACTTTGCAACCAACTAATCATAACTGGCTGTTTGCTTTAGATCATCCAACATCGTTACCCATGTCTGATACCGCGAGCATCAGCAACTCAAGAATTATTGGGCGCATGACACACGATTTACAACTGCTGAGTGCTGAACGAGTAAGTCGAGTCATACGATATAAACAAAAATCGCTGTTCAGCGACACATACAAAGCTCCACGACCACCCAGCAGCATGCTCACACAGCTGACCAATAGAAACCCGGCGAGTCAACGATTTGCAACTAAGCTTCGAGCTGCATCCCGCAGCGATAGAGACTATGCGCAACGTGTATTACGCCACTTCAACGAACAGAATTTTCGATACACCTTAGAACCCAGTCTGCTGGGTGATAATCCGGTGGACGAATTCTTATTCACGACTCAAAACGGATTCTGCGAGCATTATGCTTCCGCGTTTGTCGTGCTAATGCGCGCAGCTGCAATACCTGCCAGAGTGGTAACCGGGTATCTGGGTGGAGAAATGAATGGCGACTATATGATAGTTCGACAATCGGATGCGCATGCTTGGGCTGAAGCATTCATTGATGGTAAATGGACTCGATTTGACCCGACCGGCGCGGTGGCCCCAACACGTGTCGATACCAATATGGCAGCGGCCTTGCCCAATGAAGAACCCGTTCCAATGATGGCACGTCTGGGTATGAGTTGGCTTAAAAAATTGAAACTGGGTCTGGATGAAATGAATCATGACTGGCAGCGTCTGGTGGTTGGTTTTAATAATGAATCCCAACGTAAACTGTGGCAAAAACTTGGGCTGCCGAAGTTAGAACTATGGCAAATCACAGCAATAGTGCTGTCATTATCAGCTATGTGGTGCATTATTATGTTGGGCTTGCCACTAACCAGAAAGCACCAATGTAATGTCGATGACAAGCTTTGGCACCAGTTCCAAACATTAATGGAAAGACTCGGTACCAAACGTAAAACAAGCGAAACACCACATCAATTTATAGAACGTGCCCAAAACGAACACGCAAATAATCTGATAACCATGATTGGCCATGCCATAGTCAAACTGCGCTTCGAACCCGTTTCACCCGATGAAGCCGCAGAATTACGAATGGAAGTTAAACGTAATTTGAAAAAGCTACGCGCGATCAGCCTGTTTAATAGAGGCAACACCTCAACGCCTCAATCATCAGCTACCACCTAATTGTCTTTTAATTAGAAGCTTGCTTAGTTTGTAACAGCACCACCTGGCAAATCTAATCAGGATAGATTGGCTCCTCGGCCATAGTTAAATGTAAGCTGTCATCGGTGTATGGATTTGCCAGCGCTAAATCAATATTAAGCTCAACCCCAATGCCCGGCTCTGCAGACGGAATCACATAGCCATCTTCCCATTGCATAGGCTTATTTAAAATTGCCGCATGAAATCCATCCCAACGCTCAATGCTTTCGAGTATTAAAAAGTTCGGCGTGCATGTGGCAAGCTGCGCATTAGCTGCGCCTTCGATTGGGCCACAATATAAATGCGGCGCGATGAGCGCGTGATACGATTCCGCCATCCCGGCAATTTTCTTGGCTTCTAATAGGCCACCCACACGACCCAATGCCATTTGTAATATGGATGCTGCCTGCGCTTCCAGTACGCGAGCAAATTCTGATTTAGTGCACAAGCGTTCGCCGGTGGCGACGGGTATCGAAGTTTGCCTTGCAACGCGCGCCATTTCTGCCGGGTTATCGGGCGGCATCGGTTCTTCGAACCACAGTGGATCGCTGCTCTCTAAACGTTTGGCCAGACGTATGGCGCCAGCGGCAGTGAATTGCCCGTGAGTGCCAAACAAAAGATCGGCTTTCGTACCAACCGCCTTACGCAAGGTTTTAACGAATCGCTCTGAACGATCCAATTCAGTAAGCGAAGGTTGTCGACCATCGAATACGGAATAAGGGCCTGCGGGATCAAATTTTAATGCGGTGAATCCCATGTCGATGTATTCAAGCGCCCGTGTTGCCGCTAAATCGGGATCGCTGTACACTGAGTTATCTTCGCCAATGCGGGGATAAATATAGGTGTAGCTGCGTAGGCGTTCATGTACTTGCCCTCCCAATAACTCATAAACAGGTTTATTAACCGACTTACCAATAATGTCCCAACACGCTGTTTCCAAACCGCTTAGCACACTAACCAGCGACATATCTGGCCGCAACGAATAACCACGCCCATATACCTGACGCCATAACTTTTCAATGTGAAAAGGATTAGCATCCATAAAATGATGTTCAAATACATCATTGATCATGGACTCCACAACATGCGGGCTAAACGTTGCAGTGTAAACTTCGCCAAAGCCTTCAATACCATCGCTGGTAGTGAGCCTGACAAAGATAAAATATCGACCACCATAGTGCGGTGGCGGATTGGCAACAACATACGTGTCTAGTTTCTGAATCTTCATATAGGTCATTTCAAACTGTTCTTAATCGTTATCATAAACTTTGATCATATCCTTACTTTGGAAAGCGGTCCAAACTACACCTAAGGCATAAGTTGTACTTTGATTGGTTTCAAATAGCGGGCTTCGTTTGTTGGCCGAGGGCCCGTACAGGCCAGTGGATACACCGGTAAAGATGCGCAGTTTTTCTGTTGGCCTGAATGCAAATCCAAGAAACACACTGGTTTGTACATACCCTGCTGTGGCTGCATAGCTTGCGCGATTCTGGGTTGCGTACTGAGGCTCAACGGCATACAAATATTCATTAAAACGTTTATCGGCGAACGTTACATCCAGATTGGAGATAAAGTCGACCTTATCGCTAAACAAAGCTTCTCGCTTAAACGAAAATCCCGAGGCAACAACGAAACCCCTAGCATCAATACCTTTAAAATCTGTTGACACAACCGCTCTGATTTTACTATCCCAACTCAGTTTGGCTCGGCCACCGGACGCTAGCACTCTATCGAATATTCGTACGGTTAGCTGAGGGCCAACTTCCAATAACAAATCTAAATCCGGTAAGCCCTCGCGAGCGCTATTACCTTCAGATTCCGCATTTAACGCTCCCCCTAATGACAGCTCCAGCTTCACTCTTGGTTCTTCAATCGCCACTGCCCCTACGCCGCCGCCATCAAAAAATCGAAAAACCTCGCTGCGATAAATGAAAAACGGCAATACCAGACTGGCAGTATTAGGGTCATTAGATGCCGGATAGTCGAAGCCCTGAAAATAGCCCAAGCCTATACCTGCTTCTAAGCGAGGCTTTTCAACCAATTCAAATTCATCTGCACTTGCCACTGCAATAGGCAACATATGCGGCACCAGTAAAATCGAAACGACAAGGTTACGAATCGGTGCAATTATGTTCATTTTCTTATTATCAATTTCACGGGGCGTATTTTAGCGGTCATAGTGCACCAATTCGTAGTTATACTGCAATGAAGCAATCAAAATTATGGGAATTATGCTTTACAGCCACAGCACACTCGACCGTGCAGATCATTTGCGCAAAGATGTACAACATTTAAAAAGGCTGTTCCGGTCAGATGATGCGTCAGTGTTGCCCATACACCATGGCAAACTGATGATCGGAAATGACGAAGACGCTCAGCCCGCGTTAGCTAAATTACCGTCTACTTTGCCCGAGCTTCTTAACGATAAATTTGAGCTTGTGTTTCTGGGTTTACAAGATAACCAACCGATTTTTGCCATTAGTATTTCCGCGTTGAGCGACAACGAGCTGCTTGAGTTTCAAACCAAGGCTGCCCAACTGTGCCCTAAGTTAACTAACACACAATTTGCAGACTTGCGCGCAGTCGGTTCAACCTTACCCGCCAATGATGCTGCGCTCATGGCTTTTGCACGCGGGGTTATGTACTGGCAAGACCACTGCCGTTTTTGCAGTCGCTGCGGACAGGCACTTATCAGTATTCATGGCGGACACACAAAGCAATGCGTTAGTGATGAATGTAAATACCAGACGTTCCCACGAACAGATCCAGCAGTCATCATGCTGGTTACCAGTCCGGCAACATCATCCAGCCCAGAACTGTGCTTACTGGGTAGAAATAGCGTGTGGCCGCCGGGTGTATTCTCTACATTGGCTGGCTTTGTTGAAACCGGGGAAACGCTAGAGCAGGCAGTTCAACGTGAAGTGCTGGAAGAATCAGGCATTGTCACGACCGATGTTCGTTATGTGGCATCGCAGCCGTGGCCATTCCCAAGATCCATCATGCTGGGTTTCGAGGCCATCGCTACCAACACCAATATTGTGCTGGACCCCAACGAATTAGAAGATGCACAATGGTTTACGCGTGATGATCTGAAAAGCTTCGGAACATGGGGAGACACCGATTATGAATATCAATTGCCCAGAACAGACTCCATTGCTCGACACCTGATTGATATGTGGATGCAGCGAGCTTAATCTGCAGCCAGCCACCGTTCAAACTCATAAGGCAAGGGTGTTAAATTACCTGACAAAGACCAACCTTGCTGCCTGGCAGTTTGCCGCACTGCCAGCACTCTATCTTGGCTTAAAGGGTGCGTGGCAGAGAACCGCTCCAGCCAATCTGGAATTGCATCGTTATTCCCTCTTAAATTGTCCATTATTTCAAACAAGGTATCTGCACCGTTAACGTGATCATATAAATTATTGATTGCCGACAACGCAGCTTTATCTGCAGCGACTTCCATGCGACGAGTAAACTGTGTGCCGGTAAGCGCACCCGCTTGGTTTAACATTGCGCCGGCACTTCCAGTTCCTGCTTGGCCGGTGATCATGCTCAATGCCAACATACTGGCCACACCACCACCCAGACCTGCGATTGGATCGCGGTGCACCACATGCGCCATTTCATGCGCCATGACCATAGCCAGCGCATTTTCATTCGGCATTCTCTCTAATAAACCCTTGTAGAAAACCACGTTGCCGCCAATAGTCGCGAAGGCGTTAAACACGGATTCGCTGCTGTAATGAACATCAATTTGAATATCTTCTGGCAATGGCATTGCAATGGCTATTCTGTTAGCAAGCTCGTTGAGATACGCCTGCATTTCCGGTGAAGCAGCGCTTGCGAAAAAATCCAACTCAACGTTTTCCATTGCACTGAGTTCGTATTTAAAAGGAATCCGCTTAGCCAGCGAGCCACCAATAAATTGCAGAACCAGTACCAACAGCACGATACAAATAGCCGCCGCCAATAACAGCTTGGCAAACTGTTTTAGCGGATGCTCTTTGGACGTGTTTATGCCCTCCGGTGCTTGTCGATTCTCATAACGCATTACAAATAAATATTAGTTGCCTGATGGTTGTGCAGGTGCTGACGCGGTGGAGATGTTCGCTGGTGTTAGCGCTGTACCATAAGCCAATACTTCGATCGCACCGACGCGTCCTGTTGCGATGCGTGTGGTTTCCAGCTTTACATTAAAGACCAATTCAGCATTAATCTTTTCAGCTTCCTGCTTCATTCGCAAAATAGCTTCGCGACGACCCCGGTCGAGCAAGGATTCGAACGGTGTTACGCGCCCCCCGAATATACCAATTAGACCGGCCACAAAAGACTTAAAATAATCCGATGCGACCACCACATTGCCGGCCACCAGGTGTTGCTTATACGCAGGGTCGTCCGGTGGGAATCGGCTAGCGATTGCCGGTAACTGGTTCATCGTGTTTTCGCGCTTGATAATACTGCGCAGGTGTTTGCGTTCTGCTGCTTTGCCAAACGAATAGCCTAGCACCAACGCGACAACAAAAAAACCAAGTTCAAACATCGGACTCTATCTCAACTGCTGAACCATATACGAAGATCTCGGCAGCTCCCGCAGCTATACTGGATGTGCTGTAGCGAACGTTTAACACCGCATTAGCGCCAATTTTTTGTGCTTGCTCAATCATGCGCTCGGTTGCTTCGTCACGCGACTCGTGCAACAACTCAGTGTAGCCCTGCAACTCACCACCAAAGATATTCTTCAGTGACGCCATTATGTCGCGGCCTACGTGCTTAGAGCGCACTGAGCTACCTTGCACCAGACCAATATGACGGATAATTTTGTGCGAAGGTAAAACTTCCAAATTAGTTATTAACATCAGATTTTTTCTCTTTTTTCGCAATGCATGAGTGTAACTGCATCATTCGGATACGCCAAACAGTTACAATGAATTTATGAAAACTATTTGTCTTATTGCTGCACTTCCGGCGGAAGCTAGACCATTGATCTCGCATTTCAGGCTAAATTCGGTTCAGCACGAGCACCTGCGCTTGTATCAGCGTGACAACCTTTTTCTACTGCAATGCGGTTTAGGAAAGTTAAATGCAGCGGCTAATACAGCAACGATGCTGCAAGCGTTACCACAGGTTCAGGCTGTTGTGAACGTTGGAATAGCCGGTTCAGATAATCCCCTTGGCACAGTGTTATTGGCACACACCATTAAAGATGCAGCAACAGACAAACTATGGCACCCGCATTTACCTGCAACAAAGAAATTGCCGGACATCGCAACCGTGAAAGTCGTCAGCGTTGATACACCCCATACCGACTATCAGCAAGATTCCGCGTTTGATATGGAAGTATCGGGTATTTTTACAGCCGCTACCAAAGTGCTCGATTTAGCTTTCATACACAGCTTGAAAATCGTGTCTGATAATAGCGAGTCAGACATCAGCAATATAAACAAGACATCAGTAGAAGCTAACATTGAACAAGCCATTCCTAGCCTGAGCAAGCTACTACAAGCACTACCATTCGATGCACTGCCAGATGGCGATGACGTTGGCTTACTGTGTCATACACTGCGCACGAAATTGCATTACACACAAACAGAGCAGCATGCCGTAAAACAGCTTCTTAACCGGCATAAAGCATTATTTGGTGCTTTACCTGATACAAAACAATTGCTAGATATGCAAAGTGCTAAAGCCATACGAACGCACCTTACCGACATTGTCAATTCGGCATCGGTAACTTACTAGAGACCACCATCAACATGAAAGCCTACTTTTCTAACTTATTTAACCCGATCAAAAGTACCGCGTAGAACCTGAGCACTGCCGCATACTATGGATACGATTTACATAGAAAAAGAAATACTAGATGCAAGCCGAACCCAAGAGATCGTGGCTCGGTTTCCTAAAGCGCGTGTCGTAGAAATAGATAGACACACCGATGTGTTCAACGCACCCGCCCAAAATTTCCGGGTACAAAAGCAAAACCCTGCATTGATACTTGCCAAAAAAGTGGGTAATCGGGTTTTACCCACACCGCCGGGTTATCACATTGGCGGACAACACAATTTTTACTTTTCGCACATGCTTAACTGTGTGTACGATTGCCGCTATTGTTTTTTACAGGGCATGTATCGTTCGGCTAATTATGTGGTGTTTGTAAACTATGACGATTTTTACAACGACATACAAAACACCGCAGATTCCCTGGCCGAACCGAGCTGGTTTTTTTCCGGCTACGATTGCGATTCACTTGCATTAGAACCAATGACTCGGTTTATTCATAGCTGTCTGGACCGTTTTGCTGATATGCCGTCGGCTAACTTGGAGATACGCACCAAGAGCACGCAAATAAGAAGTTTGCTTGACCGCGAGGCCATACCGAACTGCGTTGTTGCATACAGCTTGGCGCCGCAAGCGATTGTTGCAGCAGAAGAGCATAAAACCCCGTCACTACAAAAGCGCATTGATGCGCTGCAAACTTTGCAGAGTCATGGCTGGAAAATTGGTTTGCGATTCGACCCATTAATCAGCTCAGATAACTTTGAAACGCTATACAGTGAGCTGTTTACACAAGTATTCGATCAACTCGATGTAAAGTTGATTCATTCAGTGAGCCTAGGGCCATTTCGGTTGCCGAAACCATTTTTCAAAAAAATGATTCGCTTATACCCGGAATCAAAGCTATTGGCCGCAACCATGGGCAATCGCGAGAATATGCTGTCTTATGATGCAGACACTGAACAACGCATGATCACGTTTGCTGAAGATCGTTTACAGCAGTATATAAACGCTGAGCAATATTTTCCATGCGTCAGTGTATCTTGACGTACCCAAATCTACAAAGTACTTAAGAGAAAAAGCACTAATTAATAAGGCACTAGTCATCCAGTGCCAAGAGTAAAGTGTCATGAGAAATATATTAATAACAGGCCATACAAGCGGAATTGGCTTGGCTTGCACAAAGCAACTGCTATCACAAGGCCATACCGTGATTGGTATAGCCAGAACAACACTCGACTCCACTTCATTAACCGCAAACCAAGACCAACTACATCAATACCGCATCGACCTATACAACTCAGCTGATCTTAGTAATGCTATAAAGCCAATAATGCACAACCACTCCGTTGATGCGCTGATTTGCAATGCCGGAGCAGGCCAATTTGGTTCTATTGAAAATTTCTCTGCATCACAAATAGCAAGCAATATCGCGCTGAATCTAATCAGTC
>CAYMHU010000004.1:91702-111615 GCA_964390335.1 uncultured Granulosicoccaceae bacterium | reverse complement strand
CGTTTCAACCCGGCCCGCACAAGAATAATTCGCTGCTTGCCGAAGATATCGCCACTGCAACCCTAAGCATGCTCAACGCTCCTGACAACGCAGTTGTAGAGGAAATCGTGGTTAATCCGATACAACATGTAGTGCAAAAAAAGCAGCCCAATGACTAACATCTTGCCTTTCAAAAAGAAGAAACCCACCGGTGGCAACATCATGTGTAAGAACAATCATCACAAATGGGTCGTTGATAAAAAGCAACAGTTTGATGTTAAATCCGGCAAACTGGTTACTGTAGACAAATGCACACGCTGCGGTAAAACCCGCAATCGTCTTAGCTAGATGTTATTTCGTCGGCGCGTATTTCCGGTGTTAACCACGCCGCGCCTAACATTACGTGCAGCCAATAGTCATGATTTAACTGCTTATCATCGCATTTTGAGTCAACCCGAGCTGTCCGCTAATTCAGAGTTACCAGCCACCCCGGATTTAAAAAGCTCACGCCGATTTTTGCACAAAATATCGCGCCTACATGCAAATGGCTCTGGGGTAGCGTGGATGATAGAAACGCAGGATACTCAAACACTGCTCGGCTCTATCAGACTAAACCAAATCGACACCAAATCACACAGTGCTTTGGTGGCCTATGAACTTTGTCCTCAATACTGGAACAAAGGCTATACAACAGAATCATTGGCTGCCGTAGTGTTATATGCACATAACGCCGGTAAATTAAACCGCCTGGAGGCCTGGACCACGCATGATAATCCGTCATCGGAGCGCGTGTTAATCAAGTGTGGGTTCCAATACGAAGGCTTGTTACGACAGAAGGTTTATTTTCAGGAGCAATATCAGGATATAAAAGTGTTTGGTCATTTAGCGGACACACATTAAGTCATCACATAGGACGTAGCCCCAGCATCAAATATGCTTGCACTTAACCTATACTTCTAAACATGAATACAAACGAATTTCCTATTCTAGACAAGCCCGACAAAGACGGGCTGCACCGGAATTCCGACATCGAAGATGGCGCAAAAGCATTCGACGCCAACATTAAACAACGCGATGCAGCTGTACTTATTCCATTGGTACGGTCCAACGAACAATGGCATATCCTGTTCATCAGAAGAGCAGCGAGCGAACATGATCGCCACAGTGGTCAAGTTGCCTTTCCGGGCGGAGCAGTTGAAACTGGTGACAAAACTATTGTGGATGCCGCCTTACGTGAAACTCATGAAGAAATTGGGATTGCAGCGAATCGAATAACGGTATTAGGCGAACTCGACCCGTACTACACCGTTAGCCACTTTAGAGTAACTGCGATACCGGGCATAGTTAAATGGCCTTCAAATTTAAATCTGGAGGCAAGTGAGGTGGCCCGCGCATTTTTAATTCCATTTAATTGGCTAAAAGACGATAACAATTTCACCATGCGCGCCCGAAACGAGCTGGATATTAAATCGGCTCGCCGTCACCCCATCATCGTATACAACGAGTACGACGGCGAAACTCTGTGGGGCGCGACTGCTCGCATGACCATGAATTTTATAAAAGCAGTGGACGACAAACAGTTTTTGTTACCGGGCTAGCTACATAAACAATTGCGGTACTAGCTGCGCAACTACGCAAGCGACTCTACTGCCTTGCGCATGCGATCTAAACTTTCATTCAACATGGCTGCAGGGCACGCAAAATTAAGTCTTAAAAACTGTGGCTGACCAAATTGCTCACCACTGGACAGGCCCACACCATGCTCTTCAAAGTAAGCCTGCGTGTTTTCCAAACCAAGTTCGCTTGCATCAATCCACGCAAGATACGTGGCCTGCATAGGCTGAAGTTTAAGCCCTGGCATATTATCGATAGCAACTCGGATGCGTTCATAGTTTTCACCCAGATACTCCAACAATGCCTGACGCCATGGCCCGCCTTCAACCAAGGCTGCTTCGCTGGCAGTCAATGCCAAAGGTGGCACCATAGGCACCACCGATACACAAGCTGCTTGAAACTGTCGACGGCGTTCTTCATTAGGGATAATGGCAAAGGATGTATTTAGCCCCGCAAGGTTCCAGGTTTTACTAGCGCTCATCAAAGTTATAATACGATCCGCTTGTTCCGGACAAGCCAATGCCGTGGGCACATGCTTAGATTTTCCATCGATAATCAGATCGCAATGAATTTCATCTGACACGATGGTCATGTCGTGCTCTTCACATAACTCTCCAACTGCCCGAAGCTCTTCAGGCGTAAAAACAGTTCCCGTCGGGTTTTGTGGGGAGCACATAAGGATCATGCTGGTTTTGTCACTGCAGTTTGCACGCATTGCTGGTAAGTCGTAAGTCCAACGATCGTTTTGCTTGTGCAACGGCACCTTTACCAGCGTTTGTCGTTTGTTATCGTGCGCATCGAAAAAATGGTGATAAATGGGTGGATTGACCATGATTTCATCGTTATCTGCGCAAAACGTACGACAACAAACGGCCATACCCGTAACAACACCCGGCACAAATACTAACCAATCCGGTTGTATTTCCCAGTGATGTTCTGTTTTGAGATGGTTAACAATTGCGTCACGCAGTGAATCAGGCGGATTGGTGTAGCCATAAAAAGGGTGTTGCAGTCGCGCTTCAAGCGCCTTCTGGATGGGCTCAGCCATGCGAAAGTCCATGTCGGCCACCCACATTGGGATGACATCTTTACCGGCATATCGCTCCCACTTCATGCTGCTGGTGTGCTTACGCGAATCCCACTGATCGAACACAGTTTTGTCTATTCCATGCTTAATGATTGTGTCGTTCATGTTGCAATTACACTCAAGTTGATTGATAGTACTTTTTAAGGAACTTTGACAGTTCTATGAAGTCATTGTTTCTGGATATGAATCCATTTACCTTATTGAGGATAATACAATGTCAGTAGCAAAAGTAACGGAAATTATTGCGTCATCAAACAAAAGTTTCGAAGATGCCGTTAATGAAGGTGTAAAGCGCGCCGACAAAACATTGAATAATATTAAAAGCGTCTGGATTAAAGATCAAAAGGCCATTGTGGACAAAGGCAAAATTTCAGAGTACCGCGTCACAATGAAAGTCTCTTTTGTACTAAAAGACTAACCTTCAAATTAAAGCCCCACTGCGTCAGTTACGCGGTTTGGCACAGTACTCCGGCACTGACTGGTGCCGGAGTGCACTAACACTAACGCCTTAGCAAGCTACTCAAAAATAAATCAAACTGTTTACGGCCAATAACCACCGCATTACCTATCAAGATAAGGGCGACTCCGAACAGCGCAACTGGCGTCCACACAAACCCTTCGAATACGGTACTGATAACCAATGCTACCAGCGGGAACAAAACCATCGCATATGCCGCCTTGTCAGCACCAATTTGACCCACCAAACTTAAGTAAGCGCCAAATGCCACAATGGTGCCAAATACCGTCAAATATACCATTGACATCGTATATTGCAGACTCCACGCATTGAAAAAGTCAGCACCGGTACTCATTGCGTACAACATCATAATTATGCTGCCGTATAAAGTACCAAAACCATTGGTTTGCAGCACAGGTAGATTCTGTTCCTGGTTACGAGCCGACAGTATGTTACCAATTGATGCGCTGAAGGTTGCGAGCAATACCAATACCAGCGCTATCCACACTTCGTCGCTATTCAATAATTGTTGAGCCAGTTGCAACTCCTGCCAGAACACCAACGTTATTCCAATCAATCCCAGCAACGCACCTAAAACAACCACACGTCGAATGGGCCGTTTTAGAAACAACGCCCCGTTGAAGATGTTCATAATGACCAGAGTTGAGAATATAACCGCTACAAGACCGGATGAAATATGCGATGTGGCCCAGTAAATAAGAATGTAGTTAACACAAAATAAACACAAGCCCTGCAGCGCAATGTATGCATGTTCGAATATCGAAAACCGCAAACGCCGTCCTGTGACAGCACAGAATGCCAGAACGGCTAATCCTGCAAAGAAGAATCGATAGAATACCGATACAGTTGGATCGATATCACCTAACTGGAAAGTGATAGCGAACCAAGACGTCCCCCAAATCAGCACCGTGGCGAGATAGAACAGGCTATTTTTCATAAAACATAGAATCTATTATTACAATGGCCACATCGGATAGCGTCGATTGCAGACACACTACATTTGACGCAGTTAGACTATAAGCCGGACAACATCACTTTCTCACAGTCAATCATGTTGCGATATCTGATAATTGCGTTTATTACTTCAACACTGATGTCCTGCGACGGCGCGGTGCAATTATGTGGTCAGTATGCCTGTGTTTACTACGAGAACGATTGTCACAACGACAATAACTGTTCAAGCAATCCGGTTTGTGAGTCAGCAGGCAGCATTCGCGATAGAGCTCCACGCATCATCAATGAATTAAGGTCAGCCCAACGCGCATGCAGTGCTGCTGCCAACACACAAGATTCCGTTACCGTGGTTTGGGACGATACCTTAACGATCGCAAGCGCAGCTCACTCAACTGATATGTCGCAATCCGGTGTCAGTTCGTTTATTGGTTCTGACGGCTCAACTACTGCACTTAGAATTCAGACTGCTGGTGCTACGCCAGCAGTCTTCGCCGAAAACATCCTGTCTGGCACGCAAACCAGCGCTGAAACAATTAACGCATGGCTGGACATTGAAACCGATTGTGAGCACATGCTAGACAACAGCTATACGCGAATAGGTATGTCCTGCAGCGTGTCTGCATCCGAAAATAACGGGCCATACTGGTCGTTGATACTGGCCGGGCCTGAACAATAGAGCCCGAATCTAGTGTGTTACCCCAATTTCACACTCAAAACCGATAAACTAGCGCCTGAATTTCAAACCCCACAGTACACCCCGTGATATCTACAGCAAACCTGACAATTCAATTCGGCGCTAAGCCGTTGTTCGAAAACGTGTCCGTAAAATTCGGCGAAGGCAACCGATACGGTTTAATCGGTGCGAACGGCAGCGGCAAATCAACATTCATGAAAATTCTGGGCGGTGATCTCGAGCCAACTCATGGCAACGTAATGATGGAGCCCAATAGCCGCTTCGCCACCTTGAAGCAGGACCAATTTGCTTACGAAGAAATGACTGTACTCGATACAGTCATCATGGGATACAACGAACTCTGGCAAATAAAAGCCGAACGCGAACGTATCTATGCTTTACCCGAAATGACAGAAGATGAAGGCATGCAAGTTGCCGAGTTAGAAGTCAAGTTTGCAGAACTCGACGGCTATTCTGCCGAAGCCAAAGCCGGCGAACTGCTACTGGGTGCAGGCATTGATCTGAGCCTGCACGCAGGACCAATGAGTGAAGTAGCGCCCGGTGAAAAACTCAGGGTATTGCTGGCGCAAGCTTTGTTTGCCGATCCAGACATCTTGCTACTCGACGAGCCAACCAACAACCTGGATATTAACACCATCCGCTGGTTGGAAGAGGTGCTCAACGAACGTAACAGCACCATGATCATAATCTCACACGATCGTCACTTCTTAAACAGTGTGTGTACTCACATTGCCGATCTGGACTATCAAGGCATTCAGCTATACCCGGGCAACTACGACGACTTCATGTTGGCCTCTACACAAGCTCGCGAGCGCTTATATGCCGACAACGCAAAAAAGAAAGCGCAAATCAGTGAGCTTCAGGCATTCGTGCAACGCTTCAAAGCCAATAAATCGAAAGCCAGGCAAGCAACATCTAGACAAAAGCAAATTGAAAAATTGCAGGTCGAGAAAATCAAACCATCAAGTCGGCAGAACCCGTATATCCGCTTTGGCATGGGCAAGAAATTATTTCGTAACGCGATCGAAATTGAAAACGCTAGCGCCGGATACGGCGACGAAGTTGTACTAAAAGACCTGAACATTATGGTGGAAGCGGGTGAAAAAGTCGCCGTTATCGGACCCAACGGTATTGGTAAATCCACTTTACTGAAACTGTTGGTCAACGATCTGGAACCGCACAGCGGCAACATAAAATTAACCGATAACGCGAAAGTCGGCTACTACGCGCAGGATCACGCCGATGACTTCTCTACTAATGTCACTATCTTAGATTGGATGTCTCGATGGGGCAGCGAAGAACACGACGAAGAAACCATACGCGGCATTCTGGGTCGCTTGTTATTTAACAAGGATGATATCAAGAAGCCAGTGAACGTTGTGTCCGGCGGCGAACAGGGCCGATTAATATTCGGCAAGTTGATGCTGCAGTCGCCAAACATCATGATACTTGACGAACCGACTAATCACCTTGATATGGAGTCTATCGAATCGCTGAACTTAGCCGTCGATCTGTACGAAGGCACAGTTGTTTTCGTTAGTCACGATAGAGAGTTTGTGAGTTCACTCGCCACACGCGTTATTGAGCTTGGCGAGCAAACTTACACGGATTATCGTGGAAACTACGAGGACTACCTGGAAAGCCAAGGTATTGTTTAGCGCTACAGGTGTTTAACCCCAACACTCCTGTGCAGATACACTACCCGTTGCACCTTTCTGGTTAGACGATGATAAGGTAAACGTGGTGCATTCGGTATCATTTGCCTGTGCAGCACCGGCGACTGGGGTTGCAGTAATAACAAACGAATTTGCATTAGCACTCTCCAAACTAATGGTATACAAACCCTCTTTAGACGTTGCTGTATCGGTAGTGCCGTAACCCAAATCTGACATTTTGTCAGTGTATGCATTGTTTTCAGAGTAATACCTAAACTGCTCACTCGCCACTTCCACTAACATTGATGTTGCATCAGTTCGACGCGTATCGGTCATATAAGACGTATAACTCGGCACCGCAATCGCAGCGATAATGCCAAGAATAGCAACCACGATCAGTAGCTCAATCAACGAAAAACCGCTGGCTCGTTTTGCTGTAAAACTCTTTTTCATTTTCTCTCCAGTGCAGTTGGCACTACTGACCCGGCAACACACATTTACCGGTTGAACCCACGGCAAGCCCCGCTACAGCCTGACGCAAAACATGGTCAGATTTCGCATTACTATTGCTAATAGAGGCAACCGAATTAACGTCGTACAAGTAACCAATCAGCGTGGCTTGATCTAACGTAGATGACAATTCAGTGCCATTAACAACACCTTCACCGCAAAATTGGATGCTGAGCTCAGCGTCTACATCAACTGATCTAACGCCACCGCTACCAAACTGATCAAGCAAGTCGGTCAAACCCTCTGTTTCTGCTGTCATGAAAACCGGATCCGGCTCTATCGGCGATGTTCTCGATGCTTCAAGTTTTTGTTGATAGTCTGCAGCGGAACTGACGTCCATCAATACCGACTCAGCAGTTTCAAACGTGATCGCTTTTTGCTGTGCATTACTGGAAACTCGTTCCGATAGCCTTGAGCTGTTCAACGCAGACATACCCAATATGGTCATTGCTACCAGCAGAATTAAGCTAACGGCTAGCGCAGCACCATCCTGTCGTTGCTTCGTACGCATTTTATCGCTCAGTTTTATCATTATTCCAAGCCCTTAGTCCGAAGACGCTTTGGGTCCATTGCGAAGCAAAACTGTACTGGTAAACACATTGCGCGCAATCTTATCATCGGTGGGCACCTCCCTATCAAACAACACATGCGTTTCCTCGCTGGCACGGCTTCTAATTGGTTCACCGGAATTAACCAGTATTGCGACCCTCAGCGCGATAACTTGCAGTGGATCAATATCACTGGCGTAGGGGACATACCGCTCGGGCACTTTGTTCTCATCGGTATCAATGCCCCACAGAATATTCATCGCCTCAACACCTTCCACTATACGCATCCGTTCATTACCAACATTGCCTGTACAAATAATGGCGTCATCGTCAGCTACATGCTCGTAAGTGTTTTCAGCAACGCCACCAACAGTTGCCGTTGATGCTCCATTACAATCCAGTGCTTGCTGAGTGCGAACCACGATTTTGCTTGGTCCGCTACTGGCTATATCGAACGGCTCTACATCGCCGAACTCAGAATATCCCGCCAGCCGAATACCTCTTTGTAAGGTGGTAATGCCGAAACGCCCGTTCTCTTGCATTTTCTGCACTCCCTCGGTAAATCTTGAAGACCGAGTTGAACCTAAATAGGTATTAAAAACGGCACTGATCACAATCAACCCCAGCACCAATGCAATCATCAACTCAACCAACGAATAGCCCGATTGTTTTTTGAATCGCAGTCCGTTCTTGGTACTCATGGACGCAACCTCACTTTCACGCTTTTCGTGATCATTTCATCGCTATTAGTTCTGGCGCGACCTTCAGTCCATGTGACGTTAATTTCAAACGCTGGATCGGGTGGGCAAGCCGGGTCTGCGCAGGAAATCTGTAACCGGCCATTAGGCAATGTGCCCAGCACACCTTTGTCAGCTCCATCAGAGCCCAAGTCACCGCAAGCAATGGCGAAAAAATCGAAAGTAGCCATTTCAGCGGCGCTACAACTGGGTATTGCGGTTGTTGTTGGTTGTGCTTGACAATACGGGACTGGCGGCTGATCACAATCGACATCAGCGCTGTTATCTGAATCAAGGGTATTGTAGACACCGGCATTGACAGCCTCGGTATTGATACGTAGGCGAGTTGCCATGTTCTGCGCATATAACAGTGCTTTCGAACGATTAAAGCCACCCGAGCTATGCTTCATACCAGTTAACTGCAGACTGGCCATGCCTAGCACCCCAAATGACACAACAACCAATGCAACCAATACTTCAATTAAGCCCACACCGCGTTGTTGACCGCGTTTTTTAATAGGATGCTGTAGTCTCATGGTGTTTCCGTACTCACTCGTCCATTTGCAGAGACAGTAATGACACGTGTTTGAATATCGTTACCATAAACAAGTTTGATACTGCCGGATGCTGGCGCACCTGCCGCGTTAACACTGGCACCGGCGTCATTAAAATATATTTGGTTTGCGAAAATGTTATCGGGCGTGAATGCGAAAGCACCATTTACAGGTTCTCCGCGATGCACAATTTCCTCTGCCGCATCACGAGTACCGTTGCCGTTATCATCCACATAAACTATCCAACCAGACTGATAACCGGCGCCAGCATCACAAGTAGCATCATCATCCAAAGGTGAATTGCTGGTACACAGGCCAGAGGCCTGAAGTTTATTAACTGATTGGGATCGCGCCAATTGGATCGAGCTAACCAAGCCATTGTTAGTTTCCGCCATGCGACTATTGGCCATAAAATCCTGAAAAGACGGCAAACCAACTGCCAGCAGAATTCCTGCTATTGCCAATGTGACAAGCAACTCTATCAGTGAGAATCCAGTTTGTTTAGTTTGGTCGCGATTCATCCCTACCAGTCCAATTCCAGTCCATTCTTACAATGGGCCTCTGGCAGATATATCGACTTAACAACTCAGTGGTTGAATTCGCAGGTGGTTAAATGAGGCTTACTCTGCAAAAAATGGCTGCAGGTTCACACCCGCAGCCCTCACAATGAAGAGACGTGCTCCGCGCCTACAGAAAGTAGACGCAGTGCTCACAAATGCAATCGGCCAACAGCTGAATAGGCTTAACCATTATTCAATAGCAGCACATACTTTGCTAAACCAATCACATTTTGCGTTTTGAGCAACCCGAACAGCGATTGGAAAAAATGCATCCCAGGCTATACGCTAGCGCATTGTTACCAGTTCTTCTGCACTGGTTGGATGTATGGCAACTGTGTCGTCAAAGTCTTTTTTGGTTGCGCCCATGCTGATGGCAACAGCAAACCCTTGCATCATTTCATCCGCATCTAAACCAATTAAATGGCAGCCGACGATGCGCTCCTCTTTACCGACTACAACCAATTTCATGTGCGTTTTGACTTTGTGTTCGGTAAACGCCATATACATAGGATTGAAACCGGTTTCGTATGTATTCACATCGTTACCATATTGCTCGCGTGCCTGTGCCTCGGTTAATCCTATGGTGCCGATGGGAGGATGGCTGAAAACAACGGTGGCTATGTTGTCGTAATTCAGGTGCCGATCGGTTTGCCCATCATAAATTCTGTCGGCAAGCCGCCTGCCTGCAGCAATGGCTACCGGTGTCAGTTCAGCCTGCCCTGTGACATCGCCTAGCGCAAAAATACCCGGCACATTGGTTTCCTGGAATTTATCAACGGGTATATAACCACGCTCGTTAACATTAACACCTGCCTTATCTAAGCCGATGTTAGCGCTACCCGGTGTTCGACCGATCGCCATAATAACCTGATCGAAACCATGCAACATTTGCCCGCCTTCACCAGATACCGACAAGGTACCGTTGCTTTTTTCGATTTTAGCGGCTGTGAACCCGGATTCAATATCAACACCGTCTTCACGCATAGCCAGCATCAGGTTCTCGCTTACCATAGTTTCAAAACCACGCAAAAACTGTTGATGTCGAATAGCCAAAGTTACATCTGTGCCTAACGCTTGTAACATGCCGGCCAATTCAACGGCAATATAGCCTGCACCTAACACCAACACTTTTTTAGGTTGTTCGGTTAGTTCAAAAAAGCCATCCGATGTAATCGCAAGTTCGCTTCCGGGAATATCCGGCACAGTGGGGGTTCCACCGGGAGCAATCAGAATACGCTCGCTCGTATAAGACTTACCTTCAACCAATACGGTATTTTTATCTTGTAAGCTCGCCCATCCAAACACGGTATCGACTTTCGCCTTGTCCAGTGAGGTAACGTAATACTTATTAATTCTGTCAATGTATTGTTCTCGCTTGGATACGAACGTAGTCCAGTCAAACGGACTGGTGGTGACATCAAAGCCAAAGCCCGGCGCATCGCGCAGTTTATGAGCCATAGACGCGCCATACCACATCGCTTTTTTGGGCACGCAACCACGATTAACGCAAGTGCCACCCAGAATGGGATCTTTCTCGATCAATAGAGTTCGTGCGCCGTAGCTTGCTGCCCGGTTGACTGTGGCCAGGCCACCGCTGCCGCCACCAATGGCGATGAGGTCGTAATCGAATTCACTGGACATGTCAGAATCGCTTTTTTTATTGAGTTAACCAGCTTATGATCGCATAGTCTGCACAACAAGTATTGAAAAAACCCATTCGAAGCGCAAAGCCGCTACTATATTGGAGTCTGAACCAATGCTATCGAGCCATCGTGTTTTCATACCCGCTTCGAGAAAAGCTGCCACATTTCATCCGTATTACCCGCAATAACAACCCTATCGGCATTTATCTGTTGTTATGGCCTACTCTGTGGGGCCTGTGGTTCGCGTCTGATGGTTTTCCAAAAATCAGTTTATTACTGATATTCATACTAGGAACTATTCTGACGCGCTCAGCAGGCTGTATTGTTAATGACTATGCCGACCGGAATCTCGATGGACACGTTGCCAGAACCCAACACCGCCCACTGGCCACTGGCGCACTAAGCTCTAAAGAAGCCCTGATCGCGGCAGCGCTGCTGAGTTTGCTTGCGTTCGGTCTTGTTTTACTGACAAACACCTATACCGTTCTGATGTCGTTTGTGGCTTTAGGGTTGGCGGTGCTGTATCCCTTTACCAAACGATTCACCCATTGGCCGCAAGCGTTTCTGGGGCTGGCATTTGCTTTTGGTGTGCCTATGGCATTCACTGCAACCACCAATTCATTACCGCCACTAGCCTGGGCTATTTACCTGGCCGTAATTATCATGGCGATTGCCTACGATACCTACTATGCAATGGCGGATCGAGAATACGATATTAAAATGAACATGAAATCCACAGCAATTCTATTTGGCAACTACGATCGCGTAATCATTGTTTGCTTACAGCTGCTGGTTTTCCTGATCATGGCGGGAGTAGGCATAAGCGCTGATCGGAGCGCCGCGTACTTCGCGGGTTTATTTGCCGCGTTGGGCTTCGTTGTGTATCAATACAAGATTACCGCAACACGCGATCCAAAGGCCTGTGTTCAAGCATTTTTTAATCATCACTATATGTGCCTCACAATACTCTGTGGCCTCGCACTCGATTACGCTTTGTTTCCAAGTAACGCGCTATGAACGATCAAGTTGCTAACTTACTCGCTCGGTACGCGCGTGTTATTGAACAAGGTGATAACACCAACACACAAACCGCTAACTCGGAAGCCGCTGCAAAAAACCTCATTTCAAATTACAACTCATTGCGTCTGGCAGACGCGGCACTGGATAAAGTCAAACTAAATCAACAACACCCAGAACACCCCACTCAAATTGTTGTATTAGGTCCCACCCAAGCAGGTAAAAGCACCTTGTGCAATCTGCTATGCAATGCCGATATAGCAGGCATTAGCGCGCTAGCTGGATTTACGGTGCACGCACAAGGCTACGCCATTAATTGCAATAAGGACGAACTCGATGCATTGAATGAACTAATGCAACCGTTAACCAGAGTGGCAAGCAACGAACTCGATGCACAAAACCTGAACCACTATTTGCTACAAACAATTGATCCAGGAGCAAAATCACTGGTGACCGGCAAAGCGGTTATCTGGGATTCTCCGGATTTCGATTCGATTGAATCTAGTGGTTATCGCGGCGCTGTGCTAAGCGTTGCTGCGCTGGCCGATGTGATCGTGTTTATGGTTAGCAAGGACAAATACGGCGATAAAACCGTGTGGGATATGTTGGGTCTAATTAGAAAGCTGGGCAAACCAATTGTGGTTTGTATTAATAAGCTCGATCCGGCAGACCAAAACACAATAGTGAACTCATTCGAAAAACGTCATCAGGAGCAGTTCAACCAACCCGCCCCACCCATTAGTTGTTTACCGTTTATACGCAAATCAACCGTTAGCCGGCCACGCAGCAACGAATCAATCACTGATGCTACGGTGGCTATCAGCGATGAACATAGACGCGCACTGTCTGGCAACATCAGCGATGCGCTGCGCAACATTTCGCGTGACCAACACGCAAAGCATACAAACACATACATTGATGAACAAATGCCCATCTGGATGGAGCCGATCAACATTGAACTGGACGCAAAGCGCAATTGGGAAGCCGAAGTCGCAGCAACGATTACCGATGCGAAAGAGCGGTATGCCACCCGATACCTTAACGACCCACGTAAGTACGATACGTTCAATAAAGCCATAGCTGAACTACTGACTCTATTGGAAATTCCGGGTATTGCAGACGCGCTTTCTAAAACACGCGGCATTGTAACCTGGCCGGTGAAGAAAATTTTTGGGCTGGGTAAACAAGCCGTTAAACGCGACTCTGTACCTGTTGATCAGGAAATGGAAGCGCTCGAACTCATCTTGGAACAAGCGATAACCCGCTTGCAAGGTCATATTCTGATTCAGCAACAGGACAATGAAAAACAACAAGCGTTTTGGTATGCACTACAAAAAGCCATCACCACCGACAAAAACGAGATTCGTGATAGCTACTTAACGAAAGCAAGCCAACTACAAAGCGATTTCGCGCCGCGCATTGAAGAAACGGCGCAACAGTTATACGGTCAGCTACAAGATCAACCCGCCTTGTTAAACACGTTGCGGGCCGCGCGGGCATCTACCGATGCGGCTGCAGTTGTTTTGGCTGTTAAATCCGGTGGACTAGCTGCGATCGATTTGGTTATTGCGCCGGCCATGCTCTCGGTTACTACACTATTAACCGAAAGTGTGTTGGGCCAATACATGGAGCGTACTAAACGTCAGCTGCAAGCTGAACAACAATCAATTATTGATGAGCAATTGATTGACTCTGTGCTGGGTCAAAAACTACTAGGCTTGGCACAACGCACAGACAACAACAGTTTGTTATTGGCTACAGATGATGAGTTGCAGCTATAAACTCTGTTCACTACTGCTTTATGCTGCCTTTTTCGGCTTACCGTCCTCTCTAAACAACTGAGTTAATTGCGACAACATAGCTCGGCCTAACTTTCGGACATCATAAATCGTAATGGATTTATCGTAGTAAGCCGACACATCGTGACCTATGCCGATAGCCACCAACTCGATTTGGTCTTGTTGTTTTATTGTAGCAATCACCTTATGTAAATGATTGACTAAATAGTTTTTCGGGTTAGCACTCATGGTACTGGTGTCAATTGGCGCACCGTCTGAAATCATCATCAGAATTTTGCGTTGCTCTGGCCGCCGTATTAGCCGACTGTTAGCCCACAATAAGGCCTCACCATCAATATTTTGTTTCAAAATATCGCCACGCAACATCAAACCCAAGCCCTTACGGGAATTACGGTACGACACTTCGGCTGGTTTATAAATGATATGCCGCAACCCGTTTAATCGACCCGGGTTTGCACGCGCACCGTTTTGCTGCCATTGCTCAACTGTTTGCCCACCGTGTAGTTCAGTGGTGGTGAATCCTAAAATTTCAACCGTAACGCCGCACCGCTCCAGTGTTCTTGCCAATAAATCCGCGCAGGATGCTGCAATGGTGATGGGCTTGCCCAACATAGACTTAGAGTTATCCACCAACAGTGTGATAGTGGTATCTCTGAATTGAATATCGCTTTCTGCTTTAAACGACAATGAGGACAACGGTTGGGTCACGATGCGCGTTAAGCGGGATGTATCCAGCACCCCCTCATCAAGATCAAACTGCCAGTGTCGCTGTTGCTCCGCCATCAAAACGCGTTGCAAGCGACCAGACAATCGGCCTACTAAATTGGTATGCCGATCGATTTGTTCATCCAAGCGACTGCGCAGCTCATCCAACTCTGCATCAGTCGATAAATCTGCCGCATTGACCACTTCATCAAATTCAGCCGAAAAAACCTGATAGCCCTCACCTCCAATGAGCTCGGCATTGCCAGAGGCTTCACCATCTTGAGATACCGGCGCATCTTTATTTGGATGCGTTGAACCCGGTAGCTCAGCATCGTCGGCAGCGCTATTGATCGATTCACGCTGCTCTTCGAGTTCTTCGCGCATGGCATCCGCTGCGGCTTTTTCCATGGCGGCCTCAGTATCAACGTCGGCCTGCGGCGATGTATCCTGCTGCAGATCGTCAGCTTCATCATCTTCCTGCTGCGCCTTGGGTGTGCTGGCCGCTTCAGCCTGAGTGTCCGGGTTGTCGGATACGAGCGATTTAACGTCAACGAGTTCAATCAGCTTCAAGGTGTGTTGTGCATAGGCTTCTTGATTGGTAGCTAACTGAGCCAAAGCGCTGAGCGCACCATCGGTTTTGGTCTGAATGGCTGAACGCCAGTAGTTAACCAGTTTTTCAGTATGTGGCGGGGTTGGAACACCCGTTATGGATTCGTGCGCCAAACAGCCGAGCACCAACTCCAGTTGCTCAATACCACTATAACTACGTACGTTTTGCGCTGAGTGCGTTTGCCGATGTATCCACGCTAAGTTTCGCGCAACGCCCTGGTACACGATGCTACCCAGTGCTTCACAACGAACACGCTCCATCGCATTAAATAAGCGTGCATTGGACGTATCGGTCGGAAGATTCGTTTCATGTAATTGAGCATCATGGAACGCACCGACAACGGCCAGCGCATCGCCCATGCCTCGTAGCAACGCATTATGCTGCGCTGGATTCAAGATATCGATCGTGGGTGACTGCACACCGAGCGTCAATGCCGCTTCGTTATCACTGAGTGTTGTAGGCAGTTGTGGGTCACTGGCAAGTGAACGTGCGCACGCAATACTAGATTCACGAAATCGCTCTTGTGATGACAATTTTTCAGATTGACCTGTGGATACGTCCCGCATGCTTGTATTATCCGTGTATCCTCATATTTTTGCTGTATTCATTTTCACAATCAGTAGAGATTCATGTCCGACGCGCTCCAACAGATCCTTAGCAATATCAAAAACTGGGCAGCCAACGCGCAATCTCAAGGCTGGCTTCGCGAAAACGCCGTGCAAGCCTTGGATGCAACAAACGTTGCTACCCCCGGCGAGTTATTCGATAAACCCAACAGGCCGCTGGTCGTTGGTTTTTTTGGCGGCACAGGTGTCGGCAAAAGCACTTTACTGAATCGCTTCGCGGGTGAAGAGGTTGCGCGCACCAGCGTAGAGCGGCCAACTTCAAGAGAAATAACCTTATACGTACACGAGTCGGTAGCGGTTGCAAATCTGCCAAAAGAATTTCCGATGACACGCATGCGCACACAAAGTCATCACAACACCCAATACCGATCCGTGATGTGGATCGATATGCCGGACTTTGACAGTGTTGAGCAAAGTAACCGTGAACTGGTTGAACATTGGTTACCGCATATTGATGTTGTCATTTATGTGGTCAGCCCGGAGCGGTATCGCGATGATCAAGGATGGCGATTACTGTTGCAACACGGCCAACAACATGCTTGGCTGTTCGCGATTAATCACTGGGATAAAGGCGACCAACGGCAAAAAGATGATTTTACGAACATGCTCAGAGAGGCTGGTCTAAAAGATCCGCTGATATTTTGTACCGACAGTTCGCAAAATGGAGGGTCCGATGACTTCGAAAGTTTCAGCGAAACTATCAGTACCTTGGCTGATCAACAACTGATTGCTCAACTCGAATCACGTGGTGTGGTGCAACGTTTAAAACAGATTCGGGTGGTGACCGATTCGTTACGTTCACAAATGGGAACCGCTGAATCCATACAACGGTTGCCAACGCAATGGAGTCAACAGTGGCAAACAGATGGACAGGCACTTGCAGATTCTGTCGATTGGAAAATACCGCCACTGGCAACTCACTACGCAGATCAGGAACGCGGTTTGATATCCGCGTTAATTGCCCGAATCAGCAATAAAAACAATGATACAGATCAACAAACTGCGGGCAAAGCATCGAACCAACACAGTGCAACACTTGTAGACGAGGCTTTTATTGGTCGTATTAGCGAATCAATAGACGAATTCACACAGCAACGCGCAATCGAAGGTATTCCACTGTTGGCATTGCAGCAAAAAATAAGTCCACTACAGGAAAGTTGGTTGAACCGCACACCCGACATAATGGAAGCGGCCGTACAACAATCCTTGGCCGCTCCCGGTAGTTCAGCGCACAGACTGCTACACAAGTTGCTTGGCTGGCTGTGTTGGCTTCTACCTTTAGCGGCGATGGGCTGGGTTGGGTATCGAGTGGTAAACGGGTTTCGTCTTGGCGCCGATGACCCCACTGTTTATCTCAGCTCAAATTTTGCGGTACACAGTTTGTTGCTGCTTGGTCTCGCGTGGCTTGTACCGACGTTTCTAACGATAAAATTGAAACCATCGCGAGAACAAGCGGCTGCACGTGGCTTACGTCAGGGCGTTGAAAACGTAACCCACTTTATCGATGAACAAGTCACATCCGCGCTATCGCAATTGTCAAAAGAGCATGATCAGCAGCAGATAGATCTCAATGGTATTTTATCGGCGGAAACGAATTTTAACGACAGCTCCCTGCCTGCAGCCTTACAGCGAATGTTAATTTCACCAAAGGCAAATTAACGGCAACAGTTTAGACAAACAGCCCGGGAAAGAGAGCATTAATTTAGGTCATGCTTGTTAACGCAATAACTAAACATCACCAAAAAACGCATCACCAAAGTTGGCATTGAAATCGAAACACCAAACACTGATGCTATCGAAATCATCTAGCGTTTTGCCTTCCGGTATCGCAAGCGTAATGGTGTCACCTTCCCAAGCCGTGCCGCTCAGTAGCGGCCCAATAGAGAACGCATTGGCACCGATGTAATTAAGGTTTTGGCCACCATAAAAATAAACCGATGGTCCACCGCCGTCATAAAAAAAATCAGACACTTCGATGGTACAGTCATCCTTGATGAGCACGGTACCCGCAACACCATGATCTAACATACTCAGTTGCCGGGTGCGGCCAACGAACGGATGATCGGCTGTGCAATTCTCAGCTATCGTGTTGTCGGCATCTGTGTCTGGCGGTGGACTCAGTGGAGTGGTATCGCTACAACCGGCTGTGATCAGTACGCCGATCAGCAATGCTGCTTTAGTGATGATTGCTGTGTTACGCATGGCTTGTCTGTTACCTGTGTCTGGTTCTATCTTTAATCTGCTAGTAACTTCGACTGCCACCACCGGGATTAGTTCTGATGTTGCCCAATCGGCGTTCTGGCGACTACCCACAGCTCTACCGCCGCTGCCCCCATGTCCAGAAGCTCCGTAGCGAATTCACCCGCGGTCGCACCTGTTGTCAGCACATCATCCACAATCGCAATGCGTTGATTAACCACACTGGGTCCTGCCCAGAACGCACCCCGGATATTCAGTGCCCGCTCAGCTTTTGATAGTCCAGCCAATGAACCAGTGTCCATATGCCGGCCACATGCGCTCAATTCAACGCTAATTCGCAGTTGTTTGGCGCACCATCGAGCAATTTCATCGCTTTGGTTAAACCCACGGTGCCGGTATCGAACCAAGCTGAGCGGCACTGGCAAAACGATATCGGGTAAATTTTGATCACTTGGGGTTTGTTTTCGAACCTCAACCGCCAGTAATTGTCCCAGCAGACGTCCTGTTGGCAAGTGATTTTTGTATTTAAGACGCCTGATTAAATAATCAACAGGAAAATCGAATCGAAATGGGCTAATAATTCGCTCAAATGGCGTCCGATTATTGGCGCACAGTACGCAACTAGACAACTCTGCCGCTAAATCCCAAAGCTGACCGCAGCGCAAACACACCGTTGAGGGGGGATTCAGGACCGTTAGTCCAGGAATTTGCGATTGGCAAAAACCACACAAATCGATGCCGGTGGTGGTTTTACGGTGGCAAAAACAACAAAACGACGGCCACAGAGCCGATATTTGCTGTTTGAGCATGGTGAATCCAGGCCATCCTTGCCCATTTTTCATGACTTTTCCTTGTCTCGCCCTTCCCTTAGCGGTAGATTAGCCTACACTTGTTTCACGCAAAGCGCTTGTAATCCAAGTGGGACATGTTGTATTTTTCACACAAATATTGCCCATTTATGTTTACAATTCGTTTAATTGCCACTATATAAGACAAAAAAACAACAAGCTTTTGTCGCTATATTGGACATGGGCAAATTCATGAGTCACTTCATGAATAACCTCATGAACAACCTAACGTCAACTTAACGTACGAATTAGGGTGGTGGTGTGAAGAGTATCCATAAGGATGCGGCGCTACGGTCGGACATTACAACGAAAGTTGTGCTGTCTAATGAAGGTCAGTGGAAAATTAGTTTTTTAGCAATATCAAAATCTGTCAACTAGTGGGAGCTAGAGATGAATAAAAAAATCATAGCAGTAAGTTCAGTCGCGGCCTTGCTTTTGGGCAGCAGCACCGTGTTCGCACACGAGAAAGCCCTAGATGGTGCCATTGCAGTTGAAGGCGCAGCCGCCGACGGCATTCTTACTTCCGGCGGAAATGCAATCATTTCCGGCTTAGGTGAGTGTATCCAGCTAGGTGGTTACTCGGAAGAGAATACCAATGATGCTTGTGAAGGTCGTGAAGCTGCTGAAGAGCCAACAGCAGAAGCCGAACCAGCACCTAAGCCAGAGCCAAAGAAAGCTGAGCCAATCGTGTCTATCGCTACTTTGGGTGGCAAGGCACTGTTCGCAACTAACTCAGCTGAGTTAGGTGGTGAAGGCGAGCAGGCATTAGCCGACTTGCTTGTTCAATTAGAGAAGTTCCAGGAAATTTCAGTAATCTATGTTACTGGCCACACAGATGATCGTGGTTCAGATGCATACAACCAGGAACTGTCTGAGCGTCGTGCAGCAACCGTTGCTTCGTACTTACAAGCTGCATACCCAAGTGTAGATATCACTTCACAAGGTATGGGTGAGTCAGTGCCTCGCGAAACAAACTCTACAGCGGCTGGTCGTCAAGCTAACCGTCGTGTAGAAGTTCAGGTAACAGCGAAAAGTATTACTCAGAACTAAGTAGTAAGTCACCGAGGGGCAACGCGCCCCTCGGCTGACACCCCTC
>CAYMHU010000004.1:58609-91602 GCA_964390335.1 uncultured Granulosicoccaceae bacterium | reverse complement strand
TATATTGCGTACTCGCAAGCCGAAGGTTTTTTGCCAAAAGGCGAATTTCCAAAAACTGATTTTGCCAATAGATCGATAGAGCTATCCAGCATATTGTCCGGCGGGCCACCACGCGATGGCATACCGGCTATCGATAAACCGCAGTTCTCTGCCTATGCGGATACTAAAGACTGGCTGGGACCCAATGAACCGGTAGTTGCATTTATTGATGGTCAGGACGCGCGTGCCTACCCGTTACAAGTATTGATCTATCACGAAATTGTGAACGACACTGTCAACGGCAAACCAGTAACCGTGACCTTTTGCCCCTTGTGTAACGCCTCGATCGTGTTTGACAGAACGGTTGATAATCAAGTGCTGGACTTTGGCACAACAGGACGATTACGTAAAAGTGATTTAATCATGTATGACCGGCAATCGGAAACCTGGTGGCAGCAGTTTACCGGTGAGGGCATTATCGGCAAATACAACAAAACCATACTAACGCAGTTGCCATCGCAAATAGTGTCTGCAGCTACTTTTGCAGAGCAATATCCGGATGGCTTGTTTTTAAATCGCAATACCGGCTTTACACGACCTTATGGCAACAACCCATACCGAGGTTATGACGATATTAATAACAGCCCCTTCTTGTATAAAGGCCCGAAAGACAATCGTTTACCGCCAATGGAGCGCGTGTTAAGTATCAACCTTGATAAATCTGTACCGACCACTTTAGTTACGCTGAGCACTTTAGCGCAGCAACCACTATTAAGTTTGAAGCATAACGATCAGCCTGTGATAATATTTGCTACCACGCAAGCTCAATCAGCGTTGGATAAATCCGCTATTAATGCTTCTCGTCAGATTCCAGCAGCCGCAGCATTCTTGGCAAAAATCGATAACAACACAATTGAGTTCAAGCAACTGGATAATGGAGATATCACTGATATTGGTACGCAATCGATTTGGAATGCGTTTGGCGAGGCCATTAGCGGGCCGTTAAAAGGGCGCTCACTTCAACAGATTGATGGTGGTGTGCATTTCGCGTTTGCGTGGTTGGCATTTGAACCAGAGTCCATTATTCACGAATAGCTTATTTTGCAAATACCTTGTCGAAGCTCTCGAACACGGCGGCAAAATCCGGGTTGTAGGTTACTCTGGCCACAGGCACACCATCTGGCGACGGTGTTGTATGGGCCCCGTACCAATGTGTACCTCGATAATACAGGCACGCACTAAACACAGCCCATTCATTGCCATTGCAAACCAATACCGAACCCTTTTCGCCAAACAATGGATTCTGACGACCTATCAACACACTTTGATGCGACTGATTCAGCATGCGTATCTCTGGGTAGCTACTGGGTTTAACAGTTATAAATTCACTTGATTTGGTATCAGCACTATTCGAATACACAATGAGGTGCTTAGACGCCGATGAAAAGCGCGAATTAAATTTACTGATGGCGTGCTCAACATTGACCACTGAGTCATCAGCTGACAAAACCATTAATACAGGGATGTCCAGCTTCCTAAATCGCCACAAGCTGTTTAGTTTCTGGGTTGTTTTAAAATACTGTGCAGTACCGTTTATAGGGATTGAATTGTACTTGGTGGGGTTGTCTTCAATGATCATACCGCCGAACACCCAAGGCTTATATCGCGAGTATAAGGACGCCCATCGTAATAAATGGTGCTTCTGACTCTTAAACGCTGGAGAAAATAACAACAAGCCCTCAATGGCTTTATCCTCGTAGGCAAGGATTGTTGCAATAACGCCGCCCAATGAAAAACCGCCTGCATAGATCGGAGAATCAGTTTGTTGTTTTAGTAGCTTCAAATGTTGTCGAGCCGCGCTTAACCATGTCTTGTAACTCATATTGAGCTGAGCTTTAGGCGTATTGCCATGCCCCGGCAACAAGATAGCTCGCACATCGAAACCGCGATTAACCAATTGCTCTTTAACATCAGAGAACACATACGGCGAATCATTTAAACCGTGAATCAGTAAGAAGGTGCCGCGAAACGGAACATCAGGTTTAGCTGATGCATGAAACGGCAAGTTATATTTCACATCAGATCTTGCACGCTGTGGCATTTGCGTTGAACGTAAATACTGTTCTACGGCATCGATATGTTCATCGAAATTTGCTTGTGGTGCAGGAAAGCCTACGTAGGGATCGGCGTCATCTGCCGATATAGGCAAACTGAGCAGACCTAATGTAAACAACAGGATGAGAAATCTGATCATTGCGTTTTTTGGATACGAATTAACACCACACAGCTATTGAGTTCAGTTCAGTTCAGTTCAGTTCAGTTCAGTTCAGTAAAATGAGCACACTGATAATAATTAGCAACATACCTATAAATTCTCGTTGCGTAATTTTTTCTCGAAACACCTGGGTTGTAATCAGAAACGCAAATATAAACTCTATTTGACCCAGCGACTTCACCAATGCCGGGTTCTGTAGGGTCATTGCAGTAAACCACCCGATAGACCCCAGAGCACTGGTTAACCCAACAAACAACGCCAAACGACTTCGCGAAACAATGGCAGCCAGCTGCCCGGGCTCCATTATTAAACTGTATACGAGGCAAATCGCTGTCTGGAGTACCACCATGAACAACAAAGTCATAGCCGCGCTGTGCAGCACTGGCATATCCAAACTCAAACTCGCCTCACGCAACCACAATGAGGTAAACGAGAACGCAGCACCGGATAACAGACCAATCACCACGCTGCGCCATTGCCACTCCTGCGTGGCGGTGGGCACGCTAATTACGGCGATTCCAATAAACCCAACCAATACAGCAATCCAACCTGATACGCTTAAGGCGGCACCAAAAAATACCAATGCAAACACAGCCGTTTGCACAGCTTCGGTTTTTACAAAACTGGTTCCAACCGCAAAATTTCTGAAACTGAATACCTTAACCAACAGCACCGTTGCAATAATTTGTGCAAATGCGGCAAGGCAAGCAAACAGCAAAAATCGATTGTTTGCGAATGCTATGGCGACTTCTGCGTATAGGCGATTTCCTTGCAGATATAGTAAGTACAGCACGACGAACGGTAGCCCGTACAAATACCGAACGAGTGTCGCACTTAACGGCGTGAGATTAACACTGAGTTGCTTTTGCCCGGCAGTCCTGATTGCTTGCATTAACGCAGCAAAAATAGTGAACGCCACCCAGCTATTGATTAATTGTTCCAACGTGAACTCGACACTTTGCCTCTGCATGAAAACAGGCTAACGATTAATACAATTCCATGACATTGCGGAGCCATGCACTGAGGTAGAAATCGTGAGATTGAGCCGTTGGCAATAGCGGCTATAGAATTTTCCGGACTATATACAACGATAACCGGTTGTGCTGTGAATTAGCTGTGCTGTTAACTGGCACTCAGATCACTCAGCCGGGATACCAATAACGATTAACACAGAATAATCCTGCTTATGACAACCGGGTACGTCGGGCATTAAAGAGCCGGGTGCCACTTTAAACTGCGACTTGTCAGCATTAGCAGGCGAGCACTTCTCTCCGGCGACTGCCGGTGTGTAACGTGCGGAACGGCAAGGCATATGTGTGACATCGTGTAACGATGCATTTTCGGCCAACTCCCATCGCATCTCGCCGTTCTCGTCCGCGGGATGCACGGTTAACACGGTGGTGACTTCTCGGGCACCGGTTACCATGTATTGTCCGGCTGCTATCGGGAAGTCGGGCTTTTCCATTAACAAACCATTTTCATCCAACCACCAATCTTCAATATCGAACCGCCATCGGGCTGGTGCATGACCGCCGGTTGCCCTTAATACCGGGTACATGCTTAACCAAACGCCGCGCGGACCCGGATCCACTGACCAGTACCCCCAATTTTGCGCGCCTGTTCCGGAGTTTGCTGCTGGATCGCCAAGCGCAGCTATAAACTGCGCCGAGATTCGTTTAAATACAACTGGCTGCTCAGCAAGCGCTACACTGCCGATGGATAGTGACAAAGCAATACACGCCAGTTTTATTGCGTTAAAGACTGCGTTTTTAAGAACTTTCATACATACACTTCCGATTGCTTAGGATTAGCGTGCATCGCAAACTTGTTTTATGGTGTCTTGCATCTTAGGCCCGATGCCCTTGACCCCCTTAAGCTTTCCACTGTTTAGCCGCTTACACAACGCATTTAAACTGTCTATACCGTGATCCTGATACAGCATCTTCGCAGTTTTGGCACCGAGTCTTTCAATTGATGTGAGCTCCAATACGCTGCGAGGAGGCGGTTTACCGTATTGGTCATCGTTGAATTTGTCAGTAGTGCCGGTGTGTATAATTTCGTCTAGGTAACCAGTTATAACGCCACCGACGCCGGGCAACGAGTTCAATTGATCGTTAGCCGCTATGCTATCAATGGATTCAGGCCAACGTGAAATGGTGTGCGCCAGTTGTGCATAACGCTTTGCATGCTCTTCCGGATAACCACCAATGATTAAGTAATCGCCAAGCTGTTTAACGATGGCCGCAACCTCATCATTGCGATGCCAACGAGTACGACCCTTCGCATCTTTGTATTTTACTTTTGCCAATAGCTTACTCCAAACATTAAGCCATCAATAAAACACTGTGTTGAGTTGATCTAAGGCGAAAGCCGATAGAGCCTCAATGCATTGCTACGGAACAGTTTATCTCGATTTGTTGCACTAATGCCAGTAGTCGACGCAGAATAAGTGCGCCACAGCTCATCATATGAGCCACAAAGAGTCTGATGTGGATAATTACTGCCAAACATAACGCGCCCATAGCCAAACCTATGAATCATTTGACTGATTTTAGCTGTAAACCCCTCAACACTCGCATCTTGCAGCGGAGCAAGCATACCCGCTATCGTAAGGTGGGCATTATCGAACTGGCTGTATTGATATAAAAAACCATCAAGCTGTTTTTGTGCAGTTTTGGCAATAAATATTTCGTCTATTTGAAATACAAACGGTACAGCACTGCACAGCTTGAGCAGTGAGAACACGCTACTACAGTTTGCTTGCGTTAATGCTGTAACGCCTATATTGACGACCGCCTTCGTATTACGTAATACGGTGCATTGACGAACAATCGATGTGTTTTCAATATCGCTTTCGGATCGCTGCTTGTTATCTATATGTATTGCAACACCGCGATGCAGAGGTTGTTCCATATGCGACTGCAACAAATAGTCGGCTGTCTCTTCAAGCGCGATATACGCCGATAAACCATGCGGCAAGCCACCTGAACCTCGTGTGGTAGCCAATGTTTGTAAGCAACATGCATGCGCGACAGATTCAGTGGATAGAATCGTTGGTTGCACTGCCAATGCACGCAACACGTGGAATTCGGTGAATTGCGCCAAATAGTCCTCTAAAGACTCTTTAGCTGACATTTTGCAGGTAGAACCCGCCGGCAGATGCATTAGGGCATCAACTATAGGCATCATGGTGTCGTACTTTTCTGGGATGAGCTAAGGTAAAAGCGATTTGATTTCAAGCTGTCTTGCTGCACTGCCTCTAAGTGTAGTGCGTAAGAAAACGAACGTCGCAATTGTGCTCTACAAACGCATACTTTTTTAACCAATAACTTTTACTCTACAGATAATTCTGAATCTGCCATACTGCTGTACAGTATTTTTTAAGCCGCATACCATGCCTGAACAATCTCAAGCCTTAACATCAGGCCCTATTCTCAACCATCTCATCCGGCTTTCTATACCGGCGTCTATGGGGATGATTTTCAATACCCTGTACAACCTGACGGATTTCTGGTTCGCCGGCAAATGGTCCGACGAAGCGCTGGCCGGGGTGTCCATTGCCGGTAGCGTATTCTTTTTACTGTTGGCTTTCGGTATAGGCATTCAAACTGGTGCATCGGCCGTTATTGCACCAGTTGCCGGGAAAAAGTACTGGCCAGGCGTTGCTGATCTCGTGGATCACGTTGTGGGTTTAAGCCTGCTGCTCACTGCCGCAGTTATGATAATGGGTTTTTTCGCCGTTGAACCATTGGTTCAATTTCTCGGTGCGGAACCTCATATTGAGCCTTTAGCCCTTGAATATGTTTGGATAACGTTAGCCGGCACCGTCGCGTTTGTGTTGTCTTTCGCTGCTGCGGGCGCCCTGATGGCGCTGGGCGACACCAAATCAAACCGTAACGCATTGGCCATTGGCTTTTTTGCCAACTTCTTATTAAACCCGGCACTGACATTCTGGCTCGAGCTTGGGGTAACCGGATTAGCGCTTTCCACCGTCATTATAAAAGGGCTGTCCGCATGGTATTTATTTTGGATTCTGTCAAAACGCTTGGGTCGATGGACTAAACCCAAATTTGGTTTTGATAAATTAACCGAGCTATGCAAACAGGTTGTCCCGGCCAGCATGAATATGCTGACCATTATTATGGGGAGCTTTATCACTGTTTCCTATATTGGACGCTTCGGCAGTGACAACGTTGCGGGTTATGCAGTCGGGCTACGCTTAGAACAAATATTACTACTACCAGCATTGGGTCTGAACAGCGCAGTTATGGGTATTGCCGGTCAGAACTTCGGTGCCGAGAAGTTCAGCCGGGTAGCGCAAACGTATCGCAAGGCGCTGTTGGTTGGACTATTCATGGCGGTTATCTCCATACCGATTATGGTGTTCTTATCGCCATCATTAATGAGTTTTTTCTCCGATAGCCAAACCATAATTAATACCGGAGCACAGTATTTACGCATTGACGCCATTGCATTCTATGCGTATGTAGTCTTATTTTTGAGTGTGGCAATCTTGCAGTCCCTTAAGCAACCCATGTTCCCCATGTTTCTGGGCATTGCACGACAACTGGTGGTTCCGGCCATTGTTAATTATTTCTTAATAGTGGTCTGGGGATACCCAATGATCAGCGTGTTTTATACCATCATATCCGTAGTGGTTATTAGCGCTATCGTTGCTCACTGGTACACATTGCGACAATTGAAATTGTTGACAGAAACCACACGCTCAACCGTTTCGGTAAAATGAAAATCTACTATTTATGGTTGGTTACTGCATGAGCGATCTACAAAACGCTAAATCTTTGGTTCTGAAATTCAATGCCGCATTAGATGCAGCAAGCACACAATCGCTACCAGCGGTCCTAGCTGAATTCACCGGTGAAGATTATTTATGGCGTGGTATGCACCCGTTCTATGAGCAAACTGGCGCACACAATACTGCCAGTGTTTTTTGGCAACCTCTGCGTGAAGCATTTTCCCCAATGCAACGTCGTCCGGATATCTTTTTAGCCGGCCTGAACATGGTTGGGCCAACAGAGCCTGGATATGAAGAGAAGCTCGATGGTGACAACAAAGTGTGGGTTTGCAGCATGGGGCATTTTTTTGGGCAATTCGATAAGCCCTGGCTAGGCATTCCACCCACCGGTCGCATGGCGTTCTTACGATACGCAGAATTTAACTGTGTGCAAAACAACAAAATTATCGAAAGTGCGTTCTTCTGCGATGTTATTAGCATTATGCATCAGGCGGGACACTACCCATTACCACCGCAAACCGGCGCTTTTTTTATGCATCCGGGGCCCCGCACTCACGATGGTTTGTTGTTTGATTCACAAGATCCCGAGCAAGGCGCAAAAACCATTGACCTGGTAAAACGAATGGTCAACGATCTATCCGAACTAAACGCCAGTAATAATAACAACTGCCCACCCGAACTGCTGGCTAAGTGCTGGCATGACGATATGATCTGGTATGGGCCTACTGGCATTGGTGCAAGCTACACAATAGAGCGCTATCAAAAGCAACATCAATATCCGTTTCGGCAAAACTTAAGTAACAAGCAATTTAATGGGCATATAACCCGATTTGCGGAAGGCGATTATGCATGTTTTTTCGGCTGGGCTAATTTGACCAATACATCAACCGGTGGGTTTTTAGGCATGACAGGCAACGACATTCGTGCGGATATGCGCGTGGTCGATGTGTATAGGCGCGAAGGCGACAAACTGGCAGAGAACTGGGTGTTTATCGACCTGCTGCATTACTTATCCATGCAGGGTTTGGATGTCTTGGACAGACTTAAGCGCTCTCTGTTGCCGTAAGTCAGCAGCTTCATAAAAACAGCATTGAAACCGGAGCGCTCATATAAATTATACGCGGCTAATTAAGTTCGCGCCTTCTCAAACGCCGACCATGCCTTTTCAAACTCTTCAAAAGACATACGTGGTTTTTTCGCAGGCTCCAATACGATTTTCTCGTTCTCCAGCAACGTATCTATTGCAGCATGTAACTCGCCAATCACGGAACTTGGTATCACCAGCGCGCCATGTCTATCGGCGTGGACAAGATCATTTTCGTTTACCTGCATCCCAAACAGACTTGCCCCAGCCGCAACACTTTTAACATGCACGAAGCCATGACTGGGTCCAATAGATCCTGCCACAACCGTGAATTTATCCGGCATATCGCCAAGGTCGCGCATAACACCATTGGTAACCGCGCCAACCATACCGAATGCTTTGTGAATATAGCCGTTGACCTCGCCCCAATAAGCGCCTACACAATCTGGAAAATCAAGGTCTTCCACTACGGCAATACAAGGTAATGATTCGTCTTGAGAGTGCGGAGTAGACATATGCTTATAGTAAGCCATACGTCGCTCCTTAATAACGTCCGCAGGCTCGGTGGGCGGATTTAGTGCCGCGATTTGCGCCGTACGTGCATAACCGACAATAGACCCTGCCGTCGGGTGAGAACACAACATAGTACCGTGCGTGAAGTTACTAAAGCCGCGCTTACCTTGAGCCACTTCAATCGCATTACACACTGTGGGTGTATCGACCGACTGCAGTAGTGATAACAGTGCTTTATCCATTTTATAAAAGCTCCACGCCGTCTGATAGCGATTTCAGTTTCGCATAGGCTATGTCAGGGTCGATTGTGCCAAAGCCTGCAAAGGTGCCAAAGCCGCAATCAGTACCGGCGATGACACGATCTTCACCCACAATATCAACAAACCGCTGAACTCGTTGCGCGACCAATTCAGGGTGTTCAACAAAATTACTGGTGGTATCTAGCACACCGGGAACCAATACTTTGTCATCTGGTATTTCTGACTTACGATCTCTGAACACTGTCCATTCATGCGCATGCCTCGGATTGGATGTTTCGAACAACACGTAACGCGCTTTGGTTTTCATTAAGGTACCAAATACCTTATCCATATCAATATCGCACACGTGCGGACCTTCATAATTTCCCCAACAGATATGTAAACGCACTTTTTCCTGCGGCACATCTCTTAGCGCATGATTCAGTGCTTCAACGTGCATGTTGGCTACTTTTATAAATTCATCATCTGTCAAATCAGCAAACAACATGTGTCTGGACAATGCTAAGTCAGGACAATCCAGCTGCAGATCTAAACCCGATTCAACAATGGTTTCGTATTCTTGCTTCATCGCATCGGCAAGCGCGCCCAGATAAGCCTCTCGATCCTTGTAATACTCGTTTTGTAAAAATAAAGAGATAACACCCGGTGAGGCGGCATTCATAAATCCACGCTTCGCACCATGGGTTGCCATAGCATTTTTCAGGTTTTGAATATCCTTCTTAAGTTCATCCTGTCCTTTTGATGTGACTTCGCCGGTGCACTTAGGACGAGCATACTGTGGGGTACCACCATCATCTGCCAAACGCTTTAAAAAACCGGGGAACAGTTTCAAATCACCCGGTGCGTTGCGCTCGCTATCACCAGAAAACCCGGTATAACGATCTTTAACGTAGGTGGCATAGGATATTTTCGAGGTCTCTCCATCAGACACAATGTCCACACCCGACTCGACTTGTCGTCGTACAGTGTCGGAGCAAGCGTCAGTCATACATTGATCGAACTGCGCCTGATCATAGGCTTGTTCATTTTCGCGTGCAAAAATGAAATCAACAACTGCTTGTGAACGTGGTAACGAGCCAACGTGTGTTGTGAGTACTTTAGCCATAGCGATATCTACATTTATTAAGTAATATTGTTTAAGAAGTAACCGTAGCGCACGATACGTTCACGCATCTCGGCTGGTGTTACTTGGAGCCTCCGGAATGCAAGAGTATTTGCTTCCAGATCGCAATCTCATCGTACAGCGCATACTCGCGACGAATTGATTCTCCGTGTTCGCCAAACGGACCAAACTCCGCGTGACACATTCCCATTACATGTACTGTTGCGCCCGATGGTTTGCCAAAAGTGCCCCACCCTTCATGCACACCATCCAGCGACCATCGCACAGCAGCACGCGGCGACAACATGCTGGCATCCATACCTATTTGATGATGAATCTTGAACTCAGCATTCGGGAACGATGAACGTAATCCTAACCAAAATCCATTGACCGACTCATGTGACAACCCTGATACTGCACCGGCATATTCCGTTTGCACTGCGCGATCATACTTCTCTGGAATAATTGAGAACTCTTTATTCATTAGCCGCGTTAACACCTGCGAATACTTAGCACCCCATTCGTTATCGTTACCAGTGCCGACATAGTCTCCTTTAATATCATTGGCGGGTATAAACGGCATAGAGCTGTGTTCAACCCCGCCTTCTTTATCAATAAGATGTTTTGCGTACTTCTTTGGCGACAAACCGAGCTGTCGGACGATACCGCCATAATCACGAATTAACCATTCATCGAAAATGGTATTGTCTTTGGCCGCACAGTCTGCAATAACACGTACTTTGAAATGCTTACCCGTTGCTTTACCAAATTGCCCATCCTTGCTGTGAGTGGCAGTGGTAATAATACGATGCGAAGACAGCAATTGTGTTTCAGGAGTACCTGACCAGATAACATCTTCGGCGAACAGCTGTCTATCAGGGAATTCGTTAATCGTTGCCATGGTAGAGGCAATAACTTCCTGATTACCGCGTTGAATGCCCATTGGAGAACGAACCGGGATGTCATCTGAGTAATAGCGATTTAAGGTTTCGATACCTCGCTGTTCCCAGATTTCGTTCGTAATACCAATAATATAGTCGGGAAAATCGCTCCATTGCTGACTAAAACCTTTCATCATTGTTGTCTCACTCGTCTTTCCATTTTTCCGGTACACGTGAAGAAGTGCGCACCATTAGCGGACCTGCTATTTCTACCTGTCGAGGGGCGGGGTCTTCGGTTTTAATATGGTCGATCAAGGTTTTAACCGTTTCGTCCACCATTCTGTTTGATGGCTGTCTGATGGTTGTTAATGAAAAACTTGGCCAATGAGACAGGTCGACATCGTCATAACCCACTATGGATACGTCTTCTGGCACCCGTAGCCCGAACTCATACCGAATACATTCCATCACCGCGAATGCCATGTGATCATTGCCAACAAACACCGCATCTGGCAGTTCTTTTTTGCTGAACATGGTTCTCGCTGCATCTTGAGTCGAATCAAAATGATAATTCCCGACCTCGCGTGCAAACAGCGATACACCGGCTTCATTAAGCTGCTGCATAAAACCGAATTCTCTATCACGCTGTGTTGACGCACCTTCCCATCCAGCTATATGCGCTATGCGTTTATGTTTACCTGCTATTAAAAATCGAGCTATTTTCCGTCCACCCAATACATTATTAGATGTGACTGCTGATAATGTTTTGTTGTCTTGCCGACGATTGAACAACACAACCGGCACGCCTGCCTTCCGACACCGATTTGCAAGGTCTGATGACATTGAGGCTGACGCCATCACAATGCCATCAACCTGATAGTCCAATAATTCTTCCAACAACTGATCTATATTGTCATCGGTCATAGTAGCCATAAAGATCAGCACATGAAAGCCTTGCTCCTGTAAAGACTTTGATAGTTTTTCAAGCGCTTCCGGATAAAATTGATTCTCAAAGTACGCTACAACAACGCCGATTATTTTTGATTGTCCGGTAATTAAAGAGCGCGCTAGTACATTGGGGCGATAGCCGAGTTCGCGGGCTACCTTCATGACCTTCTCGGTCATCTCTGCAGATGCACTTGCACCCGGAGAAAACACCCGACTTACTGCCGACTGGCTTACACCTGCGCGTTTGGCAACCTCTTGCGATGTTATGGGAGCCCGACTCATTAATCCGCTGTCCAACCACCGTCCACTAAAAGCGATGTGCCCGTCACCAAAGATGAAGCGCTTGAAGCTAAGTACACAACTGCGCCCATGATGTCTTCCACTTCGCCCACCCTGCCCAGCTTAATCTTTTCTTGAATCCATTGAACCCGATCGGGATTATCGAACGTTGGCGCTGTCATTGGTGTACGTATAAATGTTGGGCATATGGTGTTAACCCGAATATTATGCTGGCCAAACTCAATTGCCATAGACTTAGTGAACCCTTCCACTGCATGCTTGGTTGCGCAGTACACACCCCTGTCTATGCCACCAACATGCGCCATTTGCGATGAGATGTTGATAAGCGATCCCGGCTGTTTAGCATCAACCAGTTGTTTGGCCACTGCTTGCGTAATAAAGTACGCCGCCTTCACATTCAAATCGGAAACAAAATCAAAATCAGCCGGGGTGGTGTCCAACGCCGCACTATGACGAGCGCCTCCAGCGCTATTCACCAACACATCGAACGCATCTTGCGCGTTGATTTTCTGCTGGGTGGACTCGATATCAGAAATATCCAGTTGCAGCGCACTGGCGGCATAACCAGCACCGTGCAAAGCTTTTACACACTCATTTATCTTGTCCAGATTGCGGGCCGCCAATACAACATGAGCGCCCGCATCCGCTAATGCGGTAGCAGCGCCCAAACCAATACCAGACGATGCGCCCGTGACTAAGGCACGCTTTCCATCAAGCTTGAATGACGGTATGCGAGGTAGTTGCATGGTTATGCTGGCTCCGCGCCTTCACCGTACGGAATATTACGTCCACCATAACGACGAACCCGCACATTACACTGCTCTGCATGTCCAACAAAACCTTCCAGCATACATAAGCGCGAACCATATTCACCGATCATAGTGGCGGCTTCGTCGGTTAGCACTTTCTGATACGAATGTGTTTTCAGGAATTTACCCACCCACAATCCACCGGTATAACGGCCGGCTTTTTCCGTTGGTAACGTGTGGTTCGTACCAATGACTTTGTCGCCATTTGCTACGTTGGTTCGAGCACCCAAAAACAAAGCGCCATACGAATGCATATGCTCAAGAAACCAATCATCGCGGTCAGTCATGACTTGCACATGCTCAGACGCAATGTCATTCGCAACATCCAGCATTTCATCATAGGTGTCGCACACAATCACTTCGCCGTAATCTCGCCAACTGACCGACGCAGTGGGAGCCGTTGGTAAGATTTTAAGTAAGCGATCAATCTCGGCCATGGTATCGATTGCCAATTGGCGCGAATTGGTAACGAGCACCGCTGGCGAGTTATAACCATGCTCTGCCTGCCCCAGTAGGTCTGTAGCGCATATTTCTGCATCAACTGTTTCATCTGCAATGACCATTGTTTCAGTTGGACCGGCAAACAGATCTATACCCACCCGACCGTATAGCTGGCGCTTAGCCTCTGCTACAAACGCATTTCCGGGCCCCACCAACATATGCACTGGATCAATGGTTTCTGTTCCGATTGCCATAGCGCCGACCGCCTGAATACCACCTAATACATAAATTTCATGAGCACCACCTAAATGCATTGCGGTGATAACCGCGGCATTTGGCTCACCGTTAAACGGCGGTGTCATAGCAACGATTCTTGGTACACCGGCAACGTCTGCTGTCACTACCGACATATGCGCTGATGCGACCATGGGAAATTTGCCGCCTGGCACGTAACAACCAACCGACTGCACTGGAATATTTTTATGACCCAAAATAACGCCCGGCAGCGTTTCGACTTCAACATCGGTCATTGATGCGCGTTGGGCTTCGGCAAATTGTCGCACTTGAGCCTGCGCAAATTTTAAATCGCTCATTTCCTGCGGCGTCAGTTTTGCCATTAACGTATCGATATCGTCCTGGCTAAGACGAAAACTGGTTGGAGAATAATTGTCGAACTTTTCCGACATCTCTCTCACAGCTTGATCACCACCTTCCTGAATTTGCTTCAAGCTTGCAGCTACAATGTCCTTTACATTGTTTTTCTCAACTGCGCGTTCGTCTTCAGAAAGGCTCTCTTTTAAATACTCAATCATGCGTCTACTCCTGCATCAGGATGAATAGGTTTTCGGGAACCGTTATCGAACGCCTCCCAACCTTGACCATTGAAAACATCTACCCCAAGCTGCGACAACACTGAGGCATAGTCAACTGAAACCCAGTTATCTTCTATTTTACCGTCAGTGACTTTCCAGAAATCCATATACGGAATAGTCACACGTTTGTTCGTGGCTTCTACACCCATAAACATGCCGCTATGCGTGGCCTCAATATGCCCAAAACACGAAGCCCATTCGCCGTCCGCTAAAAACTTATCGGTTTTATATTCGCGCTCTGTAAAAGCTGCGCGTAATGGCAACTGCCAGTTATCCCTAAATGCTTGCAGCCCATCTTTGGTACCACATCCATAGTTGCCCATCCAACGAAATGAATCATGAAAAAAATCAGACATAGCATTCGAACCAGAAGCTAATGCAGCTTCCATGTCTCTTATAACTGCCAAAGTCTCATTGGATTGTTTTTGATGCTCTTCGGCACTCAACTCAGTCATTAACTTCACCATTTAAACTAATCTAACACCAGTGTCACGATGAAACAGATGACACATATCGGCTTGAATATCGATATTGCATTGATCGCCTATAGCCGCCCGATAGTCTTTGCCCGCTTTGACCGATACCAAAGAGCCAGCTATTCGAAACGTAACCATGGTGGCTTCGCCTAACAGTTCCATTGAATACACAGGTGCACCGATCGAGCTGGTTTGATCAGAAATATTCGCATCTTCCGCTCGAAACCCAAGAGTGACGTTGCCATCTAACGAGGTGTTGAACCCGCTAATTGAAACTTGTTCGGAAGTGAACGTACCGTTATTTAACGTACCGTCTATTAAATTCATGGCAGGCGACCCTATAAAGCCTGCAACAAACGTATTTTGCGGCTTGTCATAAATTTCTACTGGTGTACCCACTTGTTGCACAACACCCTGATTCATAACTACCACTCGGTCTGCAAGCGTCATGGCTTCTATTTGGTCGTGCGTTACATAGATCGTGGTGGTAGCCAGTGTGTTCTGTAGATTTTTAATTTGCGCCCTCGTGGATACCCTGAGCTTGGCATCAAGGTTTGACAGGGGTTCATCCATAAGAAACACGGTGGGCTCGCGTACAATAGCTCTCGCTAACGCAACCCTCTGACGCTGACCTCCCGACAATTCAGCCGGCCGGCGATGGGTGAATTCGTTCAGCTCTACCATGTCAACCGCACGCTGCACGCGCTCATCATGGGAAGCCGGATCCACTTTACGCACTTTTAGCGGGAACCGAATGTTCTCCCATACCGTCATATTCGGATACAGTCCGTAACTTTGAAACACCATAGCCACATCACGATCTTTTGGCTCTAACTTATTCACCATGCGATCACCAATCCAGATTTCACCAGAGGTGGCCGTTTCAAGCCCGGCAATCATGCGCATGGTGGTGGTTTTGCCGCAACCGGAAGGCCCCAGCAATACCAAAAATTCTTTGTCAGGAATTTCAAGGTCAAACTCATGTACGCCAACAAAACTGCCCCAACGCTTACTGACCTTTTTTAAACTAATACCAGCCATTAGCCTTTAACCCTTTACCGCGCCAGCCGTCAGCCCACTGACAATCTGCCGTTGAAAAAACATAACTAAGATAAAAAGTGGAACCGTTGCAGATACCACCGCGGCCACGGCGAACATGACGTTACCTTCTGTTTGAGTCGTACCAAGAAAGCCTGCAATTTTTGGCACCATGGTTTGATTCTCTTTCGACAACAACATGGCTGTTACCGCGAAATCGTTATAGGCCAACAGAAAAGAAAACAAACCGGTTGTGATTACACCTGGCCACATAACCGGAATAATGACGTGCCTGAATGCCTGAAACGAAGTACAGCCATCAACTTTGGCGCTTTCATCCAGCTCTTTCGGAATTTTCTGAAAAAACGAATGCAGCATCCATAGTGTGAATGGCTGATTGATAGCAACCAATACAACAATGGTTGTGGACAACTTACCCCACAATCCCCATTGGAAAAATGGCAGCAAATAACCCGAAACCAAGGTAATGGGTGGCATGGCTCTGAAGATAAGCGCAATTATCAGCAACCAGAACGCGTACCGAAAACCTGAGCGGGACAATGCATAACCACCCAGGGTACCGATGGTTAAGGAAATACACACCACACTAAAACACACAATACTGGTGTTGAGCACCGAACGCCAAAACTCTTCCTGAACCCAAGCTCCATGATACCCATCGCCTGTAAACGCACTACCAGTTTCGTTAATAGTGCGTAAACCGGTTATGGCGTTTGCCCAATTCTCTTTAGAGAAAAAATCCAACTCCACTTTAAAAGAACCCCAGAAGGTCCAAATAAACGGGAAAGCGGCAACGACCAGCCAGATTAAAATGAACACACCTGAAAATAATTTCAGAGGTAGCGACTTAGTTTCAACAACTGATGAAGCCATAATTAAGCCTGCCTATCCCAATCCCGCCAAGCTCGATACAACACAGGCGATAACAATATGATTACACCAATGATGGTGAGCACTGATGTAGTTGCCGCGGAAGACAACAGCCTTGCTTCACCATCAAGATCGTTATAGATGATCCACGACAAGGATGTCGCATGCGCGGACGCATTAAATCCCACGATGGGCTCGAACACCCGGAAGTTATCCATTAACTGGATAAGCGCCACGAAGGTAACCAACGGCATTAAATGCGGAATAACCACATACCGAATGCGTTCCCATCGACTGGCGCCATCGATCATGGCAGATTCAAGCGTGTCCTGCGGTAAGGTTTGCAAGCCTGCATAAAAGATCACAAACGCAAATGGCGCAGAGTGCCAAACCCCGTACACGATAAGCGTAATCCAGGTTAAACCCGTAGATGCTTTTAACGACAAATTAGGATCGCTAAGCAATACCTGCAAACTACTACCAATGATTCCTCGCGAATCGATCATCCAAAATAAAATTAATGACCCGATTAATGGAGTAACAATCATGGGTAATAAAGAAAAGAATATAACGATGCCACGAAGTTTTTGATTAATTGAGTTAACGCCAATGGCAATTAGGAAACCCAATAAAATCAGTAATGGCGTAACTGTCGCTGTATAGATGAGTGTAAATATGATGGCTCTATACAAGGGCAAGTTGAACACTTGATCATAAAAATCACCAAATGAATCGGAGTTCTTCCATGCAAGCGCAAGCTCACTTGAGGCCAAATGGCTACGATTAAAATAGTTATCTAAACCAACAAACCGGCCAAGCGGTTTATCAGAGCGTAGCTGCTCGGTTGCTTCCATATCAACCGTGGTGGATTTTTTACATCCAAAAAAATCACAATTTTCGACTTCAACAAATACCTTTTCATGCTCAATATGCATTGATTGCATCACGACCGACACGATAGGCAAAAAGATAAACAGCAACATCGCGAGTGCTGTGGGCAGGAAAAACCAGAAAAAGGTGCGATGTCTCACAGCTAATAACCAGTGTGAATAAAGTAGTAAGGGCTTAGTGGCAAGTGGGAGTGCTGAGGCACTCCCACTTGTTCGATATCAAAAGACAGGGCTTAGTTGATAAAGCCTTTTTCTTTTGCAGCAGTGATGTAAGCAGCTTCTACATCGGCCAGTGTTTTCTCAGCTGATTCATTACCAGCGAAGAAATCAGGTAACTCTGCACCTAAAGCAGTGTGAAGCAATCCGTTGTACGGAATCATAGGATACGGAGTTGCACCTGCATTGATAGTCGCGAACACACCTGCAGACGCCGGAGTTGGATCGTAGCCTTCAATCATCCAAACCGCTTGAGATGCTACTTCATCATTCATGATGCTTGGGTCGATTGCATTGACCAACGCCAAGTACGACGCTTCGGCATCTTCATCAGAGATATTGGATGCGATAGTGAAGCCATCCCACCACAAAGTAGTCGCTGGAGGCGTGCTATCTGAAACCATAGGTGGCGCATGCATTACTGTATTTTCAGCAACACCTGGCGCTGCACCTTCACCTGATAACAATGAGCCTGCACGAGAGCCCCACATTTGCATAATAGCAACGTTACCTGCTTTCCATTCAGCATTGATTTCGTTGTTATCCATAGTCAGGAAATCAGGATTCATGTATTCGGTGAGTGCTTTCATCATATTCAACGTATCAATACCGGTTTGGTTATTGATGTTTGGCATAGCGGTACCGTCTTTAAAAAATTCACCGCCATGCCCAATAAACATGTTGTTGAATTCCTGACCCAAGCCCCAACCAGCGGCGTAAGCGGCACCGAATGGATATTGCAAAATATCCTTAGATTTAATGACCTCAGCAGCTGCCAGTACGTCTGCATAGGATTGAGGTGGCTCTACTCCTGCTTGTTCCAAAATATCCTTGCGGAAAACAAGATGCTGAGCATTTGCCATAAAGCCGAGGGCCATGACTTTACCGCCGATGGTGATTTTCTGATTGTCGTTGAAGTTACCGCCATGCTTCGCAATAAGATCATCGAGTGGCCTTATCAGGCCATCGTTCATTAATGCAACGATAGTAGAGTTAGCCACAATTGCGGCTGTGTATTCTGCAGGGTTACCAGACAGACCCGGCACCTGAATTTCTTTGTGCTCTTTGGTTAAATTGGCTTTCACCTCCACGCCATCACCAGCACACGCGACCGCGCCTGCTCCAATGGTTTGAATGGCTGGGAATTCGTTACCAATAATGTTGACGTTACCAGCGCTAATGCCACAGCCTGCATACACAAGGGCAGAATTCGTCATAAGCCCGACTGCGATCAACGATGATCTAAGTACTCTGTTCATATAGTTCTCTCTCCGGATAGTAGTGTTTACGTATGCTGAAGCCGTCGCTGTCTGGCTTGCATACGTATGCAACGCACCATATCACCGCCAAATCCGTAATGCAAACGCAATCTTCAAACAGAGAACAGATCGATTATTAGTGGCAACGCAGAGCGCGTTAGTCGTCTTGAGGCTTCACTGTAGTTTTAAGCACTAAGTTTATAAAGTGGGGGGACTATAAAATTCGCGACGAATAAACCTCGGACTATAGAATCTGACTTAGAAATTCTTGAGTTCGAGGATCTGTTGCGTTGTCAAAGAAAGTTGCTGGCGGTCCGTGCTCCACAATGACGCCTCTGTCTGTGAAATAGATGTGATCGGCGATTTCTCTTGCGAAGCCCATTTCGTGGGTCACCAACATGCACGTCATGCCCTCTTCGGCCAAATCTTTAATCGTGACTAAAACTTCTTTAACCGTTTCCGGATCGAGCGCTGCGGTCACTTCATCGAACAGCATGATATCCGGGTTCATGGCTAGTGATCTTGCAATCGCTACCCGTTGCTGCTGGCCTCCCGATAGCTCTCCGGGATAGCTACCCTCTTTACCTTCCAACCTCACTTTTTTTATTAGCGCCCGCGCCGTCGCCTCCACTTGCTCTACCGGCTGTTTCAACACCTTTATGGGCGCCATCATGACGTTTTCTAGCGCTGTCTTATGCGGGAACAAATTATATTGCTGGAATACCATGCCCACTTTTTTACGCAGTTCCAGCTTGTTTAAATTCGGGTTATTCACTTCCAACCCTTCCACTTTAATGGAACCGGCCTGAATATCATTCAAAGCATTCACACAGCGAATAAGTGTTGATTTACCAGAACCGGATGGCCCAATAATACAAATGACTTCGCCTTTCATGACGTCCATTGAAATACCTTTTAGTACTTCAAGTTCACCAAACGATTTATGCACATCTTTGATTGATACAATGGGCTCTTTGTCTGTCCATGCAGTGGAAGTCATTTGTGTTACCTATAGTTTGACGGCAAAGCGGCGTTCTAGCGCGATGGTAGCGCGGGCAATCGGATAACAGTACGCAAAGAAGATCAACAAGGCGAACCCATAAAATGGCACCAGCAGTTCTGGTCGATTATTCTCAGCCTCAATTGCTTGCCGGCTTAACGTAATAATTTCTTCCACACCCAACAAAGAACATAAAGGAGTCGCCATTGTTAAAATGGCATACCAATTCATCCAAGGCGGAATCATGCGTTTAAAACATTGTGGCAGTACTATTTGCCATAGAGTTTGCTGCCGAGTGTAAGCCAAAGATTCTGCTGCTTCCCATTGACCATTAGGCACGGAATTGACTGCTCCGCGTACAACCTCGGAAATATTAGCCATGATCGGTAAGCATAATCCAATGACCGCTTTCACCCAATCCGGAATACTGATATACGAATCCCCAATTTGTATTTCATAAGGAAATGCAAGTAGCACAATAAACAACAAAACCAACCAAGGAGAATTTCTAAAGATTTGCGTTATAGCTTGCGCCGGAAATCGGATAAATTGCGATGGTGATATTTGCATCAGACCCAACACGACACCTAACACAGTGCCGATTAGCATCGCAAAGAACGAAATAACCACATTAAAGAAAAAGCCATCTTTGATAACGAACGGCAACCAGCGCCACAGTGCTTGAAACGCATCCGCCATGGTATAGCTGCTGGCGGCCATAGTCGCGGCAGGCCACGCCACGATGAATACACACAAACCCACCCATGCCCATATCGGCGTGGATGCTAACCATCGTGAGAAAAGCAGATCTTCGGGGTCGCCAGCCGCTTTTGCATTAAACGGCTTGAGCACCGGTAAGTCAGTGCCTTGCTCGCTATGCATACCCGGAATATTTGGCTTCGTATTTTTTAATTTGCGCGTCAACATGCTAGCCACCGTAACCCGGTATCTTCATGGCGCGCTCCCAGCGATGCATGCCATAAACAAGGATGCCCACCAGCAAAATAAATGCAACAAATAAAAACAACATGGTTGGATACTGAGCGCTTGGATAGTCACTCCAAATACTCACGCATTGATACAAAAGCTCTGGCACCGCTATACCAATAGCCTGCGTAGTGGTTTTCACCAGATTAACCAAATTATTATTCAGCGCCGGTAACGATACGCGAAATGCTAACGGCAACACGATCTCTGTATAGATTTGAAGGCGAGAAAATCCTAAAGCACTGGCTGCTTCTTGAGTAGACTCCGGCACCGCTTCAATGCCAGATCGAAAGATCTCGACATTAAACGCCCCGGCAAAAAACGATAATGAAATAATTGCCCAACCAACATTGGAGATGATAGGCACCTCTGTCCAACCATCAGGACCAACCACGGACGGCGTAAACTGTCCTAATGCAAAATAGAAAAACAATAACTGCACAAACGGTGGCGTGTTACGAAAAAATTGTATGTATCCTTGCACAATTCTTCGCACCCAGATGGACGGTGAGTTTTGCATCCACGCGCCAACTACACCGATTATGACTGAAAAAATGACACAGGCAATCGACAGAATTAGCGTGTACTGCAAACCCTTAACAATTCGTGCCCATTGGCGCGGTTCGTAAAAGAAGATGAAGTTCCAGCGTGGCGAATCTTCAGCTAATTGCCGAAAATACTCCATAAACAGTTCAAGCATGAACACAACTCATGGTATGTAATCGCATGATTAACAACAAACTAGACAATTGAGATGGAGGATAAAATGCAAAGGGTGCTTGCACACCCTTTGCCACTACTACATTACAGCTGGTAGTTATTTAGCTAACCAATCGCTGTATTCATCTTTCTTATTGCTGAGGTATGTAGTTGGCTGAATGCCCCACTTTTTCTCGAGCTCAATTAACTGACCAGACTGATGCATGTTGAATGTTAAGCCCGACATAAACTGACCAAAGACACAATCTTTCTCAGCCAAAGGAACCGCCAAAGCCCAAGGGTTATCATCTTCAGAAGCTAATGGCATTTCGAATTCATCGTATTCACCGGAGGATAAATCAGAGCCAATTGACGAATCATCATAAACCCATGCAACACATTTTTTATCACGCAGCGCCTGTTTGGCTTCGGCGTTACCAGTGAAAGCAATAATGTTTACACCATAGCGCTCGGTTACCACTTCATTGTAGAAAGCACCTTGCTTACCGCACACTGGCTTACCGCGCAGATCTTCCCATTCTGTAAAGCCCAGCGCTTTAGGCGCCATGATATTTGTACCAGACGTGTAATAGTTAGGCTGAACAATGCCCACGATTTCGCGACGGTCAGCACGATCAGACATGGTTGCAATCATCAGATCAATTTTGCCTTGCTCTAAAAATTGCATTCGATTGGAAGATTGTACTGCAACGGTTTCCATCTCAACGCCCATTGCATCGGCCGCTGCTTGAGCAATATCGATTTCCATACCAATAATACTGCCGTCAGTATCTCTGTAGCCCCACGGCTTATAGTCTGCTTTAACGCCAACCACCATTTTGCCGCGAGACATAACTTTGTTCCATACATCATTAGTGCAAGCAGCCTGGGCGAGCGATGATACGGCACCCAGCGATGTGGCAACGATGCCTGTGAGGATAATTTTTTTAAAATCCATGTGTTTCTCCTATTTGTATTATGAGATTTGTTTTATGTGTTTGTACCTTTACCAAGAAAATCACGCAAGACCATAACGCAAGAACATCACACATGAAAATCCTGTACATCAAAAAACGGAGGCAATCTGTGTTGACAGACCAACATACCGAGCTTTAAAGGTTCGCAAAATGTGACAAAGTCTCGGTCGATGATTAAATTAACTCAGCAGCACCTCATTTTGCAAGGATTTAAGCCCATTTCAATTACATTAAACTGGCACCCCCAATTTCCATCGCTTTATACCGACAGGTGTAGCGTGGCCTTATATGTAGCGGTATGAAAATAGAATCAAGTTAATTGTTGCGGATGACGACCATAAAACGCATTTTCAATCAGCTGCTGAATCTGTTTCTGATTGAAATCGCGCGGATTCCAATACGCATTTTTTACTGCATTTTGCGCGGCGGCTTCAATACCGCTGCTCGGCATCCCCAACTCTTCCAGAGTAACCGGCGCTCCAACCGATTGCGATAAATTGAAAAGACCACTAGCCGCAGTGTCACTCTCCAAATGTGCAGCGATAGGGCTCAGCAATTCAGGTACTGCGAATTCATTAAAAGCTAATGCATGTGGCAAAACAACAGCATGTGTTTGCGCATGTGGCAAATCGAACATACCACCGAGCGTGTGACATAGTTTATGGTGTAAAGCCATACCAACGGACCCCAACACCGAACCACACAGCCACGCTCCATATAAAGCTTTGCGGCGACCCTGAATGCTGCTGGCATTTAATTGAATTGCGGGTAAACCTTCAACCAAAGCACGTACACCTTCAATAGCCATTAGCGATGAAACCGGGTTGCGATCCTTTGCATACAAAGCTTCAACTGCATGCGCTATAGCGTTTAATCCACTGGTCATGGTCATGGCTTGTGGCAGGCCGTACGTGAGCTCAGGATCGTAGATAACAATATCCGGTTGCAACGCTGCATCGCGAATAGTCGTCTTTTGATTGTTTTCAGTTTGCCCCAAAATAGGCGTAACTTCAGAGCCGGCATACGTTGTTGGGATAACAATTTGCGGCTGCGCAATACGATGGCTTATAGCCTTACCCAAGCCCACTGTTGATCCGCCGCCAATTGCAATCGTGCAATCAGCACTACATTTTTCATATACTAGAAGTGCATCCTGTGTGACCTGCACCGGTGTGTGCATTGTAGCGTTGTTATAAACACCAACTGCTTTGGCACCTAAACTCTCCGCAAGTTGTGTTGCCTGATCGACTTGCTCGGGTGTACTCAACACTAACGCGCGCGAACAACCGAGAGAATCAATCATTTCTGAGGTTCTATTGATAGCACCCTCGGCAAAAACGACCTGAGTCGGCGTAACAGATATCTCAAATTGATCGGGTAACAGGGTATTAGACACGGTTTATTTTTAAGATCGTTTTTAAGTCCGTTCGACAGAACGCATGTAAAAAACAAGTGCGTTCCGCGATATCCAGCATTTCTTGCGCAGTTTCATCCGACTCGGTCGTTTGTAAAAACGCATGCGTTTCTATTGGATGAGCTTCGCCCGCTTTCCCGGTTCGACCACTTGCACCACCAAGACTAAAATGCGAGTCCTGAATAATGCGATAAGCACTTAAATCCAGTTTAAGCATGGATGCTGCTCGTCCAAATTGGGTCATAAAACAAAACGCAATACCTGCACTAATTAACGTATTGGCATCCGGTGCCCGACCATCCTCTGAACTTAGAAACCCAAACGATGTGCCGTGAGGGGAGTATTGCATTTGCTGTAGTTGTTTCACTCCGTCTTCGCGCATAGTGGCAATAGCACCAATATTTAAACGCCTGTCTTGTTCATCTGATAGCGACGACCCACTGGTTGACGTGCCCTTCGCAACCTCCTTTACCGGCGTTGTACCTACCTTCCACATCAGTTGCAGATCGCTCGGCGTTGGTTCGGCGTTCGGAAAATGCTGACCGGGATCCGGGAACATGGGCGCGCCAAGTTCAGTTGAGCTGCTTGGACGCAGCTCTACGCCATTGCTGGCAAGTTTGAATAAACTATCGAGCTTGCCTCGCATAAGGCCGTTTAGTGGAGATGCAAACGTTGCATCTGTTAAAAACTGGGTGAGTGCATCGTCTTCGAGATCACAATCGATATCAACCTGAAGCTCTATATTTTCGGCGCCTCCCGTCATGGTGCGCTTGAGCATTGAGCCTTTGCTGGTATAGAAGTTATCCTGTACCAGTTTCAGCGATCTAATGTTCGCATTGCGTTGCTCGCCCAACGCCAGTATCTCATTCATGAAACTGGCGACCATGCCAGTGGATAAAAACGCTAGGGGACAAGGCGCTTCATCATATCCACTTAAGTAAGGTCCTTCGTCACAAACAAAACGCCAGGTATCCCCTGTTAGCGCTGAACGCACCATGGCTTCCTTCTGAAAACCACTGAGTGATCGTGCCCAGACACGCAACGCATCGCCAAGCCGATTATCCGGACTTTGTATTCCTAATTTATCGGCGTTTGCCACTTTAAAAAAGGGTGTTTGCGTGCTATTGCCAATGATGTTCTCACCAATCTGAGCCACATTTTTCTCCTGCTGTGGATTGTGTTTTTCTAAGCGGGCGCAGGCCAGCTATGCCCGGCCCAATCTATGGAATGACCGTCTAACCATTGCGCGCCAACCGCATACAAGGCTTCTACTTCTGCACCTTTTAAACCTGGCATGTCTTTTTTAACCGGATAACCAACCTGGGATTGCAAGTAGGCCAAATGTTGATACCCAACCGGAAATTGCTGTAATAGGCTTGAATCCAGTGACACCACAGTGCCCGGCTCCACAGGATCCATGCGATCTTTTTCGTAAATGGGTTGGCGCAAGCACATACCCCACTTGCCATGTCGCTTTTCTAGAAAGTCATGAAAGCGGCCGGTGCAAACCACATCGACCATCACACCATGCACTTCGCCGCGCTGCGAGATGGTCATCTTGGTTTGAGTTACCGCCCGATGGCCGTTAACGTCGGCATTAAACCCGCCAAGAAAATGCAGAATGGACACCCCACGTTCCCAGCCTTGCTTGTTCATTGCAATAAATTCGTCGGCAGTGCCTTGTGTCCAGGTAGCCATCATGCGGCCATCGTCGTGCCACACCGTGCGGAATTTTTCCCACATACCGGCATCACGCCAGATAGCCCAATTATCGATAAGTTCGCGCAACAGCAACCTGTCAATCAATGCCTGATCCATGTAAGTGTCCTAATTGAATTTGTTTAATTGACTAGTTTCAGCTGCTATACGCAAGCTTTAATGATGGAATATGCGCTTCAATATCATCGCCAACAAACAAGCGAGCATATTCCAGCGCTGCATTAGAATGTTCCCGCATAACCAGCTCGGCTCGCATGGCATCACCGGTCTCAATTGCCTGCGTAACAATGGTGTGCTGAGCGTGACCAACCGTGAGTCGTACAATTTCACCTTCAAGCTGCTTTAAATCAGGTACGAGTGTACCCAGCGCGGCAAACGGTAAATGTCGAATGGATTCATATGCCATCTGCACATATTCATCGCCGCAACGATCCATGATCGTTTCATGAAACAGTTTATTAGCGTCCCGATAGTCTTCGATGTCTTTGGCGTTCAACTGTCGTTTGCGCACAATGTTGTCGCTTATGGCGATGGACTCCGACAGCAATTCGCGCGTGCTGGTGCTTAGACCATTTTTAGCCAGGGAAGCAGCGGCGGCGCCTTCCAAAATGCCACGCATGTGAAGCAGCTGTTCAAGTTCGCGCAGGCGCACTGTTCGAACTTCATAACCACGACCCGGTAACTTTTTAATTAAACCCGTTGCTTCAAGGCGCGTAAGTGCAAATTTTGCAGGCGTGCGCGACACTCCAAGCATGTCAGCAACAATCACTTCAGACAGTCGTTTACCAGCTGCTAGCTCACCATCCATGATCATTTTGCGTAGTGTTGATAAGGTTTTATCTTCCGCTACAGCCATAAGGAGAAACTCCAAAAAATGAATTCATTTAACGCAATAATCACCACTTTATATCACTTGATGGCCTAAAATGCACTCATTAGCCAAGTAGGCAGGCAGCGTCGGGATCAACTTAGCTGGCGAATCTGGCACTATAGACGTTGTGTCTAAGTGGTTTAAGTCAACCGGGGTTGTAGTGAATAAAACAGTATCGACACTAACTGAAGCGGTGGCATTAATACCTGACAACGCAACCGTTATGATTGGTGGCTTTGGCGGTTCCGGTTCGCCAATAGAATTAATTCATGCACTCATCCACCAATTTGTTAGCACAGGCAGCCCTAAGAATCTAACCGTAATCAATAACAACGCGGGCAATGGACAAATCGGATTAGCCGCAATGATTCGTGAGGGTATGGTTAGCAAGTTAGTGTGTTCCTTTCCTCGATCTGCCGATCCGCGCGTGTTTAACGAAGCCTATGCTGCAGGCAGTATTGAATTAGAGCTTGTACCGCAAGGTACATTAGCAGAGCGAATACGCGCAGGCGGTGCGGGTATTCCTGCATTCTATACACCCAGCGGTTTCGGAACTGAACTAACCGATGGCAAACCAGTTGCTGAATTTGACGGCAAGTCTTACGTTCAGGAGCGTTGGTTAAAAGCGGATTTTGCGTTGATAAAAGCTGAATTGGGCGACCCCTATGGCAACTTAACCTATCGCAAAGTTGCACGAAATTTTAATCCAATCATGGCAACAGCGGCCAACATCACAATCGCACAAGTCAGCGAAATAGTCAGCGCTGGTGACATAGATCCTGAAGTGGTGATTACGCCGGGTATCTTTGTTAATACAGTTGTTGAAGCTCGCAATCCTGCACAAGAAGAAGATTTGATGCGCGCGGAGGTCTCGTACCCATGAACGTTGATATCACAAAACTAGAAAAACTAAGCAATACCGCCATTGCGTGGCGTGCCGCTCAAGATATTTTTGATGGAGCTTATGTCAATTTGGGTATCGGCATCCCAGAGCTATGCGCACAATTTCAACCCGAAGGTCGACAGGCCATCTTCCACACGGAAAACGGGGTACTGGGTTTTGGACAAGCACCCGCGCCCGGTGAGGAAGACTGGGACTTAATTAACGCAGGAAAAAAAGCCATTACGATCAACCCCGGCGCTGCCTTTTTTCACCATGCTGATAGTTTTGCGATGGTCCGAGGTGGTCATGTTGATATCGCGATCCTTGGGGCTTTTCAAGTGTCGCAGCACGGCGATTTAGCCAATTGGCGACTAGGAACAAAAGGAGTGCCGGCTGTGGGTGGAGCAATGGATCTAATCCATGGAGCCAAACAAGTAGCAGTCATTACCGACCATATAACCAAAGACGGTCAACCAAAGCTTGTTAAATCCTGCACCTACCCGCTAACTGGTGTTGCCTGTATCACACGAATTTACTCATCACTGGCGGTCATCGATGTAACCGAAAATCGCTTTGTGCTGCGAGAAAAACTGCCCTCTATCTCGCTCCAAGATCTTCAAGCACTGACCGGCGCTCCGCTCAATATCGACGGAGAAATTGTCGATTTGAACGTACCAAATTTGGACTAATCCCACTTAAACAGTCTGAACCCACCGGCCAACAAATTGACCTGCTGAACCTCCCAATTTGCGCGAAAATGAAATTAATGGATGCATAATCTGCGATTTAGCGGTATGTTTGGCCTGTTCGAGCAGATATTGGATTCATTATTCTAGTAACAATACCCGCTAATCAACGGCGGAACACAGAAAACTGATCGCAAAAAACAACGCAGTACCACCGGAGGAAGTATGTTTAACAAAGGTAAGAAATTTAGCTCCAAACTAAGCGGAGTGTTGTTGTCTATCGCATTAGGTTCAGCTGCCAGCAACGCAGCGGCTGAAGAACTGTCAGTGGCAACCTTCATCCCACCACAGCACCATATCAACGCATTCTTTTTTGACTGGTTCGGCAAAGAAGTCGCGAAGCGATCTAATGGATCGTTAACGATTAAGGTCTATCCAGCCGGTCAACTCGGTGCAGGCCCCGTGCAGCAGTACAAGCGAGTAGTAGAGGGCGTAGCCGATATATCTTTTGGTTTACAAACTTATTCCCCAAAGATTTTTCCTAAGTCAGTTTTAATCGTACCTCCTGGAAAATCCACTACTGCTCTTGAAGCGACAGAACGGCTGCTCGATGTTTACGATGAGCACTTGGCCGATGAATATAACGATGTAAAACTTTTGGGTTTGTTCACAGTAGCAGGTGATGCATGGGCGTCCACGAAAGACCTGTCTACAATGGCGGGCCTTAATGGCTCCAAGATAGTTCCATTCGCCACCATGGTTACACCCATAATGGAAGAGATGGGCGTGGTACCAGTGCAAATGCCAGTAACAGAAATGTATACCGGACTTTCCACCGGTACGATCGATGGCACCACAATTTCTCCTGCTCAAATGGACAAACCATGGAGTTTTGCAGAAGTTTCGTCGCACTACATTGACAACATTCCAGTGACTTTCGCTGTATTTTTTGTTGCGATGAACAAAGAGCGCTATGAAGGCTTATCTGATGAGCACAGAGCCATAATCGATGAAATGTCTGGCCGAGAAGTGTCAATGATGGGCGCTACCAGTTTTCATAACGAAGGCGAGCGTGGCAAAAAATGGCAGGCAACTAAACCTGCTGCAATGGATAAAGTAAGGTCTATCAGTATATCGGCAGAGGAACGCGCGAAAATGGATGAAGCAGTTAACCGTGGTTTAAAGAAAATTTTCGCAGACTATGCTAGTCGTGGTATCGATAACGCCGAAGAAATTTACAATGACATGAATAAGTAAATACTAAATAAGAAAATACAGCCGGGGCCGCACAGCCCTGGCCTTCCATTTTTGGCAGCAGCTTTAATCTTCCGAATCGTTGCTTTGTACTGAATAACTAACCAGATCCCGAACAGTCAGCTTTTTGTTACGCTGCTCAAAAGTGCCAATGTATTCAATCATTGTATTTGAGTGTTCGCGCATCATTCCTTCAGCTCTTACCGCATCACGAGCTTCAATTGCTTCATAAATTATGCGGTGTTGCGAGTTACCAATTTGCAAACGCAGAATTGATTTGTCTATATCGGCTTTCTTATTTATCGCGTCCCGATCAAAAACCATAGAGCCCGCTGCTAACATCGGCAAGTGACTAATCTGATTGCACGTAAATTCGACATAACTGTTGTTGCAACCGTCCAAAATAGATTTATGAAATAAAACGTTAGCCGCATGCATGTTTCTTATGGTTTCATCATCAAGTCGTTTTAATTCGATCAATGCATCCATTCGCTCCACGGCCTGCGCCATAGCATCGAGCGCTGCTTTTGGGTTTTCTGCCTGCGCCATCAATCGGGCAGCCAGGCTCTCCAAATGACCTCTAACCTGCACGGCCTGTCGAATATCATCCACCGTGATTTCTTCAACAATATAGCCTCGGCTATCACTCTTGCGAATCATGCCCTCTTGCTCAAGGCGCCGAAGTGCCAAACGGACAGGCGTACGGGACACCTTGTGCCAATCACACAACTTTGCTTCAGTAATGCGCGCGCCATGCTCGTAGGACCCGCCGATTATGTCCTGTCGAATGGTGTCCGCCAACGCGGAGTCAATCGAACTCATGTTTTGCCCTCAAATTTCGCGTATTTTCCTTTTTTTGGATCCCATACTGACTTTTCCGAGATCCAAAGCTCGCTAACATCCTAACCGTATATTTCAACCTAAACCCGCAAAAAATCAATATAAACCTGAGAAACTATGGTTTTTTAGTCTGGTCTAGCGTAAATTCAGAATCTTGAGCGACACATGCTTTGGGATCCAATAAATGACTTTTGACTACCACAGAAATGCCATGAAATCGGTCAATTATGCCCAATGTGCCAGCATTAGACAGCCGTGCTGCTCTACCGAAGGCAGCACTTCCTCCCTACCGCTGGTTATTGAACCACAAGACAAGCCCTGCCGCTGTGGACAAGTGTGCACTCGCTCTCATCCGGAGATTCAAGAATAATGGCGATAGTTAACCCATCAAATACAGCGGTGACTGAACTTCGTGGTTTGCACCTGTATCACGGCGACATTTCCAATTGCTCGATGCGCGTTCGCATGACATTGGAAGAAAAAGGCTTGGACTGGACCAGCCACCATTTAGATCTTCGGAAAAAGGAAAATATCTCGGACGACTACTTCGGTATCAATCCCAACGGTTTGGTACCCACCTTGGTACATGATGGCGTAGTGCATATTGAGTCGAACGATATCATCGACTATCTCGACTTAACCTACCCGGAACCAGCGCTAAGGCCTGCAGATCAGCAAGACGAGATGTTGGAATGGCTGCAGTTGGCTGCATCAATTCATGTACCGGCAATAAAACCCTACGTGTACGCCACCATCATCCAAAAGAAAGTAAAGAAAACGGCTGAAGAAGAAGCGAAGTACAACAAACTGCAAAAGAATGAAGAACTAAAAAATTTTCACGCAAAACATGCGGGTGAAAACGAACTGCAATCTGAACAGCTTATTGAATCGAAGCGCATTCTCAAAGAGTGTTTCGATAAGCTTGAAAATGCATTGGAAGGTAATGATTGGATCATGGGAGATAAATTTACCTTAGCTGATATTTCATGGATACCAGTGCATTTTGTCTTGATCGGATGTGGCTATCCCTTTAAAGACTATCCAAACATAAGCCGATGGGCTGCCACATTTAATGAACGCGATAGTTATAAAAAAGGCGTTCTCGATTGGTGCGCCGATTTCTCTAAAGTTTAATCAGCAGAAATAACTTACCGAGCGCTGAACTTTAAATGAGCGAAAACAATTTAAACGCAACTGAAAGCAAACTGCCTCCTGTCATCAAAGTGATAGACAAAGTGTTGTTATGGGTATCGCTTATTACAGGAGGAGTAACGCTCGCGTTCATGACGATATTCTGCGTCTTCAATGTACTGATTATGCGTAAAGCAATGAACTCTCCGATTCAAGGCGCGGAAGATATTTTGTTATTGTCGCTGGTTGTCATCGTTGCTTTATCTGTGCCTTTTGGCGCTCGTACAGGCGCACACATAGAAATAGAAGTCATGGAATCACGGATGTCGAAAGCATTTGCAAAATGGTCGAAGGTGTTCGTGAAGTTACTCGGTATTGGCTTACTCAGCATTATGTCGTGGCGGCTTTGGGAGTCCGGCACCAAAGCCGATAAATTTGGTGAATCCACCCAACAGCTGTTGATTTCTTACGAACCATTTTACTATTTGTTGTCGGTATCCATCGGGCTATACGCTGTGTTCCTACTACTCGATATCTGGCAGATCGCCCGTCACGACCATGTAGAAATTATTAATGTAGGAACCGACCTATGATCAGCTTAACAATGATAGGCATCATAGGGCTCCTGGTTCTATTTATATTGCTAGCGTTACGAATGCCTGTGGCTTTATCAATGTTGGGCGTCGGATTTGTAGGCACAATCGTAGCAACAGCCACTAAATTTATTTCTATTGGCATGAGCTCGGAACAAGCTTGGGCTCGTGGCTGGAAAACAGCCTATTCAAATATTGCCGGCGAAACCTTCGAAGCAGCATCCAATTTTAATTTGCTGGTTATTCCCATGTTTATTTTGATGGGCAGTCTTGCTGGCGTTTCAGGCATGTCTAACGATTTATTTAGAGCAGCCTATCGTTGGATGGGACACCTTCGCGGCGGTCTCGCTTCTGCAACTATTGCAGCATGCGCAGGGTTTGCTGCATTGTCCGGCTCATCACTTGCGTCTGCCGTCACCATGGGACGCGTGGCGCTGCCGGAGATGAGAAAATACAAATATGACGATGCACTATCCACCGGATCTGTTGCCGCCGGAGGAACACTTGGATTCTTAATCCCACCCTCGGGAGGCATGATCATCTATGCAGTGCTCACCGAACAGTCCATTGGTCGACTGTTCATGGCAGGCATTATTCCGGGCATTATGCTCACGCTGCTGTTCATTGGCGCCATATTACTAACTGTTACCAGAAACCCAAGTGCCGGCCCCAAGGGAGAGAAATCGAATCGAGCAGAACGCATGGAGTCGCTAAAGCAAGCTATTCCAATATTTGCAGTTGTAGGCATAACCATTGGTGGCATGTACACCGGCTTTTTTACGCCGGTAGAAGCGTCGTCAGTCGGTGCATTTTTAACTTTTTGTGTGGCCTTGATGCGCCGCTCATTAAATCTCATATCGATGCGCACAGTGGTATTGCAAACCATGAATACAACAGCCACTGTATTTTTAATCATCATTGGCGCATTTGTGTTTATCCCATTTATGTC
>CAYMHU010000004.1:53751-58509 GCA_964390335.1 uncultured Granulosicoccaceae bacterium | reverse complement strand
GCTTTATACCTACCGCAAAAACTGGTGGGGAATTAGCGACCGTAATGAATAAATAGGAGACCACAATGGACGCAAAAACAGAATTTACTACCCTGCAACATTGGATAGGCGGTGAGTGGACCAATTCCAGTAATGGTAAAACCTTCGAAGTACTGAACCCGCTAGACGACAGTGTCTATTGCTATGCGGCACACGGTACCGGCGACGATATGCGTAAAGCAATTGCTGCCGCGCGAGCAGCCTTTCCAGGCTTTGCCAAAACGCTACCCTCAGAGCGAGAACGTATGTTGCTGCGCGTGGCAGAACTGATGGAAGAGCGAAAAGGCGCTTTTATCGATTGTTTGATTGACGAGATTGGTTCGCCCATTCAAAAAGCCATGTTCGAATTTAATAAAGGCTTGTCGATGGTGCGAGCTGCTGCTGGCATGTGCCGTAACGTGCGCGGTGAAACACTGCCTTCCGATGCGCCCGGAAAATTTTCCATGACCATCCGCGCACCATTGGGTGTTGTTGCCATCATTACCCCGTTCAATGTGCCACTCATAAAAATCACGCGCCTCATCTCCAACGCGCTAGCTGTCGGCAATACCGTGGTACATCTGCCATCAGAGATGTCACCGCACATTTCTATGCTGTTTGCTGAAATCATTAAGGAAGCTGGATTCCCGGATGGCACACTCAACGTGGTCACAGGATTGGGTCATGAGATTGGCGATGACCTTACCAGCAGTAAAGATATCGACTTCGTGTCTTTCACCGGATCCTCGGTAGTTGGCCAACACATCATTGAAATCTGTGCAAAGAACAAAACCCCTAATACGCTGGAGCTGGGTGGCAAAAGCCCAACGGTGGTACTTGCCGATGCTGATCTTGAAAAAGCCATGCCACTGGTGGCCAGATCAATTTTTATGTACGGCGGCCAGGCATGTATAGCGTCCAGTCGCTTTTATGTAGAGCGTCCTATCTATGACGAATTCGTTAAAAGATTCTCGATGGTGGCGTCCAAAGTGGGCATGGGAGATCTACGTGACCCCAACACGGTAATTGCGCCTATTATTTCCGAGCGTCAACGCGAACGCGTTAAATCGCATATTGAGGATGCCGTTGCAAAAGGCGCAACAGTCGCAGTCGGTGGTGAATGGGAAGGCAATCGCTGCCAACCGACCTTATTAACAGACGTTAGCGAAGACATGACGCTATGCCGCACTGAAACCTTCGGGCCGGTTACGTCCATTTATCCCATAGACAGTTATGAAGAGGGCTTGGAGAAAGCCAACGACACTGAGTTCGGATTGTCGTCAGCCATTTTCACTCAAGACATCAACAAAGCAATGCATTTTGCACAGAACATTGGTGCTGGCATGTGCCATATCAACGGCCCAACTATTCACGATGAAGCCCACGTGCCTTTTGGTGGTAATGGTGAAAGCGGTGCGGGGCGTGAAGGTACTGACGCCGACCTTGAAGCAATGACAGAACTTAAATGGGTGACCGTGCAGCTATGAGTTTCACTTTATACCACCACGGCAGCTCAGTTTGTGCTGCCAAAGTACGCTTTGCTATGGCTGAAAAGAACCTTGAATGGGAGGGTGTCTACATTGACATCCTTAAAGGTGAACAGTTTGATCCGGATTATCTGAAGCTGAATCCAAAAGGCGTTGTGCCCACGCTGGTGCACAACGACTTAGTCATACCAGATAGTACCGTCATCATCGAGTACCTTGATCAAATAGAACCTGAATCGGCTGTACACCCGAGCGACCCGTGGGAACGTGCTCAAGCACGTTATTGGACAAAGTCAGTAGATGAAGACTTACACCCTGCGTGTGGCGCTGTCACCTTTGTGTGCTCTCATCGACATACCGTGTTGAAAAATCTTGGCCCTGATGGCGTTAAGGAGTTTCTGGCATCAACGCCATCCCAATCTGTCACATCCGATTGGAAAAGTCAGAAGGATGGCTTTGTACGCTATGGTTTTGAAGCACCGGGGGCTACCGAAAAAATAAAGCTCTACGATTCCTACTTATTCAAAATGGAAGACGCATTAAAAGACGGTAGCGAATGGCTAGTCGGTAACAAATTCTCTATTGCCGACATTTCATTAACTCCCTACGTGAATCGTTTGGCCATGATGTCCATGCGTGGCATGTGGGAGAACGGACGTTTACCAAACGTTGATGCCTGGTTTAAGCGCATAGAAGCGCTACCCAACTTTAAAAAATGTTTTATCGATTGGGTACCTGAGCACTTAACCAATGACTTGCGTGAGAACGGCGCTATGAGCTGGCCCGAGGTTGCGAAGATACTGGATATCAAAATCTAATTTATTCCGATTTATTCATCAAACAAATTCAACTAAACAATTAAACAGGAGAAGCCCATGGGCCGCTTGGACAATAAAACCGCTGTAATTACCGGAGCTGCGCAAGGTATTGGTGCAGAGATGGCAAAAGCCATGGCAGCTGAAGGTGCCAAAGTACTGGTGACCGACATACAAGACACCAGCGATGCTGTCAAAGCAATCACAGATGCCGGAGGCACCGCAATAGGCATGAAAGTGGATGTAACCAACAACGACGATCTACAAGCCATGGTAGCTAAAGCCACTGGCGAGTTAGGTGGTTTAGACATCATGGTTAATAACGCTGCCATTTTTGCAACCTTACAACCAAAGCCTTTTTTCGAAATCTCTGATGAGGAATTTGAAAGCTTGATGAACGTAAATGTGGTGAGCATTCACAAAGTCATGAAAGCGATTGCGCCAACCATGTTGAAAGCCGGTGGTGGCAAAGTTGTAAATATTGCCTCAGGCACTTTCTACTACGGACCTCCTGGACTATCGCACTACACAGCGTCCAAAGGCGCAGTAATAGCACTAACACGATGCCACGGTCGCGAACTTGGTGAAAAGAACATCCAGGTTAACGCCATTGCTCCCGGACTAACGGAAAGTGAGGGCGTGCGAGCTAATGACGGCTTTGACATGGCTCGTGCACCCACCGTTGGCTCACGTTCAATTAAGCGTGAAATGCTGCCAGAAGATTTACTAGGTTCATTGCTATTTTTGATTACCCCCGACAGTGATTTCATCACGGGTCAAACCATCAATGTTGATGGCGGCAAGATCAATCTATAACGTCTCACTTAAGGAAAGCTCGTGGCCCGTAAGAATGTACTGTTCATCATGTGCGATCAATTGCGTTGGGATTACTTGTCCTGCGCCGGGCACGAGACCTTAAAAACACCTAATATCGACTCACTGGCAAAACGTGGTGTGTTGTTTAACAACACGTTTTGCCAGTCTCCACTATGTGGCCCCAGCCGCATGAGTTTCTATACGGGACGCTACGTATCTTCACACGGCGCTACCGGTAATTTCGTACCGCTACGTATTGGCGAAAAAAACATCGGCGATCATCTTAAGCCACTGGGCGTAAAGCCTGTGCTAGTTGGCAAAACGCATATGGTTGCAGATACTGAAGGTATGGAGCGTCTCGGCATTGAACCCGATAGCTTAATCGGTGTTCATCATCGGGAAGCTGGATTTGAAGTTTATGAACGAGACGATGGCATTCACCCGGATTCAGTTGTAAAACCCGGTGTGCGTTATAACGATTACCTAAACGACAAAGGCTATTCGGATCACCCGAATCCATGGCACTGGGCTGCAAACTCTGTCGATGAAAGCAACGGGGTCAGGTCTGGTTTTTTTAACGATATAGCACGTCAACCCGCGCGAGTCACCGACGAGGATTCCGAAACGCCGTATATGACTCGCCGAGCCATGGAATTTCTGGCTGAAGACGATGGTGAAACGCCTTGGCTTTTACACCTGTCTTATATCAAACCACACTGGCCGTACATTGCGCCTGCACCCTATAACGATATGTACAGCGAGAAAGATGTACAGCCAGTTATCCGTTCAGAGCAGGAATTAGAAAATACCAATCCACTCGCCAAGTTGTTTATGGAGCGTGTTGCGGGAAAAACATTTTCTAAAGAAGAAGCTCGCGAAACGGTCATCCCAACTTATATGGGTTTAATAAAACAGATAGACGACCAGTTGGGGATCTTGCTGGCTTTTCTTGAAGAGCACAATTTAACAGATGAGACCATGATCGTGTTCACCGCGGACCATGGCGATTATCTTGGCGACCACTGGATGGGTGATAAAGACTTTTTCCACGACCCGGCCGTAAAAATTCCACTCATCGTTTGCGACCCGGACCCGGCATGCGATAGTACTCGCGGCACACAATTAGATCATATGGTGGAAGCCATCGACCTATTACCCACATTTATAGAGTATTGGGGTGGTGAAGTTGCACAACATATTTTAGATGGTCGCTCATTAATGCCGCTGCTTAAAAACGAATCGGTTCAGTGGCGTGACTACGTTATTAGTGAATACGACTACTCTCAACAAGTTTTCAGTCCAAAAACTGAACGTGAACCGCTGGATTGCCGCAGTTTCATGATCGCAAGCAAACAATGGAAATATATTTTTGCACCGGGCTTCCCGCCCTTGTTGTTTGACCTAGCTAACGACCCAAATGAATTCAATGATCTTGGCCAGTCCCCAGATTATGCAAAGCAATGCACTGAGATGCATATGGCGTTAGCAGAGTGGTCACTAGAATATCGCCAACGCGAGACTGTTTCTGAAGAACGCGCCAAACACATGACCGGACTTGAAGATAAGTTAGGTGTACTAATCGGGTATTGGAATGAAGACGATGTAAAAGCGCCCGCCCGCGC
>CAYMHU010000004.1:33376-53651 GCA_964390335.1 uncultured Granulosicoccaceae bacterium | reverse complement strand
TAATTGGCGATGATGGGCTAATTATTATTGATACCTCTGAATCCATAGGTGCTGCCGAGCAAATGCTCACAGAGTTCCGCAAAATTTCTACCCTACCGATAAAAACCATAATCTATACACACTCGCACCGTGATCATGTGTCTGGTTGTCAGGTTTTTGCGGAAGGTCACGATGATGTAGAGATAATTGCTAGCACCAGGTTCTCGGAAGACTCACTGATTGTGGCTACAGCACATGCAAGACCCACTAAGGCTATGCAAGTCCGGACCAAGCGCCAGTTTGGCATCGGCCTTTCTTATCCAGATGAAATTATCGGCATAGGCATTGGCCCAGGCAAACGCACGCTAAAAGGACTCGGCGCAGGCAGCCTTCCACCTACCAGACGAGTCGGTGATGAAGGTGAGCACTTGTCGCGCTGCGGAATTAACTTGCAATTGGTTATAGCACCAGGAGAGACACCCGATCACATGGTGGTGTGGTACGCCGATAAAAAAATCATGTTTTGCGGCGATAATTACTATCGGTCTTTTCCAAATCTGTATGCTATCAGAGGCACAGAGTATCGTGATTTTGATGCATGGGCAGACACCATGGATTTACTCATGAGTTACGAGCCCGAGATCATCGCACCGGGGCACACCAAAGCACTATTTGGTGCGACTGAAATAAAGAAAATACTAAGCGACTATCGCGATGCTATTCGGTACGTGGTAGACGAAACCCGTAAAGGCATGGACGCCGGATTGACCATGGACCAACTGGCTCATAGTGTAAAACTACCGCCAGAGCTTGCCGACAAACCGTACCTACGAGAATTCTACGGTCGTGTGGATTGGTCAGTGCGTGCATATTTTGTTGGCACAATGGGATGGTTTGATGGCAACCCAACATCACTAGGCACTTTGGAACCAAGCGATGAAGCCAATAAATTTATAGAGTTACTTGGTGGCACCGACGCACTCGTTAATGCCATCAAGAAAGCTCACTCAGCGGGCGAACTACAATGGGCATTACAATTGGTTGATCGCTTAGTGTACTCGGGTAAAGAAACTGGCAAAGCCAACGCAATGAAAGCTGAGATATTAAAGGACCATGCGGAGGCACAGATTAATTGTTGTGCTCGACATTATTACCTGCAGTGCGCTAAAGAACTTTCTGACACTAACAGCTAGTTGAGCTAACTAGAATTTGATCGGCTATCGCTTTTAGCCCAGCAAACCTTTGTAGATTAACCGCAAGGCTACCAACGACACCATCACTTTGAATACCTTTCGGAACAATTTTTCAGAAATTAGGTGGTTTGCGCGTTTGCCCGCCCATGTACCCATCACACCAGTAACAGTCGCACCAATGATATGTGGAATGTAATCCAGATAGTTAAAGCCGTAGCTGGTATAGCCCCATACTTTTAGTACGTCTAACGTGAACAGGCAGATAGCCAATGTTGCTGTGATCTGTAGCTTCAGTAGCTTAGTACGTAATATAAACGGCTGTAAAACACCACCTACTCCAAACACAGCCCCCAGATAACTATGCAAAACCCCAACGAAAAAAAACGGGTGTTTAATCGGATTTCGCCAGTTAAACTTTGGCATCCAAATTAGAATCAACAATATAATGCCGAGCAACACCGATATGGCAGCTTCTGGCAAGGCCACGAATGTACGAGTACCAAAGTACACACCTATAGCACCACCAATGACAAACGTCCTAACTATTCGCCAGTCAATATGCTCCCAAAAATACACAATACGAGCTACTAATGAACCAGCAGATAATACTGACTGTAAAGGAATAGCTGCAGATATTGGCAATACTGCAGTTGCCGCAAGTAGAATAATATAAACACCACCCGTGGCAAACGCCGCATTGACAAACGCTGCGGCAAAACTAGCGCAAATGATAACAACAAGCGCTGTATCCATTACGGTGTTTATCTAGATGGACTGCTAGTCTGATTACGTATTAGATTGTTCAATCTCATACGCCGACACCAAGTAATAGTTTCGCCCGGGCGCGTTGATTTCCAAATCTGCCATGGCTCGTAGTGCACTCACTTTCAACGCTTTGGCGGCATCCAGTAGTTGGTTTGCAGCAATAAGATGATCTGATAATTCCAGCGCCCATTGATAGTCCTTTTCTGCGACAGCATTTTGCGCAGCTTTCAATAATTCATCGGCACCGCCCGCAAGTTTAATTGTTCGTTCTGCGGCTTGTTGTGGGGATAGCTTTGCAAGGCTTGTTGGGTTGCCATCGAACCAGCCCAATGTGCCAGCAAAATACGCTCTAACAGACCACGACACCTTTCCATAAAACTCTTTCAGATAAGGCTTATTAGCAAGCTCTGCTGGTAAGGTCACTGTGTGAGCAAGTTCGTCTGGCCCCTTTTGTTGGTTCATGCCAGCAACGGTTTCCGATACAACATAATTAATTGCATCTCGGTAGTCTGCTAGCGACTGCTTGACCTCTTTTGCACCGATAACTGGCATGGTGTGCCCGGCCGCTAATATTTCTGCATCGAACTCTAATAATAAATCTAAGGTGTTCGCCCAAGCTGTGAAGTCGCGATATGAGGTACCACGGATTGCATATAAATTTGGGAATGCAGAATAGAAGTTATCACCACTGAATAGAATTCGTCTATTTTCATACCAACAAACAATATGATCGGGTGTTTCGCCTGGCGCCTTGACAAGCTCAAGCTCCATTCCACAGCGCGTAATTGAAGTGCGTTCTTCACTTACGTATAAAGTTGGCTCAAGGAATCCAGCTCCCAACCCTTCTAAGGGCCGGTCTCCCGGGCCAATGCCAATGCTGACTCTCTCGTCCGGAAAGGACATACCCATGCCAAATTGGCGTTTGGTTCTGGCAAGTAAAGCTTTAACAGGTGTTGGAACAGAATCATCGACTCCGACGAGATCGGACTCGAATATGTCACTGACTATTATTTCTGGATTACCGCCTTCGGCAAATACCGAAGCACCGCTGATATGATCGCGGTGTGAATGGGTATAGATAATCGTCGTTACTGGCTTGGTGGTTATTTTTCTGAATTCTGCCCAAATATTTTCCGCAGCTTTAGTGCTCTCGGTGGTGTCAATAATCACCAGCCCATCATCGCCTACTAGCATAAATACGTTAGAGGCTGAAAAACCGATAGCGCCATAAACATCGGGAGCAAGCTGCACAACTTGCTTTTGAAATTGTCGACTTTGCGCGACAAGCTCTGGATTTGGATTCATAAATACCTGCTAGATCAAAACACAATGGTGACATTTAAAATCAACAAATCTCACTTGAATAAGTGATGTGATGTTGCATCAAATTCTGACGCTAATTATACGTAATTCGTCCAAACTCTCTAAGCAATTTTTAGCTAGAGCCGTGTTTAACTGACTAACGCTTGCATCTTATGTAAGCGATCGCATAGCTGATCAATATCTGCTGCCAAAATGTCGTTGTGACCAAAGTACTCTACATGACGAATTCCATAGGCGGCTTCCACCAACTCACGAATAATGACAAACGTATCAATCACAGCATGTGCGGATTCGGTGATGGGCCGTATGGAGCTATAGCCATCGATAAACGCTGACCATTTCTCTTTACTGTGTTTGTTAGACCCCAGATTCCATTTAAACGTACCCAGATCGTATGCTCGATAACCAAAAGCGCACTCCTCAAAGTCAAAGAGCGTTACTAAATCTTCGTGAATATGCAAGTTCCCACCGTGCAGATCGCCATGGCAAATTCCATAATCAAGCAATTCATCCGGTACGGCCTGAACCGTAGCTTTGACTGCTTGCGCAATACGTTCAATCTTGTTGATGGCACTGGGTTGATGCGGAAAATACTGACGAATGACATCCATTGAATCATCCAGCAATCCTTTCAGATCAAGATGCGTGCGTTCATATGTTGATTCGAATCCGGTGGATAATGTGTGGAGTCGAGCAATCGATTCACCAACCAACCGACAGTTTTTCAACGATTCGTAGTCTGGGGTGCTGCCGTTTGCCACCGACGTCAATAGAACAAAACGCGGGCCTTCTGGCGCCACAATTTCAGCAATATACCCGCCAGACTTTCTGGGCATAGGATACGCAACTGGGACACCCTGTCGATAAAGATAGATTAAAGCTTCCGCTTCAAACTCATTGGCCGCTTTGGAATATGCTCCATGCCGAAAAACTCGCAAGAAATATTGCGCATCCGTGCATCGAACTTTGTAAGTATCATTTGAACCACGTTCCCAGAACAAACACTCGATTGGTTTGTCGATACGGTATTGCGGCAGTACATGCGCCATCAGCTCACTTGGCTTAATGGTTGAATATTGACAGGATGATTCGAGAGTCATTAAGTTGCACTTCTGTAGAGCAACCAGCACTATACGCCTAATGCGCCTGCCAGTCCTCCAGAGACACCTTTAACCAAACTTGGCTTTATGCCGCAGCTTTACGCAGTAAAAGTGCTTGCAAATCATTCACCGACATAGGTCGGGCGTAGCCAAATCCCTGCAGCGAATCACAGCCCAGAGACAGCAATAGCTGGCGGTGCTGTTCTGTTTCTACACCCTCAGCAACCGTGTGCAAGTTCAATGAATTCGCCATACTAATTATTGATTTAACTAATTTATAGTGGGTGTTTGATTGAAGTATCGGTATAACCAATCGTTTATCAATTTTGACTTTATCCGGCCCAATTTCCAACAAGCCCAACAATGACGTATGACCGCTGCCGAAATCATCAATATCAAGCCCTATGCCGAGTTCGCGGAACATCGTTATATTTTGAGTGACTGTAGCATTGGGTTCGTCTAGTAGCATGGATTCAACTAGTTCAAAACAAAGCTGACTAGGAATGAAATTCAATTCTTTAACAAAATCGATAAAATCTTGACCCGCCAATGACTGCGGTGAAACATTTACGGATAAGTTTGGTATATGACAGCCCATATTATCCAGATCAATAATATCCTGTACGGCTTTTCGTAATATCACACTATCCAGATCCACGATTCGTTTTTCAGTTAACGCAATCTGTAAAAATTTATCCGGCGTTAATATACCTCGCTCCGGATGATTCCATCTGGCCAAGGCTTCAACGCCGATAACTTCTAGTGTTTTAGTATCAAATAGGGGCTGATAAAATGGAACAAAATGTTCTTGCTCTATAGCGATACGAAATTCATCCCGCTGCTGGCATTGATCATCGTGCTGCTGTTGAATTTCAGACGTAAACTGCTCATATCGACCTCGACCATTTTGTTTTGCTCGATAAAGTGCGAGGTCAGCGTATTTCAACATTTGATGCAGTGACGTGTCTCCCTGTTCTGCAACTGCAACACCAACACTTAAACTCAGTGATAATCGCTCATCTTCAACATCAAAGGGAACAGCAGCAGCCGATACAATTTTTTGCGCTGTATTTTGTAACTGTGACTGACCACTTCCGTGAGTAACCACTACAAACTCATCACCACCAACTCGTGCAATAAAATCTTGTGGTCCTAAACAATTCTTTAACACCTTGGCGATATGCACTAGCACTGCGTCCCCAACAAGATGGCCTCTGGTGTCGTTAATTTCCTTAAACTGATCAAGATCAATATGCAACAATCCTATGGATTCTTGAACGCTGGCGTTGGTTTCAAGCAATTGCGTGAAGTGCTCTTCCAGATATCGTCGATTGGCGAGTCCTGTCAATGGGTCGGTTCTGGATTGAACCTTCGCTAGCCTAAGTTTTTCGACTTCCAACTGCACTTTTCGATACTCTGAAATATCAAAGATAATGCCGAACAGTCCGATTGTGTTGTCTGGCAGTAATATCGGTATTTTCTTTACAAGTGCATAGCAACCATCACCAATCTCTTCTTCTTGAGTTAAGGATTGTTGAGTGCGGATAACATAATTATCACCTTCATAGAACTGCTCTACTTGATCTTCCGGAAGAAAATCCGAATCGGACTTACCGATCAAGTCATTACTACCAACCAGCTCCTCAAATGCTTGATTAGTAAAGATCCACTTGTGTTGGTTATTCTTAACGAACACGGGGTCTTCAAGCCGTCCGAGCAAGTCCTTAAAAAAGTGGGACTCGAGCTCAAGCACAGCTCCATCGACCTCAAGACCTTCTAAGGATTTGTCTAGGGTGTTATAAACCATAACGCTCTTTCTACGAGATTAAAACGATTCCTAGTAGTGATCGACCTGAGGGTATTTATTTACAGTGAAAACTGCGATCTGTTTAGCAAATAAGCACAAGATGGCTACACCAATTGCGTGATCAAGGGTTAAACAGCGGTTTTGAGCCTCCCTGGAGCGATATCACCTTACGTGTGATGAAACAGGCAGTTACAACGTATTTATCTCATACCGGAGCCGACATATAGCCTATATAGGTTATTGCTACCAAAATGTGGGCGACTCTTATCTCTTACATGTCTCTATCAACTAAATAATCACCTGATTCAGCCTGTACTCCACAAGTTCAATTGGCTATAGTCGGTCGAATAAATTTCACCGTAACAATTTCAATAGAATTCGAGATCGAAAAATGGCTGTGTTGGATGAACGTGCTCTCGGTCAACTACTCGAACTGATTGGCGGAGATGAAGGAGAGCTGCGCGAGCTTATAGAAATTTTTTTGGTTGAATCCAAAGAAATGCTCGAAGACATGACTGCATCTCAGAAGAATCATGATTTAGATCTTTTGCGTCGATCAGCCCACTCATTAAAATCAAGCTCTCAAGATTTTGGTGCTATCCGACTATCTGAACTGAGCGCATCGCTTGAATCAAACTGCAAGACCCAATGGCCAGAATCAGCTGACAAACATGTAGAGGAAATACAGAGTCAATTTGAGCTGGTTAGTCAGGCCTTAAAAAGCTATTTACAAGCCTTTAGAGCGTAAGAAAATATGGGAAAAACCGAGAAAATATTGATCATCGATGACAAAGAATTTCATCGACGAAAAATGTCGTTGGCTGTTTCCGCTTTAAATTATGAATCGGATTGGGCCGACGGCGGCGCAGAAGGGCTTCTGAAGCTTAAAAAAAATAACTACGACCTCGTTCTGCTGGATATTCTTATGCCCGGTATGGACGGTTTTGAAGTCATGGAATACATGAAAAAAGATCCGAAAATGCGCGACATTCCTGTGATCGTCATTTCCGCTCTTGATAGTGAAATGGATTCAGTCGTCAAGGCTATTGAATTTGGTGCTCAAGATTTCTTGCCAAAGAACTTTGATCCAGTATTGCTGGAAGCACGACTAACCAGCTCCTTAGAACGAAAGCGTAACCGTGATCGCGAGCTCGAGCAATTGCACCAAGTGGAACGTCTGACTGATGCTGCCGCGATACTGGAGGAACAAGTCGTCGACCCGGAGCGATTACAAATATCAGACATTGCCCAGCGTAAGGATGCGCTTGGACAACTGGCACGTGTGTTCACTGGGATGGCATCGCAGGTTTACGAACGAGAAAAACGCTTACGGCAACAAGTCAGAACACTTCGCAGCACCGGTATGTTGCTTGGCGTTGGACTTGTAGCGGGCCTAACGGTTGTACTGTCACGCGTCGCCGCAGAATACTCCGATCAACCTTTTGGCATTGCGCTATGGGTGAACGTAGTATGCGCCTGCATTTGTATTCCCACAGCGATGTTCCGCGGCAAGATTCCAAAATTTGACGCAAATTTGATAATGGTATTTGCGTTGTGGGGATTTCTTGCAACTGTGGTTGCAGAAGTTGTAGTGCTATGGGTTGCTCAGGAGTTACCCGCGTCTATCATTGCACTTATCTTGGTCTCAGAAGGCTTTATCGTGTTTGCTTTTGCATCGATGATAAAAATAGAAGAGGCCAATCTTCGACGGCTGTTAGGGTTCGCAGTAGGACTAACCGGAGTGTCCTTGGTTATATTTTCATCGCATAGTTCAGGCGTTGTCAGCACGCCTTGGATATGGGCACTGTTAGCGCTGTTGGCACCATTAGGTTACGCCTTGCGAACATTACTGCTTACGATCAGACTGCCTCAAAACATGGACATGGTTGCTGCAACCGGCTTTTCAGCTGTGTCTGGAATAATTTTATTGATTCCGCTTGTAATTTATTTTGATGATTTTTTTCTTATTAGCTTTAGTACAGATTCAGCCGGTGGCAGCTCACTTGCGTTAGCAATACTGCTGTTCGGTATCGTCACTGCGGTTAGCGTGACTATGCGAGTATCGTTAATTCGATCAGCAGGCGCTGTTTTCGCCAGCCAATCGAGTTTTGTGGTGACGTTTGCAGGCATTGGATGGAGCATCATTCTACTGGGCGAATCGCTACCGGCTATTGCATGGGTTGCATTGCTACTACTGGTTGTTGGACTGTTACTGGTTGGTCCGAAAGAGGAAGCCGAAGAGCGCGACCCCATTGCTGTTAAGCCCCCTGAAAGAGCTGAAAAACCAGTCGATTTAGAACTGTAAACCTAACTGCAGGCCGCTTTGAGTGCGTGCACAAGTTCATTGATACGAATGGGCTTACTAACATAAGCATCCATTCCTGCCGCTAGATAACGCTCCCTATCGCCTTGCATGGCATTCGCTGTCATCGCAACAATATAAGTCGAGAAGCTGTCACTGGTTTCCTGTAGCCGTATTTCCTTGGTTGCCTCTACACCGTCCATTACCGGCATTTCAATATCCATAAGAATAACGTCAAACTGGTTAGCACTTTGTTTATCCGCAGCATCTTTACCGTTAACTGCAATTTCTGGAACATATCCCAGGCGCTTTAACACCAGACTCGCCAATTTACGATTCGTTTTATTGTCATCAACCAGCAGAATATTCAGTGGATAGTCTACGGCCATGTTTTTATCGATTTGATCATCTGGTTTAGATTCGCGGCGTTCATATGGCTTAGCAGTACCCGCCACGGTGTCCATTAAAATATCCAGCAACGCAGAAGGCTTAATTGGCTTAGCAAGTTTTGCGGTAAAACCTGCCTCATCCAATTCTGCTTTTGGCACATCCGAAATTGTTGCCAATGAACTTAATAAAATAAGCGGTAATTCTGAGGGCGTACGATGCTTACGTATAGACCTCGCCAGTTGAATACCATCCATTACCGGCATACTCATATCCAGTATTGCTACGTCAAACTGCTTTCCATCGGATATCCATTCCAGGGCCTCAACCGGCGATTCAGTTTGTTCTGACTCCATTGACCACTCTTCTGATTGCGCAGAGAGTATCTTGCGATTGGTCTGGTTGTCATCCACAATCAGCAGTTTTTTGTTTGCAAGATCTGGTTTTGGTTCATGCAAACGAACTCTACGTTCTATATGGGTAGTCGGAAAGAACGCCGTAAAATGAAAGGTTGTACCCACCCCTTCTGTACTTTCAACCCAAATACGTCCACCCATCATTTCAACGAGATTCTTCGATATAGCCAGACCAAGGCCTGTTCCGCCATAAACCCGCGTAGTTGAGGCATCCACCTGTGAGAAAGAATCAAACAAGATATCAATCTTATTGTCGGGTATACCAATACCGGTATCTGACACTGAGAAATGCAAACCTACAAGCTCCTGATCTGCCACCTCCTCCATCTGCGTCAAATCAGGTTTTTCCGCTTCATCCACAACGGCAATGCGTAAAATAATTTCGCCACGCTCAGTAAACTTAATTGCATTGTTGAGTAGATTTAGCAGAATCTGCCGCAGACGACCACCATCAGCGATAACGCCATCAGGTGTATTCCGCTCAACAAGATAAGCAAGGTTCAGTTTCTTTTTATCCACACTGGCGGTGACTAAATCCAACGCACCTTCAATACACTCGCGAAGATCTGTCTCCCTCGGATCAAGATCAAATTTACCCGCTTCGATCTTAGAAAAATCCAACACATCGTTTATAACTGTTAGCAAGGACTCCGCGCTATCAACGATCGTTTTCGTAAAGTCGTTTTGCTCTTTATTAAGATCGGTATTTAATAGCAAATTACTCATGCCAATAATGCCATTCATTGGGGTTCTAATTTCGTGGCTCATCGTGGCCAAAAACTTACTTTTTGCCGAGGTGGCTTGTTCAGCTATTTCTTTTGCGGCTCTGAGTGTTTTTTCGGCGTCCTTTAAATCACTGATATCAAAATACGTGAGCATTCGGCCATCATCTGGCAATACTACACATTGCCACTGAATGGTTCTGCCGTCTGAAAGTGTTTGTTCTTGTGGCTGAATTGGCCCGGCCTTTATTGCTTGAATGCGCTTTTCTGCATACGCGCGAGAATCTGATGTATCAAAACTGTATTTGCCAATTTTCGATGTGTATTCAATATCTTCCAGCAGTGACGGATGATCTTCATAGAATTCTTCTGGGATGTTCCAAATCGAACAATAAGCTTGATTTACTAGTCTGATAGTCAGATCACTATCCAAGATCAACACACCATAGTCGATACTGCGCAATACAACCTTTAGCTCATTAAGCGCATTATCGGCTTCTGTTTTAGCCACCAATAAAAGATCTTCGCGTTTTTTCAGTTCACTGATATCGGTATAGGTAGCAACAGTACCACCATCACTGGTTTTCTTTTCATCAATTCGAACCCAACTACCATCAGATCGCTTTTGTTCGATGGGGTCACCCGGATTCTTGTGTTGAACCAAACGCTTAGCAATCCATTGCTCTTTATTTACATTTGCGTCAGGAATAAATCCGTGATCAGCAGATCTTCTGATTATTTCTTCAAAGCTCGTTCCTGGAGAAAAAACATCGTGCATATCTCGATGCATGTCTTCACTGAATTTTGGATTTGACAGGACAATCTTGTCTTCGCTGTCGTACAGACAGAACCCGTCTGACATCGACTTTAGTGCCTCATTAAGCTGCTCCTGCGTTTTGCGAAGACTATCGCCAACTTTGTCTTTTTCGACTTGCAGCTGGTCACGCTCTTTTACACTGTCTCTGAAGAGAGACAAGGTATTTGCCATGGTACCGATTTCGTCGCTGCCTCCCGACGGGATGACCGTATCAACATTGCCGGAAGTAATGTCTTTCATGGCGCTAACCAATTTGCGCAACGGAGAACGTATTGAGTCAACAATAATTCCGGTTAGTAACAAACCCAAGAGGCTTGTTGCCACAAGAATCAAAACGGAGTTTTCAGCAGTATTCTTAGAAGTCTCTACGGTTGCAACACTGCGAGACAAAGCTTTGTCTTCCAATTCACTGACAACCTCGGCCAGCAATTTATCGACAACAACTATATGCTGCCGAGCCTGCGCCATTTGCGTATTGCCCATGACGCGCTGTTCGTCGGTGTACGAATCAACCGCCTGCATGGACACGTCGACCATCAGCTCAACTTCTGCTCTAATTTGAGCAACCATGTCAGGCTTAACCTTTTCCAGCTCTTGCAGCGCTTGCTCCAGGTTCTCTTGCGCCGTTTCTGCTTCTATTTCCGAGCGTACTAATAAACTGGCTGCTAAATCTGTTAGCCAATATTTAAGATCACCGAACGCTCGGTTAGCAGCGTTTGCCGTAGTCAGGCTTTTAACGAGTACTGATTCTTCTATTAGCGTATCTGTGCCTTTACTGATAGCGCGATTCAGATACAGGTTAGAACCTATAAGTGCAGATAAGAGAAATACAGCCAGAATAACCAGCCTGGATACAATGGATAATCTGTTCACGGTAGACGGTTCAGCGAGTAGACTTACTGATACAGCGTTATGCTGATGGCCCCGCCCAGATCATTCAGCTCACCACCTTCTTTTGGGTATCCAGTTATATCAAGCTCACCCTGCGGGCCTCCATGGCATGATAAACAGGCTTTGCCGTAATATTCAGGCACCATCACACGAAATGCATCACCGTTTTTAGCGCTGGTGACTTCAGAAAACAACTTACCTCGTTGCCAGTCATCGGACAAGAATTTAGTATCAATTATGCTCCGTTCCCATTTGTCTGGTCGGGCTTTTCGATTTCGAACCAAAGTAATTGGAGCAGTCACTTTGATTTCGGCTAGTTGCCCCATTTTCCGACTGAATCGTTCGTTACTCAATTGAGCAAACACAGCGGGCACAAAGCCTTTGAATCCGATATCTTTCTTGTTGATTAGTACCTGATTTTCTTCAATGACTTCTTCCATCGCTGCTAATTGAGCGCTAAGCAATTTTCCCTCGTAGCTATCGGGGGAGAACTGCGTTGGGTCAGGTTTACCGGCTTTGTCTAGTCTGTCCAAGATTCTTTTTATAACAACCGGACCTGCTAAACCCTTATCGCCTACCAAGTCGTTATTGATATTAGGCTGCTGACTGGCTATCTCGCTTCTGGCTGCACGCAGAACATCAGCCATTAATAGTGCAAGGTCCAAATTTGTATCAGCAGCTCGACTACCTGTACTGGCAGTTAACAAGGAGATTGACAGAATCAACCACACTGACGCAATTCGAATTTTACGATGAACAATAAATTGGGAACGATCGAGTAAAGGTTTGAGTACAGCATGACAGTGCACATTTGAAGCTTGAATCATTTTCTACACCCTTTTTTTCAAACCTTTCAAACGATTATTCCCAACAGGAAAACGTAGTCGTCAATGCTGCGAAAGAGACCTGTGTTAAATGCCGTACAAAGATTGCTAATGGTAAAAAACGAATCATTCCATTGACATACTCCAAATGGGTTAAGAATTCATACAATGTCGCTTTTTGCGAATCGCAAAGTACTATTTCGAATGAGTCCAACGCATAACAGCGTCGCGAGCAGTCCGCAACAGACGATCAGCACGAACGTCACCACCTGGCTCGCTCTTGCGCTCTACACTCCAGCCAACATAGGTTGCGGCTCTAATAGCCATAAAAAGTTCGAGCACAGATGTATCGATGGGTCGCAGCTCTCGATACCCGGCTATTAGCGCTTCTCGCAAAGCCGGGTACTGCGGTTCATTCACGTTTTTTCCTAACGCGGTTGCTATTTCAAATAATCGATAACCAAACACACCGTCATCAAAATCGATTAATGCCACAAAGTTGGTTAACGATGGATTAAGCAGAATATTTTCACGCACCAGATCCGCGTGAATCAGACCAGTGTCAAGCTCATGGTGTACATCGTTCATTGCATCTGTCGCTGCTTCCCGAAACTCGTTGAACAACCCTGCATCCGATTCGCTGAGTCCGGCACAGTCCCAAAATCGACCCCATAATGGCGTATCCCCCAACAAAGCATCGCGATCCCATCTTGGACGCGCGAACCCTTCTGGTACAGACCATTGATCTGATAACAAATGCAGTTTTGCAGCCGTTCGGCCTAAGGCACTGAACGTTGCAATGGGATTACTCAGCACTAACGGCTCACCACTTTTTCCCATTGGTTTACCCTCAAGCCAAGTCAGTAAATCAGCACGAAACTCATCGACCCAAACCATGTAAGAGCCATTTAATGCGGCAACGGGTACAGGAACACTGAGCCCAGCTTCTGCAAGCATGGCCATCCAATCGAGTTCAGAAATTATTTCTGCATCAGTACGATAGCCGACACGCCGTATGCGTAACGCATAGGTAGAACCCTGCTCTGTATCCACCCGATACACCGTATTTTCACGATGGGCGGCGAGCGTTACCTTCGCTTGTGCCAGCGACCAATGTTCAAGAAATGCTTGCGGCTCTATCATCGACACAAGTCGCTTAACGTATCATCAAGTGTGTTAAGCATATGATCGGCGTTCGCCTGCGAAAACGGCATTGGCGGACGAATCTTCAATGTGTTGTAGTGAATACCAAGAAAGTTAAGAATAACGCCACGTTGCCGCATTCCATTTGCCACTTGTTTAGCAAGCTCAATGGCTGGTGCTTTGGTATCGCGAGACGTAACCAGCTCTGCACCAAACATCAGACCGCGACCGCGCACGTCATCAATGCAATCATACCGCTGCGCCAATTGAGTAAGGCCTGATCTCGCATATTCACCAACGACCCGTGCGTTTTCCATTAACGCTTCTTCTTGCACCACAGTCAGCGTGGCAAGTGCCGCAGCCGCTGAAACCGGATTACCGCCAAAGGTATTGAAGTAACGAAAATCGCGCCGAAACGCTTCCAGATACGCATGTTGCGTGACCACGCCACCCACCGGATGTCCATTGGCCATGGGCTTGCCAAGCGTCACTATTTCAGGAACGATGTTCGCGTATTCATGCCCCCAAAAATGCGTTCCTGTACGACCAAAGCCCGGTTGCACTTCATCGGCAATCACAATACCGCCTGCATTGCGCACCGCTGTTACAGCATCATTAAGCCAACCTTGCGGTAATTCCGGGAAACCTTCGTTGGCAAAGTACGGGCAAATGATTAATGCAGAGATGCCATGACCATCGGCATTCAAACTATCTATGGCTTGTTGTACCGATGTTGTAAACAACTGAGCATCCAATTCACCGCTGGCTGTGCGAGTTCCGCGATAACTGTCTGGTGCAGGTACATGACGCACATTCGGCCAATGACCTCCAGGTGGTGGATTAGTGCACGACAATTGAGCGACGGCCATCGTGTTGCCATGATAGGTATGGTCGGTGGCAATAACACCTGTTTTACCGGTGACACTTCGTGCAATGCGCAACGCGATATCGTTCGCTTCAGAACCGGTACACGTCATGATGGCACTGCTTAGCGACTCATCAAAGGTTGCGGTTAAACGCTCAACGTAATCCAGAATAGTGTCATGTAGATACCGAGTATGGGTATTGAGCGTTGCGGCTTGTGTACAAATTGCGTCAACCACTTTAGGGTGGCAATGCCCAACATGCGGAACATTGTTATAGCAATCCAGATACTCTCTACCCTGCGCATCCCATACACGCACTCCTTCACCACGCACCAAATGCAGAGGCTCTTCATAGAACGTGGACATAGGCCCAAGCAAGCGGTCCCGCCTTTCAAGTAGCGCTTGTAAGTTTTTGTCGATCATTCAGCCAGCTAATCCATAATGGGTTCACCAACCTTTATTCTACTTGGTTACATTAAGCCTGACATCTATATCGTTGCGTTTGACCTAAGCAACCACGCAGTACGCAATACCTCGCTTAGCCCAACAAACGAAACCCTGATTGTTAGAGCATATTTCGTTATTCTCATTTGATTAATCCTAATGCATAATGCTTTCATCCAAGAGTTGAGGCAGCGTAAAAGATGAAGATTGGGCTTATCGGGTGCGGAAATATGGGCAGTGGCATGGCGAAACAGCTATTGTCCAGCGGGTATCAACTTACCTGCTACGATCTGAATGAACAGTCCATTGAACGCATACAAATGCTGGGTGCATCCATCGCACCGTCGCTAGTACAACTTGCTAGCGATTCCGAGATAATCATTCTTTCACTGCCAAATGCACAGGTAGTTGAATCGGTTATGCAAGAGATCAATACCTCAGTAAACCCGGATACCGTGGTGCTTGACACATCAACCTCAGAACCTGATACCACTCAACAACTGGCTGCGAAGGCTGCAGCAAAAAACTACGTATTTATTGATGGTCCCGTCAGCGGCGGTCCTGTCGCCGCAAATGCGGGCACCATGACAATGCTGCTGGGTGGTGATCCGGACGGTATCGCTAAGCTTAAACCTGTGCTTGATACCATCACAGCAAAAACAGTTGTGGTAGGTGCTTCCGGTGCTGGTCATGCTGCAAAAATCGCGAACAATATGTTGTGTGCGGCAAACCTTGTGCTGGTTTCGGAGGCCTTACGATTGGGCAATGCTGCCGGCGTTTCGGCTGAAGACTTACTCGAAGGAATAAACGCAGGCTCCGGCCGTAGCGGTGTTAGCGAAGTGAATTACCCAACTTGGATTTTAAACAATGACTTTAATTCAGGTTTTACTATGGGTTTAATGCGTAAAGATGTCAGACTGGCTTTAAAGCTCGCCGAATCATCTAATGTAGACTTAATCGGATTTCAAAACATTGCCGATATTTGGCTAATGAAATCTGCACATATACCTGATACCGCAGACTTCAATGAAGTCGTCAAAGACCAAACATAATAAACCGAGCTAAGAACCCGAGCTATGAGTGAGCGAATTAATTTATTACGAGAGTCAATGAACGCAGTCGGGTTGGGCGCTTCACCTCAAAACCTGATAGACGGATTGCTATGTGATGGTAATGGCAATGAAGTGACATTAGTTGATCCGTATACCGAAAAACCACTTTTCACTTATAAAGACGCCGACGTTGCGTTAGCAACCGAGGCGTGCAATGCGGCACGTGCCGCACAGCCCAAATGGGCAAAAGCATTATCAGCGACTGCAAGATCCGCAATAATGCAAAACATATCAAAGGCTGTAACAACACACACTGAACCACTTGCAACCATTGAATCGATAACAGCTGGCAAACCGATTAAAGACTGCCGCGTGGAAGTGAGTAAAGTGGCTGAAATGTTTTCCTATTATGCTGGGTGGGCAGACAAACTCCACGGAGAAGTGATACCTGTGCCATCCGGGCATCTCAACTACACTATGAGAGAACCACTGGGTGTCGTGTTTCAAATGACACCATGGAATGCACCTATTTTTACTGGTGGTTGGCAAATCGCTCCTGCTATTGCAACCGGAAACGCAGTGGTAATTAAACCTAGCGAGCTGACTCCCATCACCACAGTTGCCTTGGTGAAATTAGCTGAAGACGTCGGCTTGCCTACAGGTCTTGTTAATGTGCTATGCGGTCTTGGCCCCACAACGGGACAAGCTGCAATCGAACACCCGGCAGTACGCAAAGTTGTGTTTGTAGGTTCGCCTGAAACTGGTAGAAAGGTTGCAACAGCTGCTGCTGCCTCATTGAAGCCAGCTTTACTGGAGCTTGGCGGTAAGTCAGCCAATATCGTGTTTGCAGATGCAAACATTGAACATGCTTGCTTAGGTATACAGGCAGCGATTTTTTCAAGCGCCGGGCAAAGTTGTGTTGCAGGTTCGCGATTGCTGGTTGAGAAAAGTATCCATAGAGAACTGATCGCAATGCTGAACACTGGTATGAATAAAATCAAGCTTGGCGACCCCCTAGAAGAAACAACACAAATCGGCCCACTCGGTAATGCTAGGCAGTTTTCCCATGTGCGCTCCATGATTTCCCAGGCCAACGACGCAGGGGCTACGGTGCTGACTCGTAATGAAACACAGGCGACTGGCTATTTCGTACCACCAACGGTACTTGAAGGACTTAATAATGACGCCACTGCCGCACAGCAAGAAATTTTTGGACCGGTAGTCACCGTGATTCCGTTTGAAAACGAAGCTGAAGCGATTTCACTTGCCAACAATACAGAATTTGGCTTGGCCGGCGCAGTTTGGACCAAAGATGTTGGCCGAGCTCATCGTGTAGCCCAGGAAGTACGAGCAGGTACGTTTTGGATCAACAGTTACAAAGCAATCCATGTCTCATCCCCATTTGGTGGGTCCTTAAATTCCGGATTCGGTCGCTCCAGTGGAACCGATGCCTTGCATGAATACACAGCAGCTAAAAGCGTTTGGCTAGACAGTGCAGTCACTCCAACCATTGCCTTCGGGTACGTATCCTAGCGATCAAACGAACGGCTATGCTGTAAGGTACAAGGACTTTTAAATGAACGCCTCTTTCGGAATAGATCATCCGCTGCTCGCAACAAATGATATCGAGGGTTTGCGCAATCGGCTAATCGCACTTGGCTTCAATATGACAGCCATTGGAAAACATCCATGGGGTACGAGCACTAGCCTGGCAATGTTCGACGGTTGCCTACTCGAGATAATGGGCATTTACGACTCCGCGTTAGTTGATGCTCTACCAGCTGGTGACTTTCGTTTTGGACGTCACGTCTATGAGCATTTGCAACGTCGAGAAGGCGTTGCACTCACAGCGCTGCACAGCACGAATACAGAAACTGATGCGCTAACGGCACAGCATGCTGGTTTTCGTGTTGCAGGTCATCTTGAATTTAGCCGCGATGTGACATTGCCAAATGGGTCCACCGATCAAACCAAGACAACACTCGCGCTGCTACCAAATGATACATTTCCCCGGTTGTCATTCTTTTTATGCCAACAGCATAGGCCCGAGCTAATCTATGTACCCGAGTGGTTGCAACACCCAAACACCGTCAATGGAATACTCGGCATTACTATTGTTGCTGAAGATGATCATCACGAAACACTGACTCAGCGTTTTTGTGCGCTTTATGGAGATTCAGTAAAAGTTGAAGGTGGCACTCAATTTCAAACAGCCAATGGATATGTACGCCTAATGAATGCAAATGCTTATGAAAACGCCGTAGGCCCGATACCCAATGTCATATTGCAAGAGCGCGCACCTGCAATAGTTAGTATGGATTTCAATACAAGAGATTTAGACACGTTGCTTGAGTTTATATCAAAAGCTGGCTTTGAATATGCTGAAACTAAAAACGGCATTGTACTAATATCACCAGAACAGACAGCAAACACAACACTGTGTTTTCGAACAGTCTGAAGACGTAATGCAACTAAATTCTTTTACGGTCTTTACATTAGTCCCCGTTCCGCCAAAGAAGTTTGCACTCCCTGCCCTATAATTAAATGATCTAAAACACGAATATCTATTAATGCTAGTGCATCACTAAGCTTACGCGTCAGCCTGACATCGGTATCGCTAGGCTCGGCCACCCCACTGGGATGATTATGGGCAAAGATAACCGCCGCGGCGTTACTGGCTAAACAGTGCTTAACAACTTCACGTGGATAAACGGCGGCCGAATCAATGGTGCCAATGGATAAACGCCGGTACTCCAACACACGATGTCGGTTATCCAAAAATAAGGCCGCAAACACTTCATGCTGCAAACCACTTAAATGTAAGGATAAATATTGGCGTACTCTATCCGGCGAGGTTAATGCATCCACTTCCCTAACCTCACAATAAACATGACGACGGCTTAACTCTAACGCGGCTTGAAACAACGCATAACGAGCAACGCCTATACCAGGCTGATTACACAATACTGATTTATCTGCCGATAATATCTGCCCTATACCACCAAACGTGTGCAGTAGATCTCTGGCTACATCTATTGATGTTTTGCCGCGCAAGCCGGTTTGCAAAAACAAAGCAAGCAGCTCGGCATCGCTTAGGGATTCAACACCTTTTTCTAATAGTTTTTCGCGCGGCCGCTCTGTTTGAGGCCAGTCTTTTAGTGACATGATCAGCATCCTTGTTGATCGTTTGATTGATGATTTTGTACGTAAATAGTAACGCTGGACGGCACTGAGAACAAGCAGACAAAAGCACAGGTTTCAACGCAATATGCGTCATTATGGTTTCATGTGGTACCTTGTCTATGCACTCTCAATCGAATTTTCCATTGACTAGTACAACAAAAAGTAGTTAACCATGAAACAAGATCAACTTGTTACCAGAGTAGCAACCCTGGATGAGCTCGCATTACTACTCTCCTGGGCTCACGACGAAGGTTGGAATCCGGGCATAGAAGATACCCACCTGTTTTACTCAACCGACCCGACCGGCTTTTTCATCAGTCTGCTGAATGATCAACCTATTGCTGGCATCTCGCTCGTTAAGCTTAATTCGGAACATGCCTTTCTCGGGCTATATCTGTGCAAACAGGAATATCGTGGCAAAGGTTACGGCATCCAAACCTGGAGTACTGCGCTGAAAACAGTGAGTACGCGCAGTATCGGGCTGGATGGAGTGGTAGAGCAGCAAGAGAACTATACGCGCGAACAATTCAGCTACTCGCATCGCAATGTGCGATTCGCCGGACAGTTGTCAAGAGCCGATATCAAGTCTGAATCGAACGCACCTATGATCGTTACTGCAAACGCTACGCATGTCGAACGCTTGTCATCCTACGATGCTGCTATTGGTGGCCTTATGCGGCAAGCTTATTTTGATGCTTGGTTTCACAACAATTCATCTCGACGAACCTATTTGGCTGTCGAAGGCGATACGATTATTGGCGTTATCGGTGCTAGACAATGTTCGGAGGGATTCAAAATTGGGCCGTGGTTGGCTGACGATTCGCATATTGCAGAACGCCTGCTCCAACATATGTGCGAACAGATTAATTACGCTCCGTTCCTGGTGGATGTGCCAGAACCAAATCAAGCGGCCATAGATATTATGCAACGTAATAACTTACAAGCTGTCTTTGAAACCGCCAGGATGTATCGCGGCAACCCGCCAATTATAAAAACAGAAAAGCTGTTTGGGGTTGCCACATTAGAACTTGGCTAGTAACGATCTTGAATAGAACACTACT
>CAYMHU010000004.1:0-33276 GCA_964390335.1 uncultured Granulosicoccaceae bacterium | reverse complement strand
TTTGGGGTTGCCACATTAGAACTTGGCTAGTAACGATCTTGAATAGAACACTACTAAACATAACCTAGGAGCGTTTGGATTGCTCACCCCACCACGTATTACGAAGCGATGTACCGCCAGAAAACGCATTGTGTCCTAATTCATCGTGAATTCGCAAACACTCATTCCACTTTACCATGCGTTCCGAGCGCTGAAACGAGCCAACTTTAAGTTGCAGTGCACCAAGCCCAGTGGCCAGATGACTAATAGACACGTCTTCAGTTTCGCCCGAGCGTGCAGAAACAATTGTACCCCAGCCACTTTGTTTCGCTAAGTTAAACGCATTCACTGCTTCACTAACCGTACCAACCTGATTCGGTTTGATTAACACGGCATTACAAGCATTGTCTGCAATGGCCTGCTCTACTATGCTGGCGTTAGTCACCAAGTAATCATCGCCAATAATCTGCACTCGACTTCCAAAGCGTTTCGTGAACTCGACCATCCCATTTGTATCATCTTCTCCGAGCGGATCTTCAATTGATGCAATTGGATAATCATCCATCCAACGACCTAATAAGTCTATCAATTCAGACGTATCTAACTCCCTTTGTTCCAATGCAAGTTTATATTTTCCCTGAGAGCCAAATTCGGAAGCAGCAACATCTAACGATATAACAAGCCGCTCCCCTGGCTTTTCTCCAGCGAGCTCTATCGCTTGTAATAGTGTTTCCAATGCCTCTTCGTTACTATTGAAATTGGGCCACCAACCACCTTCATCCGCAACACCCGCTTTGAGTCCGCGCTTCTCCATGATCGAGCCCGCGGCAAAATAAACTTCGTTGGTGATTTCCATGACTTCGTCAAAACTGCCAGCACCCGGAACCATGATCATAAAATCCTGAATATCAACTCGACGGCCAGCGTGTGCTCCGCCACCAAAAATTTGTATTTCAGGAAGTGGAAGTGAAGGCGTGGTGTTGTATTGATCGGCAATAAAACGCCATAAAGGTTGTTTGACGCTTGCTGCGGCGGCGTGCAGTACGGCTAAGGAGGTAGCCACGGTGGCATTCCCACCTAATAATTCTTTCGTTGGAGACGGGTCAAGTTTTAACAGCGCCGCATCAATCGCTGCCAGATCATGAGCCGGCATGCCCACTAATGCATCGCTAATTTTACTGTTGATATTCACCAAGGCGTTTGAAACATCCTTACCTTGTAGTGCTGTGCCCATGTCACGCAAATCTACAGCTTCTCGTTGTCCTCGCGATGCGCCTGCAGGGGCTATTGCTCTGCCAATTGAACCGTCAGTTAAAACAACATCAACCTCAACTGTTGGATTACCGCGTGAATCCCAAACACGCCTGCCACTCAGTTTTTCTATTTGACTCAACTTGATAATCCTTGACTTGATGTTTTGATACGCATTAATAGTGAATGCAGTGTTTGTTCTGGTTTTTTTAGGAGTGCTAACGCTGTCGCGCGCACAAATAATCGTTCGCTTTCGGTTAAATACTCAACCGGCGATTTTCCATCAACTCGGGCTAACATCAACGCAGGGACTAATTGACATATTCGTGACTCAAGTGCTTCCACCGATTCCCAGCTCACAAAGGGCTTGTACGCCACCCATAGTTGCAATGCGTTCTGCAAATACTGCTCTTGCGATGCTGGTAAATGCATCGCTTTTAAAATCAGATGATTCATACAGAATGACAGATCAAAACTAGCGTCGCCCAATGTGGCGCATTCAGCATCTAACACAACAGGACCAGCGCTCCGTATGAAGATATTTTTGGGACTGACGTCTCCATGCACCAACACTCGGTTACTTTGATGCAGCTGCTCCGCCATAGCTTCAAGCTCTACTGCAACTGATCTATGTACAGATGCGGTATAGAGTAAATATGGCTCTATACGCAAAGCCCAAAAATCATCTGCGTTTTGAAACGCCTGTGTGTCGAATTCGGATTTTGTAGACGCGGCGTGCACTTGACCAACAAGCTTCCCCAACAAGGCTGCTTCACCGTTGTCGTTAGCTTCAGCTAACAATGCGTCTTTCCAAAGATAGGCTTGCTGACCGTCTAAAAATTCCATGGCAAAACCATGCAATGCCGTAGATTGGCCTAACAGTTTAACGGCACTTTTGGGTGCAACCTTGGCAACGAGCTCAAGCCACGCATATTCTGCTTTGTTCCGATGTACTGGCGCAAACCAATCTGCTGCGACTTTTAACTTAGGCAATGCAAATTTTACGCATAGCTTTCTATCACCGATCCGAATCAACGCAATATCGCTGGCCACACCACCGGTTAACGACTGAGCAGTAAAAGATTCACCGATCTGAAGTAAGCCAAGTTCCTCTAATAGACTACGGCAAGTGGATTCGAATGCTGTTGACAATGAGCGCTCCAAACAATCAAGGGTGACTGTTTCAGATTCCAATCACCAAGATGCTGGTTTTATTTGTTACACGCGCTAGATTGTATAGTAAGTGGCACTTTACTTACCAGTAAATGGAGACCATATCGTCATATGGCCTACCAGTCATTGCAACATCAGAGCTGCAAAAACTGCTCTTTAAGCACCTCTGCCGTCTGCACACCTCGAATAATTCCACGCCGACGACCTTTCGCATCAAATAGAATCAAGCTTACGGTTTCGCCGTGGTGTTGTTGCCGAAAAGCCTCACCATCACTGGATGTCACATCAGCTACTTTGAACAGAATGTCGTCGTTGCCGTCCAACGCACTTCGAGCATTACTCATTAAACGTCTGCACAAAGAACACGCCGAATCATGGATTTGCACCACAACGGACTTGCCCTGACCAATTACAGACAAATCGTGCAGACCCCTGTTTTGTACATCATAACGATGAATTGCCGCTCCAGCAGCGCCAACCACAGGTAGGCCTATTAGCAGTTTAATTGCGTTGCGTCGATTAATAAGACCAGCAGCTGGTTTGGCCTCGGGCTTAGTAGCCGCTTTTTCAGGCGCCTTGGCACGCTTAACAGCTCCCGAAGAGGCACTATTTGAGGCGGCACTATTTGGCGTTACAGCGGTCTTACGCTTGCCACCAGTGGACTTTCTATTACGTTTATTTTTCTTGCTCATGTAGATTTAACGAACCAGCTGTAATTTTGATTGCAGAGCCATGACAGATCGGTTGCAATCAAATTCGTTCGACGTTCGTTGTATCACTATGGACGATGCAGTCAGTCACAGAATAACTGCATCACATTATTCATATATGCATCTGCATCAACACATAACCGAGCACGAATAGATGAATACAAAGCAGACAGACATAGTTATGACAACTGAACGTGGTACAGCAAGTAGAAGAAAATTCCTTACTACTGCCTCTGCCTTAGGATTAGGGCTAGCCTCATCAAATCTCTGGTCGCAAGCGAACTTACCTTATAAAGTTATTCAGCAAAAGATGCCAACGAATGACCCTTCACGTGTTGAAGTGCTGGAATTCTTCTGGTTTGGTTGCCCACATTGCTACGCATTTGAACCTGCTATCAATAACTGGAGAGACTCAAAACCTGAATACGTAGACTTTGTTCGTGAAGCACCACCACTGAACCCAAGCTGGGAACAGCACTCACGCCTGTTCTACGCTGCACAACTACTGGGTATTACCGACGGCATGTTTGATCAAACCTTCAACGAAATTCATAAACGCAAAAAGCGCTTACGAGACCCTGCCAAGATCGCCAAATTCATCGAGTCCCTTGATCTTGGTGTTGACGCCAAGAAATTTGAGAAAACCATGAATTCGTTTGCTGTGAATACTGCACTCAACCGCTCCATTAATCGTGCTCAGCAAGCAGGCATCAATGCTGTACCCAGTATTGTCATCAACGGTAAGTATCTAACCGGCAATACGTTAGCCGGCAGTCATGCTGGCATTATTAATGTCATCAATGAACTAAGCGAAAAGGAAAAGAACGAGACCTAAGGCCTCGTTGACTACACTGGGTCCACACATGCCAAAAGCCGAGTTAAATCTGGACGCGCTGCTGCATTCTGCCTACCGGTATGCTAACGCACTGTGCGCGCATGCCGAAATGGCAGAAGACCTTGTGCACGAAGGATGGTTGAAGGCAATAAAAAAGCACGGCCCTACGCCAGATAAAGCACTATTGTTTACGATCATAAGAAATTTGTACATCGATGACCTGAGACATAAAAAGCGCTTTCCCAACGATTCATTCGACGAGCAGTCAGTTGTTGACCATCAATCTGTCGATCCGTCAATTCACGCAAGTGAAGACCAGGTATTATCGCAAGGCCTCGAGCAACTTCGCAGCATTGAGCGAGAGGTCTTGTTTCTTTGGGTATTCGAGGGCCACACCGCTGCAGAAATCGGTACGCTAACCGGACAATCGCGTGGTACTGTACTGAGCTTAATTCATCGGGCCAAAGGCAAGTTAAAAATTCACCTGGATAAACATGAGCAGCATCAACTCTCGTTAATTAAAGGCAACGGGAAGGAATCATCATGAACGAACAAGAACAACGAGTTCGGGATTACTACGAAAAATTATCTCTACCGCAGGAACGGTTGGAGCGTTTGGTTAATATTGAAAGTCACGAAGTAAACGAATCGTCTTCAAATGGCTTTTTAACACAATTGAGTGCTCTGCGTGCACGTTTCCAAAGAAGCAATACCAAGCACTGGAATACCACTATTGGAATCGCATCCATTTGTTTTGTGGTACTGACTCTGTCGTACTTTTTCAGTAACGGACACTACTCCAATGAACATACCCAACGAACCTTGCGTGAAGTTGCCATGAATCACACTACGCGACTAGAACCTGAGTTTCGTGGCGAGAGCCTGGCTATGCTGGACAATTCAATGCAGCAATTACCATTCACATTAAGCCTGCCATCGAACATTGATACTGAATACAAATTAATTGGCTCCCGGTATTGTTCTTTAAGTGGCGAGTTAGCAGCACATGTAAGACTCAAACACACCGAATCCGGCAAGCCATTGAGTTTATTTGTGACCAGCAATGGCGCTGCACTTGAAGATGTGCAAACTCAGCAGACCACTCTTGAAGGAATCGACGTCGAACTATGGCGCGAAGGCGGATTGTTTTTCGCACTAGCTCAACGCAGTTAATTATTTTCCTACTGTCAAACAATGCATGACGGCAAAGTCATGCATTCCTAACCTACCAACAACACAGGCCCCAGCCGCGATGATTAGAATCGGACTATCGACTGCATTAGCGACCATGTTAATTATGGGTGCAAGCCTAACAACTGGATTGGCACCAGCGTCAGCTGCTGACAAAGATTCGCATCGAATCATTCATGACGATCAAATCATTGCTAACAACAGCTCACCAGAACTATCAAAAAAACTACTTACTGCATACAAAGCTCTGGGTGATAACTACGTACCTCGCACAGAACACTGGTTAGAAGACGGACAACCTGCGTTTATTAACAGGCTTATTCTTGAGGATTCACCGTATTTGATTCAACACGCTCACAACCCCGTTAACTGGTATCCATGGGGCGAGGAAGCTTTTGCGTTGGCTGAAAAATTGGATAAGCCTATCTTTCTATCGATAGGGTATGCAACTTGCCATTGGTGCCATGTGATGGAGCGTGAGAGCTTTGAAGATGCGTTCATTGCATCCAAGATCAATGAAGGCTTTATACCCATCAAGGTTGATAGAGAACAGCGCCCCGATGTGGATGCAAGCTATATGACCGCGGTAAACATCATGAACGGCACGGGCGGTTGGCCCATGTCTTCGTGGTTAAACGTTGAAGCTCAACCTTTCTATGCAGGAACCTATTACCCACCAGAGGTTTTCTCAGATCTATTAGATCAAATTACTCGCGTTTGGTATCAAGGTCGGGAATCAGTAGAGCAACAAGCGAGTGACTTAGCCGACGCGGTTGCCAGCAGCACACGATTATCCGGCGAAGCCCGCGAAGTTGGCCAGGACGTGATAGAGCGAGCTGTAAACGACATTGTTTCAAGCTTTGACGATTTTGAAGGTGGTTTTGGGGCGGCCCCAAAGTTTCCACAAGAGTCCAAATTGTTCCTGTTACTCGATCACGCAAAAAGATATAACAATGAAGAGGCTCTTAACGCCGCACATTTTTCCTTGCAAGCCATGGCCGCAGGCGGTATCCATGACCAAGTTGCCGGCGGATTCCATCGGTATGCAGTCGATAACGCATGGCTAGTTCCACACTTTGAGAAAATGCTATACAACCAGGCGCTGCTTAGTCGCAATTACTTATCGGCTTACACCATCAATGGCGATATTGAACACAAACGCACTGTGGAGCGTGTGCTGGATTATGTTTTACGAGAAATGACATCGCCCGAGGGCGGTTTTTACTCAGCCACCGATGCAGATTCAGAAGGTGAAGAAGGCACATTCTTTATCTGGACACCAGAGGAATTAGTGACGGTGTTGGGAAAAGAAGATGCGGCACTTGCGCAAGATATTTGGAATGTCACCGATGTCGGCAATTTTGAACACAAAAACATTCTGCATTACTACGGCTCATTAAGCGACGTTTCAAAAGAGCAGCAAATGAGCCTTGATGAGTTAATCAAAAAAGTAGACGCTATGAGCGATGTGTTATTGCAAGCGCGGCAATCAAGAGAGAAACCGCTACGCGATGAGAAAATCATTACTGCATGGAACGGCATGATGATCACAGCCTTTGCCGAAGCAGGCGACATACTCAACAAACCAAACTACATTGAAGCAGCTGAAACGGCCGCCAACTTCATTTGGGCTAACAACCGCGATAAAAATGGCTTGTTACTGCGCGCGTGGTACGCTGGCAAAGCCTCTGTTGACTCTTCACAGGAAGATTATGCGTATCTAGCCGAAAGCTACATAACGCTATACGACTTAACCGGAAAAAAAGGCTGGCTGACGCGAGCTGAAGCCCTGGCCAATACAATGCAAACAAAGTTCTGGGATGAAGCCGAGGGCGGCTATTTTATTGGCACAGAAACTATAGGCGCCATCAGACCTAAAGATTTGTATGACACCTCTATTCCCACCGGTAATGCAGTGGCGCTGCGTGTACTGGCAAAACTACATCACCGAACCGGGCGTGACGTATTCAAACAACGCGCTGAAGCGCTGATGATTGCGTTTTCAAGCTACTTGAATACCTACCCATCAGCATTCGCTTATTTACTGACCGGCGCAAGTGACTTATTAGAGGGCGAAGCTGGACATCGACACTACACAGCGCGAGGCAATGTAAAAGTGAACGCCTGGTCTGAAAACAACGAACTGCATGTCGAATTAGACATGGCACCCGGCTGGCACGTGAACGCCAACAAACCCAATCAGGAATTTCTTATTCCGACCATCTTGTTTGATAACAACAACACTGCCATTCCGCAAACTGAATACCCGCCAGTGGTGAGTAAAACACTCGACTTCAACGGTTCAAGCGAATTGGCGTTGTATGAAAACACAGTTACTATTAAAGCACCGTTGGCCGCAAATCACGACTCAGCGATGGGCACCTATGTATTGCAGCTGCAGGCCTGCAATGAAACCGTTTGCCTTGCACCTGAGGATGTGGCACTAACAGTGTCGCTAGCTCAGTAGATCGTTTTTGGGAGGCGCAAATAGCGTCCTCTTATCGGGAGGTCACAACTTATTGTCATCCCTTACCCCATGAAAACATGGGAACATGGGAACGATATAGAACGCTATTCAGCTTGATCAGCACTCTTGGCTTGTAACAACTCGTAATTCTGTTGTCCAATTCTATCGAGCAAATCGAGCTCGGTTTCGATAAAGTCTATATGACTTTCTTCATCTTGTAAGAGATTTTCAAAAATAATCCGACTGACGTAATCTCCTTCCTCTTCGCAGATTTCCTTTGATTTCTTATACGATTCACGTGCTTCGTACTCACCGGCTAGATCGGCTTCCAATACCTCTTTAACGTTCTGGCCGATTCTGAGCGGAGCGACCGATTGCAAATTTGGGTGTCCGTCCAAGAAAATTATGCGTTCAATCAGCTTGTCGGCATGCTGCATCTCTTCGATGGATTCTTCACGTTCTTTGTCGGCGAGTTTTTTTAAACCCCAGTCATCTAACAGGCGATAGTGCAGCCAATATTGGTTTACCGCCCCAAGCTCAAGAAACAGCGCTTCGTTCAGCCTTTCAATAACTTTTTTGTTGCCTTTCATGTAGTGGTATTCCAGAAGTTGGTCATAGTTACGATTCGCAGTAGAGGCATAACCTTACATTAACTACGTTTTTTGGTCGACTTGGATTACAACCAAAGCAATTAAATTGCAGAAGTTTCACGGATAGAAAGTACCGTCAGGGATACTTCTAGCGTGGGCTCCGAGGGTGCAGCGTGATGGGCTTTTCGTGAACGATCTGGTGGGCGGCATCCTGTATAACCTTCTGGGCTAACGGAAAACAGTTACAGCATTTCGCGCAGCATCCCAGCTCCTCGTACACGTTAGCAGGGCAAAGATCAGGACAAGCCTCTTTTTTCATCAGACACGCCGTTGCATCGCAAATGCGCTCAGCAGATATCTGGTTGCAGTGACAAACAATCATTAAACAAGCTGCATAAGTTTACGTAAACAAAAAACCAAATGATAATCATTCACATCTATCATAGCAACTTCAGTCCTATTTGTTAACTAATTTGTTTTAGCGGCAGTGGATAGGTCAGATTTCACCTAATTGACGATTACCCGTGTTGAAATTGGCTTCGACAACACGACAACCTATTGATTTTAAGAACTTTTTAGTAATTAATCGTACTTATAAGGAAACACAACCAGATGATCGACTTTGAGCGTGACTCCAATTTTCTCCCCAATTTGATGGTCGTGATGCGATGGCGCCAGACAGCTTAAGCGCGTGTTCCCCGGCATCAAGAGCGTGTACAGGTGATCGGCACCACGAAAATTTTTGCCAATCACGGTGGCTTTGTTGGGACTGTTGTCATCATGAATGACATCGTCTGGACGAACCAGTAAATCAACCAACTCACCCGTTCGAAACGTATCCACTAACTCACCTCTGACCACGCCGAATTCGGTTTGTACTTGATCGTGGCTGATAGTGTTACCACAAACGAAAACACCTTCTCCAATGAAATCGGCGACAAATCGATCCGCCGGTTTGTGATAAAGGTTGTAAGCGCTATCCCACTGCTTTAAGCAACCCTCTGACATTACCCCGATATGATCGGCTATGGCGAATGCTTCGTGCTGATCGTGCGTCACCAGAATACCGGTTATCCCGTCATGCTTAAGTAATTCACGCACTTCTTGCGCTAACTGCATTCGGAGTTCTGCATCCTGACTGCTGAACGGTTCATCAAGTAACAGGATGGGCGGGCGCGGCGCCATTGCCCTTATCAGCGCCACTCGCTGCTGTTGCCCACCGGATATCTGATGCGGATAACTGTCGGCGTATTGTGACATCGATACCATACGCAGCAATTCATCCGTACGCTTGCGACTACTGGATCGGTTTTGCCCCTTCAGACCAAAAGCAATATTTTCGCGAATGGTTAAGTGCGGGAACAGCGCCAAGTCCTGAAACACCATACCCACGCGCCGTTCTTCAGGTGGCAGTTGCCAATCAGGACACGCAACTTCTTTGTCGCCCAGAAACACCTTTCCACAAACCGGAGGTTCAAACCCGGCAATGGTATTCAGGATGGTGGTCTTGCCACAGCCGCTTGGCCCCAGCAGACAGCCGATTTCACCGTGTTCAAGCGCAAAGCTTACGCTGGACACAATGCGATTGCCTTCGAGCTCCACGCACAAATCTTCTACGCAAAGTTGTTGACTCATAGGTATGTCATAACACGCATCAAACTGGTTCTGCACCATAAATCAGAACGGAATAGCCACAAAGTAAATATGGTTGTTAATGATAATTGTTCGCATTATCATTAGGTATCTGAATTATTATTCTGCCACGGAAACCGAAAAACTGCTATTCGGCGAACACCAACTTTAGTTAACGTTAGGAAGATTCTATGAAGAAATCCCATATCGCCGCGCTTGTAGCCACCTGCATCCTAGCCACAGCCCCGCTGGCCCACGCCGATGGCGAGGTCAATCTCTACTCTTCTCGACATTACGATACCGATGAGCGTTTGTACTCGGACTTTGAAGCGCAAACCGGAATCAAGGTCAACCGCATTGAAGGCAAAGCCGATGAACTGATTACCCGGATGCAGTCTGAAGGGGCCAATAGCCCCGCCGATGTATTGCTCACTGTAGACACGTCACGTCTCGAGAGAGCGAAAGCCGCAGGCGTATTGCAGTCAATCGACTCAGGCGTTTTGGAAAGCCGTGTGCCTGCCTACCTGCAGGACGATGAAAACCAATGGTTCGGTTTTTCACAACGCGCTCGAATTCTGTTCTATGACAAGAATGACGTACAGGAGCCTCCAATGACTTATCAGGATCTTGCCGACCCTAAATACAAAGGCATGGTTTGCATTCGTTCATCGTCAAACGTTTACACGCAAACTATTACCGCTGCGCTAATTGCCCATCTCGGCGAAGCTGCTGTTAGCGATTGGGCTAAAGCGGTTGTGGCTAATTTTGCACGGGACCCACAAGGGGGCGACACTGACCAACTGCGTGGCATCGTGTCGGGAGAGTGTGATATTGCAATGTCTAATACTTACTACTTTGGTCGTGGTATTCGCAAACCCGTTAAAGCTCTATCAGACAGCATCGACATGATTGGTTGGGTTTTCCCTAACCAGAACTCGATAGGTGCACATATGAATTTATCTGGCGGCGGCGTGGCAAAGCACTCACCGAACAAGGACAACGCGATCAAATTTCTTGAGTACTTGGCATCTGATTCGGCGCAACAATACTTCTCTGCCGGTAACGATGAATATCCCGCAGTACCGGGTGTTGGACTCAGTCCATCAGTAGCCTCTCTGGGTTTCTTTAAACCAGACGATCTTGATGCGGCAGCCATTGCCGATAACGTAGCTGCAGCTCAAAAACTGTTGAACGAGTCAGGTTGGAAGTAACGCTAGTGCCGTGAGTCTGCACCTCAGACTAGTACTGCACAACATGTTGTTTATGTTGAACACAAAAAAGGCCGGGAAATCCCGGCCTTTTTATGAAGTACGTTTGCTACACAATAGACGCGCAACGATACTAATCCACCCAACAGCAATGCTATCAGATGCATGCAAAAGCACTAATTTATTGGGTCTTCGATAACCTCCTGCACAATAAAATCACCGGCAGTAAACCAATTAACACAATGACCAACGAGGGTACTGCAGCACCTGCAAGCCGTTCATCTGATGCTAGTCGGTGTGCTTGCACCGCCAAAGTATCAAAGTTAAACGGACGCATTATCAACGTTGCCGGTAGTTCTTTCATAACATCGACAAATACAATTAACATGGCGGTAAACACGCTGGTTTTTAACACCGGCAAATGCACGCGAAAAAGTATGCCAGCGGAATTAGAACCTAAAGTTCGCGATACGGACTCCAGATTAGTGTTTAGCGTTGCCAGGCCACTCTCGTAGGTGTTCAGAGCTGCGGCCATAAAGCGCACCATATAAGCGAAAACCAACACCGAAATGGTACCAGTGAAAATCAAACCGGTAGAAACATTAAAGTAAGTTTCTGCTAACGCATCGATACCGGTATCGAGTGCAGCGAATGGCACCAGTAATCCAACGGCGATCACTCCGCCAGGAACAGCGTAACCGACACGGGCAATATTGGCAGCGTTGCGCGACAATTTACTGGGACGAAAACGTTTGTAGCTAGCAAGCACAACCGCCATGAGTACGGTAGCCAACGCAGCGCTCGATGCCAATATCAACGAATTACTAATGAAACCCAAATAGCGTGGACTCAGTAGATTTTGCTCCGAATCAAGACTCATCGTTATCAGCAGAATGATTGGCAGCACAAAACCAAACAACACCGGCACGGCGCAAAAGGTAAACGCACCGGCTGCGCGCCACCCCGTAAGCTGCGCTTTTTTTGGTGTTCTGTCGCGCAACCCAGCACCGTGATTACGCGCTGCGCCCCGTTGTGTTTGTTCTAGAATGGCTATGAACAATGCGAAAACCAGTAAACAGAACGCCAGCTGGGCTGCACCTCCGCGATCAGCAAACGAAAACCAACTGGTGTAAATGCCGGTGGCAAACGTTTGAATGCCAAAGTAACTTACGGTACCGAAGTCGGCCAATGTTTCCATGACAGCCAACAACACACCGCCAGCGATAGCAGGGCGAGCGATAGGCAAAGACACGTTCCAGAACGCACTTAATGCACTGCGTCCCATACTGCGAGCGGCTAAATTGGCAGTTGCCGATTCTCGCAAAAACGCAGAGCGTGCCAGCAGATAAACATAAGGATACAACACAAAAATAAACATCAGTCCGGCACCGCCAATGCTACGGATTTCCGGAAACCAGTAATCACGTGGCCCCCACCCTGTTACTGAACGCAACAGCGTCTGAACCGCTCCCGGATGATCAAGAAAGTCGGTATAGGCATAACCCATGACATACGCTGGAAAGGCAAACGGCAACGCCAACATAATTTCCAACACGCCACGTCCGGGAAATCGGGTCATGGTGACCAACCATGCTGCGCCGGTACCGATGACAGCGGTGCCGACAACAACAATGAGTACCAGATAAAGTGTGGTTAGCGTGTAGCGCAGCAGCACAGTATCGGCAAGATGAGACAGCGTATCGGTAGTTCCCATCGCTGCGGCGATAACCACAGCAATCATTGGGAGCAAACAAATAGAGGCTGCCAGCAAAGCGCCCCATTTCAACAAGCGATCTGTCCAGGTTGGTTTCAAGTGACTACCAGTTCGAGCATAAACAAATTAAGCGCTATTTCGACTATTGAGGAATATACAAGCGGGTATTCTTTACTCATCCGGGCAGCACTCCGATCAATTGTCTTTTATTGATAATGCGAATTGTTCTCATTATCATACAATTGTAGAGTAATTTAGTGGGTTATTTCAAGCGAACATCAAATGATTGCGGCACGTTGATTCAAATACTCGATAATTTCGCTTGATTCATACATCCAACGAACATTGTTGTTATCTTCGATACGCAGACAAGGTACTTTGACCTGACCGCCACCCCGCTGCAGTTCTTCTCGGTACTTTTTTACTTTGTTAATATCACGCAACTCAACATCAACGCCTAATACATGAATCGCTCGTCGTGTTTTGACGCAAAATGGACAAGCACGAAATTGATACAGAGACAATCCATCAAATGCAGATTGAACACGAATCTGTTCAGTAGGCGAGCGTTGTATTGACTTAGGGCGCGTTAACCAATCAAAAAATACAACTATAGAACCAAGCGCGTTGCGAACTAATTTTAGAAACATAGATGTTTTCTATTAATGAAATTCTTGACAAACAATATCCTACCGAGCTAAACGCGTAAAACAACTATTCATTCAGTTTACGAATTTGTTCACGGCGATCAACAGCCCATTTATACTGCGGTGGCCATAAATCAAATTCGGGATCCACGCGTAATGTTTGCGCCGCATGCAGTGGCCAAAAAGGGTTGTACATAATCTCCCGACCCAAAGCGACAAGATCTGCCCGACCATCAGCAACAATCGCCTCTGCTTGGTGAGGATCGATTATCACGCCTACTGCCATGGATTGAACGGCGGTTTCTTTTTTTATCCGTTCAGCATAGGGCACTTGAAAACCGGGTTTTCGCGCAGATGCTTTGTTCAGGGGCTTACCTTCATCGCTAACGCGGAAACTGGGACCGCCGGATATTCCACCAGCTGAGCAATCAACAACGTCAATGCCGGCCTTACCCAGCTCCTTGGCCAACATCACAGAATCGTCCATGCTCCAACCCCCCTCAGCGCTATCGACAGAAGAAATGCGAAAGAACAATGCGACCTCCTCTCCTACGGCTTCACGAACTGCGCTAGCAACTTCAAGTGGAAAGCGCATTCGCCCTGCGATATCTCCACCGTATTGATCACTGCGTTGATTGGAAAGTGGAGATAAAAAGCTGTTTATCAAATAGCCATGCGCACCATGCAATTCGATAACCTTGAATCCACAATTAACGCTTCGTTTTGCGGCTTCGACAAAATCGCTAACTATCCTCGCAATACCGTCGACGCTCAGTTCAGACGGTGTCGGAAAACCGGGAGCCACAGCAATGGGGCTGGGGGCGACACATTGCCATCCATCTGGATGGTCAGAAGCAATGGGTTTTGCACCTTGAAAAGGTGCAGCGCTTGAACCTTTGCGACCCGCATGCGCTAGCTGAATACCAGGCACGACTCCCATACTCGCAATAAATTCAACAATGGGTGCTATGGCTGCTGCTTGTTCATCGTTCCAAATTCCCAAACAGTGCGGTGTAATGCGGCCCTCTGGTGATATCGCCGTAGCCTCGAAAAAGACCAAACCGGCTTTACCGCGCGCAAAGGTGCTCAAGTGTGCAAAATGAAAAGGCTGCGCCACACCGTCAACCGCGGAGTACATGCACAATGGCGATACCGCGATTCGATTAGCCAAGGTAACGCCTCGAATCTGTAGAGGTGAAAATAATGCTGACATCGTTGCTTCCATTATCGAGAGAAGGCGGCAAAGCACTGTAGCTTAGCGTTGCTTATCCGGCCACCCGGCAAAAAATAGCTGCCATGTCGCTAGCGCACCCAGTCCAAGAAACAACAATCCCCAAAGTGTCGCGCCTGCATAAAACTCAAACGCGGACCACAGTAAACAGATACCGATAAGCACACAACGACGCCAAACAGGTTTAAAAAAGGGTATCTGTAAATCGAAAAATGCCATTGTGCGTACGTGCTATTCGATGGTTACTAAGCTATAAAAGACTTTAAGTTACGCAGCGCCTTCGAATTCGGCACCTGTTTTTGCACCCATTATATACGCAACCACATCCTGACCATCTGTTTCATCTACATTTAAGTTCGCCACGATACGTCCACAGCGAAACACCACGATGCGATCCACCAAATCAAATACCTGACGCATATTATGACTCACTAATATTAGTGGCTCACCGGGGCTGCTTCGTAGCTGAAGCAGCCCTTTTTTATTACTGATTTATTGCCTCGTATATTGCTTTCGCATTGGGTATACCTCGTTCTGCATAGTCGGCATAGATTTTCTCCATACCAGCGGCAGCGGCTGATTCCATTTTCGCGCGTTCCTCGTCCGATACAACAATCCACTCAACATTCAATTCACCAGCAGCCTGTTTCTCTTTGGCCCACTCCAGCGCAGCTTGGTCAGCATGATGAAATGAACGAGCCAATTCTAGCGAGAAAGGCAACCCTGATAGATCGTCGAGAATTGCACGATGTTCATCGCTCAAACCTTCATAACGTTCTTTGTTCATCACGAAGTACACTACGTTAAAGGTAGCTGGGGTATTTAGAATAGCGTAATCTGCAACCTCATCCAGATTCCACGGTGGCATGATGTTATTGATTGTGGAAATCGCACCATCAATGGTTCCTGTGCTAAGACCCGTGTAGTGTTCGGAAGGATCCATTTGTACCGGTACGGCGCCCATACCTTGAATAACAGGTGTTGTCATAGATGCAAACGGAACAAGCTTGGCACCCTTCATACCATCAATGGTAGACATATCCCGAGTGGCTATGATCATGCCACCAGCAGGGTTACCCAGTGCAAGTACCTTAACATCGGACCATTCGTCAGCCATGTACTCGTCAAACACTGCCCACAGGCGTTCAGTGGAGTCCATTGCATCCACGGACTTACCCGGTGGGATGGCCAGCAAGGTTTTAGGGAATAAAGTGGGTGTAGCAGCGGCAACACCAAAAGTGATATCCGCCACACCCTCAACAGCACGTTTATACTGTTGTGGAACACCTGCACCTAACTGACCGGCAGGATACAGTTTCATGGAAAGTGAACCGTTAGAGCGCTCTGTAATTTCTTTATCGAACCAAGCAAGTGCGCCTGTGACTGTTTCATGATTTGGTGGTACGAATGTCGCGACAGACAGTTCTTCAGCGTTGACACTGTGGACCATACTTGCGAAAACGAATGATGTCGCGGCGACCTGACACAATTTCTGGAATTGCATTGCTTATCTACATTAGTGATTTACGCTCGATTTGCTAAAGCATGATTATTATCATTCTTTCAACATTGGTGAATCTGTGCAAGTCGTATTCAAACCCCTGATTTAGCAACATATTTATTAATAAGTTGCCCGCCCGCCAGATAAATCAAACACAGCACCGGTTGTAAAAGAGTTCTCTGCTGATGCTGCCCATGCAATCATGTTGGCAATTTCTTCCACAGTGACAAAACGGCTGCGCGGAATTTTGGATAGCATATAGTTAATAAACTCATCACTCATTTGATCAAATATTCGGGTTTTGGCAGCGGCTGGCGTTACGCAATTAACACTGATGTTGTGCTCGGCGAGTTCTTTACCCAGAGATTTAGTCATAGCAATAACAGCAGCTTTAGATGTGGAGTATGCGGACGCATTGGGGTTGCCTTCCTTGCCGGCAATTGATGCAATATTGACTATACGACCATAATCACGATTAACCATACCGGGAATCACTGCCTGACAACAATGGAACGTGCCATCGACGTTAACCGCTTGCACTTGCCGCCACATATCGATGGGGTAATCAACCAGTGTACTATTGGGGCCGGCAATGCCAGCGCTATTGACCAGCACATCCACCTTGCCAAAGTGCGATTCTGTTTGCTGCATAGCCGCGGCCACACTGTCTCGGTTACTAATATCCACTTGCACCATGCTGCAGGTGTCAGCGCCTAATACTTTTACACGTGACTCTGGGTTACTGATATCAATATCCCACAACATGACCTTCGCACCAGAATTCGCCAACCTATCTGCAACTGCCGCACCGATGCCGTTACAACCCCCGGTAATAACCGCTACTTGATCGGTATAGTTATAGCTGTTGCTCATTACTTGCTAACTCTTATTTTTAGTGACACTGTGAACAATACACGATAGCTTCGATGCCTACCATGCAACGGCTTCTGCACCACAGAATTTTCGCATGCGATCCAGCTCAGATTCTAATTTCTGCATACGACCCTTACCAAACCGAACACCTTGCTCAGGCCATAAATTATCGACATGCAACAAGTTGGATTCACTACTGTGGCGCACTTCTATTCTTCCTACAAATTGATCGCACTCTAGCAAGGGGTACACATAGTAGCCATACTGTCGCTTATCCTTGGGCGTGTACATTTCAATGGTGTATGCAAACCCGAAAATCTTTTCTAACCGTTTTCGATCGCGCACCAATGGATCAAACGGGTTGATGATACGTAAACGCGAACAGGGCTTAGGGGGCTTCACAATCGCCGATTGACGCTCTTTTAATACAAGCGCTTTAGTTGATTCACCCATAACAGACTCAACATGCACTTCTTGCAGCAGCGATTGATTGTCTACACACCACTGTTGAATATCGCCTAACGAGCAAGCCTCCCAAAAACGCATGATATCGCCAGCGGTGCCGAATCCCATGCGCTGTAAAGCATTAACCGCCAACCATTGAATCCGCTGTGGCTCGCTGACTTTTTGATGAAGAGACTCTGCCGGAAACATACGCTCAGCCAAATCATAGTACTTGATAAATTTGGGGCGTTTTGACACTGCCAGGTCACCTTTAAACCACAAGTAGTCCAACATTTTCTTGTGCTCTGGTTTACTCCAGATAGCTTTCGATGCTTTTGGTGTTTCTGTTTTAAATGCTTTCGAACAGAGCGGACCTTCTTGTCTTATTCTGTTGATAACCTGCTGTTGCGCTTTTTCATCCAGCACAGACGGATTCCAACCAGATGATGAGTACAGGTTTGCCCGGCGTTCAAATTGCGCTTGCCAGTACGGCAAAAACTCCATTGGAAGCATGCATGCATCATGACAAAAGTGCTCAAACACAGCCTTGTCGCGCGCCAACAATTGTTCCAACTGTTTTGGACGGTATTGGTTTTTGCGACTCCACAATATGTGATCGTGCGCCCGAGCAACTACTTTTATGGGATCAATTTGCACATAGGCCAGGTCTTTTACCAGGCGCAACACATCCGCAGGCTTGCACTCACCGACAGGCGCGGCATGCAAACCGTAGTGATAGATGAGTGAATGACGTGCAACGTCATTTGGGATTTTCAAGGTATAGATCAACTAGCTCAACACAGTTGATCCTATGATACTTCATGATAAAGATGGAAGCACCGGCCGCGTGGCGTTAAGCAATACGCTCAACTGAAGCGGCCGGTTGTATATAGCAACTTAAACTGTCACCCGGGAAGAGACCCGGCAAACAAGCTACGCCAGCTCTAATAAAGCCTTTATTTCGTCAGCACTGGTTCCGGCAACAATACGCCCCAGTTCCTGATCACCTTTCAACAACAAGAGTGTGGAACGACGAGGAATATTGCGTGAGGTTGATACGTCGTGCGAACCATAATCATCCCAATCAACCCGAACGAAGCTGATCTTCTGATCAAACTCTGGATTATTAGCCCGTAACTCACTGATAACGCGCTCTTGTCGCTTACAGGTGCTGCACCAGTCAGCCGCAAAGTCAACCAAAACCGTTTCCCCGGCCGCAAGCTTTTGCTGTATCAATCCCGGCGTGTAGTCCTCCATGCCTGCTGCAGCTTGTAATAACGCTGAAGAGCCCATCGTTGCAGCAGCAGCCATTAGCGCAGTGGTTTGAGTGATAAATTGACGTCTTTTCATAACGAATCTCTCTGTCTAAAAGTGTTTAAAACAAGTTATATACGGGTAGCGTTGATGGATATTAAAAGTTGGTTGATAAATCTAAAAACCAATCGGGCAATACATCAATCAACCACCCTTCAATAACATAATGAAATTTAAATAAGATCATGAAGCCAACAATCAAGAACGTCAGCCCCATAATGGGCTTGGCTTTAGTTGCCAGGCCACGCATTTTTTCTTGTCTGCGCCGAATCGCTTCACCGGTACCGTAGCCTAGTGCCACAACAACGCTACCAATCCCTAACGCGAAACTCAGCATGATTAAAAAAGCCCAGAACAAATCCTGACCTTGACTTGCAAGCGAAATCGCACCACCAAGTGTAGGCCCGATGCACGGAGACCAAATGGCACCCAGCAACAAGCCACCCACAAACTGGCCCTTCAAGCTGGTCATTTGAATTTGGTTTAATTGATTATCGGCACTGGTACTGAACGATGCGGTTGCTGTGGCAAACCGGGTATTGAGCTGCGGAATCAGTAAAAACAAACCGAACACAATCATGAGCATGGCACCTATCCGCGATAGCAACTCTTCAGTTAATCCGATGCTGTGACCAACGGTTGCCACCAGCATACCTAGGCTGACAAACGATACGCCCATGCCCAAAGCAATGGCCAGTGGACCGTGCCGTCCGGCCTGCAAAGCTGACGCCAGCACGATGGGCAAAACGGGCAAAACGCAGGGATTGATGAGCGTCAGTAGGCCCGCTATATAACCGAATACAAGTTCCATGCATCCGTAGATTATTTGGCAGGTGATTAGTTCCGTTGCAGTAGAATGCTAATTTGCAGAATGTGCGCAAAGGCGGCTTATGAATGAGGAGCCGGATCCCCTTGCAACAAGGAAACCCGGCTTATCGTGGTTTGGCTTTCCGTGCCTACCTTCTTAAAATTTACAAAAAAAATAGACGGTTTACTTATGTTCGTCGGTGGCGAGCCCTTAGAAACAGCGGTGCCAACACAAAACCAAGCAACATCAATAATTCCAAGCCAATGGCCCCGCCACCATAACCAGAGCGAGAACCCTGGAATGCCGGAGTGGATTGATCTACCCGAGTGTTATTAACCGGTTGGGCTGCACGTTGCTGAGCAGCCGCTACTTCCCGCTGACGTCTTTGTTGATTGTTACGCGAAATATTGTTAGCCGCAAAAGACTCTTCACGCATTACCACCATGGATGTATGGTCTGTCACTATGCTGTGCTGCACCGCAGTGTCAACAATGGCCGCCTTGTACTCACTATCGTCGCCAAGGTAATCAATCATTTTCTGCATATCCTGGATTTTGGCGAACGCCCACAGTCGCTCTAGCTCAGGGTTACGTTGATCAACATCCGGAAAGTTGAAACTGGTTTTATACTGTTTCTTTTGACCAGAAATTTTAGCTGACAACGTAACATTCGCCGGGCCACTGCCATGGTAGTGACCAAACACAGTTAACTGCTCTCCACGATACAAAGTGTTGGTCACTTCTGGTGTTAAGTCAGTCGTTTTTACACCACTAATGGATAGCTCTATATCGTGCATCGCTGAATGCGTGGCTTTAGATGTAAATTCCAAAATTTTACCTACCACATCATCACTGTTAGACACGCTAACAGCGAAGCCGTTAGACACTTCTGTCATGGCCTCCAACAGGGGTCGGTTTGCGCCGTTACCCATAACTGCCGTGAACAACCGTACATCGCGTTTTTCCATGAGCTTTAAAAAGGCCTTTTTCTCAGTAACACCCACGTTAGCTTCACCATCAGTAACCAATACAATCACACTGGTTCGATCAGCATCCAATGCTTTTAAGCCCTTTTCTGCACCGGCGTATAAATTTGTACCGCCGGAAACCTGCGAGGACGCCAACACACTACCCCAATGCGCTACCTCTGCATTGTTGGCGGGTATCCACGATGGAGTTAGTTCCGACGCCTGATCATTAAATCGAATAATCCGGAATCTATCTTGCGGCTTTAGTTGCTTAAGCGCTCGATTAACGCCATCCACCAATGTTGCATATTTGCCTTGCATTGAACCAGACATATCCAATACAAACGCCCAATCCCGGCCTTCGGTAATAGGTGCCAGATCATTACCCGGTGTGAGCGTTAGCATAAAAGTACCTTTGGATTTATCGGGTGCTTTGTAGGTCACTAAATCAACCGACGCCGGTGTATCGGGTGAAAATTTCCAATACACCACTACATCAGTTTCAAGCGAACCGGCAAGACCAGGTATTAAAGGAGAGCGAGGTAAGGTGCTGCCATCTTCCGATATTGCTACGGCGTTTTGTTGATCTTCAATATTATCTACAGGGGTTTGCAACGCGTTTACTGCAACGTTGTTTGCCATAGATACTTGCCATTGCTGCGCATCGGTTTGAGTAATATTCGCGTTTTGATGCGCTGGTAATCGTAAACCACTAACCGCATAAGCAGAACGCAGCGTTAAGTCGAAAGAAAACTTTTCATGCACTTGAGCATCTTCTTTCCAGAATGCGTTAGCCGCATCGTCCGTACCACCATTTTCCAGCGGATAGACATAACGTCCAATACCCGTATCGATATCTACCGCTTGCATATAAATCAGGCGTGTGCGTGTGTCCTGCCCCGCCCGAACGGGAGTCACAGAGACTTCAAAGTTATAGTGTTTATTTTTTTCCGCTAATCCGGCTTCACGCCCGGCTGCTTTTTCTTGTTGGTAAGCCTGACGGGCTTGCGCCTTTTCCAGTACTTCGCCAATAACGGGTTGCCCATCAATCCATACAGTGAATTCCGATACAGCTGCTTTATCAGGCACAGGAAATCGATAAACCGCTTCAAGGTCGTTGGCTTGCGGGTTATGAAATACTTGATTGACTTCGGTTATCGCATAACCGTCTTCGATGGTAACGGCCACCTCGTGAGATTTTATCTGCAGACCATCCGCGCTGCTGCCATTACTGGGGACTAACAAACCGGCTCCATGCGAGGCGCCGGCAAAAGCGCAAAAGCCTATAGTGACCGCGCTCAGTATTCGTTTTAATGCGTTTCTCATAGTGTTTCTTCCGTTTATGTGAGAAACACTAGAATCGGTATTCGGACTATTATTTACAACTATTATTGAAATAGTGGTTTATTAATCTACTACAAGTATAAATATATTGTACTTATTGGTGGAATTTAGTCGGAGACGTGCCGCAATAGCAGCCAGATGCGCTTGCGAATATTGTTCACCCTGGTTTTCCATCGGTAATTTTTACGGTCGGACACCAACGGGTAGCGTATTTTGAGGTCGGCGATTTTATCGTAGATAGACACGATTAACTCTTCAGTTTCCTTGCCTCCCCAGGACGCAAGTTCGGTCCCTTTTAACGAGGGGTATTTACTGATGTTTGAGCGCTTTAGTTTATTGAAGTTAAAACCCGCGTTCGATAAGCGGCGGTATTCGTCGAGCGATATTTTATCTATGACCTTGGCAAGCTCCAGATCATCCTCAGCAACCATATCCAGATAAACAAGGTTATCTTTTATCTCTGCAACTAACGATCTGGAATCGCCTTTAGACTTACTAAGCCATTCAGCAATAGATTGACCAGCGGCGCCGCCACTGGAAAAAACCTTTAAGACTGAAGGTAACGTAATATCAACCATGCTTCGTATAAGCGTTGCCAGCCATGAGACACCGTCAGATTCTACCGTAGAGTCGATAGCTGCAATGCTACAGTAATGACACCGCAAATGGTCTATTTGTATATAAAACACATTGACTGCTATCGAGACCAGTACTCAAGCCATCGAAGCACACTTGATTATTTTCTAAATCGGTGCGGATAAAATCGGTACGTTCGTAATACGGATTTACAAACGTAAACAGCGCTTCCATACCTTGTTGGTTTTCCGGACCATACATGTGATTGTACAATTGCACCTTGGCATCGAGATCAAACACCAGTGATATTTTATTGGTGTGATCCAGCATTTCCTGAGTTGTAGAATAAGTGCCTATCAGATTAAAAACATAATCTTGCCATGTAACCGTGTGCTCGCGCTTTGTATTCACCGCAGACTTAAGCTCCGCATGACTTAACTTCGCCAAACTACTTGAATACTGCATGTCTTGTCGCAGTAAGTTGGCAGTCATGCCGGGCTTAAAAAACAACCGCAACGCGCCGTCGTAGATGCGGCCGACAACCGTACCATACGCTTGCTTTTCAAACATGGCGTTGAGCTTCTTGCGAATCAATCTGAATTCGTACGAGAATGCCAGATCGAAATCGCGCTCGGCAGCAGTCAATGGATTGATAACCGGCCCTTGTATGGCGTTAGGCAACGCATTAATAACTGATAGATAGTCAATGTTCTCCATAAACATCACGGTCATCATCAGCTTGTGAGACAGGTTATCGGAGGCCTTTAACTGCGCTCGAATGTTCTCAATATTCTGCTGCAATTGAGCGTGGGCTTTTTCAGGATTTCCGTTAATGGCTTTTGATAGAGCTTCCAAGCCGACCATTCTATTGCCATGCAATAACACCGTGTAGTCTTGAACGCTTGGATGCCGTGCAGGATTACTCAGCGATTTAAAGTCGCGCATTGCAATGAAGGTGTTGTAGCGCGACAACCACGTGTTGTTGTCATCCAAGTATTGCGCGATACCATCATGCTTTTGTAATACCCCATCGCGGCAAACCTTTTCATAGATAGCACAATCCAGCGGGCTGGGCTGACGATGTAATGCAACGTAAAAGGGTTTATCAACATAGAACGGTGATTCGGCTGAACCGTATATGGCAGCCTCGGCTTGAGCGAACGCATCAAAACGGGACCTGCCGACATCAAGCGGGTCGACGCCTTCTTGAGCTTTAAATCCAAGCAAGTAAAACCAGGCCGAGCTACCGTCGGTGTACTGTGTTTTGCTCACCAAGGCCTGCGATTGGGTATCCAGGTTATCTTGAGCCGGCCACAGCAAATACACCACCAGCACAATAAGCACTATCAGTTTTAGTATTGTCTTCAACGAACAGGCTCCATTAGCCGTACTCGCGATCCACGCGATTCGGCCACTATACCGCTGGTATGAACAAAAAAACCTGTCTATGTCGTTGTTTTAGCTAGAAGTATAGGAAGTTAACTCGATCACAAAAATCGCGACTGTTACCGCTTCTTTGCAAGGCTCACGAATTTTGATCCAAGCAATTGACGCAAATTCATATATCAGATATCTTATACATGAATTTTTAGTGCTGATTTTCACCCTTTCTCGGACCACCAGAGTTGCACGCGAATACCGACATCATGGAAAACGCGCCGCTGTATCAGCGCGTGGCTGAAAAAATTGCCAATCGTATCTACGATGGTCACTGGCGACCGGGCGAACCGATTCCTAATGAATTTGCGTTAGCGGATGAATTCTCCGTTAGTCAGGGCACCATCAGAAAGTCGATGTCTGTCGTCGAAGAGGCCGGACTGGTTGACCGGCAACAGGGTCGAGGAACATTTGTGCGCAAACTTTCTGAAGAGCGCTCTTACTTCCACTTCTTCAGATTAGCCGAGCCCGGCGGCGATCGGGTCATACCTGAGCCCGATGTCGAGACCGTATCCAAGCGTGTAGCAAACGAGCGAGAAATTGAAGAATTTCAACTTAACGAACAAGACGAAGTGGTTGTTATAAAGCGACTGCGTCGCGTAAAGCAAATACGGGCAACCCGGGAATTGGTTACAGTACCTGCTACGACATTTTCAGGACTGGCAACACATGAGCAACCATTGCCATTAGCGCTGTATCCTTTCTATCACAACCAATTCGGTATTTTTGTGTTAAAGGTAGACGAGTATGTATCAGCAGTTAGTGCGTCGGAAGAAACCGCCAACGATTTGCAGATAGAAGATGGCAGTCCAATTTTAGAAGTCGAACGCAAAGCGTTTGATTGGAAGGGGCATACGGTAGAAATGCGTACCAGCCAGTTTCGCTCAGACCATTTTCAATACAACATAAACTTAAAGTGATCAACAACATGCGAGCATTAGTTAATGAGTGAACCAGACGTAAATCAAGCGTTGCTAAACGAATTAAAAGCGAACGGTGCAGACTTCATTGTCTCAGTTCCCTGTAAATTACTGGGTGGGTTCATCTCAACACTCGAAAAAGATAACGAGATTGTTTACCGCGCTGTAAACCGTGAAGAAGAAGGCCTGGGAATCTGTACAGGCGCCTATTTAGCGGGAAAGACGCCCGTTATGGTTATGCAGAATACCGGCATCGGAACACTGATAACGTCTTTGTGTTCTCTCGGTTTATATTATCGACTACCGTTTTTAATGGTCATTAGTCATCGCGGCTCGCCCGGTGAACCTATTGGCGCGCAGGTACCTATGGGTACTACGGTAGAAAGCTTACTTCATACCCTTAACATTCCCACCTATATGTTTAGTGACCCTCAAGACACGAAAAAAATTGGTCAGCTAGTTCCATTTGCATCTGTAGCAGAAGGACCAGTGGCCGCCATTCTTGACTATGACTTCTGGGGAGCGCGCTAACATGAGACGTTACGAATTACTAAAATCCATCGTCCCTGAATTATCCGATGAGTTTGTCATTTGCAACCTGGGATTCCCTTCGCAGGAACTGTACGATATCAAAGATTCCGATCATCATTTTTATATGCTCGGCTCGATGGGCTTATCGTCTTCGATTGGCTTAGGACTGGCAATGGAAATAGATGGCAAGGTAATTTCTATAGATGGCGACGGCAGCGTGCTAATGAACTTAGGCACACTGTCTACGATTGCGCTGGAAGATCCTAAAAACTTTATCCTGTTTATTGTCGATAACGGCTCTTACGGCTCAACCGGAGATCAGCCCACACAAACCGCTCGCGGAACATCGCTTGCAGCCGTGGCAAAAGGCTGTGGCATTAAAAGCAGTGTTGAAGTACCGGGACCTGAAGCCGCAGCAAAGTTAAAAGAGTGTCTAAACACACCGGGGCCACACGTTATCGTAGCTAAAGTAGAGCCCGGTAGCCCGGCGATGACGCCAATCCCACTAACGTCCCTACACATTCGCGATCGCTTTCGCGAAGCGGTAAAACGCGCTCAAAGCTAGTAGCCTCCAGCGATTCACAACGGCACGATCGTTGCCGCATATGTGTTGATAGCCTTGGTAAGTCACATAGTCGTCACTATGTTGGTTTGCCAAGGCGCTACAACTGTTAATATGCGGATATGCAGGCACTTCAACACAAAAAGATCCTCCTTGGCATCTCTGGCGGTATAGCCAGCTACAAAAGCGCCATCCTTGCGCGACGGCTTATTGATGCCGGCTGTGAGGTACGTGTTGTTATGACATCCGGCGCACAAGCGTTTATAACACCACTAACCCTGCAAGCCTTAACCGGAAATCCGGTGCATACCGATTTATTGGACCCTGCAGCTGAAGCGGCTATGGGTCATATTGAGCTTGCCCGCTGGGCAGACGCAATTGTTATCGCACCAGCATCAGCCAATGTTATGGCACGACTAACAAGTGGGTTTGCCGATGACTTACTTACCACACTTTGCTTAGCAACCGATGCGCCGCTATTTTTAGCTCCCGCCATGAACAGACTCATGTGGGCAAATCCGGCAACGCAGGCGAATGCTGCAGTACTGCAACAAAGACACATTACCTTATTAGGGCCCGATGAAGGAGAGCAAGCTTGTGGCGAAACTGGCGCTGGCAGAATGCTGGAACCAGAAGACATCGTCGCACGGCTATCGCAATTAATAACACAAACAAGCAGTAAAGCAGCCGACCAACCCAACGTTTACGCAGAACACCACCATTCACTGGCTGGTTTACATATTGTTGTTACCGCAGGCCCAACAATTGAGCCAATCGATCCGGTTCGCTATTTAACTAATCGCAGTTCAGGCAAGATGGGTTTTGCTATTGCCGATGCAGCTGTTGCACAAGGCGCAACAGTAACTCTTATTGCAGGGCCGGTGTCACTTAGTACACCAGCAGGTGTTAAACGTATAGATGTAGACACCGCCAAATCTATGCATGCTGCTGCTATAAGCGCTGTACACAATGCGGATGTGTTTATCAGCGTGGCAGCCGTTGCTGATTATCGTGTTGAACAGGTAGCCGATGAAAAAATCAAAAAGAACGATGATGCAATGACCTTAACACTGGTGCGTAATCCGGATATTTTGGCAAGCGTTGCAGCCTTGCCGGACAGACCTTTTTGCGTTGGTTTTGCTGCAGAAACGCAACACGTCGAAAAACATGCACGCGGCAAACTGACAAAGAAAAAACTCGATTTAATTGCCGCAAACCATGTTGGCCAGGCAGATAATCCCGTGTTTGGCTCCGATACCAATTCGCTGGATGTGTATTGGTTAGATGACGGTCATCAACATATTAGCCCTGCGCCGAAACAACAAGTTGCCGCCGAATTATTAGATATTATTGCGCAAAGATTACAACTTCAGCCAAGTTAGCGCGATACAATTGACTCATTGACCACTTCTTTGAGCAAGGCAATGCAATCTATCGACTACACCGTTCTGGACCCTCGAATTGGTGACACCATTGAGCTTCCAAACTATGCAAGCGAAGGTTCAGCCGGGCTAGATTTGCGAGCGTGCGTCGATGAAGACTTAACCATCGAACCCGGCGAAACACATTTAATTCCAACCGGTTTAGCCATTTACATTCGCGACCCGGGCTACGCCGGATTAATTGTGCCACGCTCAGGCTTAGGTCATAAGCACGGCATCGTGCTGGGCAATCTTGTTGGCTTAATTGACTCGGACTATCAAGGCCAACTGTTTGTATCATGCTGGAATAGAGGTTCAACGCCCTACACCATTTCTATTGGCGAGCGCATAGCACAATTGGTTATCGTGCCGGTTGCACAGGTCGCGTTTAATCGTGTGGACGCATTTTCGTCGAGTGAACGTGGTATTGGTGGCTTTGGATCGACGGGCAAGAGCTGAATTCACGCCAAGGTAGATCGCTCACTGTAAATTGCTCACCGTCAATTACTTACGTTCAATTGCTCACCTTCCACAGCTCGAACGAACTGCATTGGTGTAAGCCTGTAAAGCACTATATGACTGGTTCCGCACCAACGCAATTGTCAATTTTTCGTCATTCTAATCAATTGTAAGCCATCCCTAAGGCATGGCTGTTGCACACGATTTGTGATATTCCGTGCGAATATCGTACTATCACAAGCATGATTACCTCGAATAAACAAAGGATTACCTGCAAATGAGCATTTCTCCCGCGATCTTTAGAGCTTATGACATCCGTGGTGTTGTAACCGAAACACTCACTCCATCTGTTGTACACGAAATTGGCCGCGCGTTTGGTAGCGAGTGTCACGAGCGTGGTGTCAGCTCTGTTGTGGTTGCACGAGATGGACGATTGTCGGGTCCAGAATTAATTGAAACCTTAAGTAAAGGCATCGCTTCAACCGGTGTTAACGTTATCAACATTGGGATGGTGCCCACGCCGGTGCTGTATTTTGCAACGTATCATTTGAAAACCGGTACGGGCATCATGGTTACCGGTAGTCATAACCCACCTGAATACAACGGTCTGAAAATGGTTCTCGAAGGCGATGCCTTATTCGGTGATGGCATCACTGCTTTATATGATCGCTTGAAAGCCGGCAAGCTACACAACGGTAAAGGCTCGCTTAGCGAAAAAGACGTACTGCAAGATTACTTCGATGAGATTACTGGCGATATAAAATTATCGCGTCCGGTTAAAATTGCCTACGATTGCGGTAATGGCGTTGCAGGTGCAGCCGCACCACAACTATTCGACGCATTGGGTTGTGAAAGCACTGCTATGTACACTGAAGTTGATGGTAACTTCCCTAACCATCACCCAGATCCTGCCAAACTTGAAAACCTGGAAGACCTGATCAAAACGGTAAAAGACAAGCAATGCGAAATTGGTTTAGCCTTCGACGGTGACGGGGATCGAGTTGGGGTTATTGATAATAAAGGCAATGTGATTTGGCCTGATCGCCAAATGGTGTTGTTCGCGCAAGATGTCATCTCCCGTAATGCCGGTGCAAGAATTATCTATGATGTTAAGTGCTCTAAGGTGCTTCCCGATGCCATCAGTGCCGCGGGTGGTGTACCGGATATGTGGAAAACGGGCCATTCGTTTATTAAAGCCCGCATTAAAGAAACCGGCGCATTGCTCGGTGGTGAAATGAGCGGCCACATATTTTTCAAAGAGCGATGGTATGGTTTCGATGACGCCCTGTATGCAGCAGCCCGGTTGCTGGAAATTTTGTCCAATGAAAGCCGATCTGCCAGCGACATCTTTGGCGAAATACCCGATAGCATTAACACGCCAGAACTCAATGTAAAACTGGAACGCGACGGCGCGCAGCACGATTTTATAGAAGCGTTTGTTAAAAACGCCAAGTTCGAAGGCGCTAAGCTCACCACAATCGACGGTGTACGCGCCGACTTTGACGACGGCTGGGGCCTCGTGCGGGCCTCTAACACCACGCCATCGCTGGTTATACGCTTCGAAGCAGATAATGATGCCGCTATGGAACGCATCCAGAACGAATTTCGGGATACTATGCAACGTACAGATGCGAGCATCGAAACCCCGTTCTAGACGCAACGTACGGCCCATAATGACCCAGAAGCATAACGACAACCACAACACTTCAAATCAGCCCGCTACCTCAGCAGCGGGCGATTCTTCAAAAAAGCAACTACCTCCATCAGTAGACTTAACGGCGGCTCGCGATACAGCCCGTGTGCTCAACGAGGCACTGCCGTATTTGCAGCGCCATGCAGGTAAAACCATCGTCATAAAATACGGTGGTAACGCCATGACCGACGAGCACCTGAAACGCTGCTTCGCACAAAACATCGTCATGATGAAACATGTGGGCATTAACCCCGTGGTGGTTCATGGAGGTGGTCCCCAAATCGCCGACATGCTGGGTAAATTGAATATCGAGAGTGAATTTCTGGATGGCATGCGCGTCACCAACGCCGACACAATGGAAGTGGTTGAAATGGTGTTAGGTGGCTTGGTGAATAAGAATATTGTGTCCTTACTGAATCAAGTGGGTGGCAAAGCCGTTGGCATGACAGGCAAAGATGCTAACTTGATTCAAGCAAAACCACTGCACTTACCCGGGCGCCCGGCAGACGCTTTGGGATATGTGGGAGAAGTTAAAGCGATCAACACCGATGCAGTACGACGCCTGCAAGAAGATAACTTCATTCCCGTAATAGCGCCCATCGGCACCGATGAGTCAGGTGCAAGCTATAACATCAATGCCGACCTTGTCGCGAGTGCCGTCGCGTCAGCCTTACAAGCAACGCGATTGCTGCTGTTAACCAATACGCCGGGGATCCTCGATAAACAAGGCGATCTGTTAACAGGCCTAACACCAAAACAAATTGATGGCTATATTGCAGACGGTACTATTCACGGCGGTATGTTGCCTAAAGTGTCGTGTGCTTTGGATGCTGTTCACGCTGGAGTAGAGAGCGTGCAAATTATAGATGGTCGCGTGGAGCACGCTGTATTACTGGAGTTATTTACTGATCAAGGCGTAGGTACCTTGATCAGAGGAAGCTAAACTACCGCGTTTGAAGCAGATGCGTTGAGTGCTTACTCAACGCGAGACATATCGGTTTTCAATTCTCTGTAACGAATTAAATCCTGCTCGAATTTTTCTGCTACTTCAGCACGCTCCGCTGCTTTTGAATCTATCAGCGACCACGCGTTTTCAATGTTACGTTGAATGCTGTGTTGCTCGGCGTAAAGCGTTTCATGTGCATTCGATTCACCGGATGCTTTTTCCTGAATTTGGATGCGCTTATCTACAACCGCTAAACGATCGGACAAAATTCGAATACGATCATCCAAACGACCAATTAAGCCATCGATCATACCGATGCGATCATCACGGGTTCGGGTTAGGTCTTCCTCGGTAGTGAACGTTGCCAGCAGTGCACGATCACGAATTCTGGCCAGCTCTTTATCGCGTGCGACACGACGGGCCTCGCGACGCTCTTCACGGCTCAGCACCTGCTTCAACACCACACCCTGATTATTCAGAATCGAATGGCCGTCGTCCTGACTGGAGCTGGGTGCTCTGTCCTGATACGTGGTTAAACCACTATTATCAATTTTGTACACTTTCTCGGCCATAACTGGCCCACTGATCAACCCCAGGCCAATCAGGACTGAAGCACTAACGATCTTATTGAATACACATTTACTCATGTCACTTCCATTCACTATCGTGTGCCGGCTACTTCGTGAACCAGATCACAACCCATGTTCAATTGACGATACAATACCAATTCATTCACTCATCTAGCGTCCATTCCAGAAGGCTTTTAAGCAAACCATGCTTTTTATGTGCGCAATATCAACTGTTTTTCACTCTGCGTTTATCAACTTATGCGAATAATGACAGTCAACGTGAACGGCATACGTTCAGCGGCGCGCAAAGGCTTTTTTCAATGGTTAGCCAGGCAAAAAGCAGATGTGGTTTGCATTCAGGAAACCAAAGCTCAAGTTGATCAACTCAGCGACCCGATTTTTCACCCGCGTGGATATCACTGTTTCTATCACGACGCTGAAAAGAAGGGCTACAGCGGCACAGCCATCTACAGCAAACTAAAACCTCGACGGGTCATCGAAGGCCTGGGTGTGGACTGGATTGATTGCGAAGGGCGATACCTTGAGGCGCAATTTGGTAACGTGAATGTGGTGTCCTTGTACTTACCGTCTGGCTCCAGTGGCGAGATTCGTCAAGACTACAAATACAAAATGATGGATGCATTTTTACCGCACTTGCAAAAGCGACGGCGTGGCAGACGTAAAATGATCATTTGCGGCGACTGGAATATAGCGCACACCAACAGTGATATTCGCAACTGGAAAGGCAACAAGAAAAACTCTGGGTTCTTACCCGAAGAACGCGATTGGATGACGGAGCTTTTTACGAAGCACAAATACGCCGATGCATTCAGGCAATTACCACAAAAAGAACACGAGTACACGTGGTGGTCTAACCGGGGTCAAGCCTGGGATAACAACGTGGGCTGGCGCATTGATTACCAAGTGATTAGCGATAACTTAGCCAAAGACGTTAAATCGACACGGATTTATCGCGCCAAGCGCTTTTCTGATCATGCGCCGTTTATCGTTGACTATAACTTCGATATTGAGGTGTAAGCTTGAGTAGTACTCGTGCTCCAGCTTGGGTATTTGTCGTCTTAATTATTGGCATTTGTTGCTCGGCGCTATCGTTTGTTTTTATAAGAGAAAGTGTTGAACGCTCGATTATGCTGGCCGCATGGCGCGTTTTGTTATCAGCGCTTTTCCTACTACCTGCGTATTATTTGGCGCGTAAAAAATACGGCGATGAATCTATCGGCAAAGTATTGATGCGCTCACTCATTCCTGGCGTAATTTTATCTGTGCATTTTATCGCATGGGTGGCCGGTGCAAGGCTCACTCCGGCGGCTAATGCAACACTCATCGTTAACTTGATGCCGCTGGTAATGCCGTTCCTGATGTACTTTATGTACCAGGAAAAACTGCATAAACATGAGTTTTGGGCAACCGGGCTAGCGATGGCCGGCTTATTCCTGTTATCAATTAACGATATCAGCATTAGCCGAGAACACTTTAAAGGTGACGTACTATGCTTTGTATCCATGCTGCTATTTGCAGCTTACCTATCATTAGCACGTAAAAATCTGAATGCTGTTGCGAGCTTATGGTTGTATATCGTGCCCATGTATTTAGTGGCTGGCGTATGCTCGCTGATCATTGCCGCGGCCACCGGACCCATTATGCCAACCATGACACCTTACAACGTGACGATGGTGGTCATGCTAGCGCTTGTATCAACGGTGATAGGCCATTCTGCATTAAACCTAGCTATGCAAAAGATGCGTGGTCAAACCGTTACGCTAATGAATCTGCTGCAATTTGTTATTGCAGGTCTGGTTGGATACAAACTGTATCAGGAAATTCCGAGCACACTATTTTATATTGCCAGCGCGATGATGCTATGTGCTCTGCTGGTGGTAATTTTAAAGCCCAATACGAATAAACCAACTTAGCTCTGAAACGTCTGGACTCACGTGCAATAAGCCGCAGGCGCGGGCTCCTTGAATTGCCAACGTATTGAATCGCGTTTTGAATCGCGTTTTGATTCAATATGCGGAGAATCATATTTAACTCTTCTTGAATCATCTAAGATATCACTAGTAAATTCTGTTACTCCCTTATCGCTAGTGATGTTTGAGTCAATTTGTGTAGAGTCTGCACGTGTAGAGTCTACGCACGTAGAGTCATCGACTACTTTTTGTACTGGATTATTTTTGGCGATTGATGCATTCACAATATCGTTTCCATTTTTATCCATGATGCGAAACCGGAACCGTGTCGGTGATAATTGTCGGACCGTAT
>CAYMHU010000003.1:163711-195776 GCA_964390335.1 uncultured Granulosicoccaceae bacterium | reverse complement strand
CCCGAATGCTTCAGGCGTTGTGTATTGCGCCGTTTGTGCAATGCTGCTGATACTGGTAGTGGAATTCGCCAGTGAGTTTGCAGCCCGTTCTAAGCGCAGTCGTTTGAGCGTATTGGCGACGGTTTCTCCCTGCATGGCGGTGTAGATTCGATGCCAGTGGTAGGGTGATAAGTGCGCAACATCGGCCAAGTCATCAGTACGAATATTGGTATCAAGGTTCTGATGCAGGAAATCGACGACTCGATTCATGCGTCGGCGGTAGTCGGCTGCGGTAGTTGATTTGGTCGTCATGGTTTAATCCTTTGTTCGCTAAGTTGCTTTCTCAGTGTGAAAACAAGTTTGCGGCCCAGCCGACTGATAAATCCTGCTGTTTTTTCACTCCAATTAATAGTTATGTTTATCAGTGGCTTATATGAGTTTAGGCTATGCAGATTGGTGTTTTGAAATGAACTATCGCTTTATTGGTACCCACATCCATCCATATAGTAAACACCGTCACTGTGATAAATACCCATAGTTATTAGCACGTCGTTTTTATCGAAAATACCGCGCCATACATATCGCACCATATTTTCAGTACGTGGATCGCGTTCCCGCTTTTCTGCTGCTAGACATCCCAAAAACTCTCGGCTTACATAGTTTCCATAGTCTTCACGAATCTCTCGCAGATCTCTTAAAAATTTGGCTTCGGTAAAGCTGACAAAGTATTTTTTTTCACAACGCCGAATGAATTTTTCATAACTTGCCTCGGCTTCAGCCTCTAGCACTTCATCTAGATAAAGCTCCGCTCGTTTTAGATTTTTGTTCAGTTCTGCTGTATGGGTGTTCCAATCAGCATACCCCTCAATACGGGAAATGACTTCCAAACAATGCGAATGTTTGATCTCATGACCCATACTCGATAACACATCTCGTAGCTTGGAGGCTTGCGCTTTTGCTTGCGTTGTTGTGTGCATGATTTTTTCCTTGAGTCGTGTTTGAGTTAGATGAAGTGCATGCCACTGACGTAGTAAGTACCGTGCTTCTCATATATTCCCACACGGAGCAGTGCCTCATTTTTCTCAAAATAACAACGCCAAAGATAACGAATGAGATTAGGGTACCTATTGTCACCTGCGCGTTTCGGACCCCTCACGCTGCCCATATACTCACGACCAATATAAGCCCCCAGTTTTTCGTTCTCCTCTTGCATGTTCTTTGCAAATTCAACTTCAGGAATATGAATCAGAAATTTTTCTTCAAACAACTGGGTGAACTTAGTGTAGTTAGGCTCGAACATACCGTCGAATAGTTGATCGACGTACTGTTCTGCACGACGTTGATCATCGCTAAGCTCAGCGTTTTGCGCATGAGTTGCGAATCCCGGCCCTAGTTTTGATAAGATCTCGACGCATTCGGGGTGTTCGATTTGCAGGCCAATCTCATTTAATGCATTGCACAAATGAGCTGCGCGAGTTTCGTTAACAGAGTGCATGGTATTCAACCTTTTGCTAGCGGACTGTTCGCTGGTGCTCGCATTGCCAGTAATCCGCCAATCAAAAAGCTGATGGGGTGAGGTGAAACTTGCACATTCACCGAACCCTAAGCGGGTGCGAGCGGCAGGTTGTGCTGACCTGTATTTAAAATACTAAAGCCTTTCTGGATTGTCAACGCCTAAGCTGCAATCGCTGCAGTTGTACCTAATAAAATCAGATATCAAACTCAGACCAAACCGGACAATGATCGGACGGTTTCTCCATTGCACGAATTTCGTAATCAATACCTGAGTCCACCAGTGTTTTAGTCATTGAAGCCGTCGTCATAATATGATCGATTCGTAGCCCTCGCTTCGGGTCTCTATCGAAGCCCTTACTGCGATAATCAAACCAGCTGTATAAGTCATCAACGTCTGGGTATTTAACTCTGAACGAGTCATCCAATCCCCAATCTTGCAAGCGTTGTAACCACTCGCGCTCTTCGGGTAAAAAGCAGGTGATGCCTGATCGTAACCAACGCTTTACGTTATCTGGCCCAATGCCCAAATCGTTATCGACCGGTGCTACGTTATAGTCGCCGATCACTGCCACATTATCTGATGGCTTGTGTTCTTTTTCTAACTTGGTTTGTAAATCACTAAAGAATTTCTCTTTAGCAGGGAATTTGGTTTCGTGTTTACGATTCTCGCCTTGTGGAAAGTAGCCGTTGATCACTGTGACATCATTGCCTTTTGCAGACGTAACGGTGGCCGTGATTAGCCGACGTTGCGCATCTTCGGCATCGGTTTTAAATCCGTACTGCACATCCTCTAGCGGCAGGGTAGACAGCAACGCAACACCATAATGCGTTTTTTGCCCATAGTACGCGCACTCATACCCAAGTTCTTTTAATTCATCGACCGGAAAGTTCTCATCCATGACTTTGGTTTCTTGAATACCAATAACATCGGGTGCGTGAGTGTCACGCAGCGCCTCCAGCTGATGCAGACGTAAGCGGATGCTGTTTGTATTAAATGAGACTATTTTCATTAGCGCTCCGATTTTACCTTTACATCAAACTCGTTATTAATCACTATTAAAAATACTAGTTATTAAACAGCACGCGAACCGACACAGGCCGTGCCTGTGCGCCACCAAGCGCTGCCAATAATTCATCGCGGCGTTGTATTAGTGCATCCAGTTCTTGTGAGCTCACACTTGGATTCACTTTTTGTAATGCCGTGAGCCGTTCATGCTCTTCACCAAAATCTGCCTCTATGCTTTCCTTGGCTTGCGCTACGTATTCAGGGATTTCTTTCTCTGCAATTTCAACGGTAATATCGATAACCGAATCAAGCAGTTCTCGGTGCTTTTGCACAACACCTTTTAGTTTGTTTCTATCGTACCGAACACCGGCAGAATCTAAATCCAATTGCTCAACGATTTCGGTGTAGTCTTTTTTATCTATACCCACATAATAGGTTTGTAGATTGGCCTTCAGGTAGCGTTCCACGTTCAGTTTAGCGTCGGCGGTGCAACCCATTGTGTATGTGGCCTCTACCAGAGCCAAGCCTTTCGGTAATTCGGGTAAGGTCACCACGCGGCAATCTGCTTGGCCATAACCTTCATTTAAAATCATATCCATTGATGCCATCACCATGGGGTGATCCCAGGTCAGGAAGGTGTAGTCTTCACGGGTTAGCGCTGTAGTACGATCAAATGTGACGGTTAATCCGCTGGCAGGCAAATACGGAAATGTTTCTATGTGCATATTGTCGCTGGGATGCAGTATCCAGCTGTCCGACTGGTCTTCAACGTTCACCCCAAACCGATCAAACACAGCCGACATAAAATCCTGAATGCGGTAGTCACGCTCGCTACGTGCTAAGGCATCAAGCTCCACTTGAATTCTATCGGGCCGGTTGGAGTTTAATTCCAATAGTCGGTCGCGACCGTTCTCCAGCTGTTCGTTCACCGTTAGTGCCGCTGCTTTTGTATCGCTAATCAGTGCATCCATGGCAGGGAAGGGATCGTCGCTGGATTCTGCGTGTAGCACGGCCGAGTGTAATTGTTTTGCAACTTGACGCGTCACCGCCGTACCCGCTTTGCAGATGGACTCGAACGCGTTTAATCCTTCGTGATACCAACGCGTCAGTAGCTCATCGAGTGATCCTTTTTCGCTTGGTACATGAATTTGTATATCTTGTGTTTGCCCAATGCGATCCAGGCGCCCAATACGCTGTTCCAATAAATCGGGCGAGAGCGGTAATTCAAAGGTAACCAAATGATGTAGAAACTGAAAGTTGCGGCCTTCACTACCGATTTCGGAGCACAACAATAACCGGCAGTCATCTTCAGGATCGGCAAAGTAAGCTGCCGCTCGGTCGCGCTCCACGATACTCATTTCTTCGTGAAATTGCGCTGTAGAGACGCCCAGCTTGCGCAGTGCTTCTGCCAAGTCTTGCACGGTTTGCATATCCGAACAAATGAGCAACACTTTTTCAGGGTAATGCTCGGCCAGGAACTCGATTAACCAAATGGCTTTTGTCTCGGGCAATTCATCTTCAATGGTGTACTGATGTAGCTTACGGCTTGGGAAACCGGTTATCGCACTGCGGGTATTGCGAAACAGCAAACGACCAGTGCCGTGGCGATCAATCAACTTATCGATTAATGTACCACCCAATTCACTAACTGACAACGCTGCGTCGCTGCTTAAGGTAGTTTTGTCAGAATCACTGAAGGGTTCGTCCAGTAGTTGTTCCAATTGCGCAATTTGTTCTGCATCCAGTGCTTTATCTTCATGCAGACTTTGCGCGGTTTGCGCAACCCATGCAAATGATTGTTCTTCCTTTATATAAGATTCAAGATCACTGAATCGAGCAGGGTCTAACAAGCGAAGCCGCGCGAAATGTCCGGCCTGGCCCAGTTGTTCGGGCGTTGCAGTCAGTAACAAAACCGATGGCACAATAGCCGCTAGTTCTTCAACCAACTGATAAGAGAAAGATGGGTTGTCAGGCTCCCAACTTAAATGATGGGCTTCGTCCACAACCAACATATCCCAACCGGCAGCGATTGCTGCATCAGACATAACTTCATCCTCAAGCAAGGTGTCGGTGCTGCACAACACTAACTGTTCGCTCAAGAATGGGTTGCCGTCGGGGGCGGACGGGGCTAATTCTGCAAAGCGTTCGCCATCCATAATGCTGAACTTCAAATTGAATTTACGCAGCATCTCTACAAGCCATTGGTGCAACAACGCAGGTGGCATCATGATAAGTACACGCGATACTTGCTGATTAACGATTTGCCGATGCAGGATTAATCCAGCTTCTATTGTTTTACCTAAACCAACCTCATCGGCAAGCAATACGCGTGGGTGTAAACGCCGGGTTGCTTCAATGGCAACATATAATTGGTGTTGCAACTGCGAAATGCGCGCGCCTTGCAAACCTCGAATGGGTGATAGTGCCAGTGCATGCTTGTGGTCAAACACTTGTTTGCGCAGCGCAAACCATCGGTAGCCATCGAGTAAACCTGCAAACAAGCGATCGCGTGGTGAGCGAAATTGTAGAAAATTATTTAAATCAGATTCAGGCAGGCGAGCACGTTCGCCTGTATCATCGCGTGTGCCTACGTAGGTCAGTACACCACCTTCATCTTCTACCGACTCAATGCTTAAAGACCAATCGTTATGGCTTGACACATTGTCACCAGCTGAAAACTGGACGCGTGTTAGCGGTGCAGTTTCTTTTGCATAAATTCGGGTATCGCCAGTGGCCAGAAACAGCACGGTGATGTGCCGGAACTCCTCTTCGATAATGGTGCCCAGGCCAAGATCGGACTCGGTGTCGCTTATCCAGCGTTGCCCTACAATGAAAGTATTAGTCATTTAAAATCGGTACTATTTTTACTGTTGTTATACGAATATTGAAGAGTGCTTAGATCGCTTTGGTTAACTCGTCAGCTATTAACGTCAAGCCCTGGCGTATCTCGTTAAAATCTCCACCAATGTTCACGCGAATACACTGTTGTTTGTGTTGCCAATCATCATTGAGTCCGGGAAAAAAATAGTGTCCGGGCACAATAATGACGCCGCGCTTTTTCAAGCGCTGGTAAAGCTCCTTACTGCTGACAGTCAATGTTGGAAACCATAGCCACAAGAATATGGACCCTTCCGGTTTGTGCGCTTTTGCAGGCAATCCGCTAAACAGATGACTAAACAGCGCCAATGCTTCAGCTGAACGTTCCTCATAAAAGGGTCTGATGTGATTTTCGCATATTGTCAGGATTGATTCATCGTCAAATAAGCGTTGAACGATGCTGGGCGCCAATGCAGCCGGGCTCAAATTCATCACTGCATTCATCTGCGTTAGTGCACTGATCAGTTCCTCATTCGCGACGATGATGCCGGTTCTGGCACCCGGTAAGCCCAGTTTTGACAAACTCATGGACAGTACAATGTTCTCGTGCCAGAACAATGTGTTGTCGACATGAATAATATTAGGGAAGGGTGCCCCATAGGCATTGTCTATGATCAGCGGTACCTGATGTTCAGATGCGAGCTTATCGATGTGCATTAACTCGTTGTCGGTGATCACATTGCCGGTAGGATTTGTTGGGCGCGACACGCAAACTGCAGCAGTATTGTTACTGATTCGCAGTTGCTCGGTGTCGAGCCGATATTTGAACAATTGGTCATCGAGTTCTTCGATAATGGGACGTTGCGAAACAAACAGGGACTCGGATTGCTGCGGGTTGATCGATACATCCTCATAGCCAATGTACTCCGGCGACATTGGCAATAGAATATGGCGATGTTGAGTACCACTTTTTCCCGCAAGTAGATTGAACAGCATAAAAAAGGCGTTCTGACTGCCGTTGGTCAGCACGATGTTACGTTCGGTAATCTGCCAGTCATATTGCTTGTTCAGCAATGCCGCCAGGCTTCGAATAAATGGTAGGTGCCCTTGCGATGATGGGTAGCGGCCTAAATCGTTGTCGATGGTCGCTGGATGAGTCGCGTATTGCTGTAGGCACTGCGAAAAGGCTGCCTGTGCAGCTGGGATGGATGCAGGGTTTCCACCACCCAATCGGCATAGGTCGGGCGTGTTTTGGGGTACATCGGCCAGATCAGCCATTAGTTCGGCTATACCTGTTCCACCACGGAACTTATTGCCGAAATCGGAAAATTGCATCGAAAATGACTATCAATTTGGCCAAAAGCGTAATTGTACCGTGAATAGAGTCTTGTATTCGGGCGCCAAAGTACCTATATTGGGGTCGTGAGCAGGAATTTGAGCTCACGTAATCGGTTTGAAGCGGTTTGTTTGCTTCGAACATCATATATTGAGGTTGGTTTTATTGTTTGAACGAGCGGCGCGCTCGGTGTACCACTGCAAAGTCGTTATTCCCTTCGTCCGTCATCCATTCAGTTCCAATCTAGTAATTTTATAAGGGTATTATCTTGAGTAACGGTACAGTAAAGTGGTTCGACGCAGCCAAAGGTTTTGGTTTCATCGCTCCTGAAGACGGTGGCAAAGACGTATTTGTTCATCACACAGCAATCACTGGAGACGGCTATAAGACTCTCGACGAAGGTCAGAAAGTCAGCTTCGACATCGAGCAGGGCCAGAAGGGGCCAGCTGCGGTTAATGTTGCAGCGCTCTAATGTAGTCAGCAATTAATTCGCATTAAAAGGAATCAGTTAAATTCTGATTCTGAGTAAAACGAAAACCCCGCTTAATGCGGGGTTTTTTTTGGGTTAAATTATGTGCGTTGGAGGGTTGTTATTTCGCGTGGTTTTTACTGGCTTCCGCTAATTCGTCCTGCTGAACGACACCATTGGTTTTAGCAGTGCCTCTTTTAAGTACCCAGCGTCGTAACCATGCAATGGTTGGTTCGACAATTTCAATTTGCGCAAACAGTTCCGCGTGGCTTGCACTAAACACTTCTGTTCTGTCTAGGTGCTTGTAGCTATAGATATCGTTGTTATTGCCAACGGTCATAACGCGCTCATAAGCGCTTGATTCCAAGCAGGCCACCGCGCGCTGATTAAAGTATCCAAACGGATACGCAAACGTTGTTGAATTTAATACTTGTTGGCAGCCAGTTGCATCAAGCTGCTCATTCAATTCATTTGCTGAGCAGTTACGCAGGTTGTAATGATCACGAGTGTGAAAGCCAAACTCTAAACCGTTTGCCTGCATGTCCAGAATATCTGATTCGCTTGCATATAAGTCTTTTGCGGCGTTCTCGGGAAGGATGTCTGCCAGCGACTCACACAACGCTTCTATTTCGTTCGGCGTAAACGAATGCTGTACGATTGAGATAATCTCCGCGTTTTCGGTACGCGCTGCGAGCTTATCGAAAGCCGTGAGTTTTTCAAGTGTGCTTTGCTTGTGTTTTAGCAATGCATAGTTCAATAGATTCACCCAAACAATTTTTCCTTCTACGGCGCGCGTAATTAAATAAATACACGCCGACATATTTCGCGATACCAGTGCTGGCATGGCGTGTTCATAGACGCTTTTGTAGCCATCATCGAACGTGATCACTAGAGGTCTGCCGGGCAATGAACCAGACGCAACGTCTTTCATTGACACCACGTTGTAATAGCGCTTGAAGTAATCAAGGTTGGCGGCAAACATCTCGGTAGTTACGCTAACGTTTAAACCGTCGGTATAATCATTGGGCCGAGATTCAACGGCGTGATACAACAACGCTCGTACACGCTTGGCGCGCGCATTGATCACGACAGAAGCCAAACCTGTGTGGAATAGGGCGATGCCTAGTCCACGCAGAATCTGCCGTGCTGGGTTGTTGGGTTTTCCTGCAGTCATGCTTATTGCTTAGACCATTTCTCTAGGTTCGCTAATACTTGTTTTTCAGCGGCTACCGTTCGATGAGTCCAGCTGAATTCTCGTCCCTGCGACAAATCCTGCGGGTGGTACTCGATCGTATCGTTTAACGCTGCATGGACAGCCTTTATATATAGCTCAGTACCCACCTTTACGCCTTTAGAGAATAGATCTGCTTCCGTGTCGCCCGGTGAATAACTCACCTTTCCGGTATGAACGATATCGCCGCCATCCACTTCTGCGACTAATTTATGGACCGTAACGCCCAAATTTTCTGGATCATTGTAGTAAACGGGCCAGAATAGCGTGCTATCACCGCGATAATGAGGCGATAGACCAGTATGCATGTTAAGAGTTACCTTGCCGGCGCGACGAAAAATATTGTCACGAATGATTCTGGTGCCATAAACCACGATGATCTCGGGCTTGTCGGTGTCCAGTAGTGCCTCGCATTCGGGGCCATTGTGATCGGGCACCACCGCGCGTTTGTCGCCACCAGGCATGGTTTCTAGCAAATCGTCGCCGAATAAGGCCCTGCCTAGTGCATCTCCATCAGGACCAAACGGTTTTTTGTACAAAGCGCGTGCAACCCGTTCGCGATATTGTCCTCGCTTTAAGGTTCGTTTAATTTTAAGTCCGAGCGAGCGTTGCACCGGTTCAGCCGAAATCACGCGCGTGACCTGATCGCCGAAAGCTTCCAGAAACGCGTTCACCAAATAGCGGTGTTCGTAATTTCCATTTGTTGTGCTTCCGCCAACCAATATGACAATGCTCATGAGCTGACAGCCTCAATTTGTGCTTTGTTAGCTCGAAATTTATCAAGCGATAACCAAATAACCCACACGGCAACAAAACCTTCAGCAATCAAAATGCCTATGAGTGACCACTGAATATCCAACAGATAGAGTAGTGCGGCAACTAATCCCAAGCTCACAACTGATCCATATATTGTGCTCATTGCCAGTTCCTGGAACGCTTTAAGCGACTGCAAGGCCGCGAATGGTCCGTTCTGAAGCGCCGAAATGAGTGTGATTGCGCCCCACATTAGTACGATTTGTTGCATCGGCGCGTGTGCGTACTGTTCCTGATACAACCATGTATTAAGCATAGGCCAAATAATCATCGCTAGCGCGACCAAACCTGCAACGGCGAGCGTTGATAAAGAACTGGCCAGAATCATCTGTCGCTTTGCATCGTGGCTACGCCCTTCAGCAATCGCCAACGCCATCTCGGGTTTGATCACATTTTGAATAGTGTTGAAAATGACGCGAACCGGTCCGAATAGAACAAACCCTGCCGCCAGTGGTGCATAAGCGGCCGGGCTTTTGAGTGTGGTCACCACCAGACTGTGTGCCTGTGAAACCACCACAGTTGAAATCGCACCAACCAGCGCCCACTTAGCGCTGGCCCAAATGGGCACATAGTGTTTGAATGCTTGGCGTATCGTGTGCAGGTTGATCGGTTGAGGTAAACGCGCAACTTCAACAAGCACGGCTATGGCGTTGGCTATAGTAAGCGCGGTAAACACATCGACCGATGTTAGCGGTCGATCTAAAAACACCATTGTGCTGAGGATAATCACGCCTACGGCAACGTACACCACGTCGCCATATAACACCGCAATGACATCGAATCGGGAATAACCAAAACTACGGCTGTACTGACGAGCCAAATACGCAATCACGAATCCAAGGGCTGCAATTAATACAGTGAAATCAGCGCCGTGATTTGCTGCGGCAACACAAAACAGCACGCCGATAATCAGTGAGCTCAGCAGCAGCATGCTCATCAGCGTTGTTAGCATGGATTCGATGTTGGTTCTTTCTTGCGCCGACTTCGCGCCGGGGGCAAAAACACATAATGGTGTACTAAACAAGGCATTGCCGACGGAAGAAGCCATAATGGCAATGACGAAGGTTAATGCGTAAACGCCAAAATCGCCGATGTTCAGCATGCGCACCAGCAACAGATTAAGCACGAAATGAAACCCACTGACCAGGCCTTGACTTAGAACAGCCGACAGGTAACGCGGTATCGCGCTAAGCCTGCTGACGCTGACTGGTTCTGTGGATGATTGGCTGCTCATGTCTGAATTTACGGGGTCAGGTCTTTTGATTTTGGTTTGGTTGCCAAGTTCGCCGCTGTTTGTGCTCGGTAAAATACCGATTGTTAAGAATCAATATCTTTGTTATCGACGCTTTTTCGCGCATCCTGTGCTTGCGCGCCAATCACTCTGCGGGTGTGTGACGCGCATAGCGAAACCGCGTCTGGTTTGCCTACTGCTAGGCGAAGTTTCTGTGTTCAATTGTAGTAGGTGCACGTATACACACTGCTGAGTAAAAATACCGACATCTGTGCTGGTTTGTACCGGTTGCTATACTCTAGCCAGCTGTGGACGGGTTCAATAATAAGAACTGCGTCACATTTTTTAAGCGGCATCAACCTAAGAAAATATCTGATCATGAGCGTACTGGTTCTAAATTGTGGTTCTTCGAGCGTTAAATACGCGTTATTTGATGCTAACGAGACGCTAATCCTGAGCGGTAAGCGCGAACGACTGGGGCAAAAGCGAACTGATAGAACGGAAACGCATCAGCAAGCTGTGGATGCCATTTTCGATTTAATGCACGAACATCAAATTGAGATTGTCGGGCATCGAGTAGTGCACGGTGGCGAGTCTATACAAGAGTCATGCATCATTGATCAGCGCGTGTTGGATGCCATAGAGCGGCATATCCCTGATGCGCCCATGCACAACCCGTTTAGTCTAGCGGCTATAAAAGCTGCGCAAAAAAACATTCCAAACGCCGTACATGTGGCGGTGTTCGATACGGCGTTTCACGCACGAATGCCGCGTCGTGCAACCACTTATGCAATCGATAGAGACATTGCGATCAAACATGGCATTCGCCGGTTTGGTTTTCACGGAATCTCTCACCAGTATGCTGCTGGCATTGCGGCAGAATTTTTAGAGCGACCACTTGACGAACTGCGGCTAATAACGCTGCACCTTGGTAATGGCGCCAGTGCTTGTGCTGTTGAATACGGACGCTCGGCTGAAACCAGCATGGGTAATACACCTTTGGAAGGATTAGTGATGGGGACTCGCTCGGGTGATGTCGATGCTGGGGTGTTGTTAGCGCTACTAAGGAGTGGTGAGTACGATATTGATTCGCTTGATGAGCTTTTGAATCATCATAGCGGGTTGGCAGGTTTATCTGGCATCAGCAATGATTTACGTGAAATAGAGCTTGCCGCAGCTGATGGTCATGATAGAGCGAGGCTCGCTATCAATGTGTTTGCGCATCGGGCCAGAAAATATATAGGCGCTTATGCAGCTGCAATGGGTGGTGTGGACGCGATTGCGTTTACCGGTGGTATAGGTGAAAACAGTGCCAGCATGCGAGGTCGAATCTTGCAGCGCCTTGAATTTTTAGGTGTTGTGTTGGATGAAGATCGCAACCGGGATGCCAGTGTTGTTAAAGATCAAGACTTTGCGCGCATCACCACGGAACGTTCCCGCGTTGAGTCTATCGTTGTTAAAACCAACGAAGAACTGATGATTGCGCGCGAATCCATCCGTCTTGCTACGCCTGCTGCAACAACAGTTAGTAGGAATATTCCGATTGCGGTCAGTGGACGGCATTGTCACCTAACGGAAGAGACGTTTAAGAAATTGTTTGGGCCAGATGCCAAGCCTACGCATTATCGTGATTTATCTCAGCCTGGCCAATACGCATGCGAGGAACGCGTCAATATAATTGGGCCAAGATCGCGCATAGACGGTTGTCGTTTACTAGGACCATTACGTTCAGTCGATCAAATTGAAATCTCACGCACCGATGAATTTAAGTTAGGTGTGGATGCACCGGTACGGGATTCAGGCAAGGTGCAAGGTTCAGCCCCTATTACGCTGGAGGGTCCCGCCGGTACGGTGCATTTGCATGAGGGTTTAATTTGCGCGCGCAGACATATACACATGCATTCAGATGATGCCAAGGCGTTTAATGTTAACGATAAAGACGAAGTGTCTATTGCGATTGTTGGCGGTGACAGAGATTTAATCTTTGGTGATGTACTGATTCGTGTAAAAGATTCCTACGCATTGGAAATGCATATCGATACCGATGAAGCCAACGCCGCTGAACTTGGCAAAGGAGCGCTCGGCGCGATGATTCCCGTGGATGTCGATGATGCGGCTGAAAATGTTATCTATCAGCCAATTGCTGGCGCGCATGCGGCTTTGGTAAACGTAAAGGCGAAGAGCTGATTTTGGACATTGGACTTGTTTGGTTCCGCCAGGACTTACGCCTTAGCGATAACCCAGCGCTGCTGGCTGCGTGTCAATCGTGTGATGTGGTTATTCCACTGTTTATTGATGATCCCAATGCGCAATCGGTCAGTCAGTTAGGGGCGGCGAGCCGTGTCTGGTTGCATCATAGTTTGCACAATCTAAACGAATCACTAGAAACATTCGATAACCGGTTGGTGCTAGCGCAAGGCGATAGTCTCGAAGTTTTAACTGAAGTCAGTGCGCAAGTGAAAGCGACGCGCCTGTTCTGGAATCGATGTTATGACCCTGCATCGATAAAACGCGATAAAAAAATAAAACAACAGCTAGATCATTTGTCGCCAAAAAGTTTTAATGCGTTGTTAATTGCGGAGCCATGGAACACATGCAAAGCCGATGACACACCGTATCGAGTGTTTACACCGTATTGGAATATGCTGAGTCAACGTTTGCCGGGAGACAAACCACAGAATAAACCAAAGCACATTCCCGGGTTAAAAAAGTCTGCGCATCAAAAGCTTTCGGTTAATTGTGAGCTTGAGTCATTGGCATTGCTGCCAAAGCGAGATTGGCACATTGGTATGATGTCGCATTGGCAAGTCGGCGAGAAAGCCGCTAGCAAGCAATTGGCACAATTTCTAAAGGGTGATGTGGCAGATTATTCTGATGCACGTAACCTACCTTGGGTACAAGGTACTTCGCGATTATCACCACATTTGCATTTTGGTGAAATCAGCCCTCGTCAAGTTATGCATAAGCTGTGTAGTAAAGCGCGCAACATGCGCGAATTGTCCAGCAATGAAGAAACCTATGCAAAAGAAATTATTTGGCGAGAGTTTGCTTACAGTCTGTTGTTTCATTTTCCGCAAACCATAACCAAACCACTGGATACACGCTTTGCCGATTTTCCGTGGGCTAAGAATCACACAAAATCATTACGTGCCTGGCAACGTGGTCAAACGGGTGTGCCTATTGTGGACGCGGGTATGCGCGAGTTATACGCCACGGGTTGGATGCATAATCGGGTACGCATGATTGTGGCCTCGTATCTTATAAAAAACTTGCTGATACCGTGGCAAAAGGGCGAGCAGTGGTTTAGAGACACTCTGGTTGATGCCGATCTTGCCAGCAATGTCATGGGTTGGCAGTGGGCCGCCGGCAGTGGTGCTGACGCCGCACCGTATTTCAGAATTTTTAATCCGGTCTTGCAAGGTGAAAAATTTGATGCAAATGGTGAATATGTAAAACGTTGGGTACCTGAGCTCGATAGCCTTGATAAAAAACACATCCATAAGCCGTGGGAATTAGCGCCGGAAATACGTGCGCAGCTTGATTACCCAGAGCCCTTGGTGGATTTAAAAGAAAGCCGTCAACAAGCCCTCGCTGCATTCGATACCATTAAAAGCGCTAAGTGATCATAGTCATAGCGACTGAGTCACTGCAATCTGATTAGAATCACAATCGAATCGAACCATTTTCGGTGTGCGGTGTCATATTGGCGAATTATCTGAATGCGTATAGGTGCTGCAATGGCTACAGTTATACAGTCTGGTTCAAGAAAATCTATCATCGGCTCATTTTTGTGTTTATCGTTCTTTTCGTTGAGCGCGTCGGCGAGTGAACTTAAAATCATTGAATTATTTACGTCGCAATCTTGTTATTCGTGTCCTGCAGCTGATGAACTTATTGCGAAAATAGATCGTGAACAAGCTAATGTGTTGGGGTTGGAATTCCATGTTGATTACTGGAATTTATTGCATTACGGTTCCGCAGGTACTTGGGAAGATCCATATTCAAAAGCTGAATACACCTTCAGACAACGCAAATACAACAACCCGAATGTGACTGCCATAGATCAGTATACGGGCGTGTATACACCTCAAGCCGTCATAAATGGACGTTACGGTGTACTGGGTTCCGACCCAAAATCCATTAGCCGGGGCCTGGCAATAACAGAATCACTGCCTTTATCGGTAGCAGTTGAACTCGACGACAACAATTTATCTGTGTCGATTGAAGGGGAAACAGACGCGGGTGCTCAGGTTTTTCTTGTTAGGTACTTGAAAGAAACCGAAACACAGGTGACCGGCGGTGAGAACAATAACAAGACGATGAAAAACTATAACGTTGTGACCGACATGCAACTGCTCGGTACAGTGTTAGACAAGGGCGGCGATTTTCAGTTGAATTATGATAGAGCCGAAGGTGAAGACTGTGTTGTGTTGGTTCAGCCCGAGTCTCAAAGCGCTATATTGGGCGCTGCGTTGTGTCCCACTGTGTAGCCAGCCTTGTGTATGGCTAGAATAACAAGGCCATCGGAATACACTAGACGACAATACTCTGACTACTACAGTCGCGAACTCGTCTTAAATTGAACGCTTGCCACACAGACATGAGCAGATCATGCAATAGGATGTTATCTTTACGGCGTCCAACATTGATCGAGGTGAAGCGTGCGCTTGCTATTAGCGTTAATACTCATGTTACCGGCATTGTCGGCACAGGCGGTGGGATCACTTTACGGTGAGCTGCGCGTCGGTGCATCTGGTGTCCGCCACTCTAATCTTGATTTTTATCCTGCGCTTGCCAGTATCAATGCCGGTATTTTCATCAAAAGAAAAATAGGAATCGAGGCGTTTGTAGATGCTCCGCTGACCGAAGATTCCAACGGTGCATTTAAAACTGGATTGTCTCGAGCATCGGGTATTGGTGTACGGCTTCAATCGCCACCGCGCCTTGGTACCGAAGCCTATCTGTCGTTTGGGTATGTGGCCTTCAGTATTGAACAATTTGAAAATGACGAGCGCGGTCAGCGTACGGTAAAGCAAAATTTCGACGGTGCTAGCGTTCGTATTGGTATTCAAAAACGTTTACAAGTAGCGAAGCAACTCAAAGTTGGTTTGGAGTATCGGAATTTTTACTCCGATAGTGGAGTGACTGTCGATGGATTAAGCTTAGGTTTGCACGCGGAGTTCCAATGAATCAGTTACTGACCATTAAGCATGTACTTTACACATGTGTTGCCATGTCAATGCTGGTGTTTCTGCAAGCGTGTTCTGGTGATGCAAGGTTACTGGAAGAGGGGGTTGAAGCGCATAATTTACAACTCCAATCTATTGCTATAAAAGCACCTAATATCGCGGTCGACCCGACTACTGGTAGTGAACAGAAATTGTTTGAAAACACCAATCAGTCAATCGCGTTCGAAATCGAGGCTCGCAATACCGCCGGTAATTTAATTTCAGTTTCCGGCGAAAATCGGCTTTGGTCAGTCGACAATCCAGCCGTGGCTACTATCAATGAAAATGGTGTGTTGCAAACTCACACTGCAGGTTCAGTTCGTGTTGGCGTTAGTATTGGCGGCATTGTGGCACCGGACTTTGAGTTAACCGTATCGGATGCAGCACTGGTTGGTATTAATTCGATTGTTGGAGATAAAGCAATAGATCGTTGTATGCCCGCTGCATACACTGCATTGGGCGACTTTTCGGATTCAACACGTGTACTAAAAGCGGTGTCATGGAGTATCGATAGCGCTGAGCTTGGCTCCTTCACTAATGTGACGGAAGGACAGGTTAGTATTAACGCGGTTAACGTTGGCGCGTTAGAACTGGTAGCCACAGTCGGCGAATTCACTGGCTCCAGAACGATTGATATAAACGATAATCTAAACGAAGTTATTATTCAAAATGCAACGGTTGCTCTTGAGGAAAATGAATTTATAGATCTTACTGCCGTGGGGCGCTACGTTATTGATGGTGTCGAGCAGCTTACCGATATTACATCGCACGTTCAGTGGCAGGTGCCGGCAGAACAATCTGTCGCAAGCGTGGTAGGTGCTACCGGTCTATTATCCGGGCTCGAAGCGGGCAACACATCGGTCACGGCATCGTGTGGGAATTTATTCTCGTCACCCAAATCCGTTGTGGTGCTGGAGGCAGGCTCCACTGGAGACTCTGACCAAATAAGCTTTAATGAATCAGGCTCATTGGAATTGAGTTTGGGCAACGGGGCCTATACCGGATTAAAAGTTTCCACAGGTGCTACTTACAGCGGGACTGACGATAAGACTGCCAGCACAATTTGGACGGTAGAACAGGGGAACAGTGTGTTGATTAGCTTGAATAATGATGACTTAACGATCACTCCAGTGCGGCTCGGTGAATCTTCAATCAAGGCTACCTACGAGGGTATTACCAGAAGTTTATCCGTAGAGGTAATCCAGTAATTTGGGCCATAGATAAGGGCTAATAAAGTAGAATGACCAGCTTCAGGGTTCGGTCACCAACATTTTTGAAACAAGCAATGCAAGTCAGAGAGTCGCTAGAGTATTTAAAGCAAACATTAGAACAATCGGTTATCGGGCAGGAGACTCTGGTCAATCGGATGCTAATAGCATTATTGGTTGACGGCCATTTACTCGTGGAAGGAGCTCCGGGATTAGCCAAAACCCGCGCAATTAAAGCATTGGCTGATAACATTGATGCCGACTATCAACGCGTTCAATTTACCCCCGATTTACTACCGGCTGATTTAACCGGAACTGAAGTGTATCGTCCCACTGACGGTTCTTTCGTATTTCAACGCGGGCCCTTGTTTAATAATCTGATCCTTGCAGATGAAATTAACCGTGCGCCTGCGAAGGTTCAGTCTGCGTTGCTTGAAGCAATGGCAGAACAGCAAATCTCAGTTGGTCATCAAACTTATGCATTACCAGAATTGTTTATGGTAATGGCAACACAAAATCCTATTGAACAAGAGGGTACTTACCCGTTGCCCGAGGCGCAGCTCGATCGTTTTTTAATGCATGTTGTTATCGATTACCCCGATGCGTCTCGGGAGGCAGAAATTTTGCGGCTAGTCCGACAAGAGGCTCATGCGCTCAGTCATAAAACACCGGAACAGAGTAAAACCAAGCTTGCCAGTAGTGTTGTGTTCGATGCACGGCGTGAAGTGCTGGATGTGCATTTGGCCGATAACGTAGAAGACTACATAGTCCGATTAGTGACTGCAACGCGTACTCCAGAGCAGCACACCATGGAATTGCGTCGTTGGATAGCATACGGTGCAAGCCCTCGAGCAACCATTGCACTTGATGCTTGTTCGCGGGCAAACGCATGGTTGGAAGGCCGCGACTATGTGTCTCCTGCTGATGTGCAGGCTGTTGTTCATGATGTGTTGCGCCACCGCGTATTATTGTCTTACGAAGCTGAAGCAGACGGCGTAAACGCAGCTGATATTGTTGATCGCTTATTACAACTTATTGCTGTTCCGTGAGTTATTGTGTTTGCATTCGTTAATCGTTGGTTCGGTGCATCAGCGACATCAAATTCACTAAACTCTGCTGTTAAAACGGGTACGCCATCCGGATACCAATTCGAGTCGCCTGTTAGCACATCGGTCGATGAACTAGTCGCGCTACGAGATCAAGCGCAAGCCTTGCGGCGCAATACTAAAAAGAAATCGCACTCTAAAGTAGCCGGACCCAGTATGTCTCGGCAGCTGGGTCGGGGCCTGGATTTCGCTGAAGTGCGCGAATATCAGGCCGGTGATGATGTGCGTATGATCGATTGGAAAGTCACCGCCAGAACTGGCAAGGCGCATACCAAGCTGTTTGTTGAAGAGCGCGAACGCCCCATAATGATTGTTATCGATATGCGTTCGTCCATGCGATTTGCAACCCAAGGTATGTTTAAGTCAGTTATGGCTGCGCGGCTCAGTGCTTTGTTGGGGTGGAACTCCGTTGCCAATCTTGATCGTGTTGGTGGATTTGTGTTTACCGATGATTGGCACACCGAAGTGCGGCCTTTGTCCGGGCGACGTGGCTTAATGAATTTGTTTCGCGGTATTGTGCAAGCGCAATCGCGTGAACCAAGCAGTGGTAGCAATCAACTGAGTGATAGTTTATCGCGCTTGCGAAAAGCGGTTCACTCAGGTAGCACGGTATATTTATTAAGCGACTTTGTTGGCTTTGACGAGCAAACCCAATTGGCAATGGGTAATCTATTGCAGCGCTTAGATATTGTTGCTGTGCACATTGTGGATACTTTGGAAACCCAATTGCCTTCTAGTGGTCGATACGTTGTAAAGCCAATGCACAGTACTTCCGATACTGCGCTCGCAATTGATACTGGTAGTAGAACTAATAAAAGCCAATACGCACAACAGCAAGTCGAACATCAGCAAAGCGTGCAGCAATTTTTCGCAAAACATAATCATTTATATTTTAAGGTGCAATCCAGCGACAATCTATTGGATAGCGTAGTTCGTATTATTCATAGGCAGCCAGACCTGAGTCAACTTGACCCCGAGGCAACCGGATGAATGATCAAAACGCATTGCTGGAACAATTGCGGGACGTTGACATCCCGGAGGTCAGTGGCGGTATTCCGTGGGGTTGGATTGCGTTTGCCATTGTTTGTGCTTTGCTATTAGTGGCTGTGCGCCAGATCAAAGCAGCTTCTGAACGGCGTTACAAGCGTATGCTGTGGCACCGGGAAGCCAAAGCGGAATTAGCCTCCATACGCGATGATGTGGTCACTCAGTCTTCAAATGAGCTTCTGGCGCGTTGTTCAACGCTTGCGCGGAAGGTGATGCTGGTAGCTGAACCAAGAGAAAACGTTGCTGCCTTGCACGGGGATACATGGTTAGCAAAGCTTGATGACGTGTGTGCAAAACCGGTGTTCACGCAGGGCATGGGGCGATTACTTATAGAGTATCCGTATCAAAAAACCGCGAGTATTCCGCCCGATGATATGCAGTCCTTATTCAATTCTCTGGAAACGTTGATTGCTGCAGCGCCTACACATCAACCTCGTTCAGCCAATGCACCTGAACCATCATCTTCGCAACAACTTGGTGTTGATGTTCAGCTCAACCAAAGCAGTAAGGGTAATTAGTTGATACCTCAGAATATAGAGTGGGCATGGCCTTGGGCTGCGTTTGCACTGCCATTGCCGATTCTTGTTTACTTTTTATTACCAGCAGTTCGTCAAGTGCGCGATCGCGCGTTGCGTGTGCCGACTCTTGAGCCGTTTAAGCATGTACAGGCTGGTGCGACTAAATCTGGTAAAGCGCTCTTAAGCGGTTTGATTCTGGCGTTAATGTGGATGGCTTTGGTTACTGCAGCGGCAAGACCGCAATCTTTTGGGGAGGCTGTTGGAATGCCTATATCGGGCCGCGATTTAATGCTGTGCATTGATATCTCCGGCAGTATGAATGAGCAAGATTTATATTCCGGTCAACAACGAGTTACGCGTATGGCAGTGGTTAAATACGTGGCCAGCGATTTCGTTGCGCGCCGCTCCGGCGACAGAATCGGGTTAATTATGTTTGGTTCTAACGCATATGTACAATCACCGTTAACTTATGATCACGAAACCATTCAGCATTTTCTTGATGAGGCAGTTGTTGGTCTGGCTGGCCGATCAACTGCTATAGGCGATGCAATTGGCTTGGGTGTAAAACGACTTCGGGACAGACCGGCAGAGTCGCGGGTTCTCATCTTGTTAACCGATGGTGAAAACTCGGAAGGTGCCGTCGACCCAATTGATGCTGCGCAAATTGCGGCAGAAAACGATATTCGTATCTATACCATCGGTGTGGGTTCCGACAGCGCGGGTAGCATATTTGGTGGTGCATTCGGTTCGCGCAGAAGTGCAATCGATGAAGTGACGCTAAAAACCATCGCGGCGCAAACCGGAGGACAATATTTTCGCGCAAGAGACCAGCGCGAGCTCGAAAGTATTTACCGTGACATCGATCGCTTGGAGCCAACTGATAAAGATGATCTCGATTTTCGTCCGTTAAGAGAGCTTTTTGTGTGGCCCTTGAGCGCAGCATTACTGTTGAGCGTGCTTTGGGCGTTCACTCGGCGCACGCAATTGGGGTTGGGGCGTGCCTGATCTCAGCATAGAGTTTGTTCGGCCATTGTGGCTGCTGGGTTTATTGCCACTGCTAGTCTGCGCGTGGTGGCTACGCCAGCAAAAATTGAGTGCTAGTAGTTGGGAACATATTGTCGATCCTGCCTTGCAACCGCATGTACTCGAGCCGGGTAGCTACAAGCGTTACAACGGCACATGGTGGCTGTTGCTTGGTTGGTTACTTACGTTAATAACGTTGGCAGGACCTGTCTGGCAGGAACAGGAAAAACCATTATTTCAGGCCCAACCAGCGCAAGTGGTCTTGTTCGATTTATCGGCTTCTATGGTCGCGGACGATATTAAGCCCTCTAGATTGGTGCGCGGTCGATTTAAATTAATTGACTTATTAAAAAACGCGGATGGCGTTCAAGTTGCGCTCATTGCCTTCACCGAACGCCCTTATGTTGTTAGCCCCTTAACCGCCGATGCAAACACCATTGAAGCCTTTGTTGAGTCTTTAGACCCTGCCATCATGCCGGTACAGGGCAGCCGCATCGACTTGGCGATTGAAAAGTCGCTTGAGTTGTTTGAGCAAGCCAATGTGCAGCAGGGGCATATTGTACTGATCACTGATAGCGAAGTAGGGGCGAGAGACTTCAACGCGGCCACCGTTGCCAAAGATGCCGGGCACAAGTTATCTGTAATTGGAGTAGGTACTGAGCGAGGTGCCCCGTTGCGTGCTGACGATGGCCGGTTCGTGCAAAGTGCTTCCGGATCTGTGGTTGTGCCTCAGTTGCAAACAGGTGCATTGAAATCTCTTGCACGCACAGGTGGAGGTATTTATTCGGATATTAGCACGGGTTTGCAAGACATCAACGCACTCAAACGAGTGCTTGCAAGCTTTGAGCTTGTTGAAGATGCGACTGAACAAGAACTAACGCAAAAATATTGGGTCGAGTTTGGCTCGTATGCGGTATTGGGGTTGCTTATTGTTGCATTGTTGTTATTTCGTCGCGGAGTTATGTGGTGATGCGCGTATATCAGTTAATCCTTGCGTTGTTAATGCTACTAGCGTCTTTTAATGTGCAGGCCTTCGATTGGCGTAATTTATGGTCCTCTCCAGAGCAACGCGCAGCAAAGCATCTTGAACAGGAAGACTTTGATACTTTGGTGCAGGAAGCACCTGATGCAGCGTGGCAAGGCATAGGTGAATATCGACAAGGGGATTATGAAGCAGCGTCAGAATCGTTTTCCCGGCAGCATGAGCAGGCGCAAGCCACGGGTTCCACGCCCGGCATGGTGAGTGCGCAATATAATCGTGCAAATGCCGAGGTGCTTGCAGGTAACTATGAGCAAGCTTTAAATTTATACGATGAAGTGTTAGAGCTCGATCCGGAACATGACGATGCCAAGCACAATAAGGAGATCGCTGAACAATTGTGGAAACAACAACAGCAAAGTGGTGAGCAAAATAACCAGCAAGATGGCGAGCAGCAGGATTCAGACTCTGGTAATCAGCAGCAAGGACAACCACCAGACCAGCAGCAAGGACAATCTCAAGAGCAGCAGGGTCAATCACAAGAACAGCAACAGAACAGTCAGTCATCGGAACAACAACAAAACGCTTCTCAATCGGGTCAGCAAGAAGATCAGAGTGCGGCTCAAAGTAGTGCTGAGGCACAACAGGCCGAAGATCAAAAAGCCGCAGAGGCCATGCAGGCAGAGCGAGATAAAGATGAGGCAGATCAACAGTCGCAATCGAATCAGCTATCCGATCAGCAATCGAATGCTGACGCGCGCTCCAGCACCAATAATCAGCTTACTGAGCAGCAGCAAGCAACCGAACAATGGTTGCGTCAGATCCCTGATGACCCTGCTGGCTTGTTACAACGAAAACTACAGAACCGACACATGACGGACTACCCTGAGGTACGAGACAGTGCTAAACCTTGGTAAATATGTATACCTGTGTGCATTGATACTGCTGTTTGGTTTTTCGCTAAATGCATCAGCGCAAGGACAACGAGTTGATATCGCGTTAGACGCGCAGAAAATTGGTGCTGATGAAACAGTCATCCTAACGGTTCGAGCAGTAGGGATGGACGAAGAACTCGATACCAGTAACCTGGAGACTGACTTTGATGTCAACAGACGGTCCAGTTCGCGACAGGTCAATATCATTAATGGGCAGCGGACCAGTATTGTTGAATGGATATTGGAGCTGACTCCGAAACGCTCGGGGGTGTTAACTATAGAGCCCATTCAAGTTGGCTCGCAGGCGTCCCGAACAGCCATCCTCATGGTTGATGAGCCAGCAACGGGTTCAAATCGCGAATTGTTTGTTGAAACCAGCGTTGACGTGCTCGATCCTTATGTACAAGCACAAGTCATTTACACCGTTAAGGTTTACCAGGATGTTCGGTTGCTTGATGGATCCCTGAGCGTACCGGATACCGACCTCGCCTTGATTCAGCAAATTGGTGAAGATACAAGCTTTAGAGAAACGGTAGAAGGACGTGAGTATGCGGTTGTGCAACGCCGCTACAGTGTGTTCCCAAGAAAAAGCGGTCCACTGGAATTACCGCAAGTTGTGTTGCAGGCAACGGTGGCTATAGACCGTGCCATCTCTCCGAATACCCGTACAAGAACGCGCCGCGTAACGCGCCGCTCAAACATAATAACCTTGGATGTTCAGCCACGACCACAATCCAGTGACGGTTCCTGGTGGTTACCGGCCTCACAAGTATTGTTGGGTAGTGAATGGTCAACACCGATTGATCAACTTCAAGTTGACGAACCAGTAACGCGTATTATCCGCTTGCAGGCTAGCGGTGTAGCCGGAACGCAGTTACCGGATATTCCCGTGCCGTCGCTGGACAACATCAGTATTTATGCTGATTCACCAACATCAAACACGGATACCTCAGGCAACAATGTTATCGCCGAGCAAGTGATTACTTGGGCTGTCATACCTCAACAAACCGGTGAACTGGAATTGCCGGAAATCAGAGTTGAATGGTTTGATACACAAGCGCGTGAATCAAAAGTTGCCATTCTGCCGGCGGAAGTGTTGAACGTGGTAGGTGATTCGGTTGTCAATCCATCACCCGAAACTCAAAGTGATGATGCAACCGCCGTTCCACGCGATGCAGATGCGAGTAATGTCCCGTTAACGGCAAACAATGAAGCCGAAGTTGATAACACACAGAGCCCGATTCAAATTGCGACTGACGTTGACAGCACGAACCTATCCAATCAGTTTGGGGCTGGCGCTGAATGGTGGCGCAACGTTGCCATGCTCGCGTTGTTAGGCTGGGCGTTGAGTATTGCCGGGTTGTGGTATTGGTATACACAACGTGCCAAAAACAACGCAATAACCGGCTCTGCTGATGCGGCAGAGACCGCGCGGCAACGTTTTATCCGCAGAGCGGCTGCTCCTGCGTCATTAGATCGGGTAACCGAAGCTTGCGGTGGTGGAAATCCGTCAAAAATATCGCACGCCATCCTTGGATGGGGAACTATGATCTGGCCAGATAACCCACCAACTCACATTCAAGATGTTGCAAATAGGTTGAATTCATCCGAGTTACACGAGCTATTTGCTGAATTGGATGCCAGGCAATACGGCGGTCCAGCCGCGGGAAATTCGAGCGTCAATAGCGTGACAATGGAAGCCATACCCGGGCTAATTCAGAGCGCTGTCAAGCAGCTTGAAGCTGATGATGCCAAAACAACTGACGGCCGGGCATTGCCCGCGCTGTAAGCGTCTTTCCTGACCCTAGTGAACATCCATTTATAGGCACGATACTTTCTATGGACTAGGGATGCGAGCGCACTCCGGTGCTTGCAAGAGTCCAGATTGTTTGTGTGAGAACGTTTTTTCAAACCCGATGGTTGTTGTTTGGCTTACTGAACCTATTAACGGCATCGGTGAGCTTGGCTGCGGACGCCATTCCCGGTGAGCAATACTGCATCCGCTCCATAGATAAAATCAGCTATCACGGAAACCGGGTGACTCAACGTAAGGTTATTGCGCGCGAGCTCTATCAAGCAATCGGTTCACCATGCTCAATTGATGACATTGTCGACAGCATTCAATCCCTGATGGATCTGGGTTTATTTAAATCTGTGTGGGCGGAGTTAGTTTATGCGAACGAAGAGCTCGAGCTGCAGATTCACGTTGAAGAGAAGTTCTATTACTTTGCCATACCGCGTCTTAGTCGAACCTCCGATGCGGAACTCCGCGCAGGCGTGCAGGTCAGAGCTGATAACTTTCTTGGTCGCTTGCATTTAGTCGAACTGACCTTTGAAAGACGACAGCAGGACGATGGTGGTGGTAATCTCAGCTATGTTAATCGGCTTGACTATGTTATCCCTCGTTTCTTTAGCAGTAAGTTTGGTTTTGCGATAAACATTGGCGCAAACCGGCGACAGCTTGAGTTGCAGCAGGATAATCAGGTTTTTGGCATGGCTCAATCTGATGCCCGATTATTCAGTGCTCAGGTGTCCCGGTGGATAAACGAATCTAAAGGTATACAAGGTTTGCGGGTGTTTGCAGGCTTTCGGTATGAGCAGCGAGAGTTTTCAGATATCAGTGATGGGACCGGACCGTTTAGTGATGGTACTGACATGGCGTTGTTCGTTGGTGCAGAAGATAAGCAGGTGCATAACGATATGTTTAGGCGGCGCGGTTATGTATACGGTGCACAACTCACCATAGCGAATACCAGTACCGCATCCGATTTTTCGTATACGCGCGCCGATTTTTATGCCGCCAATTACGTTGCGTTAAATGGAGGCATTCGAAACCTGAACATGCAGGCTCGAATTGGTATTAGCGATGGCGCACCATTTGGCGAACGTAGTTACCATATTGGTGGTGGAGAGCAATTACGTGGCATGGAAACAAATTACAAAAGTGGTAATGTGATGATGCTATTCAACGTCGAGTACCTTAGTGCACTATATGCACGACCGGAATGGCGGTGGTTGTTGTTTGCTGATATTGGAAATGTATATAAGCGTGATAATGTGAAGCCGCTCCAGCAGAAGACACGGGCAGGGGTAGGGTTACGGTATAAGGTGCAATCCATTTCAAACACCGATTTGCGGCTTGATGTAGCTTGGGACCCTGATCGAAACAAAGCCAAGCTGTATGTGTCATCGAATCTCACATTTTAATCCCCGTTAAACAGATCTGGCTTGATAAAATAAGCCAACAGAAACGGTCAATTGACGTTTTACATTAACGGATTAGTTGAAGCAGTAAACTATTATGAGCAGTGATTTAATATGAACAGTCCTGTCACACAAAACTACGCCCATTGGCGTTACGAAATCGATTCCAGCAACATTCTGTGGTTAACACTTGATCGCGCGGGCGAGAGCACTAACTCACTTGGTACCGAGGTATTTTTAGAGTTGGATCGCCTGATGGATATGGCCGAAGCTGCTGAGCTGGCGGGGCTGGTTGTGCAATCGGGAAAGCCGGATAGTTTTATTGTCGGTGCCGATATCCGAGAATTCGACGGCTTCACAGACGCATCAGATGCTACCGATAAAATCAAACAAGGTCTTGCTGTGTTCTCGCGGTTGGAAAACCTGAAGTGCCCCACGGTCGCTGCCATTCATGGTTTTTGTCTTGGCGGTGGTTTAGAGCTGGCCTTATCGTGTGACTACATCATTGCGATGAACACCCCAGAAACCCGAGTGGGATTTCCTGAAGTGAAGTTAGGCATCTTTCCAGGCTTGGGTGGCACCACACGTCTTACAGAAAAAGTCGGTGGTTTGAAAGGATTAGAACTAATGTTAACTGGCCGTTTGTTGCGTGCAGGTGCCGCGCGCGGTGTGGGTATTGTCGATGAACTGGTCGATGAGTTTGGTTCTCTTAAATGGGCTGCAAGACGCGCGGTATTAAAAAAACGTAAAAGTCGAGGCCCCGGCTTTCTAGCTTCCATGACCAATCGCCAACCTCTGCGTAAAGCAATCGCTGCAATACTGCGAAAGAAAACTGCAGAGAAGGCAAATCCTAAACACTATCCTGCACCATTCGACATGATCGATCTATGGGAAAGTGCCCGCGATAATCGTGTACGTATGTTTGATGGGGAAGCCACCAGAGTTGGTAAGCTGATGGTTGGACCAACTGCAACCAATCTACGCCGGGTATTCTTTTTAACCGAGCGCATGAAAGAGCTGGGTAAATCAGAAGATTTCAACGTGCGTCGTGTGCATGTTGTCGGTGCCGGTGTCATGGGTGGCGATATAGCTGCGTGGTGTGTACTGCAAGGCATGGAAGTAACATTGCAAGATCGAGAAATGAAATACATCGAGCCGGCATTGTCGCGAGCTAAAAAACTATTTAGAAAACGCTTGAAGAAAAAACCAGCGATCGATGCAGCCATGCTGCGTTTAATGCCGGATGTTGAGGCCAACGGAGTACCACGGGCCGATGTCATTATCGAAGCCATATACGAAAATGCCGATGCCAAGCGTGAATTGTATGCAGCCATAGAACCACGCATGGCAGATCATGCAGTACTCGCAACTAATACGTCTGCCTTGCCGCTGGAGGAACTAAGCCGAGATCTGAAAAACCCGGCTCGACTCATCGGCTTACACTTTTTCAATCCGGTGGCCAAGATGCCATTAGTCGAAGTTGTGCATGGCGAACAGACTGATCATAGTTGGACGGTTAGGGGAGCAGCATTTTGTTCGCAGATCAATCGATTTCCGCTACGCACTAAAAGCTCGCCCGGGTTCTTGGTTAATCGCGTGTTGGCTCCGTATTTAATGGAAGCCATTAGTATGAAGCTTGAAGGTATTGATAAAGAAATTATAGATGCGGCTGCCATTCGGTTTGGCATGCCAATGGGACCGATCGAACTGGCTGATGTTGTTGGCTTGGATGTTTGCATGAACGTAGCGCAAACCCTGGCAAAGGGTGATGTCGAAGCACATCGTAATTTGTTGCAAGGTATGATCGACGAGAACAAGCTTGGCAAAAAATCAGGGGAAGGTTTTTATGTGTGGTCAAAAGGCCGGGCTGAAAGACAGGCCGCCGCTGTTGATAATGCCTATGGAGACCAAATAGCAAAACGCTTAATGAAGCCATTCCTGAATGAGTGTCAAGCAGTTTCCGCTGACGGCATAGTTGAGGACGACGATTTGCTGGATGCGGGAATTATTTTTGGAACCGGTTTTGCGCCATTTACAGGCGGACCAATGCATTATTTGGCGAATGAAGGCTTGCTTAATACCAGTTCATTGCAGACTCATTCAATAAACCAGACTAATCAGGATAACGCGCATGACTAATCAATCATTACGTCCGGTGGCCGTTGTTGGCGGTGTTCGTACCCCTTTTTGTCGAAGTGGTAGCGCTTATGCCGACCTGTCTAATTTAAAAATGCTGTCAACAGTATTAAACGGTTTAGTTGATCGTTACGATCTAAACGGCGTGCAGCTAGGTGAGGTCAATGCGGGCGCTGTTATCAGCCACTCGAAAGATTGGAACATGGCACGCGAAGCGGTACTCAGCACTAAGCTCTCACCTCGAACCCCAGCGTTAACCATGCAGCAAGCCTGTGGTACCAGTTTGCAAGCGGCATCCATTGCTGCGGCCAAAATTGCGTCAGGCCAAATAGACAGTGCGATTGCAGCAGGCAGCGATACCGTGAGCGATGTACCCATCTCGTTTAGTAAAAAGTTTTCGCAACGCCTGGTGAAGCTGGGTAAAGCGCGCGACATGAAATCCAGACTTAAACTGTTTAAAGGGTTTGGCTTTAAAGAATTAAAACCGGTACCACCGTCCACGAACGAGCCACGAACCTTGTTAAGTATGGGGCAACATTGCGAACTGATGGCGCAGGAGTGGGGGATCACCCGTGAGGCGCAAGATGAACTTGCCGTTGCCAGTCATTTAAATGCAGCTGCGGCTTATCAGCGCGGTTTTTATGATGACCTGCTGGTGCCATGCGCAGGCGTGCTCCGCGATAACAATATGCGACCTGATACCAGCGTGGAAGTATTAGCGGGGCTTAAAAAAGCTTACGAACGCAGCGATAAGGGCACGTTAACAGCGGGTAACAGCACGCCGTTAACCGATGGCGCGGCGGGTGTCTTGTTGGCCAGCGAAGAGTGGGCGAAAGAGCATGGTTTGCCCGTACTTGCGTACATCACACACACTCAAACAGCCGCTATTGATTTCGTTGGTGGCGCCGGCTTATTAATGGCTCCAACATTGGCTGTTAGCGAGATGCTGAAGCGAGCTAATATGAATTTGCAGGATTTTGATTTTTACGAAATCCACGAAGCCTTTGCAGCCCAGGTGCTGTGTACGCTAAAAGCATGGGAAGATCCCGAGTACTGCAAAAACGAATTAGGCTTAGATGCGCCGTTGGGTAGCATCGACACCACGAAAATGAATATCAATGGTAGCAGTCTGGCTGTTGGTCACCCATTCGCTGCAACCGGTGCGCGCATTACCGGGACACTGGCTAAAATGATCGATGAAAATGGGGGTGGCAAGGGTCTGATTTCCGTTTGTACTGCAGGTGGTATGGGCGTAACGGCTATACTGGAGAAGTAATGTGAAGCGGATAATCGTTGGGCTATTGCTTGGTTGGGGTAGCGCGTGCTTCAGTGCAAGCGTGAGCGCCGACAATAACGATCTGCATTATGATGTTATCCATTTAAGCGCATCGGCGCGTAGCGAGGTGGCTAACGACTTAATGACGGTCAATTTGAATGCACAGGCGCAAGGTAAAGACACCTCAAAGCTTGCCAGCGAGATCAACAACACAATGAACTGGGCCTTGTCGCAATTACAATCGTTTCCAGATGTGTCAGCACGTACACGTGATTACCAAACTTATCCCCAGTACGAACGCAATGGGTCAAAAATTCGAAGCTGGACGGCCACTCAAACCATCGAATTAAAGTCCGATAACTTTGAGCAGGCTGGTAAAGCCATTCAACTTTTACAATCACGATTGCAAGTACAAGGCATGCAACTGAGCGCCAAACCCGCTACCAGAGAGCAAGCTGAAGATAAACTGATTAACGAAGCCTTAGATGCATTCAAGCGCCGGGCGTTGCTGGTACAAAGCAACATGGATGCGTCTGAATATCGTATCGTGAATTTATCCATCAATACCAACAATGGTGGCGGACCAAGGCCAATGCATCGCGGTGCGTCCTACGATTCTGCCATGTCGGTTGAAAGCGCCCCCGCTATTGAAGCCGGAACCAGCTCGGTTACCGTGCGGGTTGATGGTCAAATTCAACTGGATTAACCGGAGCCGCCATGAGCGATCACGATGAATTTATGCAAGCTGCTATTCAGGAAGCTCGCAAGGGTCTGGCGTCAGGCGGAATTCCGATAGGCTCTGTGCTGGTGCTGGATGGCAAAATTATTGGCCGTGGTCACAATCAGCGCGTCCAGATGGGCAGTGCTATCCGACATGCAGAAATGGACTGTTTAGAAAATGCCGGTCGGTTGAGTGCCAAAGAGTATCAACGTAGTATTTTGTATTCCACATTATCGCCGTGCGATATGTGCAGCGGCGCTGCACTGCTATATGGCATCAAGCATATTGTTGTCGGGGAGAACAAGACCTTCCAGGGACCCGAAAATTACGTCAATAGCCGGGGAGTAAAGGTAGAGATTGTCAACAATGCCGAGTGTATTGAACTGATGGAAGCATTCATCCGTAACAAGCCAGAGTTGTGGAACGAAGATATTGGTGTGTAGGGTCTGGCTGTGGAATCTCACTGGCTCCAACAGGGTGTTAGTTGTGGCTAGTTTAGGAACGACCTACAAAGCGCGACTCACGCCAATCTTTCCGTGTTTCTTGCTCTCCGAGAGATAAAAAACGGGTAAAATCGGGCTTTACCCGATCGATTTTCTGAGGTTCTCAAATAATGAAAATACTTGTAGGCGTCAAGCGCGTGCTGGATTACAACGTAAAAGCGCGTGTCAAAGCTGATAAGTCCGGCATAGAGCTGGATAACGTAAAAATGTCGATGAATCCGTTCGACGAAATCGCAGTAGAAGAAGCACTCAGAATTAAAGAAGCGGGTAACGCTGAAGAAGTTGTTGTGCTGTCAATTGGCACCAAGAAAAGCGAAGAAACCATCCGCACCGGCTTGGCCATGGGCGCCGATCGTGGCATTTTGATTGAAACCGATGAACTGCTTGAACCGCTTGCTATTGCTAAGTTGTTTAAGCATGTTATCGAGAAAGAAGCTCCCGGTATGGTCGTGCTTGGTAAGCAAGCCATTGATGGCGATAACAATCAGACAGCGCAAATGCTTGCCGCTCTAACGGGAATGGCCCAGGCAACCTTTGCGTCGAAAGTTGTTGTAGAGGGCGATACCTTAAAAGTCACTCGCGAGGTTGATGCAGGTCTTGAAACCATTAGCGTTAAAAGCCCAGCCATCATCTCAACCGATCTTCGCCTTAACGAACCACGATATGCCAAGTTGCCGAACATCATGAAAGCCAAAAAGAAGCCGCTGGAAGTCATTCCAGTAGCTGATACAGGTGTTGATACCAGCAGTGGTTTATCGGTTGTGGAAGTTAACGAGCCACCACAACGTGAAGCAGGCGTCATTGTGAGCAGTGTTGCCGAGTTAGTCGACAAACTTCGTAACGAAGCCAAAGTCATTTAAGCGCCGGAGAACAATTATGAGTATTTTAATTCTTGCAGAACATGAAGCCGGTGCCCTGCGTCCAGCCACATTAAGCGTTGTAGCTGCGGCAAAAGCCATTGGCGGCGATATCCATTTACTGGTTGCGGGACACAACGCGGGTGATGTTGCCAGCAGTGCTGCAAACATTGATGGCGTTAGTAAAGTATTGCATTGCGACGATGCTGCCTACGAGCACGAGCTTGCGGAAAATTTATCGGCATTAGTTGTTAGCCTTGCAGACAACTACAGCCATATCCTATTTGCGGCTACTGCGTCAGGTAAAAACGTGATGCCGCGAGTGGCAGCGTTATTGGATGTATCAGGAATCTCCGATATCACATCGGTTGAATCGGAAGATACATTTATTCGTCCTATTTATGCTGGCAATGCCATGGCAACCGTTAAAAGTAGCGACAAGGTCAAAGTGATTACGGTTCGTACAACGTCATTCGATGCCGTTGCTGAAACCGGTGGCAGTGCAGCAGTAGAAACTGTAGCTGCAGCGCAAGCCAGTGATCTGGTTAGTTTTGTTGGACAAGAGTTATCCACGTCTGACCGGCCAGAACTCACCAGTGCCGATATCGTTGTATCAGGTGGCCGTGGTATGCAAAACGGTGAAAACTTCGCCATGTTAGATGATATTGCTGGCAAGTTAAATGCTGCAGTTGGTGCATCGCGCGCAGCTGTTGATGCGGGCTTTGTACCAAACGATTACCAGGTAGGCCAGACCGGTAAAGTGGTTGCACCTAACTTGTATTTGGCGGTTGGTATCTCAGGCGCAATCCAACATTTGGCAGGCATGAAAGACAGCAAAGTTATCGTTGCCATTAATAAAGACGAAGAGGCGCCCATTTTTCAAGTGGCCGACTATGGACTGGTTGCCGATTTATTTGATGCGTTGCC